>NZ_JASATN010000021.1:0-114311 GCF_038440355.1 Dyadobacter sp. OTU695 | reverse complement strand
ATCATATTTGATACAGCGCTTTTTGTTTTACTTCACCTTCAATATAAAATCCAGATTTACATCGTCGCTGCCGGGTGTAGGTGTGCCGTTTTTGGCGCCTGGCTGGTGGCGTAGCTGCACTTTCAGTTTTCCGTCGCCAGCAGCACCGGTCTTCGCGGAGCCAGTGAGCCCTATCGGGTAATTGTTTTTGTCCTTATCGCCGTAGGTGTAGGTCAGCAGCGCCGCGGGCGAAGGCGTGTAGACGAATAAGTGCTCGTAAGATTCTTCCTCCACCTCTTTGGTGATATCGTCAACCGGAGACTTGCTTTCGTCAAGCAGCTCGATGGCCAATGTATAAGTCGTATTCGGTTTCAGTGAAATCGTATCGAATTTGGTAGGTGCATTGCCACCGTCGCCGTCGGCATCCTTATAGGAAAAAGTACTGACGTTGGAAGTGCCCTGTTCGGTGAATTTCAATGTTACAGAAGTGATCAGCTCGTTCTCGTCGTCCGGTTCCACATCATCGCCCGAATCTTTACATTGCACAAAAGCCATTGTCATAGCGGCGAGCAGCATCCAGGTCAGCTTGCGGTTCATTTTCATATGTAATAGGTTTATGTATTGTATTAAAATTCATTTTCAGGCCGGGCCTCGTCAGGCCGGGCTTCGCTAAGCCGGGCTTCGCTAAGCACCGAACTTCCATTTCAGGCGGAGCGATGCATTGCGCCCCATATCGTCGGCATAATAGCGGAAGCGGTTCAGGTAATCCCGGTAAACGGTATTGAACACGTTCTGTACATTGATACCTATTTCCAGCTGTTGTTTTTCCGAAACTTTCAGCGTTGTGCCGGCTTGAAGGCTCCAAAGCGAATAGGCTTTCGGAGGAGGTAAGAAATCGCTGTTCGGCGGAACGCGTTTCTGCTCGGCTACCAGCAGGTTTCCGATTGAAATAAACCCGTCCTTCCATTTGCCGCGGTCGGCCAGTTGGTATTTCAGCTGATTGTCCAGCCGGTTAGGCGGGATCATAACTAGGTAACCATCGTTGCGCTCGTCGTACACGCGCAGGTAGGTGAGTTTACTCGAAATGGTGGTGCGTTTCACAAATTCCCAGCTACCCGACACGTCGATACCCTTGAAAGAGGCATCGGTTTGAGTGTATTTGAAATACGGAAACGCGCCCCTGATCGTCAGAATGGGTTCTGGTTGTGGTTTTAGGTAAATAAAATCAAATATGTAGTTGTAATAACCTCCTACTTCCAGGCTCCATTTCGGTGCAGCATATTTTGCGCTGGCAATCGAATTGAGCGCTTTTTCGGGTTGCAAAGTAGCGTCGCCTTTCTCGTACGCGGCTGCGCCGTGGTGCACGCCGTCGCTGAACAGCTCGCTCACGTTAGGCGCGCGCCAGGCCGTACCTACGTTCACACGCGCGGAAAAGCGGTCGTAGAAGTTGCGAGTGGCGCCAGCCGTTCCCGAGAAATTGCCGAAATCGAAATGGTCCGCAACCTTCTCGCGGTTCACGATCCGGTAGGTTTTCAATGTGCGGTAATCGTAGCGCAAGCCTGCTTCAAGCTCCCATTTGCTCGTCACATACCGCTCGATCCAGAATAGCCCGATATTGAATTGGTTAAAGTTGGGGATCAGCGGGCGACCGCTCATGAGGTTGTATTGGTATAATGTACTTACACCAATTTGCCCGCTGATCTTCCCGGCGATGGGTTTGTGGTCCCAGACCACATCGTTTGTCAATGAAGTGAGTTTGAAAGTCAGTTCGGGATGGTTGAGCGCCGCTATGCTATCGTTGCGGGGGCGGTGCAGGTCGAACTCGTTGCGGTTATTATACTGCCGAGCGATCGTCCATTGCAGCCGGTTACCATCCTTGAAGTGGTAATGTGTTTCGGCTTTAAGTAATTCGTGTGTCGCATTCTGGTTGGGCCGGTTAATGGCATAGCTGAACCCGGATTTCACGAAAGGCTCACCATTTTTGATCACATTGAGCAAATCCGTAACGCTGCCGATGTGCGAGCCGGAGAAAATGCCGATTTGTGTATCAAAACGACTGTAAAAAACATCAATGCCCAAGCCCTTATTGCGGTAGCCCGCCGCCAACGAGAAATTGTTTTCGCTAATGCCCGTATTATCGAGGAAATAATTGGGTGTGCGGATGTTTCCGCCACGTTTGATCGTACCCTGTGCACGCCACCCAAAACCTTTCACAAAATTTAGCCCGCCCTGCACAGTTCCGGATAACACGCCCTGCCGACCATTGGAAAAGCCCACCGCATTCAGCTCGCCGGTGATCGGCTTGTCGACAGGCAGCTCTTCCGGCTCCACTAAAATGACACCGCCAATCGCATCCGATCCATACCGTACACCGGCAGCGCCTTTCACGACCGATATTCTGGTTGCTATGAACGGATCGATCTCCGGCGCGTGCTCGGAGCCCCACTGCTGGCCTTCCTGGCGAATGCCGTTGTTCATAATGAGCACACGGTTGCTGTGCAGGCCGTGGATGACCGGTTTTGAAATAGATGAGCCGGTTTGTAATGTCGTAACGCCTGTAACGCCTTTCAGGCTCTCGCCCAGCGTTTGTCCGCGTGTTTTATCCAGATCGGCGCCGGAAATAGTGGTTAGCGGCTGTGAGGAAGGTGCATCGGTGCGATGCGCCGTGATTTCCACGTCGCGCAAATGCACTTCCTGTTCGAGCAGGTTGAAATTTTCTTCATGCCCGGCCGTCAGGTCGACCTTTTGCTGGAACGGGCTGTAACCGACAATGCGGCATTCAAGCGTATAATTTCCCGGACACAGGTTCCTGATCTCATAACGGCCGTTCTCATCCGTAAAAACGCCATTGCTTTGCCCGACGATTAGCACGGTAGCACCTACAATGGGCTGGCTGGTGTGCCGGTCTTTCACCACTCCTTTCACGAAGCATTCGCAAGCCGGTTTCTGTGCATTGGCCGCAACCGAAAGCAACGCCAGCAGGATGGTAAAAAGGAAGTTTTTGGCGAAAGACATTGGGGACGGCTCGAAGTGGGTTATGCTCTTTTTGTTACAACGTTGCAAAAATAAGATGATTGCAACTGTGTTGCAATTAAAATCGGGAAGTATTTTCTTAAATTTTCAGTGGATTAGGCCCTTAAATGTAAATTTGTGCTCCATTTTGCCGCATCAAATCATTGTCCGATCTGCTTTTAACCAAAATTATGCTCATGCCCCCGCTCATTGCCGGGGTAACTATGGCCGTCCGCAAATGGGGCGAGGGACTTGGCGGCTGGATCGGCGGGTTTCCATGGGTGGCGGGGCCGATCTCCTTTTTCATCGCATTGGAACACGGCGCTGCATTCGCCGCATCGACGATCACTTCGGCATTGCTGGGGTCTATCGGTACAATGCTTTTTGCGTTGGTGTATGCCACACTTTCCGCGCGGATGCGCTGGCTGCCGACCGTATTGCTTAGCTATGGGGCGTTTTTCGTCGTTGCATTGCTTTCTCTGGGACGGGATATTTCCCTTGCGGCTGGGGTTGGGCTCAATATGGTGGTGCTGACGCTCGTCTTGTATTTTTTTCCAAAACCTAAAACAAAAGCCGATTTCAAAAAGCAGCCATCCTGGGATATTCCGCTGAGGATGCTGGTAGCGACGCTTTTCGTGGTAGTGCTGACCCAGGCGGCCGATTATCTCGGTCCGACGTGGAGCGGAATATTGACGCCTTTCCCGATCATGACCTCCACCCTGGCGGTTTTCACGCATTCGCAGCAAGGGTCGGACGCGGCGATCAGGATATTGTATGGTTTGTTGCTGGCAGGCTATGGGTTCGTTGCTTTCCTGGTGGGGGTGGCATGGCTGGTACCGATCATGCCGATCGGGGCCGCTTATGGTATTCTGACCGTTTCAACGATGGTCGTGAACGGGATCACTATCAGGCTGATCCGCTGACATCTGCCAGCGGACCAGCTATTCTATTTACTTAAACTCTTTCCAGCTTTACCGGATACGTCTTCTTCGCATTCCACTGGCAAACGTAAATGTTGTGATCGTTGTCTACGCAAACATCGTGGCAGTGCATGAATATCGGCTTTTCCTGTAACATCAGTTGCAGCTCGCCGTTTTTGTACTCCGGTTTGGTACCGCCCGGATTGGAGATTACTTTATTGGATTTGTCGATAATCGTTACGAAGCCGGAATTAGGAGTTTGGTTAAGGTAGCGCAGACGCGACCAGCAAACGCCCGCGTAAAGGGTGTCGTCCTTGAAAACCGGCCGGCAAACATATGCACCGGGTAGGAATATGGTGCTGAGATATTTGCCGTCTAATGTAAATTTTTTGAATGCATTGTGCGCGCGCGAAGTGACTATCAGCGTCGGGTTGGCTTTGTCGCGGTAATCGATTGCAATGCCGTGGGCGGTGGAGAACTGCGCGTCACCGTCGCCCGAACCGCCGAACTTGTCGATAAACTCGCCTTTGGGGGTGTATCTCAAAATCCATTGTGAGCCGTAGCCGTCGGCGATGTAAATAGTACCGTCGGGCCCGATGGCCGTTTCGGTCGGCTTGAACGGGTCGGCTTCTTTATAGGCACCTACTTTCGACGGGTGTTCGATCGTCAGCAAGACTTTTCCTTTCAAATCTGTTTTGAAGACTTTGCCGATATTGGGATCGCTGATGAATAGAAATTCTTCTCCGTTCGCATTCCATAGGGTAAGACCATGCCCACCGGGAAACTCGTGTCCCCAGCTTTCGAGCAGCTTGCCAGAGCGATCGTACACAAGGATGTTGTTTTTGACCTCATCTCCCACCATAATCAGCCGACCTTTGCTGTCCTGCACCATTTCATGACAGTTGTTGACCGGGAACTGGGACGCATCGAGGTTGCCCCAGCCCTGGTGCACCTTATAGCGGTGACTACCGTGGCCAATCACCTCGCCATCCGCTTTGGGCTTGGCGTGAAGGATGTAAAATGGCTTGAAAGTAAGGGCTGCGGCAGTAGCTGCGGTAATTTTCGCGAACTGACGGCGGGAATGTGTTTCGGACATGACAAATCTTTTTAATTTTTTTAAAAAAGACCGTACCCCCGATTTCTTACTATTTGTTCGTACATAGATTTGATCAGCTGGCCGAGTAACGTTTTCCGTAACGGTTCAGCCAGTCGAGCAGGCGGTTTACGTCCTGCATTCTAAATAGCTCACTACCTGAGTTCATCGTGGCAGCCGTACCACATGCAACGCCCATTCGTACGGCTTCGCGGTAGGATTTGCCTTGCGACAATGTCCATACAATCCCCGCCAGCATACTGTCGCCGGCGCCAACCGTGCTTTTTGGTTGCACGGGGGGAGCAGGGATGTGTTCCACCTGGTCTTCGGTGACGAGCATGGCGCCCATAGCGCCCATAGATACCATCACGATCTCGCATTGCCCGCGTATGATGAGTGCGCGTGCCGCATCGTCGACCTCGTCCATTTCCAGCTTATCGACACCTACCAGCTCGCTTAGCTCAATGATATTCGGCTTTAAAAGATATACGCCCGCCTCGGTAGCATAGCGAAGGGCATCGCCGGAAGTATCGGCAATGAACCTTGCGCCCTGGTTATGGGCTATTTTAGCGATTTGCCCGTAAAAGTCGGAGGGTACACCCGGCGGAAGGCTGCCGCTGGCGATAATGTAAGATGGTTTCGGGTCGAGCTCCTCCATTGTTTCGAGGATCGCTCGTACTTCTGTCGGCATCATTTCGGTGCCGGGCATTCCGAAGCGGTACTGAAAGCCGGTGCTGGTTTCCAATACGTGAAAGTTTTCGCGCGTCCACTGTTTGGTTTCGATCACCATCGTTTCTACACCCTCGCTTTTCACGAGCTTGTGCAGGCGCTGGCCTGTGGGGCCACCAACGGTAAAGATAGCAATCGGGTTGCCTCCGAGACGGTGAATAGCCTTGGCTACGTTAATACCTCCGCCTCCTGCCTCAAAATTGGGTGTGTCACAACGCAGTTTATTGTCGGGGACAATGCGCGATACATTAGAACTTTTGTCGAGCGCAGGATTTATTGTAAGGGTTACAATCGGTCCGGTAGCCATAGGAGTACGGTGTCTGGTGAACTATTTTACGCGAATAAAAGAAAAAAAGCGATTCTCTCTGCGTTTATAGCAATTTCTTCACAGCGCAGCCGTTTTACCGGCCGTTAGTATTGCTCTTCCAGCACACTCCGGCCACCGTCGACTACGAGCAGCTGACCATTCGTAAACCGTGCATGATCGGACAGAAGATACACGGCGGCACCATCCAGATCGGCGGGTGTTGAGGTCCCGGTTGAGATCACGTTGACGCGGATATCATGTTCAGCATAGGTCGCCGCAATGGATTTAGAAAAGCCGATCACAGCTGCTTTCGAAGTGGCACGCGCATGGCTGGCCAGGTTGCCGTCCGTCGACGGGCTTTCCGGGCTAAGGTTCAGAATAGATCCGCCTTTGTTCATCCCCATAAAAGTCCTTACAGCGGCCTGGTTGGACAGCATCAGCGAAGTTAGGTTCTGATCCAGTGCCTTGCGCCAGCTTTCAAGGTTCAGCTGATGCAACGGGCCGTCGGTCGCAGGCTCCTCGTGTTCTTCCGGAGCGTGATATAATGCGTCGAAACTTCCGAATTCGCGGATACAGAGCTGGATCGCATCCAGCGCTGTTTGTTGCTGCGTAACATCGCCCTGTTTGGCCCTTGCGTTGCTTCCCAGGTTTAGTTCTGCCATCAGGCAGCTTTCAGGGTTGCGCCCCACTACCACTACGTTCGCGCCGTTACGCACGAAGGCTTGTGCCGCGGAAAGTCCCGCGCCGGTGGTACCCCCGATAACAACAATCGACTTATTTATGAGCCAGGTTTCCATTTAAATAATATAGTGTTTTTGTGTAAAAATAGGATTATTGGGATGAAAAAAGAAGCGCCCTGCTTCTTTGAAAGAGGCAGGGCGCTTGTAAAAATGCTAATGCAATGACTACTAAGCTACTGAGCGAAGTAAGGACATGGAAGATTTTTCGAATTTATCCTTCGCATAGTCGAGCGACAGCGTGAATTCTTTTACGTCTTTCTGCGACGGCAGGTCGAACATCGCGTCGGTCATGATCGATTCGCAGATCGCACGCAGACCACGGGCGCCTAATTTGTAAATCATCGCTTGGTCGACAATGTAGTCGAGTACCGCCTCTTCGAAATGTAGGGTAATGCCTTCCATCGCGAAAAGCTTGGCATATTGTTTTACCAAAGCGTTTTTCGGTTCTGTCAGGATGCGTCGTAATGTTTCGCGATCCAGCGGGTTCAAATGCGTCAGCACAGGCAGACGACCGATCAATTCGGGTATCAAGCCGAAAGATTTAAGGTCCATTGCCGTTACGTACCGCATCAGGTTGCCTTTGTCGAAGATCTCTATAATGCGGTTGTCGCCGGAGAAGCCGATCGGACGTGTATTGATCCGCTTTCCGATGTGGCGTTCGATGCCGTCGAATGCACCGCCGCAAATGAACAGGATATTGTCGGTGTTGAGGCTGATCATCTTTTGGTCCGGATGCTTGCGGCCTCCCTGCGGCGGCACATTTACAACCGACCCTTCGAGTAGTTTGAGCAGAGCCTGCTGAACACCCTCACCGCTTACGTCACGGGTAATAGAGGGGTTGTCCGACTTACGGGCGATTTTGTCAATTTCATCAATATAAACAATACCACGCTCGGCAGCTTCCACATTATAATCCGCAGCCTGGAGCAGGCGCGTCAGGATCGTTTCCACATCTTCACCCACATAACCTGCCTCCGTCACAACCGTCGCGTCCGCTACGCAAAAAGGTACCTGCAGAATGCGGGCGATGGATTTCGCCAGATAGGTTTTGCCGGTACCCGTTTCGCCTACCATGATGATGTTGGATTTCTCTATTACAACGTCGTCGTCGGTGTTTGCCTGGTTGAGGCGTTTGTAATGGTTATATACCGCCACCGCCAGTGAGCGTTTCGCTTCGTCCTGGCCAATGACATATTGTTCGAGGAAATGCTTGATTTCAACAGGGGGAATGGGCTTTAATTTAGGAAGTTTCGATTTCTTCTCTTTTTTATCCTCTTTCGGTCCCAGCTCTTCCGTAACGACCTGATGCCCCTGGGCAATGCAGTGGTTACAAATGTGAGCGTCAATTCCGGAAAGAAGCAAATCTACTTCGCTTTTCTTACGTCCGCAGAACGAACAACTTACTTGTGCCATCGATTCGATTTTAGCAGTTTGGTGAATGTTTCCGGCTCTAAAAACGCAAAAGCCGTGTTAAACAAACATGTGAGTCAAAGTAACAAGAAGACCGAACGTAATGTTTCAAATCTCCTTTTCAATTGACAATTAGTGGTTATCTTATTTACAAATTTCCGGTTTTTTGACCGGGTTACCAAATCAAGGTTAGGCCATATACTAAAAACGCCCCGACAGAGTACTGCCGGGGCGATATTTTGAATGGCTATTCAGCTTATTTGTCGCGGGTCAGGACCTCGTCGATCAAGCCGTATTCTTTTGCCTCCAGCGCTTTTAACCATTTGTCGCGGTCCGAATCCAATGCAATTTGCTCTGGCGTCTGACCAGTGTGGTTGGCAAGGATCTCGTACAGTTCGTGACGCAGCTTCACGATCTCGCGGGTGGTGATCTCAATGTCGACCGAAGTGCCTTGTGCGCCGCCCGATGGCTGGTGGATCATCACACGTGCGTGCGGGAGCGCCGAGCGCTTGCCTGCCGCGCCGCCTGCGAGCAACACCGCGCCCATAGACGCCGCGAGGCTGGTACATACGGTCGCTACATCAGGGCGAACATATTGCATGGTGTCGTAAATACCCAAGCCGGCATAAACCGAACCGCCCGGGCTGTTGATATACATCAGAATGTCCTTTTTAGGATCTGCCGATTCGAGGAAGAGTAGCTGGGCCACGATGATGTTGGCGATGTTGTCGTCCACCCCGGTACCCATAAATATAATGCGGTCGGCCATCAGACGGGAGAATACGTCGACCTCGCGGAAGTTCATAGGACGCTCCTCGATTACCGAACGGGTCATGTTTTCAACAGTGTGGTTCATATAACCGTCGACCGTCAGACCATTCATTCCCAGGTGGTGAACGGCATATTTTCTAAATTCATTTCCGTGATTCATCGAAAAATTTAAATTTTAATTAATCAATAGTTAAAGGGTAACCGACTTCGAGAACAAAAAGCAATATAGCTTAGTTTCTGTTTATATCGCCGCTGGTTTCCCGGTTGCATGGCACAAATTTGACTATTTCACCGAATAATCCTTGTCAATTTCGGCGACAATTTATCGAAAAATGCGACAGTCAGCAGCCATCATAAAAGATTACATTGCAGCATAAAAACGTTGTACCACGCATTATAATCGGACATTATGAACGTGACATCCAATTTATCAGAGAAAATTAGACAGATAAGGCTGCAAAAAGGCCTTTCGCAGGAAAATATGGCAGACATGCTCGGGCTGTCGACGACAGCCTATGGCGATATCGAACGCGGACGTACCGAACTTTCAGTTTCAAGGCTTGAAAATGTAGCCAAACTGCTCGACGTGCCGTTGCCGGAGTTGCTGGGCATTGATATCTCCATGTCGGAGACTGAGTGGCTCCGGCAGGAGAATACCCGCATTCTGGCGGAGAACCGTCGGTTGCAAAACGAGCTGGATCAATGGAAAATGAAATTTCGGCAGTTGTTCGGCGACGGCATTATCCGGCAAATAGGAGAGGAGCGCGAACGCATTGGCTTTAAATAAAAAAACACCGCCCGGTTACCCGGGACGGTGAAAAAAAATGCTTTTTATATTTCTGAAAATCAGGCTTCGGCTTCCACTTCGCCTTTCACCAGTTTTTCGAATTCTGATACTTCTACGGTCTGCTCGTCGGTGCTTACCTGGCCGCGGATAACTTCGAGAACCTTGTTGTCAAACACCTGGTTGAACACGCTCGTATAGTTGTCACGTTCTTTATCGGCAAGGTACCCTTGTGCAACGCGGTCGATCGTTTCTCTCATCGATTCGTCGTCGCCGTAGATTCCGAACTGACCTTTCACCATTTCGCGGGTAAATGCCAAGATTTCAGGGTATTCTACTTTAACTTCCGATTTGTCGGCGATCTTGTTTTTGATCAGGCTCAGTTTCAATGATTTCGCGAAATCACCGAATTGCTCGTCGATCTGCTCGCGGGTGAATTTGCCTTCGTTGGTACGCTCCAACCAGTTTTTCAAAAACTCTTCCGGCAATTCGATTGAAATGGAATCCAGCAATGCAGTCTCGATATCGCGGCGTAGCAATGCTTCTGTTTCGCGCTCGTAGTTGCCTTTGATGATTTCAAGAACCTTCTCGTTGAACTGCTCTTCGCTTTCAACTTGGCCTGGCCCCAATACTTTATCGAAAAACTCCTGCGTCAATGCAGCTGGTGCAGAGCGCGTTACGTCTTCAACGGTCAATGTATATTCGCCAGAAAGTTCAGCGATATCTTCTTTCTTTTTACCGGTTACGTGGGCGATCGCCGACTCGTCGGTAAATGTATCCTGAATATCGAAAGTGATCACATCACCTTTTTTCGCACCGATGAACTTCGCAACAGCTTCTTCTTTAACCTGCTTGGTAGGGATCGCTGTGCGGGTTGTAAATTCGGTCGATTCCTGTTTCAACTCACCGAAGATCATGTCTCCTGCCTCGCTTACCTCAGGGTGAATGCTGTCGGCAAAACGCTCGCGAAGGCTGTCGATCGTCTTAGTCAGTTCGTTATCATCAACATTGATCGTGTAACGCTTTACAGCGGGCAGCTCAGCCAGGTTTGCTTCGAAATCGGAAGCAATACCGAGGTCGTAGCTGAATTCGAAAGCGCTCGGGGTGTCCCAGTTCACTTCTGCCGCTTTGTCGCGATCAGGTACAGGATCACCTACAACCTGCAGTTTGTTTTCGCGGATGTAGTTGCTTACCGCATTGCTGAGGATATTGTTCACCTCGTCAACCAGAATGCTTTTACCATACATGCGTTGGATCACATGGGATGGTACTTTGCCGGGACGAAATCCTTTCAGGTTCACGCGTTTCGAATAATCCTTGATCGTTTTATCAACTTTTGGCTGATAATCTTCCTTGGTCAACGTTACTTTCAGAGAGGCTAAGGTCGGCGAACTCTTTTCTAACAAAACTTCCATGTGTCGCTAAGCTATTGGTAAATACCTTTGTTACATTTGAACTGAAAAAATAAAAATGCCCTCAAAACGAAGTCCTGAGGGCATTTGACGGGTTTCAATACTACGGAGCAACTCATTTCCCAAACAAAACAGGAATCTGACGCCCCGTCATTCCCTTGTATTTCGTACGGGCGGAGGGAATCGAACCCCCACGCCTTGCGGCACTAGATCCTAAGTCTAGCACGTCTACCAGTTCCGCCACGCCCGCTCACTTTACCCCGTTTTCAACTCGATCGTCGAATTGGGAGTGCAAAGGTATTCCTATTTTTTAAAAACTTCCAAACTTTTTCCGAAATTTTATCTTTGGGTAAAAGCGTGTTGAAAAATGTCGCTAAAATTTGTTATTTTGGTGAAGCATACCAATTTGAATATAGCAGTGGAGCAACTGGTTGAATCCCTCAACATTGACCTGGAACAGGAGCGTAAGGACATCCTCAAAAAATACCGCCGGCTTTTAAGAACAGCCAAACCTTTTTTGAAGGATAATGATGCTAAATTAATCAAAAAAGCCTTTTATACTTCCGTCGATGCGCATAAAGACATGCGGCGCCGGTCGGGAGAGCCATATATTTACCACCCGCTTGCGGTGGCGCAAATCGTGGTGGAAGAGATCGGGCTCGGTACCACCGGCATCGTGGCGGCATTGCTGCACGACGTCGTGGAGGATACCGATATGGGTATCGACGATATCGAACGTCTTTTCGGTAAAAAAGTAGCGAAGATCATCGACGGGCTGACGAAAATTTCAGGCCGGTTTGAATATGGCTCGTCGCAGCAGGCCGAGAACTTCCGGAAAATGCTGCTCACGCTCTCTGACGACGTGCGGGTGATCCTCGTAAAGCTCGCCGACCGCCTTCATAATATGCGGACGCTCGACAGTATGCCGCGCGACAAGCAGCTCAAAATCGCTTCGGAAACGATATTCATTTACGCCCCGCTCGCGCACCGGCTGGGGTTGTACAGCATTAAGTCGGAGCTCGAAGAGCTTTATTTGAAATACACCGAACCCCAAGAGTATAGGGCCATTGCCAGGAAGCTGCGCGAGACGAAAAATATCCGCGACCGCTTTATTTCGAAGTTTATGGAACCCATCGCCCAGGATCTCGAATCGGCAGGGCTGAATTTTATATTGAAGGGCCGCCCCAAGTCGATCTATTCGATCTGGAACAAGATGCGGAAGCAGAACAAACCTTTTGAGGAAATTTATGACCTTTTCGCGATCCGAATCGTACTGGAATCGCCGCCGGAAAGCGACCGCGAAAAAGCGATCTGCTGGCAGGCCTATTCCATTGTTACCGACCATTACAAGCCCAACCCCGACCGGTTGAAAGACTTCCTGAGCACACCGCGGGCGAACGGGTACCAGTCACTGCACTCGACAGTAATGAGTAAGAGCGGGCAATGGGTGGAGGTGCAGATACGCACGTCGCGCATGGACGAGATCGCAGAGAAAGGGTATGCGGCGCACTGGAAGTACAAAGGAAATGATACGAAGGTAAAAGGCAATATCGAGCAGTGGATCACGCAGGTGCGCGAGACGCTGGAAAATGGATTCGGGGATAAAACGGCCGCTATCGAGTTCTTGGACGAATTCCGTAGTAATCTGTTTAATGAAGAGGTATTTGTATTTACTCCAAAAGGCGAACTGAAGGTGTTGCAGGCCGGTTCAACGGCGCTGGACTTTGCATTCGATATCCACTCGGAGGTAGGAGCACATTGTATGGCCGCCAAAGTGGGCGGTATACTCGTGCCGATCAGCTACGTTTTGAATAATGGTGATCAGATCGAGATCATTACTTCAAGCAAACAAAAACCCAACGAGGACTGGCTGCGCATTGTAGTAACTTCCAAAGCGAGGGCGCGGATCAAGGATTTCCTGAAAGAGGAAAACCGCAGGTATGAGACGGATGGCCGCCAGTTCGTAGAGAAAAAACTCAAGATACTGGGAATGGACGCTACCGCGGAGGTAATGAACCAGCTCAGGGCATTTTTCGAATGTAAAACCACCACTGATTTCTTTTACAGGATCGGCAAGGGGTATATTCCGATCGACGACCTGAAACGGTTCAAGCGCGACCGGGATGCGAAGGAAAAGAAAGCAGCAGAAAACGGTGCATCCAGCAGTGCCGCGCCAACTACGGGAACCGACGGCAAGGCGCTTACCAAATATTTAAAACAGATTCATGGCGACCGTGCTGACAGCGACACGCTGCTGATCGGCGACGACATGGATAAGATCGACTACAAACTGGCGCAATGCTGTAACCCCATTGCCGGCGACGACGTTTTCGGGTTCGTGACGATCAACGAAGGCATTAAAATACACCGCACGACGTGCCCCAACGCGGCCGAGTTGATGTCCAAGCATGGCAACCGCATTATCAAGGCCAAATGGTCGGGCAAGGAGGAGGCATTCCTCGCGGGACTCTATCTGTCGGGTACCGATCGGGTGGGTTTGGTCAACGACGTGACGCGGATCATTTCAAACGAGCTGCACATCAATATGCGCGGGCTGACGATCGATACCAAGGACGGTGTTTTTAACGGGGATATTAAACTTTACGTGCAGGATACCAGGCACTTGGATATTCTGATCCAGAAACTGGAACAGGTTGAAGGCGTTTATAATGTGCAGCGTTTCGACACCAATCTGAGCGGGAAATAGCCATATTGAACCATTGCCGCTCCATAGTGTTATTGGATTGGTAATTAATGAAGTAGCAAGACTATGCTTGCGAATGTGAGAATGATTTAAGTAAAAAAGCGTATTTTCGCGCAAGAATATCAGAGATATGCCACAAGCCAGCAAACCAAATTTCGAGGCCGCTAAGAAAATATTAACGGCTTACCTGGAAAATAAGGGACTTCGTAAAACGCCCGAGCGCTTTGCGATACTCGAAGAAATTTATACCAGGGAGGATCATTTCGATGTAGATGAACTGTATATCAGCATGAAAAACAAGCGTTACAGGGTGAGCCGGGCGACCGTCTACAACACGCTGGACGTTCTGGTGGACTGCGACCTGGTTACCAAGCATCAGTTTGGCAAAAACCTTGCGCAATTCGAAAAGTCGTACGGTAACAAGCAGCACGACCACCTGATTTGTACAGATTGTCATAAAGTAATGGAGTTCTGCGATCCGCGAATCCAATCGATCCAGAACATGGTAGGAGAGATGCTGAATTTCAGCGTAATGCACCACTCGCTTATTTTCTACGGAAACTGCAACAAGGAAAATTGCCAGAACCGCACGGAGGCACCGCGGGAAACGGCAGTTTACGAAGACAGATAATTTCACGATCAGGCCCGGTAATGCACCCATTACCGGGCCACTTACACCATATTAAGTTTCAGTAATCCAATATTTGAATGAAAGTTGACGTACTACTTGGTCTTCAATGGGGAGACGAGGGAAAAGGAAAAATTGTGGATGTCCTGGCGCCACGCTATCAGGTTGTAGCCCGTTTTCAGGGTGGGCCGAATGCCGGACACACATTGGAGTTTGACGGTATCAAACACGTTTTGCACCAGATCCCATCGGGGATTTTCCGGAGCGATATCCAGAATATCATCGGTAACGGCGTCGTGCTGGATCCCGTTGTGTTCAAAAGAGAAATTGAAGGTCTCGCGAAATATAACCTGGACCTGATCAGCAATTTGTTTGTATCTAAAAAGGCTTCCCTGATCCTTCCTACCCACGCCCTGCTCGACGCTGCTTACGAGCGTTCGAAAGGTGATTCCAAGATCGGTTCAACTTTACGTGGCATCGGCCCTGCTTACCAGGATAAGGTAGCGCGCCTGGGTTTGCGCGTAGGAGATATTCTTTCGCCTAATTTTGCCGCCAAATACAAGAAACTCGTCGATGCACACAAAGTAATCCTTGATTTCTATTCATTCGACTACTCGGAAACATTGCCAGCAGCTGAGGAAAAATTCTTCGATGCAATCGAGTTTACGAAACAATTCAAGCTGGTGAACAGCGAATACGTAGTGAACGACGCGTTGACGCAGGGCAAAACTGTGCTCGCAGAAGGCGCACAAGGTTCGTTGCTCGATATCGATTTCGGCTCATACCCGTTCGTAACCAGCTCTACCACCATGACTGCCGGTGCTTCAACCGGATTGGGCATTGCGCCACGTCAGATCGGAGAGGTTTTCGGTATTTTCAAAGCTTACTGTACCCGTGTGGGAAGCGGTCCGTTTCCGACTGAGCTGAATGACGAAATAGGCGAGAAGATCCGTCAGGAAGGCCGCGAATTTGGTGCAACTACCGGTCGTCCGCGCCGCACAGGCTGGCTCGACCTGCCCGCATTGAAATACGCGATCATGATCAACGGCGTAACCCAGCTGATCATGATGAAAGTCGACGTTCTGACCATTTTCGATAGCATCAAAGTTTGTACCCAATACCGTCTTGCCGACGGTACTTTGACCGACCAGGTGCCTTACGACCTTTGTGACGAAGGTGTTGAGCCGGTTTACAAGGAGTTCAAAGGCTGGCAAAGTTCATTGGACGGCGTCCGCGATTTTGACGCGATCCCGGCAGAACTGAATGCCTATGTGAAGTTCCTGGAAGCGGAGTTGAATCTGCCAATTACATTTATTTCAACCGGCCCTGACCGCGAGGCGCTGATCAGCCGTGAGGCGCAGGCCGCCACTGCGGAAGCTTGATATTGAACTAACATTTGTTCGGGGATAACGTTACTGTCACCCTGAGCGCAGTCGAAGGGTAGTTGCGTCACGCGAAGCCCTTCGACTCCGCTCAGGGTGACGGTCGTTTGTGCGTGACTATAATTAATACTATTAAGACAGCAGGTTCAAAACATCTTCCCGCGTCAGCGACTTGATAAACCCTTCTTCGCTGGAAATCAAATCATCTGCCAGCTGCTTTTTCGAGCGCTGCAATGCGAGAATCTTTTCTTCTACCGAATTTTTGGTGATAAACTTATAAGTGAATACCGTCCGGTCCTGACCAATCCGGTGCGCCCGGTCGATGGCTTGTGCTTCAATGGCCGGGTTCCACCAGGGATCCAGGATAAAAACGTAGTCGGCGGCGGTCAGGTTGAGGCCTAACCCGCCCGCTTTGAGGGAAATGAGGAAGATTTTAATGTTTTCGTCATTCTGAAACGATTCTACCTGCTCCTGACGGTCACGCGTGGCGCCGTCGAGGTAGGCATAATTGATTCCCTTTCCGTCGAGATAATGCCGGAAAAGATCGAGGTGTTTAATGTATTGGCTGAAAATCAAAATCTTATGATCCTCGCTCATAACGGTTTGCAGCTTGTAAAGCACGTCTTCAAACTTGCCTGAATCATGCGCATAATCCGGGTCGACCATGAGCGGATGGTTGGCGAGTTGCCGGAGTTTGGTCAGGCCTTGCAGCACAACGAGTTGCGATTTGGAAATACCTTCCGAATCGATGCTTTGGAGGATCAGGTTACGGTAGTAGGCTTTGGCTTCCTCGTACGCTTTCTCCTGTTCATCCGACATGTCGCAATATTGAATGCTCTCTACTTTTTCGGGCAAATCGGTGGCAACCTGGGATTTTAATCTCCTTAGAATAAATGGCTTGATCAGATTGTAAAGCCGTTTGGTCTTTTCCTCATCACCCTTCTTCTCGATCGGGATTTGGAATTCATCCCTGAAAAACGTCTGGCTACCTAATAATCCAGGATTCACAAATGACATTTGGGACCAGAGATCGAGGGTATTGTTTTCAATCGGTGTGCCGGTCAAAACCAGCCTGTGCGCCGAATTTAGCCTTCTTACGGCCTTGGTAATGATCGACGACGGGTTTTTAATAGCCTGCGATTCATCGAGGATGACGTAATTGAAGCGATAATCCTCCATAAGGTCGATATCAAGCCGCACAATGCCGTAGGAAGTCAATACCAGGTCGTAGTTGTCAAACTGGGCGGTATCTTTTTCGCGGTTTGTGCCGGTGTAAAGCAACACGCGCATTTCGGGCGTGAATTTACTGGCTTCAAGCTGCCAGTTGTAGAGCAGCGACGTTGGCATAATGAGAATGGAAGGCCGATCCGCACCACCTTCTTTCTCCGCTTGCAGCATGGCGAGCGTCTGTACGGTTTTTCCCAGACCCATATCGTCAGCCAGGCAGCCCCCGAACCGGTATTGTTTTAAAAAACGCAGCCAATCGTAACCCGTTTTCTGGTAAGGACGCAACAGGCCGTGAAAGTTTATCGGGGATTCCGCAGGCTCGATATGCTGAAAATTCCGCAGGTTTTCGAGTTTTCGGCTGATCACTGCCGTGGCCAGGTTATCCTCTTTCAGTTCCTGGACTAATGCGAGATGATGCATCCTCAGGCGCAGCTGATCGTCCTCGTGGCTGTTTTCGGTAAATGAAAAGAACTCGGAGTACTTGGTAAACCACCATTCGGGAATTACCGCTATTTCGCCGTTAGGCAGCAAAAATTCCTTCTTGCGGTTTAAAATGTAGTTCCTGAGTTGAATAAAAGGTATTTCAAATTCCCCGAACAACACTTTTGCATGGATATCAAACCAGTCGCGGCCTTCCTGAATCGAGATATCGAGCGATGAATAGCCCAGAAAGTAACGCTTTGTATCGGCTGTATTTTGCCTGACTGTAATGCCATGCTCGGCCAATGCGATCGCATTACTTTGTAACCAGCCAAATGCTTCTGATTTAGGCATCCGAACTTTCCCGTTACGGATATTCAGCCCTATGTCCTTTAAAATCCGCACGTGCTGGCCCTCGACCTCTATATTTCTTTTGACCTTGTTGAAGAAATAGTCGTTGCCTTTCTTCTCCATATGGACGCTCGACGCATGTGCAAAGCTGTCGTAATGGAATGAGAATCCGGCATATTGAAACGAAAGCTCGAATGTTACGTCGTTATCTTCTTCTTCCAGCACTTCCACATCCTCACTGTCCTGAAAAAGTACCGCAGATTTTTTCGGGCTGGATGAATATTCTGAAATCGTCAGGATCGTTTTGGGCAACGACGACACGTTTCTGATCTCAAACCCGCGGGCGACTACGTCATAAGACGCGATGAGCGGCGCCACAAAGCGGCCGTAGTATTGTTCTTCAACCTGTCCGGGAATGGCAATGAATTTTTTCGCCAGAAAAGGTTTAATCTTTTTACCATCCACATTACCCTCAAAATGATAAAGATGGCCATCGAGCACCAACCATGCAGGGTCTTCGCAGATCAGAAACGCATTTTTATACTGAAATTCCAGTTTCTGCATTTTATGCCTGATCGTGGGGAAATAATGCGTATTGTCTTCGTTCCGGATAAAATGGAAGCGTATCGTTGCTTTTTCAGGCTCCCATGTGACTGGTTTCCAAAGTGGGTTGCCGTCGTTACCCATAATGAATATGTCCTTTCCGGCGAGCCTGTCCAGAATCCGCGATTTGCAGCTTTCGAGATAGCCGGCAATCGTTTCCTGAATAGCCTTATCACCTTTCTGCGCGTCGTAAACTTTCAGGAAAAAGTCTACCGCATTCAGTTTTTTCGGGTTGTATTTTTTAAGAACGGTATCCTGCTGGATATCGTCGATCAGCTTAACGAGCTCGAAGTCCTTGGTATCCAGCCCGGAGCGGAACTCCTTGATGTTTTTGGAAGAAATATTCTGGACCTGAAACGAAAACTCACCCTGGCTGGTAAGCTGAACGGCAAAGGCCTCGAAGATGTACCCCAGATACTCATGGTTAAGAATTGAATAGACAATTTTAAATGGCTCTGAGGGAGAAACTTTCATTAGGATATCGTTGGCTAAGATTCGTGTTGATGCCGAAGAAGCCCTCCCGTAAATCAGCAGGGATCTTTCGATTTGGGAAACTTCAAATATAAATTAAATCAACCCGAAAAGAAAGACCCCTTTGACCGTTTCTTGAAAAATATTGTAGAATAAATTTGAATTTCGATTGAAATGTTTTCGAAACTAAACTTTTTCTGTTTTTAGTTTAATCATAAATGCAAATCGCCTGATGCTAGGAAAATAATGGAGCGAAACTTTGCGCTTCGATGATATTCCTTGCCAGCGTGCCCGTTTGCGCAGACATCTTGTTAAATAGAAAAGGCCCCATACTGATCCTTTTGACATTCAGGGATTGCAGCGCATTGAAATCGGGCAACGCGGGCATGCACATAACATTAATGGGGAGGACCGTCTCGCGGGTAATGGTCTCGATATCTTCGGCGCGCACTATACACGGCACGAAAATCCCGTGTATTCCCGTATTTGCATATATGTTAATGCGGCTGATGGTTTCGTCCAGTGCATCAGGCAGGCCCAGCAGGAATGCGTCGGTCCTTACGTTCAGAAATACTTTGATATTTTCCCGGTCCAGCTCTTCCGCGATTTCGGTTAGCAGCTGTTTGAACTCGTCGGCGGGGCGGAGCTGGCGCGAGGGCTTGGCGCGTGTGTCTTCCAAGTTGATCCCGGCAACGCCTGCTTCGTGAAGCATTTTAATATGCTCAATAATACCCGCGGCCGTGTCACCGTATCCGCCTTCAATATCCACCGTGAAAGGGATTTTAACCGTAGCAACAACCCGTTTTGCCACACGCAGAAGTAAATCGAACGGAAGATTTTCCCCATCGTCGTAGCCGAATGCGGCGGCCAGCGCGTGGCTCGAAGTACCGATGGCCTTGTAGCCTGCGGCTTCCATGATATGTGCGCTGTTGACGTCCCAGATGTTGGCGAGCAGGAGTGGTTCTGCTTGTTGATGAAGCTGCAAGAATGTTTCGAATGAACTCATGATCTGATATTTACCTTTGTTTTGAAATGAATTGATGTTACAAAGGTATTTCAGTAATAAGGCCGATAATTGTACAAACCGGAACGTTCCGATTTTAATTGATCAGCATCTGGTTCACCGTCGAAAGATTATTCAGATAGGCGGTGGGAGTGAGTCCCGTAAATGATTTGAAATCCCGGATGAAATGCGATTGGTCGAAATAACCTGCGTCATAGGCAATCGATGTAAGGGGCAATTTGTTTTCACCGATCAGTTTAAGGCTCGTTTTGAAACGGTGGATCTTATCGAACGACTTTGGTGAAAGGCCGGTGTGCTGATACACCAGCTTATGCAGGTGACGGGTTGTAATGCCGTGTGTATCCGCAATGCGGCCAATGTTGTTTTCGGAGGCACCCTGGGTAATGCTGGTCAGAATGTGGCCAACTTTGTGCAATCGCTGCACCTTCTTGGGCGCACGTGTGAGCCGCTCGGTAAAGAATGCATCCAGCAGTGCGATCCGTGCGGTAATGGCTTTGCTTTCGGCCAGTTGAATGTGCAAATCGCTGATATTCTTACCCATAACATCGGCGAGGTCCGAAACCTGATCGTTGAAAATCCCTATTTCATCGTCCAGCAAAAAGGAAGTAGCGTGCGGGAAGAAGCGGACGCCCAGCATCGAATGGGCACCAACGGAGCGGATTTGCAGCGGCCGCGTAACCTGCCCCCATAGCTCGACAGGCGGATTTTTTTCATACTGTCCTTGTTGATATGATTCCCAAATGCCATTGCCGAGGTTAAAAATGATTTCCATATCGCCGCTGGGAAATACGGTATCCTCGTATCCTGCAGCCTCGGATGATTCGAAAAGATAATAATTCCGAATGTAAGGCGCTAGTATTTTCGCAGGCTGGAAATGTTGGAATTCCATAGTTGGGGCGATTTCGGACAACTGTCAGTATCAGCGTTTCTGCTGATATTATATAGCAAATATAAGCGTAATGAGCGATCCTGAATTGTACAAAACGGACTTGTAAATGCGAATAGCATTTTTGCATGTAAGTAACCAAGCGGAACTTGTCTTAAAAGGTGATTTCGGGAGTGTTCCTTTGTAGTCATCTCGTGGTGTTCCAATAATTGTTGAAAACGTGCTTCAAACACAGTCCGGTATCCATTTCATCGTCCGAGGCCCAGCCGACTATTCCGTCCGGTCGTATGAGCAGGGCGCTTAAACCTAGCCGGTCTTTTACATTGCCCGAAATGTATCTGACGCATTCCTGATATTCGCCTGCCAAAGTTTCTAGTAATGCATTTCCCTTAAAATCGAGCAATAAGGCTCTGCCATCATGCATTAACTCGCCGGTTTTAGTACCGTCTTCAAGCTCGAAATCGGGGGCACTGCGGCCAGTAAGCGCATGATCGCCTTCGAGATCGTGGCGGGTATGTATGCCCCAAACCCTTCCTGCAACATAGGTAGCGCCATCGCGGGTATTCATCAGATCGCGGAAAATCGCGTAGAGTGCACGTGCGTGCGGGTTGGGTCGCATGATAGCTACCTGCGCACGTGACCAATCCAGAACCTGCGCGCCAACCGGATAACGTTCGTTGTGGTAGCTGTCCAGCAGACCCTCAGATGCATAATTTCGAATGGCTGCGGCGAGCTTCCAGCCGAGATTCACGGCGTCGCCTATTCCGAGGTTAAGCCCCTGACCGCCCAACGGAGAATGAATATGTGCGGCATCGCCCGCCAGCAGGATTTTGCCATTACGGTAGCTGGTAGCCTGACGGGCCCGGTCCGTCCACGTAGTCGCGACATGCAGCGCATGGATCGTTACGTCGATATTTGAAATGCGGCGTAAAACCTCCTGAATGTGCTCCCGTGTAACGGGATTTTTGGCATTGTGGAATGCGCCGCCATCGAAGTCCTGCATAAGCACGTAACCCGGCTGCGATTGCATGTACATGCCTTCGGGTGTTACGTTGCGACCGGGACGGAGTTTTTCGGGATCGGCAATGTCAAGCAAGGTCGTATAGCCCGTGAACTCCGGTTCGGTACCGGCGAATTCGAAGCCTCCTATTTTGCGGACGATGCTGCGGCTTCCATCGCATCCGACGAGCCATTTTCCTTCAAAAATCTGGCTGCCAGACCAAACCTTTACCCCATTGTCAGTTTGGCGGACGTCGGTGACCGGAAATCCGCGTCTGATTTCTACCCCCAAAGCTTCTGCGCGACGCGTCAGGATTGTTTCCAGCTCTGCAATTTCTGATATCAGGCTAGGTTCCGACGATCCGGGTAGGCGATACTTCCACTGTGTGGTATCGATATTGTCTTCATAAAGCGGAATGCCGGCGAAATGTCCCACCTGGCGTTTAGTGGACTTCCCGGACGTTGTGTTGATGTGCGGATTTTTAAGGCGTTTGTGGATTTCCAATTCTTCAAGCAGACCACGCCGGTGAAGCGCTTCAATAGTAGGCGAGGAGAGCCCGCGGATTCCGAAAGGAAGATTTTTTAATGGCGAATGTGGGTTTTCGGTCTTTTCCAGGATCAGTACTGAACATTTGGCCAGGGCCAGTTCACAGGAAAGAAGCAGTCCGACGGGGCCGGCGCCGGAAATGATCACGTCGGGTTCCGGATGATTTTGTATGACTTTCATAATGGAATGATTGAGCCACAAAATTCACGAATGTGCGCGCCTCAGGCTTGTACAAACGCGACAAAATCATTGTTGACAACCTGTTTCCTTTTTCTGGCGAATGCGGCCGGTGTAGTGCCGCTGTAACGTTTGAATTCCCTGCTCAAATGTGCCTGATCTGTGTAGCCCAGCTCATGTGCAAGACCGACGAGATTGGAATCTGGGTCGAGCCACAATTGATTCCGTACTTGCTCAAAACGTGTTAAGCCGGATACGTTCTTAACGGTAAAACCGGAAGAGTGCTTGAACTTCCTTTCCAACGTGCGGGTCGTCGTATGGGCCGCCGCCGCGACTTGGCTCACCGGAATGGTTCCGTTAGCCTCCCGTATTGCATGCCCGGCTTTGAACAGCATACTGTCGATCGCGACCTGCGACCGGACATGCAGGAAATATTGCTTTACCGCGGTCAACACGTCATGGATCCTGCCGGCATTCATGAGGCTATGTAACAGGGGTTGGAGATTCGCAACAGGATGTTCAAACAAATATACTCCGCCTGGCCCTGAAGGCAGTCCAAGCAGATCAAACACCGTCCACGGAAAGCATCTGACGCCAATAATCTCTAAACGGTTTTTCGAGCGAAAAACTGCAGGCCGATTGAGCAGTCCCATTATAAATGGCGAAGGCAAATACTGCGGCAGGCCATCGTGCGCAATGCGGGAAAGAGTTCCGAAGTAAAAGATAATTTCGGCATAACCATCCGGCGCCACCTCGAACTCGGATTCCTGATCCCCGAAATCGCGTCGTTCATACCAAAAGCACTTGATAGTGTCCCGAAGAGCCTCGGGTGATTCAAATTCCTGATGCATTTTGCAAGATAGTGTATTTGAATGCAGGTGTTGCGGAAACAAAAAAGCAGTCACAAACCAGAGTTTGTAACTGCTTGTAAATCAGTACCGGGGACGGGAATCGAACCCGTACGGGCGTTTCGGCCCACAGGATTTTAAGTCCTGCGTGTCTACCAGTTCCACCACCCCGGCAAAGCCAGGTACCGGTACCAGTGAAGAGAAAAAAAGCACCGTCTCCGGTGCTTTGTTCTCTCTGAGCGAAAGACGGGGTTCGAACCCGCGACCTCGACCTTGGCAAGGTCGCGCTCTACCAGCTGAGCTACTTTCGCATATTTTGCATAACCGTTGTCGATTATTGTGGTGCAAATGTAGGGATGTCTGCTATTTGACGCAAGTTTTTGGGAAAAATATTTAGTAAAAAAATCTCACAAAAACATTAACAAATTGTAAATCAATTGGTCTGGGTCCGGAAAAAAAATGATCAAAAAGAGGGTGCAGGAAGCGATTCAGGCCATTTTGCCTTTTAATGTATTCATCCTCGGGAAACACCTGTAAGGCGCTGTCCATTTACCGCCTGTCAGTTTTCGCCTATCCACTTCATATTTTGCTTACCTTTGCCTCCTTTAACCCGTATAGGCTGGGACTTGCCCGGGCACTCCCGCCGGAATGGTCCGGTTTTTGTGATAGCCCCGCCTTTATTCAAAACTAAATTTGCTTGTTCATGTTTTCCAACGAAGTGCTGTTTTTTGGAGGTTTTATTCTGGTAATCAGTGTCATGCTGCTTTTAGATCTGGGCGTTTTTAACAAAAAGGACCATGTGGTCAAGTTTGGTGAAGCGGCAGCCTGGACCATCGCATGGATAGCGCTGGCGCTGGCATTTTACCTGGTCATTAATACGCACGGCGACCTGGTACATGGAATGGACAACTACGGCGAGCTTGAAGCGATTAAAAACAAGTACGCGCCACATTTAAAGCTCATACCCGGCGATTTTCAGGAAAGCCTTGAAATCTACCGGAAAAACATGTCGCTCGAATTCATTACCGGTTATTTGCTGGAATATGCGCTGTCGGTAGACAATATTTTCGTCATAATCCTGATCTTCTCGTCGTTTGGCGTGCGCGCCAAATATTTCAAGAAGGTGCTTTTCTGGGGCGTCTTGGGCGCGATCATCATGCGCTTTGTCTTCATATTCGTGGGCTCGGCGCTTATGCAGCGTTTCGAATGGATCATCTATATCTTCGGTCTGTTGCTGGTGTATCAGGGTGGTAAGATATTCTTTGAAGGCGGAGAAGAAGAGAAGATCGACCCTGCGAAACATCCTGTTGTGAAATTCGCTTCCAAATACCTGCCCGTGTTCCCGCGTTACGTGCACGAGCATTTCTTCGTACTTAAGAAAGGCAAATGGCTCGTTACGCCGCTCTTTGTAGTAGTCCTGATTGTTGAATTTACCGACCTTATTTTCGCAGTGGATTCGGTGCCGGCGGTATTTTCCGTTACCAAAGATCCGTATGTGGTTTTCTTTTCTAACATCTTCGCCATCATGGGACTGCGGTCGATGTTCTTCTTTCTGAGCAATATTATGGGGCTTTTCCGCTTCCTCAAATACGGTTTGGGCGTTCTGCTGGTTTTTATAGGCGGGAAAATGCTCGCACACCATTACCTCGAATCCATCGGGTTCAAAACGGTGTATTCGCTGTACGTGATTATCGGTATTTTGGCGGTGAGCATTCTGGCATCGGTCGTCGTTCCTGAAAAAAAGGAGGTCGAGGACGAGGTACTATCCAATAGTTAGGCATCGGGCAGCGTTTTGAGTACCTATGAGCCGGATTCTTAAAGCCTATCTAAAACGACTTACCAATCTTAGCACGCGCAACAAGTCGCTGTTACTCACAAGCTTGTCTGCCGAGCAGTTCCTGGATTTCCATGACCTGGATTTCCTGCTGTCAAAGTCTTCTGTCGATGTGCTGAAACAGGTAGTCCAGGGGCATAACCGGGTAGCGTTGTGCGATGTGGCTGATCCACGTTTCGAGAAGGTAAATGAGGCTAGCAAACGGTTGCGTAAAATAGCCCGTACCGAGCGGTTTATTGAGGAGGAAAGAGGTTCGCGCGACCTGTATATAGGCTATCCGTTCGTGAAAGGGAAGCTTTCCGATGGCACACCTATCCACGCTCCGCTACTGTTTTTTCCCGTGACGTTACGTTTGGACCGGGAACAATGGTGCATTATTGGGCGCGACGACAGTAATGTTGCTTTAAATCAAAGTTTTGCGCTGGCTTACGGGCATTTCAATGAGGCAAAAATTCCTGACGAAATCCTTGAAAAGTCGTTCGAAGATTTTCCCAATGACTTCCTCGAATTCAGGACGCAGCTTTACGAATGGCTGAAAACAACTCCATTCAAAATCAATTTTAATCAGGCACTTTTTGAAGATAAACTCATTGCTTTCAGCGGTGAAAAAAGCTCGGATATTGTTGCAAATGAGCGCAATGGAGAACTGAAACTTTACCCGGAGGCTGTTCTGGGCATTTTCCCCCAGGCAGGTTCCTATCTCGTTCCGGATTATAACAGGCTCCTGGACCTGGGAGAGGAGGAAGGATTCAGGATTCCACTGATCGATTTTACTGATGAAATCGACGGCGAGCGTGAGGATTTGGCCAACCTGCGCGAATTGCCGTCAGCTGAAAACCGCCCGTCGAGGGAAGAAGAGGTACTGACTCCGTTTCCGGTTGACGAGTCGCAGGAAGAGATCATTCTGGCGGTAAAATCCGGTCGTTCGGTTGTGGTGCAGGGGCCACCGGGAAGCGGCAAGTCTCAGCTGATCTGTAACCTGATCGCCGATTTTACTTCGAAAGGAAAGCGTGTTCTGTTGGTATGCCAAAAGCGGGCGGCATTGGACGTGGTTTACCAACGTCTGGCGACCACGGGTATGAAGGATTTTACAGGCCTGATCCACGATTTTAAAAACGACCGTTCCGCGCTTTACAGCCAGATCGCTTCTCAAATCGAGAAAGTGGAGGCATACCGACAGCAAAATTACAGTCTCGACTCAGTGTTCCTGGAAAGACAATTTACCCAGGAAAGTCGCGCGATTGACAAAACAGTTTCCGAGCTGGATAGTTTTCGCTCCGCATTGTTCGATGAAACCGAGAGCGGAGTTAGCATCAAAGAACTTTACCTCACGAGCGATCCGCAGGCGCCGCATACCGATATGCGACCCTATTACCGGCAATTCAGGATCGATAACTGGGATGGCTTCAAAAGGCATCTGAAAACCCATTCCGATTATGCCTTCCTGATCCACCGTGAACATCCCTGGCGAAAACGCCGGAGTTTCGCTGCATTTGGAATGGCGGAGTTGCGGACTATGGAAAGTATGTTGTCGGAATGGCCTGCTGCATTTGAAAAGCAGACCCGTGGTTTTGAGGAAATAGCGGGTGTTTCCTTCGATAAGGCGTTCCTTCTCAACCGACAGGAAATCGTAGAGCGGCTGACCGATATCACAGAGCTGATCTCTGATGAAGCTGCGTGGAAATTGGCGAAAAAGTACTGCGACGCACCTGCAAACGCGCACGAGCGGCTCGCACTGGTGCGTCAGGCGGTGGATGTGATGGAGGGTTTTATGGCCGAGGGCGGCATTGAAATGTCATTGCCGGCGCAGCAGCTGAATGCATTTGAATTAATGCTAAAAAAGTCGCTCGAAACGAAGCAGTCGGCCGTTTCGGGTTTTTTCTGGGATGTTTTTAGTAAAGAAAAGAAAGAAATAGAGCGGGTGGCGACGGCCAATGGCCTCACCGTTTCCCTTGAACATCTGATACGCCTTGAAGAGCGTCTGAGGAACCGTCGGCAGTTGGAGTCCTGGATGCAAAATGCAAGCCTGGGTTTTGATCCGGCATTTATCGACGATTTTTCAGAGGATCGCGCCGGGGAGTATTTGTCGTTTTTCAGATCTGCGGAGCGCGCGGCGGACGCGGTGGTGCGTATGAATGCTGGCGTGTGGACGAAGGTTTTGCATGAAATCGTTAAAACCAATAGCCAGGTCGGCCGCTTTACCGAAACCATTCAAAACCTAAAACAATGGCTGCAAGTATGGGACCGCATGGAGAAGGCGATGCTGCCCTACCTGTTGCCGGAGCAGATTGCCACGCTGATCGAAGATCCTACTGGGTACAACGTAGTGTTGCTGGATGCTTTGCGTGATGAGTTCGACTCCCTCGTCGATATGGACCGTTTATGGGACGAAATGACGGAATCGCAACGCGGTGCCACGCAGGCAACGCTGGCAAAAGGTGCAGAACTCGGCTTTTCCCACGCGAACGAGGTCCTTAGCCTATTTGAAAATAGTATTAAACTGGCCTGGATAGAGCATATCGAGACTAAATATCCCGCACTGCGATCGGTCACTTCGCTAAAAATGAAGCAATGGGAAGACCAGGTACAGGGAAGCATTGCATTAAAACAAAAACTGAGTGCGGATATCGCGAGCATCAAATTGCGGGAGGCGACTTATGAGGATGTCGAGAAGAACCGGCTGGGGAATCGTGTGACGTATCGCGAGCTGGCACACCAGGTGACCAAAAAGCGGAGAATCTGGCCGATCCGGAAATTGCTGGAAAACTACGCCGACGAGGTATTTGCCCTCATTCCTTGCTGGATGGCTTCCCCCGAAGCGGTCTCGGCCATTTTTCCGATGGAAAGCGGCTTGTTCGATCTGGTGATTTTCGATGAGGCTTCGCAATGCTATGCAGAATATAGTCTTCCGGCTGCATTCAGAGGGAAGCAGTGGGTTGTTACCGGGGATAGCAAACAGCTTTCGCCAAGCGACCTTTATAGGGTAAGGTTCGAGGACAGGACGGAAGATGAAGAATATTCCGCAGCAATTGAAATCGAGTCTTTGCTGGATCTTGCGGGTCAGTCGCTGGATCACTACCAGCTGACTGGCCATTACAGGAGCCTTTCCCTGGATCTGATTGATTTTTCAAATAGAAATTTTTACAAAAAGAGCCTGAAACTCCTGCCGGATTTCAATAAGATCAATGACCGAGAGCCTGGTATTCAATATATTAAAACGGAGGGCGTCTGGAAGAACAATACCAATGTAATTGAGGTGGAAGAAGTATTGCGGCTTATTCGAGAGCTTGCCGGAAGTGGCAGAAGCATTGGTGTGGTGACGTTCAATTTTTACCAGCAAGCCGCCATCCAGGATGCACTGGATAAAGAAATTGCGTTGCCGGAAAGTCTTTTCGTGAAGAATATTGAAAACGTGCAAGGCGATGAGCGTGACATTATCATCTTCTCAATGGGCTATGCTCCGGACGAGAAGGGACGGATCTCCATGCAATTCGGTACACTGAATATGCAGGGCGGCGAAAACCGCTTGAATGTAGCCATTACAAGGGCGCGGGAGAAGATTTACTTTGTTACCAGCCTTTGGCCCTCGCAGCTTCAAACCGAGCAAACCGCCAATGAAGGCCCTAAATTGCTCAGGGCTTACATGGATTACGCATTACAGGTTTCTGATGGCAAATACGAGCCTGCGCCGCTTGCTACCGGGCAGTTCCGTTCCGACTGGCTGTTGAAAGAGCGGTTGGTGCGGCAGAATCCCTCATTTGAGAAAGAGCTTCCATTCGGGGACATTACCGTAAAAGAAGAAGGGACCTACAAGGGTTTGGTGCTTACGGACGACGATCTTTACCATTACAGCAAGTCGTCCAAAGAGCCTCACGCTTATCTGCCCCTTCTGTTGCGACTGAAAAACTGGCCGTTCAGGCGCGTTTACAGTCGCGAATATTGGTCGGGAAACCTTAAAGACGGTTTATTATAGTTCCTTGATGCGGATATTGCGGTAAGAAACTTTGTCGCCGTGGTCTTGCAATGCGATTTTCCCTTTGGAAGAAGCGCCAAAACCCTGCCAGGTTTTGAACTTGCTGTTGGCAACTAGCTTGTCCCATTCAGCACCCTGAGTAGGGAACTCAACCAGTTTTTTGCCGTTCAGCCAGCTTTCGCCTTTGCCGCCTTTGATGACAATGCGGGCCTTGTTCCATTCTCCCGCAGGTTTAACAGCGGTGAAATCGGAAGGGGGGAGCATATCATATAGTGAGCCTGCCTTGTGGTTACCATCCTTACCTGCTTTCGCGTCAGGGTGTTTCACATCGTCGAGCACCTGGATTTCCGGGCCGGTGGAGTAGGGGCAGCAGTATTTTTTATCTTCAATCACATGGTAGATGATCCCGCTGTTACCACCTTCGGCGATCTTCCATTCCAGTTCGAGTTCAAAATCGCCGTATTCCTTGTCGGTAACGAGGTCTTTGCCACCTTTTTCGGCGAGAACTACCGCACCGTCTTCTATTTTCCATTGTGGCAGAACTTTGTCCTGTTGCCAGCTATGCCAGCCGTTCAGGCTTTTTCCGTCGAAAAGGGTTACCCATTTTCCTTTTTGAGCTTCCGCATCATTTGAAAAGGCCAGGGCAGCCAGGGCGATAACGGATGCTTTTCCGAAAGCCTTCCATTTTGTAAAATTCATGTTTCGCTTGTTAAAGTTTTAGGTCACAATATTAAGTACTTTTTGAGTTTTCAAGGCCATATTTGGATCGAAAGTTGGTGGCTCCTATTTTTGGGAGTAGTTCAAAATAATCCGACATCCTATCCACATGGCATCTATATTTTCAAGAATCGTAGCGGGAGAGATCCCTTGTCATAAAATCGCTGAAACAGAAGATTTTCTCGCGTTTCTGGATGCATTCCCTATTGCCAAAGGACATACACTGGTGATCCCGAAGAAAGAAGTGGATTACCTGTTCGATCTCGACGACAAGCTGTACACCGGTCTTTTCGAGTTTGCGAAAAGCATTGTTCCTGCATTGGAAAAAACGGTACCCTGCCTGCGCATCGGTGTAAGTGTGATAGGCCTCGAAGTACCTCATGCGCATGTTCATTTGCTCCCCCTGAACAGTATGGCGGATGCCGATTTCAGCAAAAAAATAAAAACGTCGCAAGAAGAACTCGCGACGCTGGCTGAAAAGATCAAAAGTAATTTATAAGGCTCAGTAAAACGAAAAGTCTTTTCGCACACCCAGCATGAAACCGTAAGTTTTGCGGTACAAATCGCCGATATCTGCTGCGTAGGCACCTTTTACGGTCAGACCGCCGAGGACATCGAGTTTGGATTGCATCAGGAGCATTCCGGAGAACTGCCTGGGTGAGCCGATGAACGGTTCGAGGTATGCGCCGCTGTTCTCCGAAAAGGAGAATTTGCCCAGCCATTCAATTTTTCTGAATAATGTGCCTTTCAGGCCCAAATGAAACATCATCACACGGTTATTGCTCGTGAAGTTGTCGGCATAATTGGGCCATTTCCATCTGGTTTGCGAAGTAGGCGGAATGAATGGCGTTCCGATCGTCCGGTCGAAATAGCCCCAGCCATCGCGGACCTGCTGATTGTTGAAATAGTTGTCGTGCCCTCTTTTATTCGGGTCTCCAATGACAAAATCATTACCGCCCTGGTTTTTCGTATAGAGCATTTCCAGTACAGCTTCATTGATTTCAAAAAGGGCTCCATATGAATTTTTTCGCTTGATCCGCGCACCATATAGCCCGTCGTTGAGCGTCGTCAAATAGAAAAGCGACCCATCTTCATATACGAACTGCTTGTAAAGCAAAATACTCGTTTCATAGGTTTCAATCTCCATGGCTACGTCAATCGAACCGAGGTGGTTCCCGATTCGACTGGTACTATCGAAGTATGTAATATCCTCGCCGCTACCGCCGACAGAACCAATAACTGCATTGATGTAGTTTTTAAAGCCGCTAGGCATCTGCAAGGTCTCACCGTTAACCCCCAGGTTCTTTTTGAGTTTTCCACCCCATTGCACCTGATGGTTGAAGCCCCCGTAAAGTTTCAGCAGCGAATGAGGTTTCCCGATGCGTAAGTAGAGTGCTTTCTGGTGGAATTTTAAATTCTGCGTAATAGGCCTGTTATTTTCAAATAGTCCGTCGGAGTAAAATGCCTGAAAAGAAACCCATCCTTTTGTTAAGGGCACCGGCACAAACCGCATGGTTCCTAAATAGATTTTCGGGATAGGCAATGCATTTCCCGACCAGGCATAGGAGCCGGAGCCAATGGTGGAATCGGCGAGGCCCAGTGCCTGCTTTTTCCGGCCGACATAGAGTTCCCAGTTTTTATATCGCAGCGTTGCATGCACCTGCGGAAGAAGAAAATTTTTGGTCTGAACAAAATTCCCCACTGCTTCCACACCTGCACCAACACGCCATTCGTTGCGCGTTTTGTTCTCCGATATCGTCCAGTAATGCTCCAATCCTGCTCGTGCGCTAAGGTTCGGGCCAGTTTTCGGGACGATCCCGTATTGATTCGACTGGATCCAGAACGGCGTGTACCCGTTGGTGCTGCCCATCCCGACGAATTCTACAAAATTGGTGGTAGAGTCTGTGTAAATAACAGGTTCCTTGATCTCAGATTGGGAAAAGCCAAGGAAGGGCACCGTTAATAATATGAATAGAATAAATCTCATAGGTGTGCCCTCACGCGTTGTCCATAATGTGTATAATAGCCAACAAAAATAAGTATAACTTTTCTATTATCATATTGAACATATACGTCTCTTGCTCGCTAAACGGATTAATCCAGGAAGCCTGTTTTACGCAACCCTATTGCTAATCCGTAAGTGTTTGGATACAGCTTGCCAATATCCGATGATAATGCCGAATAAACACTGCATCCTTTCAAGATATTTAAGTTTTTTTCAACTCCCAGCCATAATGAGACTTGCTGCCTGACATCCTCAAATGGTGTAAGGAACGAGCCTGAATTCCGCGAATAAGTGCCGCGGAACGATAGATTTAAATTTAGCCAGCTGGCAGTTACACCTGTATGAAACGCCCAAAAGCGATTATTATTTGTGAATTCCGAATTATTGCGCGGCAAATTGGCGTCGGTTGAGGGCGATGGGGGGGCTAATGGTGTGCCGATGCCCGAACCGTAATAGGACCAGCCTCGTTGGTATACGTAGCTGTTGAAATAATTAGCCCTTTCGAATAATACAAGTTCCGATATCGGATAAAGGTTGGTCTGGTTACGTGTTCCGATTACTTCCAGGAGAAATGAATGGAATGCAAAATAAGAAGAGCCTTTCGGAAGTGGTTTCGTGCGTTTAACGCTTAATCCGTTCAGTCCATCCTCAAAATTGCTGACCTTGAAAAGGGAGCCGGTTTCATAAATGTTCTGCCGGTATAGGAAGAAATTCCAATCTTTCCCATGCCATTCGCCACCCACATCGAACGTACCGAAATGGTTTCCGACTTTCTTGTAATCAAGGGTTTTGCCTGAAATGGTGTACCAGTAGGCTTTCAGCATATCGAGGCGGTAGAGAGGCATCGTTTCTTTCTCACCACCCCAAATGGCCTGATGGTTGGCTCCGAGGTATATGCGGTAACGGTTCGATTTGTTGCCGAGGCGGAAATAGAGCTGCTTTTGATGTAAATAGGTGTCGGGAATACGGGTGACGCTGCCATAATTGATCCCGCTGGCCCCCAGGTATCCGTCGGAGTAGCTAAACTTTATTGAAACGAAATTGTTGGTAAAATAAAGCGGCCAATAATCAGGAACGGATATCTGTATCCTTGGATATGGTCTTGCGTTGCCGGCCATGGCGAGTGAACCGGAGGAAAGCGTCGTGTCGACGAGCCCGGCGGTCATTCTTTTCTGCCCGGCAAGAATTTCCACTTTGCCGATTTTCAATGCGGCATATAAATCTGAGAGGAACACATTCTCCGATTTTCCGTAGCTGGCAATACCCTGCACGCCGGCGCTCCATTGAAGCAGCCGGGGGTTATGAGGATTGTACACTTTATATATCCCGGCGTCGATAATGCCGAAATTGCCGTTCAGCGGGATGCTGCCGTATTGGTTGGCATGTTGCCAAAACGGAGTCTGGGCCGTTGCTCCGGCTGCCGTTACCGACGCTTTATAGTATACTGTTGAGTCCTGGGCTTGTAATTCAAAGACGATGAGCAATAGATAAAGGGTCAGGCAAACTCGTATCAGGGAAATGGGGAACGACATTAGTAAAGCGAAAAGTTGGTCAGCCGTGGTTATGTTAAAAATTTAAAGTTACCAGATTAAGCCGGATTTCCTCCAACTGACCATTACTGCCATATTCTGCGTATATAGATGGCCGAAATCAGAGGCTATATTTAAACCGAAAATATCATTTTTTGCGCTCAGAAGAGGCGCTTCGACTCTGAGCAAAAGAGATGTCTGCTTGGCCAGTGGCCGGATCGGGGAGTCGTATGTACCCGAGTTTTGAGAAAAGCTTCCTTTCAGCAGAAAATTCAACTTTTTCCAGGATGCCTCCGCACCGAGGTGATAGGCGATGACCATGTTGTTGGCGGTGAAAAGCGTCCCCATGGTGAAGAGGTTGTCACGCGTGGTTGTCTGAGGCGCGATCATCGGGGTCCCAAGGCTTCTTCCGCGGTACGACCAGCCCTGGTTGTAAACGTAGTGATTGAAGTAGTTATCCTTGCCGAAAACGCCGTTTAAGTAATCGAATATCGCCCCGCCCTGATTTTTTGTGTAGAGAAATTCGAATAGCAGGGTGTTGAAGCGGAATGCCGGCGTGTTTTCGCTTTTTTGTCTCCTTTTGAACCTTAGCCCGCTCAAACCGTCCGAAACAGTGGAGAGGTTGCTAAGCGAGCCATCTTCGTAAATCGTTTGGCGGTACAGAAAAATATCCCATCGTTTTCCTTTCCATTCAGCAGCTAGGTCGATCGTCCCGAAATGATTGCCTACCCGGCTACTACTCCATGGTTTCCCGAAGACTACATACTCATAGGCTTTCGACCTCTTGAGACCGCCCGTAAAAATCTTGTCCTCGCCCCCCCACATTGCCTGATGATTGAACCCCCCGAACAAATTGAGGCGATGGCTGCGCTTGCCCAATTTCAGGTAGAGGGATTTTTGATGAAGATAAACATCGGGGACGCTGGTTGTGTTGCCATAATGCACTGCTGCAGAGCCGAGAAGCCCGTCTCCGTAAGAAAACTTGAAGGAAAAGATATCGTTACCGGGAATCAGGTTTACGAAATTGGGCGTAGAGAGCTGGATCTTTGGATAGGGGCGGTAGTTCGGGGACATGGCAATAGGTCCCATCGTGAGAAGGCTATCTCCCAGGCCCATGAATTCCTTCCGCTGACCAATGGAAAGCTCAACGGGGCCTGCTTTGCCGGCAATGAACAAATCCGTAAAGAATGCGTCCGATTTCTTGCCGGCATAACCTATCAGCTCGGCTCCTCCCGACCATTGCAGAAAACGGGGATTGTTTCTATTATAAACGTGATGGAAACTGGCAGTACCTTGCACAAAAGAGCCTTTCATAGGCCGTGCCGCATACTGATTGGCATGCAGCCAGAGCGGTACACCCGCTGTCGAACCCGCCGCGTTGATTTCGGCAGAATAAAAAAAGGTAGAATCCTGTGAGTAACTTTCAGCGGAAAGTGCTGCCGATAACAGCAGCACATAAATGAATTTCCTCATTCCAGGACTATTAAGAATTCTACGAGGTGTCAGAGGGATTACCTGCCCTTTTTGCCGAAAATGACCACGGCTGTCAGGAGTATAATTTTCAATTCCAGGAACAAATTCCAGTTCTTGATATAATACAGGTCATACATGAGCTTGTGGCGCGCATCGTATACGCCTGCCCCGTACGAATACATTACCTGCGCGTAACCCGTAATGCCTGGCTTGATATTGTGGCGAAGGTTATAGTAGGGAATGATCTCGTCGAACGTTTCAGTGAAAACCGGACGTTCCGGACGTGGGCCGATCAGAGATAGGTCACGTCTGAAAATATTGATGATCTGAGGCAGTTCGTCGATCCGCGTGAGGCGCATGAAAGAGCCGTATGAAAATATCCGTGAATCGTTCTTCTTCGAAAACGAGGCCCCGTTTTGTTCTGCGTCCAACCGCATCGAACGGAATTTGATACAGTTGAAAGACTTGTTGTTCATCCCCACACGTTCCTGAAAGTAGAATACCGGGCCGGGCGATTCAAACTTGATGCGGAAATAGCTGAGTATCCAGAGCGGGAACGTAAGCAGGAATAATATGATCGAAATCGTTATGTCGATGATTTTCTTGGGATAACGTACCCTCCTGCCGAATGTAGGGATTGTGAGAAGATTTGGATTGATTTCCGTGACATCGTCGGGGATATATACCTTTTTAAGGTCTCTCTCACAAAAATCGTAAACGGTGGTGATTCGTATCGATTTGTTTTTTCGGACAACCAGTTCGTAGATTACCCTGTTACGGCGGTCATAATGTGGATTGGTGACCAGGTGTATTTTTTCGAACCTGTCGAGCAGTGGCCTTACCGTGTGGTTGAGAAGATAATCGTCATTATCTGAATGTGGGATCAGGATAATCTCCCTGTATCTTTTTAGGAGCAGAGCCAGGTCGTGTTTTTGAAGAAAGTAGTCGTAGCTGGTGACAATCAGGACTTCTTCCGAAACGGCGTTTTTGCTTAGAAGCCGGTGAATGTATTTGCGGTCAGATACGTAAGTGTTGCCCATATGTGTGTATTTTATGAACTAGAAAATAGTGTGATTGCAGGATACGCGTGTGTCAAGCTACAAGTTTAGGAATAAACTTTTGAAATACGAAATTATAAACATCGTCAATTCAAATATAATTTTTGGCAGAGAAGGGCTTTTGTGCTAAAAATTTATATTTGGTGGAGAAGGGGTAAAACTACTTCTGGCAAATATAAGGAAGGATTTAGCGCGAAATATTATTTTACTGTAAAGAATTTTTCCATTTTTTTTCACGCCACTCTGGCTTCTACCGGTTTTGCCGATTTATCACATTTCCTATAATTGGACGTCATCCATATGTGTCTGCGCGGTGAAGTCTAGCCAAGTGACTTGTACAATGACAGATACATCCGGTACATCGCACCCACCGTAAAATATTCTTCATACGACTTTCTGGCTTCGGCCTTTGCCTGCTTCAACTCGGCGGGGTGGCTGGCGTAATGCAGAATCTGCCGTGCAAATTCACTGGCTGTATTAGCTACTGCTCTGCCATTCAGCCCGTTAATTACTTCTCCGACCCCTCCAACATCTGAGGCCACTACCGGAACGGAGTAGCACAATGCTTCGAGGATGGACATCGGCATACCTTCATAATTCGAAGGAAGCATGAACAAGTCGGCATATTTCAGGAGCCGGTGCGCGTCTTCCGCTTCGCCCAGGCAGTAGGCATTTGTCGGGAGATCGGCCATCTCGTCTTTGTTGCCGATCCAGAAAAAATGGACATTATGAGAGGCCAGCAATTCCGCTACCTCGCAGAAAAGCTCAAATTTTTTCTGTGGCGAGATTCGCGCGATGCACACCACTTTGAAACCGGATTTAGACCGGATCATATCCGCCAGGCGCCGGTAACTCTCACTTTGGTCAACATGAGGGGCGATTGAATAGTCGGTAATGCCATTATAGATATAGGAGACATTCTTTTTGATCCCCTCGCTCAACAGGTTCTGGTAGTCATATTTACTCACACCTACAATATGCTTGGCCCTGATTTGTAGCAGTCGCTCTAGATGAAGAAATTTCCTGAACGCGACCCGGATCGAGTCGAAACCGTGAACGGTATAAATGATCTTTTTCCGCGGAAATGCCAGCCTTCCGAGAATCCCGATTTTGGACGAATGCAGGTGGATTACGTCCGGTTTGAAGACCTGGTAAAGGCGTCGCAGCTCATTCACGACCTTGTGTTCCCTGGAAAGACTGATTGATCGCTGCAATGGATTAATCTTCCATTGGGCCACTTCGGAAGGAAGGACCTTCCAAAGTTCGCCGTCCGAAGACGATGCTACCATTACCTCATGACCGTCGTTGATGGACTCCCGCGCCAGATTGACCACCACGGATTGAGCGCCCCCCAGTTCGGCAAGCGTGATGACATGTAATATTTTCATAATCTCAATAACAATTCCATTGGGGCTGTTTTCCTGTTAAATGCGACATTAATGCATGTCGCCAACAATGCTTCCTTGAAGAATTCTCCGAACACCGCGTATCAGGGATTCCGAGTAGGTTCCTACCGTTTTAAAACCTTCGTAGCTGTTTGACGAAATGCTGTCGTAAAGACCGGGGTCGGCAATTACGGATTCCAGTTTTTTCAAAGATTCAGCGAATGTTTCAGGCGTACTAATATCGGCAAAAACGGCGGTCTTCATATCCGTGGCGTAGTTGGGAATTTCACCCACTGCAGACACGAAACAAACCAGTCCATTTTGCATTGCCTCCGCGACGCTCATGGCCATTCCTTCATGGCTGCTCAGCTGAATAAGGAAGTTGTAGTCCCTGAATATTTCCAGCTTCTGGGCGCCATTTACTTCTCCCAGAAACCGGACGCGGCTTTCGAGTTGGTTGGTCCGGATATATTCTGTAACTGAGTCGAGCATGCCGTCGTTCCTGCCATAAATATCTAGCGACGCATTACATCCGCGGCTGGCCAGATAGCGGATCGTGTCGACGGCCAAAGGTAGGTTTTTTACGGTATTGATGCGTCCGAGAAACATAAACCGCACATTCTGGTTATCGAAGGGCGGAGCTGCTTTAAATTCCGGCGAAGCGTTTGTAAAAAACGAGATGACCTCTATTGGGGCGGAAAGCTTGAAACGATTGGCTACAAAAGTTGCAGTCGCCTGGGAATCGGTGAAAACTGTATCGGCAGAGCGGATGGCTGTCTTGCTAAACAGCCTGTCGAAGCGATGAAAAAACGCTGTATTATGGATAAAAGAGACGAACCGTAGTTTAGGCCTGAGTTTTTTGGCGATAATCCCTAGTAAGGATGCGCGCCATAAGGAGCAGATCATAACGTCGGGGTTAAAGCGTAGTATGAACCTGATCATCTTTGGAATGACCAATGGGTACATCGTTAGCTTATAGTCGAAAGGAACCAGGCAGGCTTTTTCACCGGCAGTAAGATGGTTGGTCATGTTCGGATCGACAGTCCCCAGCACCATTACTTTCAGATCAAATTGCCTGTTCAGCTCGGGTAAGGCCGATAGCAAGGCTACCTCGACGCCGCCGATCTGCACATCATGCAGTATATAAAGCAGTTTTTGTGTTTTCAATGCTAGTGTGTTCTCAAAGGTGCTGAGTTTTTATTTCAATACGCGGCTCCATTGCTCCACGATGCCGCCCAGTTCAAGTGTACGCAATTTTTGCGACTTATATTTCCTCATGCGCTCGCGGAGGCCGTCATCTTGCATGAGAGTAGTCAGCGATTCCGACAGTTTGTTTACATTGCATGCTTCGACCAGAATCCCGTTTTCTCCATGCTCGATCAGCTCTTCTGGTCCGGTATCACAATCGAATGCTACAATTGGAAGGTGAAATGCCAATGCTTCCAGAAGTACCATGGGCAGGCCTTCGAACCGCGAGCTAAGGCAGTAGACAGACGCTTTTTCGAAGTAGGTAAAAACGGCTTTTGTAGCTCCGACAAATTCCACAGAATCTTGCAAACCCAATTCAGCGATTTTCTTTTCAAGGAGAGGTTTGTCCTCCCCGTCGCCGATAATGAGCAGCTTCCATTCTTTCCGAAGCTCAGCAGGTACTCCTTCCCAGGCATCCACCAACAAGTCAAACCCTTTCTGAAATGTAAGCCTTCCGACAGAAATGACTGTTTTAGAAGGATTTTCATTCAATTTTTGCTCTTCCAGAAACATGGGGTTCGGAATGTGCACCAGCTCGGCATTACGGTACCATGCGCCTTGTTTCCAGAATTGGACATCACGGGCCGTCAGGGTAACGATCTTATCGGCGAAATAAAGTGCAAGCTGCCGCGCAAAGGACCTGGCCGCAATACCCAGGTTGACCTTGAAATTGAAATGCTCCCACACGACATGCCGGATGCCGGTAAATGCCAGTGACGGAACTGAATAGGTAGCCATGATCGATTCAACCGTAACAAATGTGTCGATCTGGTTTCTGTTGATGAACTGCCGTATCCTGTGCTGCGAATAAAGGATTTTGCTGACGCCTTTCATATCGTCGATATGCAGGCTGGTAACTTGCACATTCGTCTCGAAAGGAAAGAAAACTTTCTCGGGATCGCCGTAGAGGCCCAGTACGTGAACGCTATAGTTCCTTTTAGCAAGTTCGTTTATAATGATCGAAGCTACTCGTTCTGTTCCGCCGACTGCCGAGATATTATAAATGAAAAAGACAATATTAGGCATACGATTTTGTTCTGGTGACCACTTGGAGCACCATATACAGGATTTTAGCTACCACATAAGATACTGTCAAAAATAGCAGGGCCCAGAAGCTTGTGTTACCAAACAGCAGGATGTCATCGATCAGGCGGGTTGAACAACTGATCAGCACCACCATGAAAAGGAACGAATAATAGTTCATATTCAGTGGGTTCAGACTCTTATACATGCTGCGCAAATATCCCACCAGTAATCCGATGATCAGCGCATAGATGATCCCGCCCCAAAGTCCGAAGAAATGATAGGCCAGGTAGTTGTACCGTCCGTTTGCGCCGGATGTCCTGCGTCCCGAATAAAAAGCGAACACATCCACACCGATCGGTTCAGGGGGAATGATCTCAAAACCAAGATTTTTCAGGATTGTCCCCCAACCCGGATAAAAGGCATATTTGAAAAATGACGATTCCTGGATGCTGTCCATTACATCGTCGTAATAGCCCAGCAAAAAAATATCTCCACTCGACATAAGCCGCAAGCCAACCTGCTGGATGGCAGAGGATGCATCGGCACCCACCGAGATCATGACGATGGCAACGGGAAAGCTCAGCAAAACGATTATAAGAGGTAGCGATAGCTTGATCGTGCTCATTCTCCCCTGAATGACCATTGGGTAGGTGATAAGAAAGTAAGTGACGAAGAAAACAATTATGGCCGACTTCGATCCGCTGGTGACAATGTCTAGTAGCAGTACACCGCAGATGAATATTTCGAAGAGGCTAAACCGCTTTTTGAGGTAGATGACCTTGTAGTAGAGCGACATGATCACCAATGTCCGGTAGGAAGTCACAAATGCGCGGATAATCCCGTGGCCCCCATACACGGAAACGTGATTTTCTTCCTTGTTGAGAAGTACGATACCTACCGTTTTTAAATTGATAACTTCTACCAGAACGTAGGCGATACAAAGCACGAAAAGGAAGACATCGAACTCGCTTATGCCCTGGGTCGGGATTTCAACTTTATTCGTATTGCCCCCGAGCTTCACCACGGGAATGTACGCGGCGATCGTTAGCCCCAGAAACAATGCGATTTCAGTCCCTACGAATGACCAGCCGTAGATCGGTTTCAGGGTTTCGTCGGAATACAGGAAGTAAACGCAAAACGCTCCACCGGTTAGGTTGATGACCGTCAGCAACAGCGGATCGAGGATGCCCCAGTAGATCTTTCGGTAAAGGAAAAGGTAAAGGCATAGAAATCCAGCATAAACGGCCCCGTAATAGAGCCAGTTATCCAGAATCGCTCGTACGAAAAACTCATTTCCCACCTTTCAAGCTGTTTTTAAAATTCGAAAGCTTCACCCTGAACCAGTAGTAAGTACCTACCGCACCTCCAAGATTATCGAAAACAATGCCGACGATGTCTTTCTTATGCTGTTGGTCAACATTGACAGAGCTCATACCCAGATCGTTATATATTGAAATCAGCTTGGGCATATAAACGAAATCGCCGGCTAGGCGGCTGTATAGTTCCAGGTTATAAACGTGGTCGGCAGTTAATTTATAGTCTAAGTTATACTTCTTTTGCTTATAAACGGATTTGGGGTAGAAAATGGCCTGGTGTGAAATGTTCCGCAGTGCAATATTCCATTTGCTTACTTTACCCGTATAAATCTGGTTACTTTTTTTGAGATAGGTGTTGCCGTAATAGATAACGTCGGCATGGGTGAACTCGGCAACCACTTCTTCGATGATCGTAGGCGATGCCAATACATCGTCGCAGCCGAGAAAATAGACCCAATCGCCTGTGGCGAGATCAAGTCCTTTGTTCATGGCGTCAAAAATCCCGCGGTCGGCCTCGCTTTTCCAAAGTGCGATCTGATCCTCGTAACTCCGGATGATATCCAGCGTACTATCGGTCGACAGGCCATCCAGAATGATATACTCAATATTGTCGTACGTCTGATTGACGACACTTTTAATGGCACTTTCGAGGTCCTTCTCGCCGTTCCTGACAACTGTAATGATCGAAATTTTGGGATGCTGCATGACTTAATTTTTACGGCAACTTTCTACTTCCCTGAGAAAGTTGTCGCGATATTTTGAAATCGTGAAATTTTGGAAAACATGTTCCCGCGCACGTTCGGCTATGCCTGCGTACAAAGATTGATCGTTGAGTAACCTTTCCAGTTCGAAGGCAAGGCTGTGTTCGCCGGACCGGTAAAGCAGTCCGGTTTGTTCATGTTGCACAATTTCGCTGCTGCCGGCCGAATCGAATGCCACCACGGGAACGCCGTACATCATTCCTTCGATCGTCACACGGCCCAGCGCCTCATTAGGAGAGCACATAAGCAGCACGTCGAGACGGCGGTAAATGCTTTGAATATCTTTGGTAAACCCGGTGAAACTGATCGACCCACTTATTTCCTGTTCTTTGATATAGGCCGCAATTTCCTCATAATAAGCCGGATCGCCAATTTCCCCCACAATTTCCAGTTTAATACGAGCCCCCTTCTTGAGAAGCATATTGACCGCTTTCACGGCTGTCATCTGTCCCTTCGCGGGATCGATGATACCGACGATGCCTGCCAGGGGTACTTCATTTCGCGTACGCGGAGCGTAGGCCGGAAGCGTATCGACCAGCCCGTTGTAGATTACCACATGCGGCGCTCTGACACCCGCTTCAATTACCCTTTTGGCTGCAATGCTTTTTGAAATGCAGATGATACGGGCTGCCTTGTTGGCCCAGAACCGGAAAGACGATTTGCCAAAGTTGTATTTCAAATGGTAATCCTCATAGACGAACTCCCGGATGTGCCACAAATGTTTGCGGCCCGAGAAGAATGCAACGAGCGCGCCGAAGAATATCACTGACGAATTGGTATGGACCAGATCGATTCGTTTTTTAATAACCAGTGCCGCGATGTATAGTGCGGCTGTAACATTGAATGCAAATCTTTTAATACTATGAAACCATTGAGGATTTCTTGGAACCTTGTGGATATCGTTGGCAAAGGTGACAATCTTGAATTCGATGCCGTTATTGGCAAGTTCTTTCACAAAGTCGCCATCTTCCAGGCAGATAACCCACCAGTCGATTTGATCGCGGGTAGCGGTTAGCAATGTCAAAAGTGACCTGTTGGCGCCGTAAAGCGTCCCATAGTGGCTGAATGACAATATTTTAGGTTTCGTATCGGTCCTCATGACTTGCTTTTCAGGGCGCTAAGCTTTTTGACATAAGGTTCAATGAGCGGAAAGTTGAAAATGGCGGTAACCATTCCCATAATGCAAAGTTTGATCCCCAGCGAAATAATCAGCATGGAAGGCCCGGTAGTCCAATCTTTCGCAAAGTTTGCCTCCGCCAGGTAGGCGAGTATCAGTATAACTACGGATGGGATCTGCCGCGCGAGCAATGCGTATAGTTTGAAAACGCTTTGTTGCAGAACCGTGTTGATCAGCACGTAAAAAACAACTGCAAAGTTGAGGTAAAAGGCAACGACGAGCAGAACGGCTGTCTGTTCGAGTGATTTAAAATACAAAACACCAAACAGGATCGACACGATCATGATCGCGCCGCAAAGCAGACCGGCGGTAAACAGCAGATCGGTACGCCCTGCCGCCTGATAAATCGAGCCGCTGCTGGACATGATCATCTGAATCCAAATGGATATGCTTAGTATTCGGAGGATAGGAACGACCTCAGTCCATTTTTCGCCCAGGAATATGTGGATGATTTCCGGCGAAGAAAAATAAACGAAAACCGATATCGGTAAACCGAGGATTGCCAGTATTTTGACTATTTTGATATACTCCTGAAAAATAACTGTTTTGTTGTTTTGATATTTCGCCAGGATCGGGTGGATTACCGGGGTGATCACATGGGTGAGATTGGATACCGGGTACATCATCAACTGATAAGCCTGGTTATAAAGACCCAACCCGGCATTGCCGATAAACTTACCGACAAGGATATTGTCCAGATTCCGGGAAAAATAGTTGATGCAGTTGAATGCGAACTGATATGAAGAGTATTTAGCAATTCCCCGGATGCCAGAGAAGGAAATACCCGACTGTAGTTTCAGCCCGGAATTGGCAAAATACAGCGCAAAGACGAGCACACTGTAGGCAATCGAGCGCCAGATAATAGAATAGAAGCTGAAATTCTGGTAGGCCAGCACGACAGCCAGCAATCCTGTCAGAAATGCACAGCCGACGTCGATGAAGCCAATGGTTTTAAAGGCCTGTGCCTTGATGAGCATGTTCTTGGGAACAATCGACAGCGCACTGAAAAACACCTGAATGGCGAGTAACTGGCTGATAGGTATGTAGACTTTATCGCCGTAAAAGGCTGCAATGCCGTATGAAAGCAATGCAAATGCGACCGCCAGTACGACGCTGATCAGGACGCTTATTTTAAATATGTCGGAAAAATCCTTATTGCCGAAATCCTGCTTCTGGACGATTGCGGAGCCTAGTCCGATGTCGCTGAGGATATTAAAGAACGTAATGAAAACGGTGACGATTCCGACGATTCCGAACTCAGCCGGAGAAAGAAGCCTGGCCAACACCGAATTGACAACCAGCCCCAGTAATATTCCGCTATACTTCGTGATAAATACGATGATCGCCCCCCTCTTGATTTCCTGCTGAACTTTCATCGACCAGTTATATTTGAACGGATTTCAGATGGACAGCAATGAGTTTTGCAGGTACCTGCGGGGTAGACGGGGAATTCAAAATATTAAGCATGTGTACAAAGTTGAGTATGGCGCGCCGGATTCTTATTCGTTGGCGCCTGAAACGATCTTCTGTATTACCTTTTCTTTAAAGATGATGATATATAGAAGGGTGAAAAATCCTCCCAGAAAGCCCCAAATCAAACCGATGCGCAACCGTTTCGGACTGCTTTTCGCCAAAGGTACTTTCACTGGTTCGAGCACCTTGAAAACCGGCCGCTCTTCTTTTACGTTGACTTTGGCCTGCTCGTATCTTCGCACGAGGTCGCTGTACAACGATTCGGACAACACATATTCAGCCTGTAATCGTTGTTCTTCGATTTTTGCAATGTTTGAAAAAACATTCCTGTTTTGATCGCGGTAGCTCTGGAGTGCGTATTCGGCTGTGCGAAGCCTGGCTTTGGCTTCCTTCACACGGTCGGCAAGCAAACTCTCGCGTTGGCTCGCTTTGGAGGAGCGATAATCTTCTACATAGTCGATCAGGTACTTTTGAGCCGCTTCCACGACGATCGCCGAAACAAAAGGATCAATTGTTTCAGCGCTGATCTCGATTACACCACTTTTTTGATCTACTTCCGCAGAAAGCAGGGAAATCGCGCCGGCGATATTGGATTGCTCCTGACGAGAGTACGAAAGGATTCCCTCTTTGTTTAGTTTGATCTCCTTTTTAGGGGTTTTCGACGAAGAAGAAGAAGAGAACAGGCCGGATAATAGTCCCGGTTTTGCCTGTGCCTTCATAAAATCGAGCAGCGTTTTATACGATTTGTTTTCCTGGTCGACAACTGGCTGTTTGAGCAGGTATTCACCAAACGGCGAGCTCTGCATAATCGTCGGGTAAAGGTCGGGTTGCAGCTTTTCCGCACCGTCACCATTAAGCCCCGCACCCAGCAACGAGAACGAACCCCTTTTTGAGGTACCGTATTCAGGTAGCAGGCTTACTTTTGCTTCATACTTTTTGGGGAGCGTGTAGCTGTACAATACGCCTCCTATCAGAGCCAGTATCGCGATCAGCATCAACATTTTGATATACTTGCCTACAAACAGGATGATATCGGTAAAACGTATTTCCGAAGCATCGAACGATCTCTCCTTGCTGTCAGCTACTTGCGGCTTTTTTTCTGGATGGGATATCATGATTAATTATCTGCTCAGGGTAATTGCCGCCAGGGTGACCGTACTTACAATCGATGCGATGAACGAGAACAATGCGATACGTTCGCCGGGTGTTCTCTGACGATCCGGCTGTGTTACTTTCACCGGTACCGTTACAACAGCGCCCGGTTCAACTTTGGGGAAAGACCTGAAAAACAGGAAATTTTTCGTTCTGTGAGTCCTGCCGTTAGGATATGATACATAAACACGTTTTTTCCAGCCTTGCTCGGTATAACCACCCGCCTGTGAGATATAATCCTCATAGCTAAACTTCGAGTCGAAATTCATCACCGACGGGTTGTGAACGCCGCCCTGAATGCGAACTGTTTCCAGGCGTCTTGGAATGATCAGCGTGTCACCATGCATCAGCAACAGGTTCGATGGGAGTGAGGGCTTGTTGATGATCGCTTGAATATCGACGGCAATCAGCTCCTGTCCCCGGTAGAAACGTGCTCCGGGTAGATATGCTTCGGGCCGCAATCCGCCTACTTTACCGAACAGGTCAGAAATACGTTCGAAATTATTGATAATGGTGTAATTGCCGGGATACCTTACTTCGCCCATGATCGTAACTGCTTTTTGGGCCTCATAGCGCGGCGATTTACGCACGACTATGATGTCCTGCGGCTGCAGTTTGAATTTCTGGTCATCGGGATTAAGTACCAGGTTATCGGCGACATCGATTGAGAAAATGCGGACGTTCTGCGAAGATGGCAGGTCGAGCGTATCGTTCTTCACGCGGCGAGATACTTCAATGCGGTAGGGGATACCGCCTTCGGTATAGCCACCCGCCTGGAAAATGAGGTCGGCAATGGTAATGTCTTTGTAATAATAATAGTTGCCCGGGTTGATCACCGATCCTGAAATGGTCAGGAACGTAAATTCTTTAAGGTCTTCCACGGATTTGATCGTCAGGATGTCCCCTGCTAGCAACGGAATATCCGCTATTTCGCCGTTAACGAGTTTTCTAAGGTCTATCGCCACAATGCCCGTTTGGGTATCGCCGCTGGACCTTTCGAGGATAGCCCTGTTCAGGAACGCGCGTGGGCTCAGGCCCTGTGCCGCCTGGATCAATTTCAAAACCGAATTGCAGCGCTCTTCCAATGCGTATGGGCCGGGCAATGTAACTGCGCCACGGACCTCTACCTGGTTTGATACGATATCCAGTATCCGTTTTATATTGAAAATATCACCATTCTTTGGGGTGAAAGTTTCGATTTGAACGGAGTCGATGCTTCCGATCATGTAGTTGGTACCGGTGTTCCGCTGGTAAGTGAAAGACTTGGTGTAAGCTTCGGGAGTAAACCCGCCGGCATAGCGGATGATGCTAGCCAGGCTCTCGCCTTGTTTTGCTTCGAAAATACCGGGGCGTTTTAATTGTCCATTCAATTCAATCCTTGTTTCAAATGGCCTGATCAGGATAATGTCCTGATCCTGCAAGGCAATGTTGTCATGTAGGTCTGCATCGACAAGGAACCGGTAAAGGTCGATTTTTCGGATGACCTTATTGTTCCTGATTACTTCAATATTGCGGTATGAGCCGTTCAGGCTCGGGCCGCCGGAAATGGAGAGCGCATTGAATGCAGTTGCGAGCGAGGATACGGTATAAGTACCGGGGCGTGCAGCCTCACCGGTGATCATCACATGTATACTGCGTACATTGCCGAGCGTGATAGACGAATACGTCCCCGACCCAGGGCGGTTCAACGTGGAGTAAGCTTGTCGTAAGCGTTGTACAATGCGTTCACTGGCTTGCTCGATCGTTAACCCGTTAACGTATACCGGCGCCAGGTTAAGCATTTTTACCGTTCCTTCCGGACTGATCTTCATGCGGAAGTTATCCACCGCATTACCGTAAATGTCCACGACGATTTCGTCTTCCGGTCCGAGGATGTAGTTCCGGGGCGTGGCAATGCGCAGGTTAGGCTCGAATGTGGAGCGCGACCTTGAGAAGAACGAGTAACCGAAAGTGCGTGTCAACCGGCGGTTCCGTGCACGACGCAGACTGGTAGAGTCGCGTTCGTTGTTGGCTTCATCGTCCAGTTCATCCGCATCGTCCTGATCCCGGGTTTCATCCAGTTCATCGCGGTTCGGATCGTCCACTTTCCTCTCGTCCGGCTTCTGTTGCAGCCGTTTGCGCATGGCAGATATCTGATCGAGTGTATAGCCTCTCTGCAACGCGGCTCTTTCGATGTCCATATCCGACATCCCTGCCGATTTGGCCTGGTTATAAAAGTCGACCGCCTGCTGGTTGGTAACCTGCGAAGGGTCAATTTTTGGCTGTGTCGGGTCCGTCGTAGGAAGCTGAGGAGAAGTATTGTTCTGAGCAAAAACCCCGATGTTGGCTAAGAGGAGCATCAACATGAAGCTATTCCTGAAATAATTTCTTACAAAGGATTGATAATGCATGCAGTGTAGTTTAATTACAGTCAGGACCGATCCGTTTCCGGATGGTCCTGCGGTTAAATTTAAATTATGCCCGGGGCAAATCTACAAAATCTTATTTTATTTAAATTATCTGGCAGATCGATCCTGTTTTGGCTACGAATTTGCGGCCTCTACCCGAATTGCCAGCTCTTTCAATTGGCCTTCCGATATGGTCGAAGGCGAATCGATCATCACATCACGGCCGGAGTTGTTCTTAGGGAATGCAATGAAATCCCGGATCGAATCCGCACCGCCGAAAATAGAGCAAAGCCTATCGAAACCGAATGCGATACCGGCGTGAGGAGGGGCGCCGAATTCAAATGCATTCATCAGGAAGCCAAATTGCTCTTGCGCTTCTTCGGCCGAGAACCCGAGGATCTCGAACATTTTCCGTTGCAGCTCTTTTTCGAATATCCGCACAGAACCTCCGCCAACTTCAACGCCGTTGATGACCATATCGTATGCATTAGCCCTTACCAATCCCAGATTTTTATCCAGTAGTTCGATATCTTCCGGTTTCGGGCTGGTAAATGGGTGGTGCATCGCAAACCAGCGGTTTTCCTCTTCTCCGAATTCGAGCAGCGGGAAGTCTATCACCCACAAGGCACGGTATTCGTCAGGGTTGCGTAGTCCCAGGCGTGAGCCTATTTCGAGACGCAGCTCGTTGAGTTGCTTGCGGGTTTTATCACCTTGCCCGGAAAGGATCAGCAAAAGATCGCCCGGTTTGGCGTCGAACGCTTCAACCCACTTTTTAAGCTCTTCTTCCGTATAGAATTTGTCAACGGACGATTTGATCGACCCATCGGTATTGTAACGAACATACACCAATCCTTTCGCGCCAATTTGAGGGCGCTTGATCCAGTCGGTCAGCTCATCGATTTGTTTTCTGGTATAAGCTGCGCAGCCGGAAGCATTGATACCCACTACAAGACCAGCATCGTCGAATACACCGAAGCCTTTTCCGGAAGTCAGGTCCCGGTCTTCCCCTTTCAGTTCGACGAATTGCATATCAAAACGGATATCCGGCTTGTCGGACCCGTAGAGGCGCATGGCGTCAGCGTAGGTCATGCGGGGAACTGTCGGGAGCTCAATGCCCTTCACTTTGGCGAAAAGCTCGCGGATCATCCCTTCGAATGTATTTAGAACATCCTCCTGGGTCACAAACGACATTTCGCAGTCGATTTGAGTGAACTCGGGCTGACGGTCTGCACGCAAATCCTCGTCGCGGAAACACTTCACAATCTGGTAGTAACGGTCGAATCCGGCCACCATCAGAAGCTGTTTGAATGTCTGCGGGGACTGTGGCAATGCATAGAATTCGCCCGGATTCATACGGCTTGGCACGACGAAATCGCGTGCGCCCTCCGGCGTCGATTTGATCAGGACCGGCGTTTCTACTTCGATAAAGTTCAATTCATCAAGGTAAGCGCGGGTATACCGTGCGACCTGATGGCGCAGTTGCAGGTTTTTGCGTACCACATTCCTCCGAAGGTCTAGGTAGCGGTATTTCATGCGGATATCGTCACCGCCGTCAGTTTCGTCTTCAATCAGGAACGGTGGCAGTTTCGCTGGGTTCAGAATGCTGAGCTCTGTCACGCGGATTTCGATGTCGCCGGTGGCGATCTTATCATTTTTCGCCAGACGTTCTATCACCGAACCTTTGGCCGAAACGACGAATTCGCGGCCCAGTGAGCGGGCGGTTTCCAACACATTTGCGGGGGTTTTGCCCTCTTCGAAAAGAAGCTGGGTGATGCCGTAACGGTCACGCAGGTCGAGCCAGATCATGCCTCCTTTGTCGCGGACGCGCTGAACCCAACCACACAATACAACGTCTTGATTTACATGTCCTAAGCTTAATTCCCCGCAGGTATGTGTACGTAACATATAACTATTTTAATACTGATATAATGAAAGTCGCTGATAATAAATGCCGCAAAAGTACGTATTTTTAGCAAATCTAACATGAAGTGTTTTTTATGAAAGTATATGACAGTGTGGCCGGACGAGTGGGGCTGGTTCTTTCTTCACTTGTTTTTTGTGTAACCTGTTCATGCAACGACCCCGAGCCGGCGCCCGGAGGAAATGGCTTGTCCGACCAGTTTGAAGCTACCCCCGAACAATTCCCGATAGCTACCGGTATCGTCGATGAAGCATCGGGCCTGGCTGCCAGTGCTGCCATGCCCGGTTATCTCTGGACGATCCAGGACTCTGGCAAACCCAATGCACTCTACCTGATCAGCAAGGACGGGAAAAACATTAAGGAATATCATGTACCCGGTAGTAATAACCATGACTGGGAGGAAGTGGCGGTAGGCCCCGGACCCGATAATGGCGTGTCTTACGTCTACATTGCGGATATTGGGAATAACAATCAGCCCGCAACCGCTACCAATACTATTTACCGCATTCCGGAAATCAACAGTACCGATGGTTCTTTCAGCCAGAATGCATTGCAAAAGATCAGTTTCAGCTACCCCGACGGCCCGCGCGATGCAGAAGCGTTGATCGTAGACCCGGTTACAAAGGACATTTTCATTTTGTCAAAGGAAGCGCCTAATTCCAATATTTATAAATTGAGCTACCCACAGTCGACCACAGACGTAAGCGTTGCCGAAAAGGTTGGCACAGTTCCTGGGGTAGCGCTTGCGACGGCAGGCAGTATTTCCAAAGATGGGAATGAAATAGTGGTCCGTACCTATCTGGGCGTATATTATTGGAAAAGAAGCAGCGGGGAAGCAGTCGGCCAGACGCTCGTTAAATCTGCTAACAAAACTTTGACAGTTGCTCTTGAACCGCAGGGCGAGGCGATCTGTTTTGAAAACGAGGGCAAGGGTTTCTATACATTGAGTGAAAAGGGAAATGCGGCCGGCGTGTCTTTGAATTACTATAAGAGAAAATAATCACAAGCTATGATCAAAAATCTACTCTGCGCAGCACTATTCGTGTTGGCTCAGCATGTTTATGCACAGGTTGCTTCGGACCTGCAGTACATCCAGGAAAATTATTCAAAAGCGGAATACGATATTCCGGTAAGGGACGGCGTGAAACTCCACACGATCGTTTATTCACCCAAAGACGCGTCTCCCGACAAGAAGTATCCCTTTTTAATGCAGCGTACTTGTTACAGCGTAGCTCCATACGGCGCCGACAAGTACCCGCCACGCCTGGGCCCGAGCCCGGTACTGATGCGCGACAAGTTCATATTCGTGTACCAGGATGTACGCGGTCGTTACCTGAGCGAAGGCACCTGGACGAACATGACCCCGCACATAGACCAGAAAAAGAGCAACAACGACGTCGACGAGGCATCGGATACTTACGACACCATTGAATGGCTGCTCAAAAACGTCGCGAACAACAATGGCAGGGTAGGGCAATGGGGCATTTCTTATCCGGGATTCTACACCACAGCGAGCGCATTAGCCGGTCATCCCGCATTGAAAGCCTCGTCGCCACAGGCACCGATCGCCGATTTCTTTTTTGACGATTTCCATCATAACGGCGCATTTACCCAGGGATATTACCTCACATTCCCCGTTTTCGGCATTAAGCCGCCCAAGCCAACAACGGATTCGTGGTTTGTGGGCGAAATGTTCACGCCGAAGCCGGATGGTTATACATTCAACCTGGAAATAGGCTCCTTGAAGAATTTTGACAAATACTATTCACAGAATTTTTTCTGGCAGGAGACTGTCAACCATCCTAACAAAGATGAGTTCTGGAAAAAGCGGGACATTCTGCCGCATTTGAAAGGCGTGAAACATGCATTCATGACCGTGGGAGGCTGGTTCGATGCCGAGGATTTGTACGGTCCTTTAAATACCTATAAAACGCTTGAAAAGCATAACCCTTCCATGTACAATACCCTGGTAGTGGGACCTTTCGGTCACGGCCGTTGGAGCCGCGAAACCGGGCATACATTGCACAACGACATTTATTTCGGGGATAGCATTGCCACATTTTACCAGAATAACATCGAAGCTAAATTCTTCAAACACTTTTTGAAAGAAGCAGGCGACGGAAAGACCGGTTTGCCGGAGGCCTATTTGTTTGATACAGGCAAAAAAAAATGGAAGACTTTTGATAAATGGCCGGTAGCGAATGCCGAAAAGCGTAAGCTGTATTTTCATTCAAAAGGTAAACTGGATTTCAATGCACCGAAAGAAGGCAAATCGGTGACCGAATATGTGAGCGACCCGTCGAAACCGGTGCCTTACACGGCTAATTACAAGCAAATGTCAGGTTTCACGCCGTTCGAATACATGTCGGAAGACCAGCGCTTTGCAGCTACGCGCCCGGATGTGTTGGTTTTTGAAACAGATATCCTGACCGAAGACGTTACCCTGGGTGGGGAGATCAATGCATTGCTCAAATTTGCAACCACAGGTACCGATGCCGATTTCTTCGTAAAACTGATCGACGTGTACCCGGACGATGAAAAGAACCACGCCTATATGCCCGATCCGAAAGTGGTACTGGCCGGGTACCAGCAAATGGTACGCAGCGAAGTAATGCGCGCCCGCTTCCGCAACAGCTTTGAAAAACCCGAGCCGGTTGTGGCTGGCAAGGTAACCGACCTGAAATTCCGCTTGCAGGATGTATTGCATACTTTCAAAAAAGGCCACCGCATTATGGTGCAGGTTCAAAGCACGGCATTCCCGCTTTTCGACCGTAACCCGCAGAAGTACGTGGAGAACATTTATCAAGCGCAGGATTCGGATTTTACGACAGCCAAACACACGATTTATCATCAGGCCGATGCTCCCAGCTCATTGGAAGTGGAAATCATTAAGTAGCGGCCTTTTTTATGCATTCAAAAACTTTTCTGATGACTTTAATGACGGCATCGGCATTGTCGGAACCAGGCAATGCGCAGCGACTGGAATATCCTGAAACCAGAAAGCAGGAGCATTATGACGAGTACCACGGCAAGAAAGTGGCCGACCCTTATCGCTGGCTTGAAGACGACCGGTCCGAGGAAACGGCAGCTTGGGTGAAGGCGCAGAATGAGGTCACATTCGGCTATCTGAATGCAATTCCTTTCAAGGAAAAAATATTTGAAGACCTCGAAAAGGCCTATAACTATCCCAAATATTCTGCCCCTAAAAAGAAAGGGGACTATTTTTATTTTTACAAAAACGATGGTTTGCAAAATCAGGCCCTATTATACCGCCAGAAAGATCTGAACGGCGCGCCTGAGGTAGTGATCGATCCGAACAGGCTTTCGCCGGATGGTACCACGCGGCTTACCGTTTTCAGTTTGTCCAAAGATGGCGCTTACGCGGTTTTGGGCTTTTCGAACGGCGGCTCCGACTGGCAGGAGTACCAGGTAATGAACATGAAGGACCTTTCCATGCTGGCTGACAAGGTCGAGTGGGTAAAAGTGTCGGGTGCATCGTGGCAGGGCGACGGCTTCTATTACAGCCGCTATCCGAAGCCGGATGGCAGCGCGCTGGCCGCGAAAAACGAAAACCACCAGGTATTCTTCCATTGGATCGGTACTACGCAGGAGCAGGATAGACTGGTGTTTGAAGACGCGGCAAACCCGCAACGCTTCCACACCGTTGGTACTACGGAGGATGAGGAATATGCAATCCTGAGCGTGAGCGATCGCGGAAAGGGCAAGGATGGCAATGGGATTTGGGTCATGAAAAAGGGTGAAAGCCGTTTTGTGCCGATTCGCGAGGAGATCACCGGCGCAAGTTTTCGTGTTATCGAAAACCTGGGGCCTGATTTCCTGATTGAAACCAACGATAATGCGCCAAATGGCAAGGTAATGCTTTTCAAAACGGCTGGCAGGACCTGGGAAACGGTGTTACCGGAGCGTGAGGAGCCACTGGAATTCGCGCAGCTGGCAGGTGGGAAGCTGTTTGCGTCCTATTTGAAGGATGTAACCTCGCGCACCTACGTGTACAACCCCGAAGGCGTTCTTGAAAGCGAGATCGAAATACCCGGATTGGGTTCGGCAGTAGGTTTTGGGGGCGATCAGGAGGATACATTCGTGTTTTATACCTTCACTTCTTTCAACTATCCGTCGACGATTTTCCGCTATGACATTGCCAGCGGGAAAAGCAGCGTTTTCCGGGAGCCGGAAGTAGCATTCAAGCCTTCCGACTATGAAACGAAACAGGTATTTTACACAAGCAAAGACGGAACGCGCGTTCCTGCATTCATTACTTATAAAAAAGGCCTGAAACTGGACGGCACCAACCCGACGATACTGTACGGTTATGGTGGCTTTAATGTCAGCTTGCCACCTGCGTTTAGTCCCACCCGTATCCCGTTTTTTGACCAGGGCGGGGTGTATGTTCAGACCAATCTGAGGGGTGGTAGCGAATACGGCGAGAAATGGCACGAGCAGGGTATGAAGCTCAAAAAGCAAAAAGTGTTTGATGACTTCATCGCCGCGGCTGAATATTTGATCCGTGAAAAATATACCTCGCCGGAGCGCCTTGCTATTCAGGGTGGTTCCAATGGCGGGCTGCTCGTGGGCGCGGTCATGAACCAACGTCCGGAGCTTTTCAAAGTAGCACTCCCTGCTGTGGGCGTAATGGACATGCTTCGGTTTCACAAATTCACCATCGGCTGGAACTGGATCGCCGATTACGGAAGTAGTGATAATGCGGAGGAATTCAAGGTTTTGTACGGATATTCCCCGCTTCACAATATCAAAGCAGGCGGCCAATACCCGGCCACGATGATCACCACCGCCGATCACGACGACCGCGTAGTCCCGGCGCATTCGTTTAAATATGCAGCCGAATTGCAGGCAAAAGCGGGAAAATCGTCTTCCAATCCGTTACTGATCCGGATCGATACCAACTCCGGTCACGGCGCGAGCAACACGAAAAAAGCGCTGGAAACCCAGGCGGATATTTACGCATTTCTGTTCCATAACATGGGCCTTACCTGGAAGTGATCGACAGGCAGAGGAACACCGACATTAAGCTTCTATAATTTTTTGTAACCGGTGTGCAATTTTGTTGCGCATTCGGTTACATTTGTATATACAATATTCTTACAGTACCGGCAGCATTGTTCTGTCGCCCAGGCACCCGCTCAACGTTTTTCGAGGAATTACTTAAACTTTTTAGTAACACTATGAAAAAATGTCTACTGGGGTTGTTGTGCCTTTTTATTTCAATTCAATTATTTGGTCAGTCGCTGGAAAGCGATCGGTTGGCACTCATTGCATTCTACCAGGCTACCGGCGGAAATAATTGGTATGACAACACAGGCTGGGTTGTCCCCGGAAATCCGGGTGATAATCCCTGTGGTTGGTTCGGGGTGACCTGCGAGAGCGGGCGCGTTACCAAGCTGGTCATAAAAGACAATGACATCGTTGCGCCTATACCGGCAGCAGTAGGAGGCCTTTCGGCACTGAAACATCTGGACCTGTCCGGCCCCGGAGGCGAGTTCCTCTACTTTTATGGCGATTTGCCTGTCGAACTCGGAAATCTCTCAAACCTTGAATACCTCGATTTAAGTGGTAATCAGCTGACTGGCGTCAATGTGTCGGTTATAAATAATCTGACCAAACTGAAACATCTTTCACTGTCACCCTATCACAACTGGTCTGCTCTTCCCTCATTTGCCAATCTTGTTAATCTGGAATATCTGCGTCTTGCAGTAGAGGACGCTGCAATGCAGGGCGAAGGAATGGTGGGCGCTATTCCTGCCTACATGGGAAATTTCACCAAGCTCAAAACGCTGATCATGCGCCATGGGGGTGTCACGGGTACGATTCCATCAAGTCTGGGCTAACGGACCTGGAAGTGCTGGATTTGAGCCAGAACAAGTTGACAGGGGCTATCCCGGCGTCTTTTAACAATCTGACCAAACTGACGAAACTGGATTTGTCCAATAACAACCTGACCGGGCCGATTCCTGATATTCTGGGAATTCCTGTGGCAGCGTCTGTCGACGTCAGCAATAACCTTTTTGGCCTGGCGGGTACCATCGAGAACCGAACGGTACTCGATAAGTATGCTCCGCAAGGCTTGATTTCATTGATTGTGACTCCTGGCTTTCCTAACTTTTCTGTTATCAAGGCCGAAGGCGTGCAAGCTTATCACGCCACTAACGCCTATAAATATTTTAGGGACGAAATTGAGGTGCCTTCAAATCAACAATACGGGGATTATTGGGCTACGGAAGAGGGCTCCTACCGGATAGAAGTCCGAAATAGTCTGCTCCCGGACCTTGTATTGTCTACAAATACGAAGTTTGTTGAGCCTCCGCTGCCCGTGGCGCTCATTTCCTTTGATGGGAAGTCGGAGAACAACCAAACCAAGCTTACCTGGAAAACGACTTCTGAAACCAATAACAAAGGCTTCGAAATCGAGCGCAGCGTCGATGCACGGGCTTTCGAGACGATCGGTTTTGTGGATGGTAATGGGGATAGTAAAGAAGTTAATACTTATTATTTCACGGATTTGAACCCGTTGACAAACTCCTATTATCGTCTGAAACAGCTCGATCACGATGGAAAATTCGAGTATTCAAAAGTGATTGCAGTAAAAAGTGGAAATGCAAATGTGTGTGTGTATCCAAATCCTGCACAGGAATATCTGATTGTATCCGGGATAGGAAATGCTCAAATGGTTTCTATCCTCGATCAGACGGGCCGCGTTGTCATGAAGCGGCAGGTAGCGGAAAAGCAACGTATAGGTATCTCGAAGCTAACGACCGGTGTTTATACTGTTATGCTGGATGGAAAAGGTATTAAATTTTTTGTTATTAGATAATTAAAAAGATTATGCGTAAACTCTTACTACTCATTCTGCTTACTTCGCAATATTCCTTCGCCCAGTCGCTGGAAAGCGATCGGTTGGCTTTGGTAGCGATTTACAACAGCATGGAAGGGGCAAACTGGTTTTCAAAAACGAACTGGACAGTACCCGGAACGACCGGGGATAGCCCTTGTGGCTGGTACGGGGTCACTTGTGAAGGAGGTCGTGTAACCGGCCTGAATCTATCCAATAATAACGTAGGCGGAACCATACCAGCGGCCATTGGTAACCTTACGGCGTTAAAGAACCTGGATTTCAGCTTTTCAACCGACTTCGAGCTTCCCGAGCAGCGGGTAACAGGCAATATTCCTCCGGAGATCGGGAATCTCGTGAATCTTGAAAACTTAAATCTGGCCGGGGTAATGTGCGACGAGGCCATTCCCGCTTCGATCGGAAATCTTACGCAGTTGAAATCACTTGACCTGCATTTTGTGGCGATCGACGCCGGGTTTACCCCATATGGTAATCTTTCAGGTAGTATCCCAGCCGAGATAGGGAATCTGACTGAACTGGAATATCTCGATCTGTCGTCTCAAAATTTTACCGGTGCGCTGCCTGCCCAGCTGGGAAACCTTGTTAAACTCCAATTCCTTTATTTGTTGCATAATGATTTCAGCGGCACACTTCCGGCATCGCTGGGGAATCTTGTCGAGCTTAAACATTTTTATCTTTCTTATAGCAATTACCTGAGAGGCCACCCGAAAGGCCTGATAACCGGCACAATTCCTTCGACATTTGCAAATCTGACCGGCCTTCAAGTGCTGGACCTTGACAATCAATCGCTCACGGGGCCGATTCCCAACATTCTGGGCATACCGGTTTCTGCATACATTTCCATTCTCAACAATAACTTCAATTTTGAGGGAATGGAGGCTAATATCAGCCGCCTTGACGTGTACGCACCACAGGCACTGATCGACGCAACGCTGATAGGTCCATTGTGCGTTGGTTGCATCCCGACCCAGATCAGACCTAACACGGGAGGCACGATCGCCAACCTGACACACAAACTTTATAAAGGCGATGTGCTCATCAGGACCGTGAGCGGTGTGAATATGGTGGATCTTGATGGCGAGGGCATTTACCGAGTGGAAACGACCAACAGTCTTGTACCTGGTTTAACATTGGTAACAAAGAACTACGTGGCCGTGAAGCTGCCGGTAACGCTGGTTTCCTTTGACGGAAAATTCGAAAACAACCAAACCAAGCTTACATGGAAAACGACTTCTGAAACCAACAATAAAGGCTTCGAAATCGAGCGCAGCGCTGATGCCCGGAGTTTTGAAAAGATCGGTTTTGTAGATGGTAATGGGGATAGCAAAGAAGTTAATACCTATCATTTTACGGATTTGAGCCCGCTATTCAATGGTTATTACCGTCTGAAACAACTCGATCATGACGGGAAATTTGAATATTCGAAGATCATCATAGTGAAAAGTAGCAAGACGCTTAGGATTTATCCTAATCCTGCTTCGGACCACGTGATTGTTTCAGGTATAGATGGGGTGCAGGATTTACAGGTGGTAAATGAGGCTGGCAGGACTGTTCTGAAAACCCAGGCTAGTGCAACAAAACCAATTTCTATTCAATCGTTAAAGCCCGGCTTATATACCATTAAGATTGGTACCGAGGCAGGGAGACTACTGATCAGCAAATAGCGGAAAAGTTTTGTAACCGAACGTAAATATTTGATGAAATTACGGGAACTTTAAGGGTGTCATTCTTATAAAGTTCTTGTATGAAGCAAATTTTATCCTTCCTTCTTCTATTTTGTTCATTTAATACCTTTGCACAAACGCTCGAAGCGGATCGGCTTGCGCTTATCGCCGTCTATAATGCAATGGGGGGTACCGGATGGTATTCCGAAAGGGACGAGCCCTGGCCACTCCCCAGCCAGCCAGGCGCCAGTCCGTGCGGCTGGTACGGAGTTACCTGCGAAAATGGCCGCGTGGTGGTACTCAATCTCAGTGGTAACGATTTCTCTGGACAAATCCCGCCCGAAATTGGTAACCTGACGGCGCTGCGGGATCTCTATCTGTCCTGGTCGGAAGGGCTAAATCCGCGTTCACCCCTGACAGGCGAAATTCCCGCAGAGTTCGCTAATCTGGTAAGTCTCGAGACGCTGGATTTGAGTAACAATAATCTTGATCCCGACGGATTGGACGTGCTGTGGACGTTGCCCCGATTGAAAGTGCTTAGTATATCACCTGCAGGACCGATTTCAGAGTCTATCGGAAACGCAACTACTTTGGAATCACTCACAATGCTCCACGCGGGGAACATCACTTCACCTGATTTGGGAAATCTTCCCGTATCGATAAGTAATCTGACACTGTTGAAAACGCTGGTTATTTCGAATTGTGGTTTTACAGGAACATTGCCGGCGTCAATTGGAAACCTGGGCAACCTGACCAAATTGGAGATCACGGACACCGGGCTCTCAGGGAACATTCCCGGAGGAATAGGTAATCTGGTCAATCTGAAATCGTTGAGTTTATCTGGCAAAGGGCTCACAGGCCCTATTCCCAGCCAGATCGGCAACCTGACCGGCTTGACGTCTCTAAGTATAACAGGCTTAAAAGCAGGGGGTAATATCCCTACGGAACTCGGAAACTTGTCGAACCTCGAAACGCTGACTCTTGCCAACAATGAGCTAAACGGAAATTTACCTGCCTCGATCAATAATTTGTCGAAAGCATGGCTCATGGATTTGAGCGGGAATAATCTGAGCGGGGCTATCCCGAATATTGCCAACATTAAAATTAACAGGTTACAAATAGCTGGAAACAAGTTTACATTCGACGGAATGGAGACCAACTTTTCCAGATTGTCGGTCAACATCCCGCAACAGAAAATAGGCGTTTCGAAAACGAATCGCACATTATCCGTCTATGCGGGCGGAACCCTGGCCAATAACACTTATCGCTGGTACCGCTTCGGAGAGCTGATAGCAACCAAGGTAGGAGATAGCACGTACCTGGCACCGCAGGAAGGAAACTACCACGTGACCGTCACAAACTCGATTGTTACAACGCTGACGTTGACAAGCGAAATTTATAGTATGACGCTCCCGGTAACCCTCGTCTTCTTCGAAGCCAAATCCGAATCCAACCAAACCCAACTAACCTGGAAAACCACTGCCGAAACCAACAACAAAGGCTTCGAAATCGAGCGAAGTGCCGACGCGCGAACATTCGAAAGAATCGGTTTTGTAGATGGAAGCGGAGACACACAGGAGAACCAGTTTTATCACTTTACCGATCTCAATCCGCTGGTAATGGGCTATTACCGCTTGAAGCAGCTGGATTATGACGGGAAATTCGAATTCTCGAAAACGATTGCCGTCAAAGCGGCTAAGGAGCCCATCCGCATTTACCCGAACCCGGCACAGACGGAGCTGACAGTGGCCGGAGCCAGGGGAAATGAGCAGGTGTCTATAATTACCTCGACCGGGAGACCAGTTATCAGCAATGCGAATTTGTCTGTCGGCAAGCTTGATGTCAAGGATTTAAAAGAAGGCATCTACACTATCAAAATCGGAGATGTCTCAAAGAAACTGTTAATAAAGCGCTAGCGCAGTAAGGTTATTTCTCTTTTTCGTGGTCTGAACTGTTACAAGCACGGTTCAGGCCATTTATTTTATATAAAACTTCCAATTCTCACATTAATTCTCAATTTATTTCAACATGCAGGATACAACAGGACGGTGTGCTTTGCTAAGTTTCCTAATCTTGCACATAAGTTCAGAGTAGTATTAATCTGTTAAAATACTTTCAGGAAAGAAGAACTTTTACCTCAAAAACGATAAATAATCAGGAAACAAATATGAGCAGTTCTAAAGTAAGCCAGTACAGGTACGTAAGCTATTTATGGGATGAAGAGAAAGCCGCTTCCCTGGGTGATGATCAGGTAGCACTTCTTCTGTACCGTTCAAATCTGTTGGGTGCGGATCTTCGCCTGACCAACTATGCTGGTGGAAACACAAGCTGTAAAACCATTGAAAAAGATCCCCTGACAGGCAATCCCGTAGAAGTGATGTGGATCAAAGGTTCAGGAGGGGATATTGGTACTTTAACAAGAAGCGGCCTGGCCGGTCTGTATGTCGACCGCCTGCATAGCCTGAAAAACATCTACCGCGGACTGGAATTCGAAGATGAAATGGTGGAGCTGTTCAACCATTGCATTTACGACCTGAAATCGAAGGCTCCGTCTATCGATACGCCGCTGCACGGCTTGCTGCCTTTCAAGCATATCGACCACCTGCACCCTGATGCATTGATCGCGATAGCGGCATCGAAGGAAGGTGAGGCTATTACAAAGGAACTGTTCAGCGGTGAGCTGGCGTGGGTACCCTGGCAGCGCCCCGGCTTCGATCTCGGCCTTCAACTGGAACAGGCGTTGAATGACAATCCGGGCATTCGCGGTATCGTACTGGGTGGCCACGGCTTGTTTACCTGGGGTGATACTGCTTACGAATCTTACATTAATACACTCGATACGATCGAAAGAGCGTCGGAATACCTGGCTGAAAACTACGGCAAAAAACGCCCTGTTTTCGGGGGCGCACGCCTGGAAAGCGAGCCGAAAGAGCGCCGCGCTTCCATAGCAGGCAAGCTGGCGCCTTATTTGCGCGGTCTGGCTTCCGAGCAGCAGGCGATGATCGGTCATTTTACCGACGACGAGCGTGTATTGGAATTTATTGCAAGTAATGATCTGGACAAACTGGCGCCCCTCGGTACCAGTTGCCCTGACCACTTTCTGCGTACGAAGATCCGTCCGTTGGTACTTGACCTGCCATTTGAAAAACTCGAAGCGGCCGACGCCGAAATCCTGGATCACATCCGTCCGCAATTCGAAGCATACCGTGCCGACTACATCGCTTATTACGAGCGTTGCAAGCATTCCAACAGCCCCGCAGTGCGTGACCCGAATCCGGTGATCATCCTGTTGCCAGGCGTGGGTATGTTCTCGTTCGCCAAAGACAAGCAGACTGCACGTGTTGCGGCTGAGTTTTATATCAATGCAATTAATGTAATGAAAGGCGCCGAGGCGATCTCTTCTTATGTTTCATTGCCGGAGCAGGAAGCGTTCGACATCGAATACTGGTTGCTGGAAGAAGCAAAATTGCAGCGTATGCCGAAAGAGAAATCGGTATCCCGCAAAGTAGCTTTCGTAACCGGCGGATCAGGCGGTATCGGTAAGGCAATTGCCCAAAAACTATTGCAGGAAGGCGCTTGTGTGGTGATCTCGGATATTGATGAAAAAGCATTGGCCGAAACCAAAGCGGAATTCGATGCGAAATTCGGCAAGGACTTTTCGGATACGACCGTAGCGAACGTGCTCGACGACGAGGCGATCAAAGCGGCATTGCATGCGACGAAACTGAAATACGGCGGGTTGGATATCGTCGTAAACTGCGCCGGTTTGTCGATCTCGAAACCATTGGCGGATACAACGATCAAAGACTGGGATATTTTGCAGGATGTGTTGGTAAAAGGCCAGTTCCTGGTATCGCAGGAATCGGTGGCTATTATGCGTCAGCAAGGCCTGGGCGGTGATATCATCAACATCGCGAGCAAGAATGGCATTGTTTCCGGCCCGAACAATGTAGCTTACGGAACAGCCAAAGCGGCTCAGCAGCATATGTCGCGCCTCTTGGCAGCGGAACTAGGCCCCGACAAGATCCGTGTAAATGTGGTGAACCCCGATGCGGTAATTGCCGGAAGCAAGATCTGGGAAAGCGGCTGGGCTGCCGGACGTGCGAAAGCGTATGGTATCAAAGTCGAAGAACTGCCAGCTTACTATGCGAAAAGGACCGTACTGAACGCGGAAATCCATACAGAGGACATTGCGAACGGCGTATACATTTTCGTGAGCGGCTTGCTTAACAAGAGCACCGGAAACGTTATCAATGTCGACGGCGGTGTTCCTGCGGCATTCCTGAGATAATGATCAAAATATGTTAAATCAGACTTGGCGGGTTGTACAGACTTGCCAAGTCTTTTTAATTCTATCCAGATGAAAATTGAACAATATCAGATCGACCAGCATAACGACAGCCTATTTTCGCGGCATAACAACCAGTTCATTTTCCTGCAAGAGCAGCTGGGTGAGCAGGGTATCAATGCAAAAGACATCGTAAAAGCGCTGGAAGCATTCCAGGTAGCGATCCCGAGCTGGGCATTGGGCACCGGTGGCACGCGTTTCGGACGTTTTTCGGGAGTAGGGGAACCTCGCTCGCTGGAAGAGAAAATTGAAGATGTTGGCCTGCTGCACGCATTGAACCGTTCGAGCGGCTCCATTTCGCTGCATATTCCCTGGGATATACCCGGCCAGGCACAGCCGATCATCGATTTGGCGACGTCGCTTGACCTGAAATTCGACGCGGTGAATTCCAATACATTTCAGGATCAGAAAGACCAGGAGCATTCATACAAATTCGGCTCGCTCTCGCATGTGGATGCGAAGGTGCGCAAGCAGGCGGTCGAACATAATATCGAGGTTATCAAGCATGGTGTGAACCTGGGTTCCAAATCACTGTCGATCTGGCTCTCGGATGGTTCCTGCTTCCCTGGCCAATCGAACTTTGTGCGGGCTTTTCAGAATACACTGGAATCTTTGCAGGAGATCTACGCCGCATTGCCCGATGATTGGAAAGTTTATGTGGAATACAAAGCCTACGAGCCTAATTTCTATTCAACGGTGATCCAGGACTGGGGCAGCTCGTTGCTGTTCTGCCAGAAACTCGGCCCGAAAGCAGATGTACTGGTTGATTTGGGCCACCATTTACCCAATGCAAACATCGAGCAGATCGTAGCGACACTGATGATGGAAGGCCGTTTGGCAGGTTTTCATTTCAATGATTCCAAATATGGTGATGATGATTTAACGGTAGGTGCCATTCGCCCATATCAACTGTTCCTGATTTTCGTAGAGTTAGTAGAAGGTATGAAACGCGCCAACCGCGCCAGCGACACCTACGCCTGGATGATCGACGCGAGCCATAATGTGAAAGATCCGTTGGAAGACCTGCTGCAATCGGTAGAAGCCATATTGATCGCACAAGCACAGGCATTGCTCGTTGACCGGAAGAAACTGGAACAGGCCCGCAACGATAACGACGTGGTACTGGCCCAACAGATATTGCAGAATGCATTCCGCACCGACGTGCGCCCGCTCGTGCGCGAGGCCATGCGCCTGAGCGGTGGTTCGCTCGACCCGATCGGGCTGTACCGTCACCTGGGCGTCCGCAATGAACTGCTGAATGAGCGTGGGAAGCTGACGGTAGCCACCGGTTTGTAATACTCTGTCACGCTGAGCGAACCGGGCCGCCGGGCGGTCGAAGCGCATGTACGACGTCACGGTACTGACTGTCTTCGACTTCGCTCAGACTGACATCCTTCGACTTCGCTCAGACTGACATCCTTTGACTTCGCTCAGACTGACGTCCTTTGACTTCTCTCAGAATAACACTACTCAGTGTGACATTACGCAATGCGACATCGCTTAAAGCGACTTCCGCCGAATCAATGTAAACGGGTTTTTGATAATGGCCCTTTTTCCTTCCTTGATGATCTCGGCTGCCGCTTTACCCATTTGCTCATGATCCGTCGAAATGGTGGTAATGCCATCGAGCAGGATCTCTTTCAGTGGCGTTTCATTGTAGGAAATAATGCCAACGTCTTTTCCTACCACAAGCTGTTGTTCCTTGCACTTTTTGATCAGATTCACCAGATCGTTTTCTTCGATCACCACATAAGCCGTATCCTTCATCGCCACGCCGTTTTCGTGAAAATCATACATGATCTCGTGCTCGAACTCGTGCTGAATGCAGAAAATCCGGAAACCTTTGATGATTTCCTTCGGATAGCGGATCATCGTGGGGAAAATGAGGATTAGTTTTTTGTAAACTTTCAGCAAATCCACCGCCTCGTTCAGCGCGTGCACAATGTCTTTCTCGAAGTTCTGGAAAACGGCCGAATGCTTTTTGGTCGGAAATTCAATGTCTTTGTCAAGTAAAATCAGTTTCTCCGGCGGGATCATTTTCAGTGTCTCGACTGCTTCTTCCATTTTTTCGTAGAAATGCGGCATGATTACGTAATAGTCGTATTCACCCAGACTGTTCTTGATCAGGTTTTTGAAGATGTTGGTATTCGAGTGATGAATATGCAGATCTACATTCACATTGCGGCCGATATTCTCGACAAATGCATTGTAAACCTGCTTTTTGTAATTGCTTATTTTATTAAAAACCAGCAGGATACGAAGTGAAGTTTCAATGTCTACCCGGTTGATGAAATAGCCCTTCCCGCGAACTGAAATCAGTACGCCGTCCTTGATCAGGTGCTTGTAGGCCTTTTCGACGGTATCGCGAGAAAGCAGGTATTCCTCACTTAACTGGTTAATGGAAGGTATTTTATCGCCTCGTTTCAGCTTTCCTTTGCTAATCGCCTGCAACAGCGATTTGATGATCTGCATGTACTTGGGTGCACTCTCCTTGAACTCAATGTCAAATTGTATTTCCATTCAATACCGTGGGTTGGGGATCAAGCTAAAAATAACACTTTTAAAACAAAAACAACCCGACGGAGAATACTTACTATCCCGCCGGGTTGTTTTTATGTTAAGGGGTGCAATTATCTCGGGCCCCTGCCGCTGCGTTCACTGGAACCGCCGCCACGGTTTCCATTATCGCCGCCACCGCGGTTACCACGGTCGTTGTTGCGAGGTTCCGGTGCACTTCTTTCCTGACGTTCCACACGCGGCGCCGGTTCGAATGACCGGTTGCTGCGTTCCTGTCTCTCAGGGCGTTCTATGTTCGGGCGTTCCACTCGTTCCGAACGGCGCTCGGGGCTGTTGCCGGGGTTACCATAATCGCGGTTACGTTCCGAGCGGTTTGGTGCTTCATAGCGATCATTGCGGCTGGGGTTTGGTGCTTCGTACCGGTCGTTCCGGTTATCATTCGATTCACGGTTGCGTTCGATGCGGCTGTCGCGGTCATCGAATGGATTGCGTGAGCCCCGTCTTGAATTATCGCCGGGTTCAATCCGGTTATCGTCGTTGCGGTTGCTCCGGTCGATACGTGGGTTGGCGTCGATTGTGCGGCCTCCGCGGTCATGATCCCGTGTACCGTAGTCGTAGCGGCCATTTCCACGGTCAGCGATAATCACCCGTCCGCGGCCTCTTGGGCTCGCGTCGATTGTACGCACCGGCACGCTTCTACGGGTGATACGTTCGATTTCGTCGCGGCGCGGACCATACACATAGGTGCGGTTGTTGTTGCGGTAATAGTTATTGATTACCACTGTGTTGTTGTAGTAATGCGATACGCGTCTTTGCGGTGCGCAATACGAGTGCCAGCCGGGGCTCAGGATATAGCGTTGGGGTACAAACACCCACCAGAAAGACGGAATGTTGATCGATACATTGATATTCACGCCCGGTCCCAGTGGTGCCCAGCCGTAATAGCCGCCACCCGAACGCCAGTTAACCCAAGCCGGGCCCCATTCGTAATCAGGCACCCAGAACCAACCGTAATAATCGTCGTACGACCAGCGACCGTAGTGGAAAGGTGCCCAGCCCCAGTCGTATTCCGAAACCCAGGTATTACCATATTCTGTCTGTTCCCAGTAACCGGCGGTGGAGTAGGGCTGAAAGCCACGGGGCACGTCGGGGATCCAGACGGAACCATATTGCGGATTACGCATCCAGCGGCCATAGGGTGTGAGCTCGTCGTAAAAAGTTTCAAAGGTGATCCTGAAACCAGGTTGTGCCTGGGTTTTGTTGGAAACCGAAACACCGCCGAGCATCAAAATGAACAGGCCGATTATTCTTAGTGTACGCATGGTGTCCATGACTTTATGTTTTAATTGTTTTCCTGTTGTTAAAAATCGGTTCTTGGACGTTACTTTTAGATTCTGGTTTAATGGCTCCGCCGGACATTAACACGTGTTAACAAAACTTCAATTACAGATGATCGATCCTGAAATCCTGCATTCCGAACTGGTCTTTCAGACAGCCCGGAGCGGTGGTAAAGGGGGGCAAAATGTGAATAAGGTAGAAACAAAGGTAGAGCTGCGTTTTGATATTCCGAATTCGCAATTCCTGACCGGCGAGGACAAGCAAAAGCTGACCGAAAAATTATCCAACCGATTAACGAACGGTAAAGTGCTCGTATTATATCACCAGACCGAGCGCTCGCAACTGGCTAACAAGGAAAAGGTCGTCGAGAAGTTCGATCGCCTCGTTCGCCAGGCACTTACCGTCGAAAAAGACCGTAAAGCCACCAGGCCTACATTAGCCTCCAAACTGGAAAGATTAAAGTCCAAACAGCGCAATGCCGCCATTAAATCGACGCGCCGCAAGCCTTTTGACGAATAAACAAAAAAACCTTTTATGACCGCCGTCACGCCTGTTCAGCCCAAACTCAGTGCCGTTTTTACATTGCCCGTGATTGTAGCCTCGCTGGGCTATTTCGTGGATGTGTATGATTTGCTGCTTTTCAATATCGTGCGTGTACCGAGCCTGAAAGACCTCGGGCTTTCGGAAGAAGAAATTTCACAGATTGGCGCCAATATTTATAACTGGCAGCAGGCCGGGTTGCTGATCGGTGGTTTTTTGTGGGGAATTCTGGGGGATAAATTAGGTCGCCGTTCGGTACTTTTCGGCTCTATACTGACCTATTCACTCGCAAATATCGCCTGCGGTTTTACACAAAACGTTGAAATCTATTCGATACTGCGGTTTATCGCCGGCTTCGGCCTCGCCGGAGAGTTGGGGGCAGGCATAACGCTGATCGCCGAGATCCTGCCCAAAGAGTTACGCGGTTATGGAGCGTCCGTCGTGGCGAGCGTCGGCCTGGCCGGAGCGATCGCCGCATTCTTTGCCGTAAAGCTCACCGACTGGCGAATGGCCTATTTTATCGGCGGCGGGATGGGACTGATATTGCTGATCCTTCGGGTAAATGTGCTGGAATCCATTGTCTTTAATAAAAGCCTTGAAAAACGAGGCTCGAAACCTGTGCCCTGGTGGACGATATTTACCAGTTGGTCGCGGTTTGTACGCTACATGCGTTGCATGGGGATCGGTCTGCCGACTTACATGGTGATTGGTATATACTCGACATTCGGCAACGAGTTTGCCAAAGCCCTGGGCATCGCAGAGGAGGTTCCGGCGGGTACCTGCGTACTGTACACGTACATAGGCGTAGTCACAGGCGACTTTTTCAGCGGGATACTGAGCCAATGGCTGCGCTCTCGCAGGAAGGCCATTTTGCTAATGATGCTCATGACGCTCGCGGGCGTAGCCTGGCTGCTTTCAGGTGGGATCAATACGCCGGCCGCCCTCTACATTTGCTACGTTTGGCTCGGCTTCTCGATCGGCTACATTGCCATGTTCCTGACAACCACCGCTGAACAATTTGGGACTAACCTTCGCGCGACGGTCACTACTTCCGTGGCCAACAATGTCAGGGCAACCGTGTTGCTTACGTTGCCGTTGTTCCAATTCCTGAAAAAGGATTCCGGCGTTTTACATTCTGGCGCGGTAGTGGGTGCCATATGCTTTTCGCTGGCCTTGCTCTCGCTTTGGAAAATGGAGGAAACCTATGGAAAAGAACTGGACTACGAAGAAAACTGATCGCCTTGTTCTTCGGGCGTTTTGCCGAAAATCAGCTTGTCGGGAGTAGGGTATTCCAAAAGTTTGGTAAAATCCACCTTCCAGAAATCCAGGTCGAGCAGCTGTCCGTCGGTGTCCTGTGTTAATGTAATCACAACCGGCGTGTCGTCGATATCGACATACTCGGCCTGAATGAGGTCGACGGCATAGCCATTGACATTCCCGCCCAGGCTAATGCTGCCCATCTTTCCGCCTTCGTATTCATCCACCATTTCGGCTACCGGGAAGTCGATCGGATCAAGCCCCAGCTTTTCCAGGAGAAAATGAATAATGTCCAGTTCTTCGCCCCTGATCGGTCTGATGTTGCTCATGATATTATTTTTGTACTAAAACTAAACGGGTTATCCTGCGGCTTTGCTGCGCCATTGCTCTGCTTTTTTAGCCACGAACCAGAAGGATAACGCCAGCAATGCAAAGAAAATCCCTGCATTGGTACGATCCCAGAAATATTCGAAATACCGGGTATAGATATTCAGAAGAAAGAAAACGAGGCAAAGGTCACGCAGCGTTTCCTGCTTGAATTGAAATGCATAATACAGCATTCCCGCCAGTACAAGCGTGAAACCGAGTGCCCAGAACCAGAAATGGCTTTGTTTAAGCGCCTTCCAGCCTTCATAATCGGCATAATTACCAAAAATCGAGAGTGTCCAGCCGGCGATTAAAAAGAGGAGCAGTCCGACGGTGTAGGTAACTTCTTTCAAAAAGGCAGTGGGCCGGATCTTGCCGACGACGAAAGACGAAGCCCAGATCACGAGACCAAAAATCGTCATCCGAAGCGGATAATTCATGCCCAGAAAGCGAAAGCTGCCTCCCGACCAGTAATGCGTCTGCGCACCCCACCAGCCCGCGAGCGCGACGATCGCCGCGACCCAAAGCAAGGTCGATCGAAGAAAAATGGAAATGCCGCCGTAAGCCAGCGCCGCAAAAAGGAGCGGTAGTGCATAATTTCCCGGCCCATCCAGCAATCCGCGTGTCCAGTACGTGATCGCGATCGCGACGGTCAGAATGATGGCGATGTTATAAACTTCATTACTGATTTTAGTGCGCGAGTTTTTATTGATGCGTCGCTTGGCGAGGTACACAAAAAGTCCCGCGACAGAGGTAAACAGGATCCCGACAATATTTTCCGAGAAACCCCAACGCTTCCGCAGTAATTCGATCCATTTTTCGTCCAGTACCAAAGCCCCGAATGCAAGCAGTCCGCACGAAACGGCAGAAATTAAAGCATAGATAGCGATCGCGTCCACATTCGCATTCCGGACGCTATAACTGCCACGCAATTCCGTAGCCAGTTCCTTTGAAATCCGCGCATCTTCCTCCCACGACTGGATTGCTCTGTTTACGATCTCCGCCTCTTTTTTGTCGAGTTCCATTCAAATTTTTTAGTGCTGATGAATTAAAATTGTGCCTGGCCTGGCTAGTTGAATGCTTCGATTTTGTCGTTGAATATGACTTCCAGCTTGTAGGTTTGGCTTAGCTGAATTACCTCATTCCATACCTCGGAAATAAGCGTGTGAAATGCCTTCATAGATATGTTGCCGGTACGAAAATGGATTATGCGGGGAGGAGGTGTAGAGACGAGTATTCTGTTTGAAAAGTCAGAATCCTTGGTGATAATCGTCATCTCTTCGCTTTTAGCGTAGGACCAAATATTGGAGTCTTTTGCTGTGCGTTCGATATCCAGTTGATGAACGTAATCCGGATTATTCCAAATTGAAAAGTAGTAAGGCAAATTTACGTCAACAAAGTATTTAGGCGACATGCTTTATTTCTTTGATGAAATAGTTCCGGTTCATCATCTCAATCGCGAACTCAAAACAGGCATCGATATCTTCTTTTTCGATGGCGGGATATTGATATGGTAATTCTTCCCTCGTTGTTCCGGCAAAAAGAAATTCGAGCACGGTCTGAACGGTTATCCGCATTCCCCTGATGATAGGCCGACCATTGCAAATGTCCGGATCAATGGCTATTCGTTCGGTTAGATACGTTGTCATGTCTTAACTTTTTTCAAATATACCCAAATCAATCATATAACAATTGACAGGCCACTTTTGTCCAATGCGTAAAAATAAACCCCGGAATCCTAAAATCCCGGGGTTTGTGATATAAGGTGTTCTTCGGTTACTTTTTCAAATTCGAAAGGAATTCCACTACATCCCGTATCTCCCTTTTCGACATGATGTTGCCCATAGGCGGCATGCTGGAAGGTACGTTTTCGCGTTTCGCAATGCGTGAAACAGCTATCTTCAATGGCTCCGCTTCCGAGGTTTTCAGAACCAGTTCATGCTCGTTTTCCTGGGCCAGGATGCCGGCTGCGGAAGTGCCGTCTTTCAAAGTAAGCATGACCATCCCAAACCCGGGCGACAGGCGCGCGCTTGGTTCAATGAGCGCCTGGAGAATCTGCTCGCGCGTGAGGACACTTCCGATGTTCGAAAGGTTAGGGCCTACTTCTCCGCCTTGTCCGCCGATCGAGTGGCAACGCACGCATTCGGCTGCTGAGCTGGTCATGAAATAGCGACGACCCGCCTGAGCGTTTCCGCCGAACAATGCATCCTGATAGTCGGCTGCCGTGTTACCCTGCTTGCGCAGCGGCGCTATTTTGGCGATCAACGTGCTGGATTTCGTAGAATCGACAGCCTCGCCCAGGTCGAGTAGCAGGTTTTGCGGGAGCTTGTTATCTGCCATTTTACCGATCAGGCCTGTAAAGATCGTTTCGGTTTTCGCTACCGGCAGGCTACCCAGCACTTTCAGGATTTGCTGCTGCTCGCGGACGCTGCCTTTTTCGAATATGGTGTTTGAAATATCCGACAATGCTTCTTTGGACATGCTTACACTTCCTACCATGCCCAGTGCAGCCGTGCGGACGTCGGCATCCGAATCGCTCATACCTTTTTTCATGACGGTTTCCATGTCCGTGTATTTCAGGTCGTTCAATGCCAGGAGCATTGCCGCACGTACCTTCGGATCGTTGCTGTCGTTGAGGATTTTCGCTAACGCGGCGTTGTTATCGCTTACATTCAGGTTGGTCAGCATTTGCGCAGTAGCAATGAGGATCGCCGGCTCGTTTTCCTGCAAAAGATCAGCCACCATCGGCTTGATTTTCGCTTTCACGCCTGCCGGATCACGCTCCATCGGGCCGCGGTAACGGCCATCGACGCGGTCGGTAACCGAAGGACTTGCCCATGTGCCAAGCGTTGCAAGCGCCTCTGCGCGCATTTCCTTGTTCACGTCTTTTCTTTTAGCAAATGCGATCAGGTCGTTCAGTTGCGTTTCACCGCCCACACGCAATGCAGCGTTGATCGCCCGGCGCAAAAGTGGCTCGGAAGTGAATCCTTTTTCGTTCAAAACAGCCGCCAGCGCAGGTAATGCAGCGGGAATGGACAAATCGTCGTTGATACCGCGTGCGGCTTCCGTTACAATGTATTCGTCCTTGTCTTTCAGGAATGCGCTGATCTGCTCGTTTTTCATGCGGCGCAGCACAAGCACACCCGCGATGCGAAGCGATTTTTCAGGACTGCTTGCCAATGCGGCGATCGGAGCAACCTCGCCTATGCGGGAGAGCGCAAGCACGCCTGCGTGACGAATGTACACGTCCTGGTCATTGTTAACCTTCACCATATCGATCAAGGGCTGTACCGCATTTTTATCACGGACACGGCCAAGCGCCTGTGCCGCGAAGAATTGTACGCGCGGGTTTTTGCTTTTCAGCATCGGTATCAGCATCGGAGCCGCTTCCGCGATTTTAGCATCGCCCAATACTTTTGCCGCCTGCACGGTAATTTCTTCATCCGAGTCCTTCAACAAAGTCATCAGCACATTGGCATATGACTTATCCTGCCGAGCCAATTGACCCATTCCCCAGATACCGTGAATGCGACCGAACTGGTTGCCGGTTTGTGCAATGGCTTTGCTTAGCACCGCAGCGCCTTTGGCACCTCTGGAGGCGAGTTCAAACTGTGCTTTCTGGCGGATGCGCATATCTTCATAAGAAAGCAGCGGCAGCAATGCGTCGTCGGATTGTTTGGTATAATCCAGTTGCATCAGGCGCTTGGTTTCGGTGCGGATTGCTTTCAGGTCGTTTTTGTCGTCGGCAACATCGAGTTTCCACACACGGCCATAGTTTTTAGTATCCCAACCGTTGATCCAGTCGGCAACGTACAATGCGCCATCGGGACCGAAACGGATACCGGTTGGCAGGATACCTGTAAGAATGTTTTTCTCGCCATCCAGCACGAATGAAGCGCCTTTTGGTTTCAAACCAAATGACCAGATCGGCGAACGCGCAGGGTTACCCACGAATTCAACGAGGAAGAATTTGTTTTTCCATTCCTTACCCAATGCCGTTCCCGGGTTGTATTGCATGCCGGTAGGGCCGTTGTGGTAGTTTTGAATGGGAGGAATGATATAGGCCGCCTGGCCTTCCCAGCGTGGTTTGAAGAGCTTTTCATCCATCCAAACCTTGTAGCTGTTGTTTTTAGGATCGGTGTATTTACCATACTGCCAGTTGGAACGCCAGCCGGCGTCGGAGCCTTCCACAACGTGTACCAGGCGCTCGCTTTCGCCAGGATGGTCACCGTCGTTGTCGGAACTGATGAGGTTACCATATTCGTCGAACACAAACTCGTGTGTGTTGCGGAGTCCGTGCGCGAAGATTTCAAAATCACTGCCATCCGGGTTGGAGCGTGCGATGATACCTGAGTTCGGGTGCTCATGCTTTACACCTTCGGCAGTAGTAATATTAGCGCCAATGTCACCGATGTTCCAATAAATCTTGCCATCCGGCCCTTCGATCGGGTTCGACATGCCGTGCCCGCTGAAACCGATATGGACGCCGTAACCGTGGCTGATGGATGTTTTTTCGTCCAGAACGCCGTCTCCGTTGGTGTCTCTCAAACGCCATACATCCGGTGCGATGGTTACGAAAATATCTTTTGCCCGTACGAGCAAGCCGCCCGCAACGTCGGAAACTTCATCGAAGAAGTCGTCGAGGATGCGCATCGACACATCGGCGATACCATCGTTGTCGGTATCTTCAATGCGCCATACTTCGTCTTTCTCAACCGCGAGGTCCTTCCAGTCGTGCGAGCCGTCGCCGTTGAGGTCTTTCAGCCAGTTGTTTTCTTTGCTTTTTTCGGGTGCAAATGTCTTGTGCAGGAATTTGCGGCGGTCTTCTACCGTCTGCAAAGCGATCGATTCGGTGATCCAGTTACGGTGCCCGCGAATATCGAATTCCGAGTTCTTCTGGCGATTGGTCCGGTTCAGATACACTCTGCCGGCATCGTCCATCGCAATCGCTACCGGGTCCGGAGCGAGGGAATCGGATGCCCAAAGGTCGAGTTTTAACCCGTCTGCGAGTTTAACGACTGTTTTTTCGCGAATTTCTTTGGCCCTGGCCTTGGCAGTCGCGGCGTCTTCTTTCACCACGATTTTGGTGCTGTTGGTCTTCACGACAGGCCCCGAAGACATAGGAGCCATTTTCATACACGACACTACCGCAATAGTGGTCGCCGCCATCAGGGTTAGGGGTGTTTTGAGATGTTTTTTGGAGATCATTGAGGACGTTGCTTAATGCAGGTTAATCGGGCTCAGTTATGAACCGGGTACAAAGGAATTAAAAATAGCGCTAAAATCTGTCTTTACAGTCTGTAAAGAATGCAGATATAACTTGGAAAGGTGATTAATTTGGGGGAACTAAGCCGACAGCAAATCCCGCACGGAAATATCGAAATCATTCATCACAGGAAATGCCGAACAAACATCCAGTTCTGTGCAGATTTTGACATTCTTTCTGGCAGTATAGACATATACCACCTCATTGTCGGGGTAAATGTGCCAGACGACCTTCACGGAGGAATTGAAATATTCGACTAACTTTTCTTCCACTTTTTCGGCGTCGTCGGTCGGGGAGATTACTTCAATGAGAAATTCCGGGACAGGTTCTTCGTCGGAAGTGGCGGAAGCGCCGATCTGGCGGCCAGAGAAAAAAGCAAGGTCAGGTCTGCGCATTTGAATGCCACTGAGCATGACATCCTGTTCCATGATCAGCGCACCGCCCTTTGCAAAGGCAGCCGTATGAAAGAACAGCTGTTGCAGCTTTCGGATGATGAACAAATGCTTTTTCTTCAATTTGCCGAATCGGATGATTTTGCCGTCGTTCCATTCATATTTAAAACCATCGACAGGCTCCCACTGAATGAATTCATCCAGAGAGTGGGGTAAAACCGGTGATGTGGAACGCAGTATCATTGATCTCGGGTATAAGCTACGGTACTTTGAATGAGCCATTAAGACCATTCTAAAATTAGCAAATCAAATATTCACTTCAAAACAGCTCCAACTGTCCGTTCCAGCCCTTGGGTTTGGGCGCTTTGCCTTTTACGGTCCGACCTTCGTATTTCCACGAGTTGTCGCGTTCGTGTTGCACGATGTCGTTGAAGCGGTTGTTGGGCTGGAAGTCCTTTTCGAGCTGTGCAGAAACTTTGGAGAGGTTTTTCAATGCGTCGGATTTATCCTTATCTCCCATTTTAGCGAGTTTAATAGCCCTGTCGAGGGTTAGGATGGATTCGTCGTATACGGTGATGGGAACCGGGAACGGATGCCCGTCCTTCCCGCCATGGGCGAACGAGAAGCGGGCCGGATCGCTGAACCGCGACGGCGTGCCGTGTATGATCTCGCTCACGAGCGTCAGCGACTGGATCGTGCGCGGACCGACGCCTTCAAGCATGAGCAGAGATTCCATATTATCGACCGGATTGTCGTGCGCCAATGCCAGCACGGCGCCGAGCCTTTTCAGATTGACATCTTCCGCGCGGACATCATGGTGGTCGGGCATAATCAGCCTTGAAACTTCCCGCATGATCTTGTCCGGGTTTTCTTTGGTAAGATCCAGAATGCCTGTACGAGTGGGGGCGGCGGCTTTGGCAGTGAGGTTAAGTATATCGCCCTGATTTTGTCCATAAATGAATGTATGGGGCTCTTCGATGAAGGACCGGATACTCGGAGAGTGCCAGTGATAGCGGCGCGCAAGGCGGTCGTCGGTGTTCATACCTTGCTGAATGACTGCCCAATTACCTTCTTTCGAAAGGACAAATGAATGCAAATACAGCTGGAAACCGTCCTGAATGGCGGTATTATCTACTTTCGCAGATAGCTTACTGTGGTGGACGAGCAGATTACCGTCGAGCCCGGTTTTCTCGGCGATCGCAAGCAGCTCGGTGGGAGTCTGCCTTGAATATTTGCCCCGGCCTCCGCAAATGTAAATGCCTAGCTCCGACGATCTTCTGTTGACCGATTGCTTTAAAGCACCCATTACGGACGTGGTGATACCCGACGAATGCCAGTCCATCCCGAGCACACAGCCGAGCGACTGAAACCAGAACGGATCGCTCATTTTTTGGAGCAATGCATCCCTTCCATACTCCATCACAATCGCTTCCACGATCGCGCCCCCGAGGGCACTCATGCGTTGCGCGAGCCAGACGGGCACTTTCCCGTAATGCAGGGGTAAATCGGCGTGACCACTTTTCATAAGACATTCAATTTACGAAAATTTGGGCCAGCAACAGGTAACCGGAAATGCATTAATGCCGGTCGCGGTTTCTCAATGGTATGATTTTTTGTTAAAATGCAGCTTTAAAACGCATTTTTATATCAAAACTGATCCGCCGGCCTCCATGGTTTTACAGGTTATCATTACCCTTGTACTCGTTCTGCTGAATGGATTTTTTGTTGCTGCCGAGTTTGCAATTGTCAAAATCCGCGCCTCGCAGCTCGAACAGAAAGCCCAGGAAGGGAACAGGATGGCTATTCTTTCGAAAAAGATTGTCGCAAACCTCGATGGCTACCTGGCCGCTACACAGTTCGGGATCACGCTCGCGAGCCTTGGATTGGGTTGGATAGGGGAGCCGGTCGTTTCCAAGATGATCATCGGCGCCATGGACCTGGTAGGCCTTTCCGTGGATCCGGAACTGGCGCATCATATTGCATTGCCAACTGCATTTGCAATTATCACTGTTTTACACATTGTGTTTGGCGAGCTCGCGCCCAAATCGATCGCGATCCAGCGTCCCGAATCGACGACATTGGCCTTGTCCTATCCATTGCACGGCTTTTTCCTGGTATTCAGGCCGGTGGTGTGGATGCTAAATGGGATTGCCAACGTGATTTTGAAAGGAGTAGGTATTACACCGTCTCACGGGAGCGAGGTACATAGCAGCGATGAGTTGCGCTACCTGGTTCAGCAACAGAAAGATAGTGGTATGATCGAAGCCGCGGATTACGATCTGATCAAAAATGCATTCGACTTTTCGGAGCGTTTGGCACGCCAGGTTATGATTCCCCGCCCGCAGGTGGTTGGTATTGATGCGAATGATTTTTCAGAAGCCAAAATTGAAAAAGTCATAGAAGAAGGTTACTCCAGAATGCCGGTTTATGAGGATACGCTGGATCAGGTAATCGGCGTTTTGCATTTGAAAGATTTGTTATTGAAAATGCGGCAGGGTAAAGATATTGTCTTGTCGGAACTGATCAGGCCGATCTCGACCGTGCACGGTTCCAAGCCGATCGGTGTATTGCTGCGCGAGTTTCAGGTCAATCGCCAGCAAATGGCGGTAATCGTTGACGAGTATGGCGGCGTGGACGGCATTGTGACGATGGAGGACATTCTTGAAGAGCTGGTGGGAGAGATTCAGGACGAGTATGATAACGAATTGCCGATCGTCAAAAACGAAGCAGACAACACTTACACCGTGCAAGGAGCAGCCTCAATCGCGGATTTAAACGATAAGTTGCCACACGACATTACCAAACGGCCTGACTATGAGACGCTCGCCGGCTATCTGATCTGGAAGTTTGGACGCATTCCGGCAGTTGGTGAGAAATTCAGGACGAAGCACTATGAATTTACCGTGCTTAAAAAACAGCGTAGTACGGTTTCGCAGGTGAAGATTTCGATTCTGGAAAGCTAGCCGGCGTGGCTGTCAGGAATTGTCAGCCGGGGGGGCGCTTTCAGGCTTCGTTGTAAAGTTTCAAAACAGTTTGGCGTAGCTTTTTGCCCGTATCACTTAAAACAAATGCAATACCCTCGGCCATATCCGAAGCGGGAATCCATTTGCTAAAATCCGAGCCGGGCATAGCGGCACGGTTATCCGGGGTGTCGATGATACTCGGGACGATTACCGTGGCGGTAATGTTTTTCGATTTCCCTTCTGCATTGATCAGTTCGGCCATTTGGAAGACCAGGCTTTTAGCCAATGTGTATGCGAAGCTTCCCGTACCCGCCTCGGGTACGAGCGCCGGGCGCGCGCCTATGAGGATGAACTGCCCGCCTCCGGTTGCTTCGAAGTGCCTCATCAACGGTTTCACGATATGGAAAGCGGTTCTGAAATTCATTGTGAGCATTCGCTCTATATCGGCATCGGAAGTATCGGTCAGTTTGGCCATCGCGAAACCGCCTGCGAGCAATATGCCAGCTTCGATTTTGCCTGCATTGGTAATGGCTTCGGCTACGAATTGCCCAGCCTGTTCCGCGTTGGCTAGATCGGCGAGGTAGTTGGACACGCTCGCATTGTCGGCATAGGCGTCGGTTTTCCCTTCCCGGACATTGATATGCAAGCCATAACCAAGCGCTGTGAGTTTCCTGACAACGTCTTTACCCAGATTTCCGGTGGCTCCGCTGACGATGACTTGTTTGGACATGGTTATGGCTTGTTTAAGAGTTATTTATTTAGAATATCAACCAGGAATTTCCGGAATGGTTCAGCGAATTCCTTTCTTTTCAATGCAAATTCTACCGTCGTTTTGAGGTAATCGAGCTTGTCGCCGATATCGTGGCGCTTGCCTTCAATATGGTGTGCAAATATGTTTTCGCGTTTCAAAAGGAGCAGCAACGAGTCTGTAAGCTGGATTTCGTTGTTTTTACCCTTTGGAGTTTGCTCAATCGTATTAAAAATTTCAGGGGTTAGCACGTAGCGGCCGGCAATGGCGAGGTTGGAAGGCGCTTTATCAATGGCAGGTTTTTCTACCAGGGTGCTCAGTTCAAGAATCGTGTCGCTCAGAGAGTTTCCACCGACAATTCCGTAGCGGTTCACCTTGTTGGCCGGAACTTCTTCCACGGCAATCACCGATCCCCCATACTGTTCGTAAGTATCCATCAATTGCTGCGTAACCGGAATTACGGAGTCCATGATCGTATCGCCAAGCAGAACGGCAAACGGCTCGTTACCGACGTGGTGTCGGGCATAGTAGATCGCGTCACCGAGGCCATTGGCTTCTTTCTGACGGACGAAATGTACATTAGCCATATCCGCGAGGCGTCGCATTTCATTGAACCATAGCAGGTCTTCCTTCTCTTCCAGACGGCTTTCAAGCTCTACATTCCGGTCGAAATGGTCCTCGATGGCGCGCTTACCTTTTCCGGAAATGATCAGAATATCTTCAATCCCCGAATCCACGGCTTCCTGTACCACATATTGAATGGTAGGAATGTCGATAATCGGGAGCATTTCCTTCGGCATCGATTTGGTTGCCGGCAGGAATCGGGTCCCAAGCCCGGCGGCAGGTATAACAGCTTTGCGAATCATAGTTTTTTTTAAGGCTGTAAGCTCTAAGCTTTAAGCTGTAAGCGGGCAGCGTTGATTTTTTATTATTGAACGAAATAGTGTAAATATCTAACGGTTATAGAGCCGGAGCCAACAAAAAGCTTATTGCCTAGCGCTTACAGCTTAACGCCATCAAACCACAAACGGCCGTATCACCCTTGCATTGAATTTTTTCAACTGTACGAAGAGCTGGTTCAGCATATCGTCGTCTTTATAAATGCCTATGATCGTACCGCCGGAGCCTGCGAATTTCGCGGAGGCACCGCACGCACGCGCCGCATTGATCAGCTTCTTATTCGATTCGGGGACATTGTAAATTTTACAGCGCAGGTCGAAGTTTTCGTTCATCAACGAATGTAAATCGTCCGGACGGCCTTCCAGCAGTGCCGTGCGCCCGTCTTCTGCTTTTTGGGCGATCTGGCCAAGGACGTCGATTACGTCCTGCTCTCCGCGGTCGTAACGCGTACGCACGTCGTTGTGCACCTTGCCCGAGACTTTGCTGAGGTTGGTGTTGTAGGCCACATACAGTTTCGGCAACAGTTCGGGGTTAATGCGCTCATAACGGCCATAGCCCTGGGTTTGGATCAGGTTTTTATCAAAATCCATATACACACAACCCTCGTAGCATTGGATCACACGGTCCTGCAAGCCCGCGGTAATGCCCAGCTCCTCGGTTTCCGTCACCATCACCAGCTGCGGCAATATTTCAATCGGTATCTCGACTTTGTAAAATTGCATCAGCGCCCGGAACAACGCGACGATGATCGCGCTGGAACCCGACATGCCTACCTGGCGCGGGATCGACGAGCGGTAGCGCACCGTGAAGTTCTTATTGGGCAATTTAATGCTGTTTTCCTCGCAATAATCCCCGAATTTCTTGATACCAGCCTTGATGAGCGGGATTCCTCCATTATAACCCAGCATGTTCACCGAATCGCGGAGATGGAAAATGCTGCGGAATGTGTTCAAATCCTGCGGCTGAGGCTCGATATGCAGCTCAGGCGACTCGTAGAGCGAAATGGAAGCACCAAAATTTCTTACGGATATGGAGATCGTTTTGCCGAAAAAACCGTCAGAAGGATTGCCTAAAAGTCCCGCACGGGCATAGGCGCGTGTTTCAATGATCAATGTTAAAGCGTGTTTAGCCGGACGTAATAATAATTGGGACGATAAAATACCATTTTGCCCTGATAGGCCCGTATTTCGAAATTTTACCCAATGCGGCTTGAAATCTATGAACGAACGGGCTGGAAACAAAAAAAGCGCGGATAAAAATATCCACGCTTTCTTGAGAGGAACGGTTTATTGATATTATTGTTTTACGACCTGAACGTTGGCGATCAGTTTCACTTCGTCACCCACAACCACACCACCTGCCTCGGTTACCACGCTCCATTCGAGGCCGAACTCTTTACGGTTGATTTTGCCGCTGATCTCGAAACCTGATTTGTTGTTGCCGTAGAAGTCGGTCATGTTACCACCATATTCTACGGCAAAATCTACGGGTTTGGTAACGCCTTTGACGGTTAAGTCGCCGTGCAGTTTATAGCTGTCATCGCCTTTTTTCACAAGCTTGCCCGAGAAAGACAGTTTCGGATGGTTTTCTGCATCAAAGAAATCCGGCGATTTCAAGTGTTGGTCACGTTGGGCTTGTTTGGTATCTATGCTTTCCACGTCAGCGGAAAAATGGACGGTAGCGCCGTCGAAATCTTCATTTTCTGTTTCAACACCGCCTTCGAAGCTGTTGAATGCACCGGTTACAGTTGAAATCACAAGGTGTTTCACTTTGAACTGGATTTCTGAATGTGTTGGGTCGATTACCCATTTAGTAGTAGCCATGTCTATGTTGTTTTTTATGTGTATTTACATTTAATGTATATACATCTAATTACAAATATTAGTTTCAAAAAGGATAAAAAAAATCCCGAAAAAATTTCCGGGATTTAAGAAAGCTATGTTTTTGGCTTCTATTGAGGCATTTCAAAGATTTTAGGATCGACTTTCGGATTCACTTCGAGCGAAGTGATTTTTAGTCCCATCTTGGTGCCGGGCATGGCTGATGTCGTCACTTCGGAGGTAAATGGATGATAGATGCCATCCACTGCACGGAAATCGGATTGGGTGTTTTCCGACATAATGTCCTGGCCATTGACTTTCGTTTGTGCGACAATCTTCAAAATATAGAATGTGTCCTTGGAAATATAATTGATCCTGCGGACGCCGTTGGGCAACGTCATGGTTACCTTATAAACCTTTGCTCCTGAAAGGTCTTCTTCGCCGTCGAGCGTGACTTTATATCCTTTCTCCTTGTAATTGTAGAGACCGGTAAGATCGGTTTCATTCGCCAGCGACTTCACTGCGTCTTCCGGGAGGGCGACGGCCTTGGTATTTCCGGTCATCGGATTGATCGTCCAGCCGGTACTGCCGCTCACCGCCTGCACCACGGTCATACCCTGTACGGTGGTTTCACTCCGGAAGCCCTTGTTCTGCACAATAATCGTGGTGACGGGCACTTTCATATTCATGATGTCCATTTCGGCGGTGATCTTCATGCTTTGCAACTTGCCGAGCTTGTCGCCACCCATCGCCTTGACATGCTTGGCCACGATTTCATCAACGGTTTGGGCGGTGACGGCATGGGTAATGCAGGCGATGATGAGGAATGTGAGTAGTTTAAAAAGGCTTTTGGAATGTTGCATGATGTGGTTGTTGGTTTGCTAAATAAACAAAAAAACGGCCGGATTGTTGTAATCCGGCCGTTTGGAATATGTTTGGGGTAACCTTAGTTTTTCAATGCTTCGGCACCTCCGACGATTTCGAGGATCTCTTTCGTGATCGCTGCCTGACGCGTACGGTTGTAAACGAGGCGCAGTTCTTTCAGAAGTTCCTGGGCGTTTTCCGTTGCCTTGTCCATTGCTGTCATACGCGCTCCCTGCTCCGATGCATTGGATTCGAGAACAGCACGGTACAACTGGATTTTCAGCGACTTAGGGATCAGTTCCGCAAGGATTTCTTCTTCGGCCGGTTCGAAAATATAGTTAACCTCTGTCTTCTTCGACTTGGTCGATTTGTTTTCAGCTACGATCGGCAAGTATGGGTCGGTATGGATGATCTGCGTAGCTACGTTTTTGAACTCGTTGTACACGATATCCACCGCGTCGTAGCGCCCTTCCGAGAAATCCTTCATGATTTCCTCAGCTGCGCTTTTCACATTTACAAAGCTCAAACGGCCGAAAAGATCGGTGTAAGCAGTGTTAACAGTAAAGCCGCGGCGTACGAGCGACTCTGCTCCTTTTTTACCGATGGCAAAAATCTCTACATTTCCTTTCGCTGCCTGAGCCGCATATTTCGTCTCGATCAGCTGGAGTGTAGCTTTGATAATATTGGTATTGAATGCTCCGCACAATCCACGGTCGGAAGTTACGACTACTATCAGCACCTTTTCCACCGCGCGAACGGTTTTTAACGGGCTGTCGGCAGCGCTTTCCGATGCTGACGAAACTGTCAGAAGCATTTCTCCAAGCTTCTGTGCATAGGGGCGCATTTGCAGAATGTTGTCCTGTGCACGACGCAGCTTGGCTGCCGCTACCATTTTCATGGCTTTGGTGATCTGCTGTGTGGAATTAACCGAAACAATACGGTTACGTACTTCTTTTAAGCTTGCCATTCTCTGGGTGTTTTAAGCGATCCGGTGATCCTTTTGAATTGTTCTAGGAAAATGCCGGAACGGGTAGGTTCCGGCATTTTTACCGGTTAACGATATTTTACAGCAACTTCCTTAGCTACTTTCTCGATAACGTCTGTTACGCTGTTGTCCAGTTTTCCGGCACGCAAAGCAGCAAGTGCTTCTTTATATTGTCCAGCCAGTACGGTGGTGAAGTCTTTTTCGAATTCTTTCACACGCGCTACGTCTACGTTGTCCAGCAAACCTTTGGTGGATGCGTAAACGGTCGCTACCTGCAATTCAACAGGAACCGGCGCATACTGAGCTTGTTTCAAAACTTCCTGGTTGCGGCGTCCCCGGTCGATTGCCAGCTTGGTAGCGGCGTCGAGGTCGGAACCGAATTTCGCAAATGCTTCCAGTTCACGGAATTGCGCCTGATCGAGTTTCAGGGTACCCGAAACTTTCTTCATTGATTTGATCTGCGCGTTACCACCCACGCGGGATACCGAGATACCTACGTTGATCGCAGGGCGGATACCCGAGTTGAAAAGGTTGGATTCAAGGAAGATCTGGCCGTCGGTGATCGAGATTACGTTCGTAGGAATGTAAGCCGAAACGTCACCAGCCTGTGTTTCGATGATCGGAAGGGCCGTCAATGAACCACCACCTTTTACTTTACCTTTCAATGAAGGCGGAAGGTCGTTCATGCTGGCAGCGATCGTATCATCAGCGATGATTTTCGCAGCACGTTCCAAAAGACGGCTGTGGAGGTAGAATACGTCACCTGGGTAAGCTTCGCGGCCCGGAGGACGACGGAGGAGCAGGGACACCTCACGGTAAGATACCGCTTGTTTCGAAAGGTCATCGTAGATCACGAGTGCAGGACGGCCGGTGTCACGGAAGTATTCACCGATCGCAGCACCTGTAAATGGCGCATAGAATTGCATTGGAGAAGGATCCGAAGCACCAGCAGCGACGATCACGGTGTAATCCATCGCGCCGTATCTGCGAAGGGTAGCTTCGATCGACTTGATAGTCGAAGCTTTCTGACCGCAGGCAACATAGATACAGAATACCGGTTCGCCTTTGTCGTAAAATTCCTTCTGATTAATGATTGTATCGATCGCAACCGCAGTTTTACCTGTCTGACGGTCACCGATGATCAACTCGCGCTGTCCGCGTCCGATGGGGATCATCGCATCGATCGCTTTGATACCGGTTTGAAGCGGCTCAGTTACAGGCTGACGGTAGATCACCCCCGGAGCTTTACGCTCGATAGGCATTTCGAACGTCTCACCAGTAATAGGTCCGTTTCCGTCGATCGGCTCAGCCAGTGTGTTCACCACACGGCCGATGATTCCGTCACCTACTTTCACGGAAGCGATTTCTTTGGTACGTTTTACAGTAGCACCTTCTTTGATGTCACTGAAATCCCCCAGCAATACGGCTCCTACATTGTCTTCCTCGAGGTTAAGAGCGAGGGCCTTAAGGCCGTTCTCGAAAACAAGCAGCTCACCTGCCTGTACCTGGGAAAGACCATAAATGCGGGCAACACCGTCACCAACCTGAAGGACTGTTCCTACTTCTTCGAGTTCTGCTTCTGATCGAGCGCCTGCAAGTTGTTCGCGCAGGATGGCCGAAACTTCATCCGGTCTAACAGATACCATAGTATAATTGACTTATTTAGAGTATAGTAGTAAGTTTTCTGAAAACTGCCGCAAAGGTAGAGTTTTATTTTGGTAAAAACAGAATGATTTAACTAAAACCTGCGATATAAAATTAGATTTTTCCAAGGAAGTGGGCGGAAGGGTATCGCCGGGCGCAAATTTACCGTTTATCAGCCTCTAATAACATTTTTAAAACTTTTTTAGGTACTGATTGTGTTTTTGTTGTAATTGAGATCGTTAATAACACTTATATATTGAATTTTAATCTTTTCGACCATCTTTCTTAATAATGTACAAATTAGAAAAAACCATTTTAGCAGCCCTGGCATTTGGAGTATTGGTAACCGCGGAAGGCACAGCACAAACTATCAAAAAAACAACTAAACCCGCTGCAACTGTAAAGAAATCAGCGGCAACACCTGCAAAAACATCGGCAGGTCCTGCAACATTGAAAACGACTGCCGACTCTTTGTCAGCAGCGATTGGAGTTAGCTTCGCAAATTCGTTATCTTCACAAGGTATCAGCGATATCAACACCGAGTTGCTCACACAAACCGTTAAAGCGGCTCTGAAAGGTGAAAAAACAGCCTTTTCAGCCGATGAGGCGAATATGTTTATCCAGGGTTACTTCACAAAGCTGATGGAAGAAAAAGGCGCTGTGGTGCGCAAGGAAGGGGAGAAGTTTTTGGAAGAAAACAAGAAGAAGGAAGGCGTAGTGACCACCGCGAGCGGCCTGCAATATCAGATTATCAAGACAGGCGACGGTCCCAAACCGGCGGCGACAGATAAGGTTAAGACACACTACCACGGTACACTGACCAATGGAACGGTTTTTGACAGCTCGGTCGATAGAGGCGAGCCAGTCGAGTTCCCGGTCAATGGTGTGATCAAAGGATGGACCGAAGCGCTTCAGTTAATGCCTGTCGGATCGAAATGGAAGCTTTTTATTCCATATCAGCTGGCTTACGGTGAGCGTGCGGCAGGACCTCAGATACCGGCTTATTCAGCCCTCGTATTTGAGGTTGAATTATTGGAAATCGTAAAATAGCAAACGAGCAAATGAAAAAGTATCTTATCACTCTTATTCCGGTTGTGTTGCTTGGTTGGCAGCGGGGCCCTGTTCAGGAACGAGTGGGGGTAACGGCACCAACGGCCGCCTCCATGGATGAAGATATCAAGCCGATTCCTGCGCAATACAAAGCGGAGGAGCTGACAACGAGGATCTTATCCAGCTATCATTATAGGAAAACGAAGCTGAACGATTCTCTTTCGGCGGCAATGTTTGATAAGTACCTCGATGCGGTAGACCATGGAAAACTCTACTATCTGGCGAGCGATATTGCCGAATTCGAGCAGTATAAGAACTCTTTCGATGACTATTTGCAGAAAAGAGAGCTAGATGTCCCTTTTCAGATCTATAATGTTTTCAGAAAGCGCTACAAGGAAAGAAGCGAGTATATCCAGACTTTGCTGAAAGAACCGAAACCTTTCGATTTTACGCAGGATGAGTCGATGGACACCGACCGGGAAAAAGCTGCCTGGGCGAAAAACACCGACGAACTGAACGATACCTGGCGGAAATACCTGAAAAGCGAGGCATTAGACCTCAAACTGTCGGGTAAAGCGGACACTGCGGTGGTAACCACCCTGCGCGACCGCTACAAAACCCGTGACCGTGCCCTGGGCCGTATCCGGACAGAGCAGGTGTTCCAGATGTTCATGAATGCCTATGCCGAATCTCTCGACCCGCATACCAGCTATATGGCGCCTACTTCGGCCGACCGTTTCAAGCAGGAAATGAGCCAGTCGCTGGAAGGAATCGGTGCATTGCTTCGTGAGGAAGATAACTATATCAAAATCGTAGAGGTAATCCCCGGAGGGCCGGCATTCAAAGGGAAGCAACTTAAAAAAGAAGATAAAATCGTAGCGGTTGCACAAGGCGACGAAGGCAAGTTTGTCGACATCGTGGGCTGGTTTGTCGACGATGCCGTGAAACTGATCAAAGGCCCTAAATCGACTGTCGTGCGTTTGCAGGTAATTTCTGCCGATGCATTGCCCGGATCGGCTCCCAAAGAATATCGTCTCGTGCGAGAGAAAATTAAACTGGAAGAACAGCGCGCGAAGAGCGAAATCGTTTCCATTAACAACGGTAATAAGGAGTATAAAATCGGTGTGATCGATATTCCTTTGTTCTACCGCGATTTTGAAGGTGCACAGCACCGCGAGAAAGAGTTTTCAAGCACAACGCGGGACGTTCAGAAACTGATTACCGATTTGCAGGCTTCGAATGTGGACGGCGTCGTGATCGACTTGCGTAACAATGGCGGAGGTTCGTTGACAGAAGCTGTTTCACTGACCGGCTTGTTTATCAATCGCGGACCGGTTGTCCAGGTAAAAGAAAGCCAGGGTGAAATTGAGGTACAGTCGGATAACGATCCTGCGATTGCCTACGATGGCCCGCTGGCGGTAATGGTGAACCGTTTCAGTGCATCGGCTTCTGAAATCTTCGCGGCGGCGATCCAGGATTACAAACGTGGACTGATCGTTGGAGAGCAAACCTATGGAAAAGGAACCGTTCAAACGCTGATCGACCTGAACCAGTGGGTACCTAAGGAGCAAGACCAGCTTGGCCAGGTGAAACTGACCGTTGCGAAATTCTACCGTATTAATGGAAGCAGCACACAGCTGAAAGGCGTAACGCCGGATCTCGAATTGCCGACCGCATTTAAAGTGAATGAGTACGGCGAAGGCTCGCAGCCAAGTGCATTGCCCTGGGATCAAATTGCATCCTCGCGTTACGAGGTTACCAGCAATATCAATCCTAAAATCGTAGATCAAATCCGTGACAAGCACAAGCATCGTCTCAAATCCGACGAGGAACTGAAAACGCTTGTGAAGACACTGGATGATTTCAAGCAGGCGCGTGAGAATAAAATTGTGTCTTTGCAGGAATCCAAACGTAAAGCGGAGCGCGATGAAGCTGAGAAAAAGCGCGTGGCGATGAAACAGCTTGGAGAAGACAATGTCGACGGTGACGATGAAGAGGAAACGGATTCAAAAGTTGCCGAGGCTCCAAAAGACGTAAAGAAGAAGAAAGATATTTATCTGACTGAAACCGGCCGCATTCTGGCGGATCTGATCGTGATTTCGAAAGAGCCGAGTCTGGCGGGAACCAAGAAGAAGTAAGTATCTCAAACCAGATATGAGAAGAGCACGGATCGCAAGGTCCGTGCTCTTTTTGTACACTATTAATCCGAATGACTACTCCCAGCCTCCGCCTAATGCCCTGTACAACTCTACCAATGCGAGAAACTGTTCCTTCTGCACGTTGGTCAGGTTTAATTCTTCCTGCAAAACACTTCGCTGGGCGGTGATCACTTCGAGATAGGAAGCGTAACCGGTCAGAAAGAGGTCCTTGGAGGTAGTTACCGCTTGCTGCAGTACTTCCACCTCCTGTTTTTTTAAATTGCTGATCTGGCGCGTGTTTTCCAGCTTTTTAAGACTGGTGCTAACCTCGCGAAAGCCGTTTAGAACCGATTTATTATAAGCATAGAGTGCTTCCAGGCTGGCCGCTTCGGCGCGTTTCTGGTTTGCTTTTAATGCTTTCCGGTTCACCAGAGGGGCTGTAAGGCCGCCGAGCGCGCTGTATGCGATCGAGCCGGACGAGAAAAGCAGGTTACTTTTAAACGCATTGAAACCCAGAAATGCCGTAATGTTCAATGAAGGCAGAAATGCCAGCTGGGCTACCTGCTGTTCGGAATAGTTGGCGAGCAAATCCAGTTGTGCCTGCTGAATGTCGGGCCTTCTTCGCAGCATTTGCACAGGTATGCCGGCGCTGACGGACTGCGGCATTATCTGTTCCAATGTGGTACTTCTTATAATGGGTTGTGGAAAACGGCCCGTGAGTAGGTTGACATTGTTTTCGATTTCGACGATCTTTTGCTGCACTTCGAATTCGAGACTGCGCGTATTGAGCAATTGGGCGGTAAGCTGGCGGACGCCGAGTTCGTTAGCGCGGCCCGCCTCTTTCTGGATTTTGATGGTTTCTACCGCAGACTCCTGTAATGCGATGTTTTTCCGGATAATATCAAGCTCGGTGTCCAACGCCATCAGTTCGTAATAGGAGCGGGCGATTTCTGCGATGAGGCCGGTAATGATCGCCTGACGTCCTTTTTCGCTCGCCAAAAAACGCGTGTAGGCGGCTTTCTTCTGATTTTTAAGTTTACCCCAAATATCTATTTCCCACGAACTGCGCAGGCCGACGAAGTAATCAGGCATGAAAGGCGCAGGGAGGCGGCGGTCTTCATCGATGTTGCCCGAGAAGTTGGTATCGTAATTACCTACGCCGTCCATAGTATAGTCACCGAATTTGCGGCCGCCACCGGAAACGTCGCCTGACACGATCGGAAGCATGGCCCCATGCGCGGTCATGATGTTGGTTCGGGCCATTTCAATTCGCTGAACGGCCATTTTCAGGTCGAGGTTGTTTTGCAGGGTGGTATCGATCAGCGCTACGAGGTGCCGGTCGTTGAAGAACGTTTTCCATTGCAGCGATCCGATACCCGCGGAATCGGCCTGGCCAGCGAATGTTTCCGGTGTTTTGATTTGGGTGCGCTGCTCGACGGGCTGCATCATTCTGCAACCCGACACCGAGATCAGGATCGCGGCGAACAGAAGGCCGGGAGCGTACTTTTTATTTCTTTTCATCAATATAAAATCTGATTTGAAAGGCCGCGGAGCATGCCCTGCGGCCGAAACTGGATTCGAGGGGGCTTCTAATGCAGCAATGCTTCTTCCTCAGTGGCAATGACAGGAGGAGGCGTCTTTTTCTTTTTGGCCATACTCGCAAACACGACATACAATCCCGGAATGATGATCACCCCGAAAACAGTACCGATGAGCATACCGCCGGCAGCCGCAGCACCAATCGACCGGTTACCGATCGCTCCCGCGCCGGATGCCATTACCAGGGGAATAAGCCCCGCGACAAATGCGAAGGATGTCATCAGGATCGGGCGCAGACGTTCAGTGGCACCTTCGAGCACGGCTTCTATGACCGTCCGGCCTTCTTTTTGGCGGATAATGGCGTATTCCACGATCAGGATCGCGTTTTTACCTAAAAGACCAATCAGCATGACGAGCGAAACCTGGGCGTAAATGTTGTTTTCCAGACCCATTAATTTCAAGGCAAGGAATGCCCCGAAAACTCCGGTTGGAAGCGAGAGGATTACCGGCAGCGGCAGCAGGAAGCTTTCATACTGTGCGGCCAGCAGCAGGTAAACGAATATGAGACAGATCGCAAAAATGAATATCGCCTGGTTCCCGGAAAGGATCTCTTCACGCGTCATACCCGACCAATCGTAGGTATAACCTCTCGGTAAGCTCGTGGCGGCTACGCGCTCGACGGCTTTGATGGCATCGCCGCTGCTGTAACCAGGAGCCGCGTCGCCGTTGATCATCGCCGACGTATACATATTATAGCGCGTCAGCAATTCGGGACCGTACACCCTTTCAAGTTTGATAAAAGTCGAGAACGGGACCATTTCCCCCCGATTGTTTTTGACATATAATTTGAGAATGTCCTCGGGATTTTTGCGGAAACTCGCGTCCGCTTGCACCATTACCTTGTACATCTGCCCGAAGCGGATGAAGTTGGAGGCATAATAGCTGCCGATCATGGTTTGGAGCGTGCTCATGGCGATGTCGATCGATACGCCCTTTTTAGCGGCAATATCCGAGTCGACGTGGATCATATATTGCGGGAAACTTGCGTCAAAGCTGCTGAATGCTGCCGCTATCTCCGGCGTGGCAGCCAGATCTTTGATGAACTTGTTGGTTACCTCGGCCGTTTTTTGCAGATCTTCATTTCCTGAACGATCCTGGACCCTCAATTCAAAACCACTGGAATTACCAAAGCCAGGCACGGTAGGAGGAGGAAAAAACTGGATTTCGGCATCGGTAATGTGCTTTGTTTTAGCCTCCATTTCCTTGATAACATCCTGAACGGAGGCTTTCCGCTGATCCCAGGGTTTCAGGTTGATCATCGCCATCCCATACGACGAACCAGCCGATTCGGTGAGCAAGCTGTAACCTGAAAGTGAAGAAACTGATTCGACAGGTTCAAGACTTTCGGCTACCTTTTGAATTTGATCCAATACAACTTCTGTCCTTTCGACGGTGGCACCTACCGGTGTTGTGACATTCACGTTGATTACCCCTTGATCCTCCGTAGGGATAAAGCCGCTCGGGAGAATGCTGTTAATGCCAAAAGTGGCTGCGCAGAAGCCTATCAACAGTCCGATCGTAATCATCCGTCGGCTTACTATGGATGCCAGCAGTTTCCGGTAGCCGGTCTGCAATCCGTCGTAACCCTTGTTAAAGCCATCGAAAAACCTTGTGAGCGGGTTTTTCTTCACGGGCTGCCCATGCGTGTTTTTCAGCATCAACGCGCATAATGCGGGCGTGAGCGTAAGCGCATTGATACCCGAGATAACGATTGAAATCGCGAGGGTAATGGAGAACTGCCGGTAGAAAATCCCGACAGGGCCGGACATGAACGCAACCGGAACGAATACCGCAGACATCACCAGCGTGATCGCGATGATAGCCCCGCTCATTTCCTTCATCGATTCGATCGTAGCTGTTTTGGCATCCAGATGCTTTTCGGCCATTTTGGCGTGGACCGCTTCGACGACCACGATCGCATTATCGACCACAATGCCGATGGCCAGTACCAATGCAAAAAGTGTGAGCAGGTTAATGGAGAACCCGAACATTTGCATAAATGCGAATGTCCCGACCAACGCCACCGGCACCGCCAGGGCCGGAATGAGGGTGGAGCGGAAGTCCTGCAAAAACAAATACACGATCAGGATTACGAGGATAAATGCTTCGATGAGCGTGCGGATTACCTCGTGAATGGAAGCGTCAAGAAAGCGGGAAACGTCGTAGGAAACGAAATAGTCCATTCCAGGTGGGAATGTGGTCTTTTTCAGCTCCGCCACCTTGGTTTTGATATTCTGAATAACCTCCTGCGCATTGGAACCAGGGCGCTGCTTGATCATAATGGAAGCGGAAGGCCGTCCGTTCGATTTGGAAGCCATATCATATTCCAGTGTTCCGAACTCGATCTTGGCAACATCCTTCAATTTCAGGATGGAACCGTCGGGATTGGAGCGTAGCACGATGTTCTCATATTGTGCGGGTTCGAAGAGCTTGCCGGTGTATTTCAATACATATTGCAATACATTCTTTTCACGGCCGGAACTGACGCCTGTCTTACCTGGTGCCGCTACCACGTTCTGGTCCCGGATGGCTTTGATTACCTCGTCGGCGGAGACATTATAGCTATTCATACGGTCGGGTTGCAGCCAAACGCGCATGGAATAGTCCTTACTACCCATGATTTGCGCGCGGCCCACGCCGTCGATCCTTTTCAGCTCTTTAAGGATATTGATATCGGCGAAGTTGTAAACGAAATCCTCGCCTACGGTGGAGTCGGAACTCATGATGTCGAGGTACATGAGCATGCTGTTCACCTCTTTTTCGGTGGTTACACCGGCTTTGATAACTTCCTCAGGGAGCTCGTCAATGACCGTTTGTACACGGTTCTGCACGTTCACCGCGGCGAGGTCCGGGTCGACGCCCACGTTGAAGGAGATATTGATCGTCGTTACGCCATCGTTACCGGAAACGCTCGTCATATAAGTCATGCCGGGCACCCCGTTGATCGCCTTTTCAAGCGGAACGGCCACTGCATCGACGCACACTTCCGCGTTGGCGCCCGTGTAGGTGGCCGTAACGACCACAGAGGGTGGAACAATGTCGGGAAATTGGGAGACGGGTAGTTCCAGCACCGCCAGAACCCCGAGCAGGGTAATAAATATGGAGATGACCAGCGATAAAACCGGTCGCTCGATGAATTTTTGAAACATGATCTACAATTCAGGTGAAAGAAAGAATGCTACCGCGCCGTGAGCTCGATTTTCTCGTCCGACACCGTGTCGGTGGACACCGTTTTCGGGTTGATCGTCGCCCCGTCGCGCAGGGATTGTAGTCCCTCGCAAACAATCGTTTCGCCTGATTCCAGGCCTGATTTTACGACATAGAAAGTAGATAACCGGGATTGCGGCACAAAGCTGCGCGTCTTGATCTTGTTATCTTTCCCCAGCACATACACAAAGTTTTTGTCCTGGATTTCAAATGCGGCCTGTTGCGGGATGAGGATCGCGTTCTCTACCGTGTTAGTGAGGCGGATCGTGCCCGTAGAGCCGTGTTTCAGCAGTTTTTCAGGGTTCGAAAAGCGTGCTCGGAAGGCAATGGAGCCTGTACCTTCGTCGAATGCGCCTTCCATGGTTTCGATAACACCTTTGTGTTTGAAAAAGGAGCCATCGGCCAGTTCCAGTTCCACTACCGCCTGTTTGGTAGCAGCCTTGTCGCGTGCTTTTACATATTCCAGGTATTCGTTTTCAGATACATTAAAATAGGCATACACCGTTTTGATGTCCGACAGCGTAGTGAGCAAGGTGCCCTCGTCGATGAGGCTACCCATTTTAGTCGGAAGGCGGTCGATCACGCCGTCGAATGGCGCTTTGATCACCGTATGCGCCAGCTGAATGGCCGCATTCGATTTCTCGGACTTGGCTTCCTCGATTTTGGCATTGGCAGCGGCCAGTTTCGCCTGCGCTACTTCCAGTTCGCTTTTAGCGACAACGTTCTTGTCGACGAGCAGTTTTACACGCTTGACTTCCAGCTCGGCGCCTTTTGCGTCGGCAATCGCGCTTTGCAGGTTCGCCTTCGCTTTGGCCAGCTGGGCCTCATATTCTTCATTGTTAATGCGGAACAAAGTTTGTCCTTTCCGGACTTCCTTACCTTCGTCCACATACACTTCTTCGAGGTAACCTTTCACGCGTGCATATATTTCGACGTTCCGTAGGGCGTGGATGTTGCCTACGTACTCGCGGTGCAGTTCGGTTTTCTGGGGCCTGAGTTCCGTTACGGGGATGGTCGGAATGCTGTCTTTCGTCTCCGACAAAGTTTCACTTTTCGAGGCACAGCCGTAGGTGAAAATGCTGGCGAGCAAAAGGAGCGGCCATTTTAGGTCTTTCATCATGATGCGTTTGTATAAATTGGTTGGCGGTAAATGCAGGGGAATAGGAATAGCCTTTTGGCCGCACGGGGATACCGGGCAGCAAAAAGAATAGCATGAATGAGCGGGACGACCTGGATATGCGCGAACGGGCATAACGGGACGATCCGTCAGCTACGAAAATTTTGAGTTAAAAGAACGCTTGCGGCGAGTTCAAAAAGGGCAAAGGCGGTGGAGAAAGCTGTAATAGTCGGGCAGCGTGATTTCTCCATTGGTGGCGTAAAGCGGCTGAACAGACTCCTTGATGATTCTGGAAGTCCGGGTGATTTCGCATTGGGGTACTGCCTGCGAGAAGAGCGTCAGGAAGCGGTAGGTGGAATGCCGGCGGTTAAAAAGCCTGGAAAGCGATTCGTTCCATTTTGTTTCGTCGGCCCTTACGATTGTCTCGTTTTTGCAGATTGTATCATCGATTAAGACAATATCGCTGCTGCCGGGTTTCTCCTTGATTTCGAAGGGAGAAAAGGCTTCGGTTCCGATATCAATCTTGCACCCAATAACCTTCTGCTGCCCGAGGAGCAGCGTTACGGCGAATTGTGCGAGCCAGAAAAACAATACAAAAGTTCTTTTTGTCATGATGCTGATTGTGATCAGGTCATTGAAAAATTCATACTTTTATAATGAATTCAAGAATGATTGGAACTATTAGAGCGGAATTGTGATACAAACGGGCAATAATTCAAATATAACGTTTCAAATGTAGATTGCAAATTTTCGGGATTGTTAATGAACGTTAACAGAAAATATTTGACTGGTAATAAATGGGAATCCGCTCTTTCTCCAAATGAATGGGCGATTGAATAGTCGGTTTCAAACTTGTGTTTTTCCGCTCAAACAGGGAACTTGACCTCCTGGAAATCCAAACCGGAAAATGGCTTAACTTTTTGAGAGAAAAGTGTATATTGACAAGGCTATCCGATTTTTCGCGAAACGCTCAATGCCGCATACGATGGTCGTTACACCTATTTATACCGAGCATTTTGTGCTGACCAAAATGACAGCCGGAGACGGTGACAAGTATTTCAGGTTGAGCAATAATGCGAATGTGATGAAATATGTGACCGGATATTCGCTTACCCGCGAGGAGTCGGACAGTATGCTCAAAAGTTTCCTGGAAGAATACGGTATGGACACGTATCTGGGGCGGTACCTCATCGAAGACAGGCATTCGGGGGAACTGATAGGGGCAGCCAAGCTGGACAAGATAGGATCGGCAATCGAGATCGGCTACCGGGTGATGGAGGAATTCTGGGGGCGGGGAGTGGCGACAGAGATCGCAACCGGACTGATCCGGTTTGCGAAAAATGTGCTGAATGCAAGGGATGTGATCGCATTTGTGAATGTCAATAACACTGCCTCTATCCGTGTGCTGGAAAAGGCGGGAATGACTAATACCGAACTGATTGAAGATCTTGATGAAGTCAAGTACAGGTTTAATTATTCACCAAAAAGTACCCACCCTATGAAAAAAGTGCTCTACATTATCCTGGGTCTCATTGCGCTGGCCCTCATTGCCGCTTTCATTATGCCTAAGGAGTACGCCGTCGAGCGTGAGATCGTCGTGAACAAACCCAAAGCCGAGGTTTTTGAATACCTGAAATCCCTTAAAAAGCAGAACGACTGGAGTGTATGGGGCCGCCGCGATCCTAAAATGGTCAAGACCTTCTCTGGTACAGACGGTACCGTAGGCTTCGTCTCGATGTGGGAGGGGAACGACGACGTAGGTAAAGGCGAGCAGGAAATTACCAAAATTGACGAAGGCCAGCGGATCGATACCCAGCTGCGCTTCCTGAAACCGTTTGAGAGTACCAGCGACGCTTACATGATTACGGAAGGGATCGACTCGACGTCCACCCGTGTCCGTTGGGGCTTTACGGGCAAAATGCCTATCCCGATGAACATCATGCTTCCTTTTATGAATATGGATGAATCGATCGGAAAGGATTTTCAGGAAGGATTGACGAATCTGAAAGGAATTCTTGAAAAACAATGAGTAACACCGACCCGCGTATTGACGCTTACATTGTCAAATCTGCCAGTTTTGCGATTCCCATACTCGAATACCTGCGTGCACTCGTACATGAGGTGTGCCCGGAGGTGAAGGAGACGATGAAATGGAGCTTCCCGCATTTTGAATACAAAGGTGCTATCCTGTGCAGTATGGCGTCTTTCAAGCAGCATTGTGCATTCGGCTTCTGGCTCGAATCACAACTCAGCGACCCGCACCAGTTGTTGGCTGTGAATGGCGAGCGGGTTGGAATGGGAAGCCTTGGAAAAATCACCAGTGTTGAAGACCTGCCGGCTGAGGAGCATTTAAGAGGGTTTATCCGCGAAGCAATGCGGCTGATCGACAGCGGTGTAAAACTCAAAAAAGAGGACAAGCCGAAAGAAACGAAAGAACTGGTAATTCCAGCATATGTTACCGAGGCATTGGCCGACCACGCAGCCGCAAAAAAGGCTTTCGAGGGGTTCAGCTATTCCAACAAGAAAGAATATGTGGAATGGTTTGAAGATGCCAAAACCGAAGCCACGCGTGAGAAGCGCATCGCGCAGGCGCTGGAATGGCTGGCGGAAGGGAAGGTTCGGAACTGGAAATACGTCAGATAACGAAAAAATCCCGGATCGATCCGGGATTTTTGCATTTCAGGGTTTCGGATTAAAACTTGCCATCCTCGCCCGCAATTGTGTATCGAAAAGTGTAGTAGCTGGACTCTTCCGTAGGTACATCTTCCGGTGCGCCTTTGTAATAGCTGATTATCTCCACCTTGGCGATTTTACCGTCAGCGGTTTTTACCAAAAGCGTTCGTCCCGGGATCGGCAGGATCGCGTGAACGCTCATATCATATTTGTACCAGCTATTACCGCTTCCGCCCGGAATGGCGAAACCTGCATCTCCGTCGGTTTTGTAGCCCTCTTTGGGCGCTTCGCTTACCTGATCAAAAGGTTTTTCCAAAACGATCGCACCGCCCTCGCCCGGGCCACTGGTGCCGCTGTTGGTAGCAATGGTGGTTTTGCTGAATGCAATGTCCCAGTTTTTGGTCTTCGCATCGGCCGCTGGTACTTCCTTCCCGGTAGCCAGGCTGAAATAGACGTAAGTCTTGGTATTCGCATTCAAATCTTTGATCACCCTGATTTCCGGCATCGCAACTGCCGTGAATGGTGAAGCATTAACAGGAATCGACGCTTCCGGCATTGCTGCTAATGCCCACGCCGAAAGGATAATGGATTTCAGTATCATATTCAGGCTCCTTTTTTAACAAGCTTGTATTCTACCTTTGGCTTGCCGCGCTCACCGCCATCGTCTTTGTGGAAGCTTATGAAGCGCAGTTTGTAGATATTGCCGGCCGCGTCTTTGATAAGGTAAAAGCGATCGGTTTTTACGCCGATAGTACCCTGCGTAACGCGCCATTTCGAACCGATGGCATCAGCAGCCTTGTTGAATGTGATGCCGGTAAGGTTACTTTCGGCAAATGCGTCGTAAGTCGCCGTGGTAGTGAGCACCTCCGCGGCTTCTACACCGGCCAGATTGTTGATAAACACCAGGTCGGAGAAGCCGTAGGGGATCAGTCCCGCACCGAAATTGGTGAAATACATGCTATAACCCCATTTCAAATCCCAGCGGTCTTTCGCCGGTTCTATATCGACAGCCGCGCCTTTTTCCAGCGAAACAAATTCGAAGTTGTAGGCGGCGTCCTTGGTAATGTCCAGGGTTTTAAAAGTGGTTTCATTTACTTTGGCATACTGCAAGGTGTAGCCTGTGCCTTTCCGGAGAATGCGAATTTTGTACAGATCAGCTGCCGGAAGGACGTCCATCGATCCGCCTTTGCGGTTGAGAATGTAAACCTTGTTCTCGGCGTCGGTGGCTGAAACTGCCGCAATTACGGTTTTAGTGAGGTCGCCGGCAGCGTCGTCTACGAGCGACAGTTTACCTGCTCCCTGGCCAACAGCCAATGAATCGGTTTTGAAATCCTTATCGGAAACCGCGTTGATGTCCGTTTTATTAATCGCCAGTGCCGAAGCGCCATTCGTTGCATTGATGGTCACGCGAAAATCGGTACCATTGAAAAACCCGAGATCCCAGCTGTTGCGGAGAACGGGTGTTTGCACATTGGCGCTAAGGTCGAGGAAAACCGAATTAGCGGCGCTGCTTCCAGGTTCACTGCCCGCGATACCATTCAGCTGAATGCTTGTGCCGTCGGAAATGATCGCTTTGAAGCTCAGTTTCAGACCTGAATTGGTGCCAATCAGGACCGGCGCGCCTACGGACGCAATTTTAAACGCAATGCTTTCATCACCGTCCAGGAGCACACCCGATTTTTTGCTCACTTTAAAAGAAACGGACGACTGCCCCGCAGGTACCGATAACGTGATCGTATTGTTTGCCCCCGTGGCAGCGGGAGTAGTGGTGAATTCCTTGTCGTAGGTAAGTTGTGTCGGGGTTAATGTCACAGAAACGGGCGTGGCGGCATCCACTGTTCTCGTAAGCGCGATTTTGATCTCGGTTTCTTCACCTTCAAAACCCTTTTCAGTGGCCTCAAAAGTCGCCAGGTTATCCGGCAGTGGTGGTTCGTCGTCGTTGCAGGCGTTGAATGTTCCCAGGAATGCAATCAGTAATAGCGACCGGATTATTTTCTTCATAATTAATTGTAGTTATAATGAAAGGGTATTTGATTGTTAATGCTTTGTCCATTGAAAACTGAGGCCCAGGAAATACGACCGGCCGAATGACATCGGTACTGCGCCACCAGTGCTATGCGCGCCTCCTGTATCGGTAGAGGTATTTTGCAGGTTGGTGACATCGAAGAGATTTTTAATGCCGCCCAGCAGATTGACGTATTTGCCGAGCGTCTTGCTAAGCGTCAGATCGGCCATGTGAAAGCCTTCTGTTTCGGCCAGGTGGATATTGACCTGGTCGGTAGTCTCGTAAACAGGGCGCTTCCCGGAGAATTTATAGAACAGGTTAATGCTCGCGCCGGCTTTTTTGAAGGTGTAAAGCAGGTTTGCATTCACCTCGGTTGACCATACAAACTCCGGCAGGGAGCCGAAATCCGCAGGCGACTCCGAAAATTCATTATAGCGGCCAATATAAGTGGCGCCCACTGTCGCTTGCAGGTTTTTCCAGAATAGCTTGTTGTCAATCGAAAACCCCGTGGTTTTGAACAAATGGATGTTCAGGTAGGTCGTTTGCGTCCGGTCATTCGGATCAATGCCGGTGTCGATCAGGTCATGGAACACATTGTAGAAGCCACCAAGCGTAGAGCTGATGCGGAGCCCTTCGTGACTGACGGCCTGCCACACGAGGAAAGAGTTGAAGCTGTTGGAATATTCGGCTTTCAGGTTGACATTACCATTAATGGAATGCGATGCGTCATGAAAATCGAAATACAACTCGCGCAATGCGGGTGAGCGGAAGCCGCGTGCATACCCGAAGCGGAAGTCCAGGGTTTTGCTCAGTGTAAGCTTACCATTCAGTGACGGAATCACCGGTGGAGCGTCGTAAACCGAGTTTTTCAGGAACCGCAAACCAGGCGTAAGCTTGAAAAACTGCCCGAAGCGGATTTCAGGAGCAACGAACAGTGCATATTCATTGATGGTAGGGGAGCCATTGATTCTCGCACCGGAGGCATTGTTGTTCGAGAAATCGACTCCGCCCAATATGGAAAAATGGTTTCCGGCTTTGTAAAAGGCCGTTCCGCGGAAAAATGCAGTGGTAAAAATGGATTTGTCCTGTGCGCCTGGTTCGAGAGAGAGCGTGCGGCGGTCGTTGATATCAAGATTTGTACTAAGTGTGCGACGGGAATAGTCGGTATAGGAGCCTACCGCGGTGATATTCAGCTTTTCGTTTGGCCTGATCTCCGATTGTACCTGATGGAACCAACGTTTGGTAATGTAGTCCTGATCGGAAGCAATGCCGGTATTCGGGTTCCGGTTGCCGAGGTATTTGATCGTTTCATCGGTGCCGTTGAAGCGGTACCAGGCGTTCCATTTTTTGCCGGTGAAGCGTGTGCCGGCGGTGTAGAGCATCTGGTCCTTGGGCATCCAAGCCTTCGCCCGGCCTGTCGAAGCCCCCTTCCAGCCACCGAAGTTGTTTCTGGTTACATTACCTGAAAACTGTAAATGCTCATTCTGCCAGGTTAACCCCAATCCCTGATTATGTATCCCCTTTTTGGTTAACGCGTCATATTCTTCACCGACTGTTTCGTCCTGTATCCGCGCATTGATGGTGAGTGAATTACCGCCATGCCCCTTTTTCGTGATAATGTTGATCACTCCGGCCAATGCATCGGTGCCATATATGACCGACATGGGGCCTTCGACGATTTCGATTCGCTCGATAATGTTGATGTCAATCTGCCCCAGGCTTTCGCGAGTGCCGCCGCGGTCGACCATCGGAATGCCGTCAAGGAGAATCTTGACACCCTGTCCCGACATTCCCATGAGCTGAATATCGCTGGTGCCCAATGTAAGGTCGTTTGAAAACCGTATTCCGAGCTCGGTATTGAGGATCGTCTGCAAATTAGTCGCGCCTCTCAGGCGAATACGCTCGCTGTCGATCGTGCGCACCTGGTACACGGAGTTTCGCAACGACTGTGGCTCCGATTGCCCTGTTATCACGACCTCATTTAAAGAAAGTGTCGTATTCGAAAGCTTGGTAGTGTCCGTCCTGGTCGCGGCAATGCCGCTTCCCTCCTGTGCTATCAGCCTACTGACTACCAGCAATATCAAAGAAACGGTAAAATAATATCTCACAGAGGATTAATTTAGACTAATTATAATCACAAAGGAAAATATTATTTAGACTAATTACAATTACAATGAAGTATTTTTTGTGGACGGGCAATGGCTTCCCCTGCAAAGTAGAAGAGTGCTACTTAATCGTCGCCTGGAGATTGACGGTTACGATGTCTTTCAGCTTCCAGTCTTTTTCGCCGATTTTATAGTCGAGGCGATTTACATCGAAGGAACTCGTGAGAGAATAGGTACCGTCGGCATTCTTTTTGGCATCGAAGGGAAGCGTAACCGTTTTGGACACGTCGCGCATCGTCAACGTGCCGGTGGCCTGGTACTTGTCGCCTTTCTTCTCGACTTTGGAGGATTTGAAATGGATATCGGGATATTTCTCGACCCAGAAATACTTGTCGCTTTTCAAATCCTTATCCCGGGAGTTGTTGTTTGTTTTGAAAGTGTTAGCGGCAATTCTGACATCGAAGAAAGCATTTTCGGGACTCTTCTCATTAAAAACGGCTTCTCCCCGCGGGGCGTCGAATGTGCCGTTACAAGTGCCCAGGATAAACTTGACACTGAATTTCGTAGAGCCGGAAACGATTTTGGAAGTTTGAGCGGACACCTGGCCGGCGAATGCGGCAAGTATGATCCACAAGGTAAGTTGAAGTCGCATTACAGTTTCAGTTTGGATGAAATATCACAATTCTTCCAGCAATGATTCGCCTTCCGAATAGTCGCCTGAAGTCCATTGCCATTTTTCATGCATACGGATTTTCCCGTTCGGAAGTTGCTCGGGTGTTGATTTACAAATACCCGTCGTGATCTCGCCCTTATCGTTCACCTGATGATAACGCATATCCAGGTTTCCCCGTTCGTCCACGAGTGCGATGAGATGCCCGCTGCGAATGCGCCCGCCAGCGTAGGTGGACGTAACGATATGGCCCGTTTGCTGATATACGAATTGCATGGTCAGATCCACCTCGCCGTTTTCGGAATTGGACAATGGAACGAATACTTTGTTGTTATAATTGATCATAGTAAAAATGCCGTCTTAATGCGCTAAATATAGGTATTAAGACGGCATTTCGGTTATTGAACGGAGGTGATCCACCAGGTATTGCCGCACGGATCGGACACGCCGCAGCTCCGGCCGTACTCCTGGTCGGCGGGTGGCATAATGCTTGTACCACCCGCTTGAAGCGCTTTTTCATAACTCGCGTCTGCATTTTCCACGTATACGAATAGGTTAGCCGGTTGCGCGGGCCATTCGGGGCGGGCGTCGCAGAACATGATTACGCTACCGCCGATGGAAACTTCGGAATGTTTGATCATTTCGGGGGCATCTTCCTGGTAATGGGTGGAGGAGATCGTGCCGTCGAATACACTGGTGGTAAATTCTTTGAACCGGGCGGCGCCGTCCAGCATCAGGTAAGGGATGACGGCCTGATGGCCGTTCGGGATTTTTACATTGCTCATGTCTTTTTGTTTTTGGTTTAAACAAAAGTAACCGGGCTGCCTGCCCTGAAATTGGAAAAATGCGACATCACGCGTCGCGGTAACCCATCCCCTCCGCATTGCCGGAAAAATAGGTTTTGGGATGTTCGCCCGAGAAGGCCTTGAAATCATGGATGAAATGCGATTGGTCGTAATACCCGCATTCGTAAGCGATCTCGGTGAGTGATTTCTCCTTGTTGCCATATTCATTGAGTGCCGAATGAAACCGGATGATCCGGCTGAACAACTTTGGGGTAAAACCGGAGAATGCCAGGAATTTCCGTTCGAACTGCCGGGTAGACAGAAAACTTTGTGCCGCGAGATCCGGGATTTTGGCCAAGCCGTTGGAACGGATTACACTGCTGATTACCGAGAAAACCGCCGGCTCATGCACCTCATGGCTGCGAATGCGTTTCCTCAGAAATTCTGAAACAATATGAATGCGTTCGGCGTGATCGGTTGCGAGCATAACCCGTTCTTCGAGCTCCGTGCCGGTATGGCCGAGAAACGTGGTGAGGTCGGGCATCTGGTTGCTCAATTCCGCCGCAGGAATGCCAAAAAGTGCCGGAATAGCGAAAGGGTAGAGGTACACCCCGAAAATTCCGAAATTCTCGCTGATGCGGAACCGCCGGAATGACTGTGATTGTCCATGAATGCCCGAGCGGAAAGAAAGTTCCGACTGCTCGGTTTTCAGGATTTCATCGAACCGGCCTTTGAAATGAAATACCATTTCCGCGCAACCGTCGGCCATCGTCCGGTGAAAGTAGGGCTCACTTTCGGCGAGGTCGTGTTCCAGCACCCAGAAGAAGCGGACATACCGGGCGAGATCGGCTGACGGAAGTATGGTGAAATATTTCATAGATAACCTATTTAGTCTATCTGTTTTAGGGATATACTTTTATTATATTTTACGAAATTTATATTTTTGAAATCTGTTTAATACATTTGACCGGATATTATGTTGGGTTTTAAACCCAGGCGGTTATCCTCCCGTTATAGTTGAAAATGTAACGGTATTCCATAAATAGTCGATTACCTACTCAGTTTCTTGCTATGAAATTAGTGCCCATAGAGAAGCGCACCGGACTGACGCGCGAAGAATTCATCGAAAATTACTTAAAACCAAGTCGCCCGGTGGTGTTTACCGACCTGGCAAAAGATTGGCCTGCCGTTCAGAAATGGACTTTTGAATGGCTTCGGGAAAATCACGGAAACCTGGATGTTCCTTTGGTAGATAATCACATTCACGACGCCGACAAATATTTCCAGATTGCCAAAACGATGAAGTTCGGCGATTACCTGAGCCTCATCGAAAAAGGCCCGACCGATCTGCGTATTTTCCTTTTCGATATTTTCAAGAAAATTCCTGAACTGGCTGACGACATCCGTTTTCCAACGATCATGGATGGCTTTTTGAAGTCCTACAAATTTGTGTTTTTTGGTGGAGAAGGTTCGATTACGAACCTGCATTATGATATGGACTGCTCGAACGTGTTCCTGACGCAGTTCCAGACCCGCAAGCAGGTTATTTTGTTCTCCCCCGAAGAAAGCCGCCGGCTTTATCACCACCCGTTCACGGTAATGAGCAAGGTGAACCCGCTTGACCCGGATTATGAGAAATTCCCGGCATTGAAAGGGGCGACAGGCTACGAAACGATCCTTCAACACGGCGAGACGATTTTCATTCCCTCGCTCTGGTGGCATTATATTCGTTATGTGGACGGCGGTTTCAGCCTCGCATTGCGTGCGAACAACTCTATTTTCACGGCGGTCCGTGGCGGTATGAACCTCGTCCGCCACACGTTTGTAGATAAAAGCATGACTAAATTGCTCGGCCTCGACTGGCAACACTGGAAAGAAAAGAAAGCGGTTGAGAACGCGCAAGAACTTTTGCAAAAGCAAGCGTAAGAAGATCTGGCCGTCCGCAACTAGCCGTCCGCAACTGGCCGTCGGCAACTGGCCGTCCGCAACTAGCCGTCCGCTAACAGGAACGCATTTCAAAGAAACTAATTTATCTTTGAAGTGCGTTCTTTTTGTATTGCTTCACGACTTGCTATGAACTTCGAACTTACCTCAGAATACCAGCCGACGGGCGATCAGCCGGAGGCAATCAAACAATTAGTACAGGGAATTGAAAACGGAGAGCCTGCTCAAACGTTGCTCGGGGTAACGGGATCCGGAAAGACATTTACGATCGCCAATGTGGTGTCGCAGGTAAACAAGCCGACGCTCGTTTTGAGCCACAACAAAACGCTGGCCGCCCAGCTTTACGGCGAATTCAAGCAGTTTTTTCCCACCAACGCCGTCGAGTATTTCATCAGCTACTACGACTATTATCAGCCGGAAGCATTCATTTCCAGCACCAATACCTACATTGAAAAGGACCTGATGATCAATCAGGAGATCGAGAAGCTGCGTTTGCACACGGTTTCGTCACTCATGAGTGGGCGAAGGGACGTGATCGTGGTGGCGTCGGTTTCCTGTATTTATGGCGCGGGAAACCCTTTGGAATACAAAAAGAGCATTGTCAGTGCCAAGTTGGGCGATGTTGTGAGCCGCAACCAGTTTCTTTTCAGGCTTGTGGAGATCCTTTACAGCCGGACGGAAGTAGAGTTCAATCGGGGCACTTTCCGTGTGAAAGGGGATACGGTTGACGTGTTTCCGGGTTATGCGGATTTTGCCTACCGTTTTATTTTTTTCGGGGATGAAATCGAGGAAATTCAGCGGATCGAGCCGGAAACGGGCAAAAAGCTGTCGTCCGAAAAAGCCATTGCCATATTTCCCGCGAACCTGTTCGTTACCGGACGGGATGTTTTGAATCAATCCATTAAAGAAATACAGGATGATCTGCAAAACCAGATCAAGTACTTTATAGCAGAAGGGCGGCTTGCGGAAGCCGAGCGTGTGAAGGAGCGTACCGAGTTCGACATGGAAATGATGCGCGAGCTGGGCTATTGTTCCGGTATTGAAAACTACTCCCGCTATTTCGACCGCCGGATGCCCGGGCAACGCCCGTTCTGCTTGCTGGACTATTTTCCGGAAGACTTCCTAATGGTAGTCGACGAAAGCCACGTAACCATGCCGCAGATCCGCGCGATGTGGGGCGGCGACCGCTCGCGTAAAGAGGCGTTGGTAGAATATGGTTTCCGATTGCCGTCGGCATTGGATAACCGACCGCTGACATTCCAGGAGTTCGAAGATATGACGCCGCAAACCATTTTTGTAAGCGCTACGCCTGCGGATTATGAGTTGCGAAAGTCGGAGGGTGTTGTGGTAGAGCAGATTATTCGTCCTACCGGGCTGCTGGACCCAGAAATCGAGGTTAGGCCAAGCCTGAACCAGATCGACGACTTGCTGGAAGAAATTACCGAACGTATTAAGCTCGGCGATCGTGTGCTAGTCACTACGCTGACCAAACGGATGGCAGAGGAACTCAGCAAATACCTGGATCGGGTGGGCATCAAATGTCGCTACATTCACTCGGAGGTGAAGGCATTGGACCGCGTGGAGATCTTGCGCGAGTTGCGGCTTGGTGTTTTTGATGTGCTCGTGGGTGTTAACCTTCTGCGCGAGGGGCTCGACTTGCCCGAGGTATCGCTGGTAGCCATTATGGATGCTGACAAGGAAGGCTTCCTGCGCGATACCCGCTCCATGATCCAGACGATCGGCCGTGCCGCGCGTAACGACCGCGGGAAGGTGATTATGTACGCGGATGTGATGACGGGCTCAATGCAGCTCGCGATCGACGAAACGAACCGCCGTCGCAGCATTCAAATGGACTACAACGTGGAGAACGGTATCACGCCGAAAACTGTCCGCAAATCGAAGGAGGCCATTATGGAACAAACCTCGGTGGCCGATTCCAAAGTCCGTAAGGTATATGTCGAGCCGGATGAAGTTCGCATTGCCGCCGATCCGGTTGTTCAATACATGGGTAAAACCGATTTACAAAAACTCATCGCCGAAACCCAACGCAAAATGGAAGCAGCCGCGAAAGATCTGGACTTCCTGGAAGCTGCGCGGTTACGGGATGAATTGTTGCAATTGAAGGCGCGGGTGCAGGAGCAGGGTTAGGTAAAGAACTTTTTAGGATTGCGGCTTGTGTGGAAGATTGAAACGACTTGAATCACTTGTTCATCTTCCTCTGACCGATAAGCAATAATAAAAGGGAAAACCGGCAACGGTACAAAACGTAACTTTTGGCCATACCTTTTAGCAAACTTGTGGGGATTGTCGGCTATGGAATTCAAGCGGCCCGATATTTCTGCTATAAATCTCTTACCTAATCCGATTTTTCTTTTTTCATACCATTCGTATGCTTCATGAAGCTCGATTTCAGCAGTTTTAAGGAAGAGAATGTTATACTGGGCCAAAGTCTTTTTTTATGTCGTTCCAAGGGCGTGCCGATAATTTACCGTCCTCGAATGCAGCAATTCTCTTGAGCAGTTCATCCAATCCTTCCGGAGACAGCTCAAAGCCTTCTAGAGAAGCATTATGAGGCTGTATTTTGTCGATCTCTTCAAGGTCTTTAACAAGATCTGCCAGTGGGTCAAGAGAAATTTGCTGCTTAGGCATAAGACGGTGATTAGGCTTCAAGATAATTGCTGGAACTACATAAAGTTACATAAAATACCCGAAATAACCCGTTGGATGATCAGCCGGCAGCTAGACCAGCTCCGACGCCAATAATTCCAACACCTCATCCCAATTATTGACCCGCGTATGCCTGTCAACCCCGTGGTTATGCCCGGCTGTGAACAAAATAGGCTTCCCTTTGTGAAAATCGAGGTTTTTCAAATGGTCATCGATCAGATAATCTGTGTTGATAACGCTTTTATCGCCGCAGAAAATGATGTTTCTCCAATGGATCGAAGGGAAATGCTCGGCTAGCCAGTCGTATTTCTCAGGAAGGGAATTGGGGAATTCCATGGCTGCCGACACAATGTAGACCTCATAGTTTTCCTGCAATTTGATGATCGCCTCCTGCGCTCCGGGAATGAGCGGGGCATTGCGGAAAAAGCCAGGTATGTAAAGGAGGCTGCGTGCAGCGAGCGGATCGGGAAAGGCCTGGTCTTCGGGGATACCGTGCATTGCTTCTTTCGTTACTCTCACGCCAAATGCATCGGCGTAATGGTTAATCCAGTTAGCTTCAATGTCAACGATGACATTGTCCATGTCCACTGCAATCGATTTTTTCATGATGATCAATTAGTATTTGCAATTATTTGCAACAAATGTAAGTCAAGAATGCAATATTTTGCAATTTTAAATTTAAAATGTTTGTTAAATTTGCAAACATAATCGGGGATACCTATGTTAAAAGAAGAACGTTTCCAGATCATACTGGATCAGCTGGGACATGAGCAGAAAGTCTATCTGGGGCATCTGAGTACGCTTTTGAATGTGTCGGAGGATACCGTGAGGCGGGATATCAAGGAGCTCGCCGACCAGGGCCTGCTCAAATCCGTCCGCGGGGGCGCAGTACCGCATTCGCCCGGCCCGCACCATTTCCGCGACCGGATTAAGTACGATAACGACCAGAAGCAAATTATTGCAAAAAAGGCATTGCAGTTCCTCAAAGACGATCAGGTCGTGATTTTTGATGGCGGTACATCCGCATTGCTGATCGCTCAGATGCTGTCCAAAGATTTGAAACTGACTGTCATTACCAATAGTTTTCCCATCGCCTCTATTCTGGAAGAACACGAGCATGTTGACGTATTGTTCGCAGGCGGCCGCTTGCTGAAAAATTCATTTGTTACGATTGGCAACGATTCGATTCAGTTTTTCAAGAAATTCAGGGCCGATATTTGTCTCCTTGGCATTTGCAGCATTCACGCGGACCTGGGCGTTACGGGGCCTGATTTTGAAGAAAGCGATGTGAAGCGGACCATGATAGAATCTTCCAAAGATGTGATCGCATTGGCGACTACCGAAAAGCTGGGAACGGCTGAGGCATATTATGTTTGTCCCACGGGGCGTCTGTCGATGATTATCACGGATAAAGAGCCCGAAAACGAAGCATTTGACATTTATAGAAACCTGGGAATCAGTATGATCTGATCCCCGGGTTCTTATTTTTTAGTAGTCTCTTCAATTTTGAAAGTAGTGTCGTCGATGCTCTTCGAGTCCTGGTTAATGGCATTCGAAAACCCGAGCATAAACGAAATGGCGATCCGCAGAAGCCATTTCCGCAGAAAGAAAATTGTTCGTCTTATTCCCATTTTTCATTTGAGTTAAATGAACCGTAAAGACCGCGCATAGCACAGCCCGGACGTGCTTTGGCGCGTCATTACAAGCTGCCGCGAGATGCGGAAGCCGTGTTACGATTGGAAAATGGAAAAATCGTCGGAGGGAAGCGTTCGACTCCTGAAATGCTGATTTTGAATGTGAAAGCTGCTGAGCCCGAGATGAGAACTTAGCTCCGGATAAGAGCCAATGGCGGTGCTAAGCGAATTGGAAAGGAAGATAAACTGCGCGTGTTGCGCGTTTTTGAAATAAACAAAAGTCGGCGACTGAACAGCAAAAGCCTTGAAACTGGAAAAGTCAAGACACAGCTTTTGACTGACGTTATGCTCAAAAGAAATCTGCTCGATCCGGTGATGACCGACATTGCTACGCTCGCGAAAATGAAGGGTGCTGACAGAAAGTACCGTCAGAAAAAGCCATTTTAAAAAGTAATGTCCTCGCATAACGATCGGTTTTACTATTTCGGAGCCATCCTGATCGCCCCGTCGAGCCGGATCACTTCCCCGTTCAGCATGGGATTTTCAACGATGGATTTTGCAAGCAATGCATATTCCGAAGGTTTTCCAAGCCGTGACGGAAATGGAATCTGCGCTCCGAGCGAAATGCGAGCATCTTCTGGCAGGCCCATAAGCAGCGGCGTTTCAAAAAGCCCCGGTGCAATGGCCATGACGCGGATGCCGACCTTTGCAAGATCACGCGCCACGGGCAATGTCATACTTACGATCCCGCCTTTGCTGGCGGCGTACGCTACCTGGCCCATTTGACCGTCATAGGCGGCGACGGACGCCGTGTTGATGATCACCCCCCGTTCACCTTCAGCATTGGGTTCGTTATTTTCCATCACAAATGCAGCCAACCGCATTACATTGAATGTACCTAGCAGGTTAATGCGAATGGTTTTTTCAAAAAGCTCAAAGGAATGCGGGCCGTAAATACCGTCGGCTTTCCCAACGATCTTGCGTGCAGGAGCGATGCCTGCGCAGTTGACGACGATTTGAATGCTGCCAAAGGTTTGCAAAGCAATGTCCAATGCATGCTTTACCTCGCTTTCGCTCGTGACGTCCGTTTTGATGAATTTAAGCTGGTTGGGGAATTCGCTTTCAAGTGCTTGTCCGGCTGCTTCGTTCAAATCAAGAACTACAACTTTGGCACCGTTGGCTATGAATAACCGCGCAGCAGCTTCGCCGAGGCCGGACGCGCCGCCGGTGATGATTGCGGTAGAGTTTTTTAGTTGCATAAGGTGGTTATTTCCTCCTCAGCATATGCTCGGGAATGGGGTGTTCTTCGAGAAATTTACGAGCACGCTCGACTTTGGCTTTAACAACGGGATTCTCTGACAAATCTGGGAGCGAGTTGTCTATCGTAACTTTTCCAGGAATGTTGGGTAGCGGAACGAACTTTTTTTCGAGGACTTTCATATTTAGCGTATGTTGGATTTACTAATCTAGCAATTTTCGTTCAATCAAAAAACTTTCAAAGGAGCCGTTAGGTTCAAAATCAGACCATTGCCCATTTTTGTAGCCCTTGATTAATAGGAATACATGAACATCAGGAAACAGTTTCCCTAGTGCAATTTGATAAAGCCGGGTTTTGGAATCACTGTTGCCCTGAATAAAGACTGTTTGATAAGGATTTTGAGCAAGAAACTGAAGTGCGATTTTTAGCACAGTAGCGAGCACTTCCCGCATATCACCATTGTCAGTAATGGTATCGTCGGAATATTCTCCCGTTTCCGGATTGAAATCAAGCAAAGCCAGATTGTAAACATTATCATTAAGAGGGGAAAACTCAATAGCTTTCTCAAACACACCGCGTTTGCCGATGCTTTGAAAATGATAGTGTGTTTTCCCCTCATTGAGGACAAATGGATATGCCTCGTATAGCTGCATTCTTATTGGTTATACCACCTCAATCTTCACCTTCAACAAAAACTCATCCATTTCAATCTCCGTGGCTTCTCCATTCAGGTCGCCGACGAGGGTGAGGTCCAGGGCTTGTACTTCCTGGCAGATGTAATCTTTGTTGGCGGTTACTGCGCTGGCGAGCAGGCCGTCGTTGTTTTGTAAGGTAATGCGAATCTTATCCGTTACTTCAAAACCACTGTCTTTCCGCAGATTCTGTACACGGTTCACGAAATCGCGGGCGATACCTTCCAGGCGCAGGTCTTCGGTAACGGTGATGTCGAGGGCAACGGTAAGGCCGCCTTCGCTCGCTACGAGCCATCCCGGAACGTCTTCTGCGATGATCTCCACGTCGGTCAATGCGATTTCGATCGGGCCACTTGCGGCTGGCAATGTAATGGCGCTGCTGGCCTCTATCTCGCGGATCTGATCTTCGGCCATCGCTGAAATAGCTGCTGCCACTTCCTTCATTTTCGGGCCGAATTTCGGGCCGAGGGTTTTGAAGTTAGGTTTGATTTTCTTCTTCAAAATGCCGCTATCGTCATGCACAAACTCAATATGCTTCACGTTCACCTCGGAAAGGATAATGTAAGCCACCTGCTCGATCTGACGTTTCGTTTTCTCGCTTAAAACCGGGATCAGGATTTTCGACAATGGCTGGCGCACTTTCAGCTTATGCCCTTTCCGGATCGAGTGTACGAGCGAGCTGATGCGCTGCGCAAGGTCCATCGCTTCTTCCAAGTCGTTATCCACCACCTCGGCTTCGATCTTTGGCCAGTAAGTCAAATGGACCGAATCGTATTTGAACGGCGCATTATGCTGGATCGACGCTTCGCGATCACTATCTGTCAGGTTTTTATACAACCATTCTCCAAAAAACGGCGCGATAGGCGACATAAGCTGCGAAACAGTTACCAGGCAATGGTGCAAAGTTTCATAAGCAGCTGCTTTATCGTCAGTCAAACCGGCTCCTTGTTCCGCGGACGGGTTCCAGAAACGGCGGCGGTTCAGGCGGATGTACCAGTTTGAAAGCTGGTCGGTCACGAAATCCTGAACGAGACGGCCCGCTTTCGTCGGGTTATAATCGTCGAATTGCTCGCCTACTTCCTTGATCAAAGTATTCAGTTTCGAAAGGATCCAGCGGTCGAGCTCGGTGCGTTTTTCAATAGGTACCGAACTGGCTTCGTGGAACTCATAACCATCAAGATTGGCATACAATGCAAAGAAATTGTACGTATTAACCAACGTTCCGAAGAATTTGCGCTGCACTTCGCCGATACCGTCGATGTTGAATTTCAGGTTGTCCCATGGCTCCGCATTGGTGATCATGTACCATCGCGTCGCGTCTGGGCCGTATTGTGCCAATGTCGCAAACGGATCGACTGCATTGCCCAGGCGCTTCGACATTTTGTTGCCGTTCTTATCCAGTACCAGTCCGGTTGACACTACATTTTTAAATGCAACCGAATCGAACAACATGCCCGCAATGGCGTGGAGTGTAAAGAACCAGCCACGGGTTTGGTCTACACCTTCTGAAATAAAGTCGGCAGGATATGCCTGGTTAAAAATTTCCTGATTTTCAAACGGGTAGTGCCATTGTGCATACGGCATTGCGCCCGAGTCGAACCAAACGTCGATCAGGTCCGGTTCGCGGTGCATGATATGGCCGGTTTTGCCCACCAACACTACATCATCCACATACGGACGGTGCAAGTCGTAGTCGCCGTGTTCCAGTTTTTGCAGGTAATCTGAGTTATGTAAAGCCTGCTCGCGGGTCAAATGGCCGGAGATAATAGCTTCTTCCAGCTTGTCTTTCAGCTCTTCGATAGATCCGATGCACGCTTCGTCGCCATAATCGTTGCGCCAGATAGGCAGTGGCGTTCCCCAGTAGCGCGAACGCGAGAGGTTCCAGTCAACGAGGTTTTCGAGCCAGTTGCCAAAGCGGCCGGTTCCCGTGCTTTCGGGTTTCCAGTTGATGCTTTTGTTCAATTCTACCAAACGGTCTTTCACCGCTGTGGTGCGGATAAACCAGCTATCGAGCGGGTAGTAAAGCACCGGCTTGTCCGTACGCCAGCAATGCGGGTACGGGTGCTCGTATTTTTCAACTTTAAATGCTTTGCCTTCCTCTTTGAGTTTAATGGCGATCAGCACGTCGGTAGGGCGGAACTCGGGATCGTCCTGTTCAGCTTGCGAGTAATATTCAGGCTTTACGAAACGGCCTGCATAATCGGTGATCTCCTTCACAAAACGTCCCTGGCGATCGACGATAGGCACTTCTTTGCCGTTTTCGTCTTTCACCATGATGGAAGGAATGCCGTTGGCCTGCGCCACCCGGAAGTCGTCCGCACCGAAAGTAGGAGAAGTATGCACCACGCCGGTACCATCTTCGGTCGTCACGAAATCGCCGAGGATTACGCGGAATGCGGGAGTTCCAGGCTGGATGTAAGGCAAAAGTTGCTCATACTCGATGCCTTCCAGGTCCTTGCCTTTGAATTCATTGACAATGCTCCACGGCAATACTTTTTTGTCGCTGGTAGCATAGCCTTCGAAATCGCCCTCGTGGCCTTTTTCGGAGAAATACTTGCCTACCAGGTCCTTCGCAAGCACCACCGCCACCGGCTCGTACGTGTAAGGATTGAATGTTTTTACCAAAACATAGGTAATGTTCCCGCCCACCGTCAATGCGGAGTTTGCGGGAAGCGTCCAGGGCGTGGTCGTCCAGGCAAGAATGCGAATGTCCTCGTTTGCAGAACCTGCTAATGCAGGCCATTTGGCGGCTTCTTTCACCTTGAACATCGCCACGATCGTCGTGTCCTTCACGTCTTTGTACGTGCCGGGCATGTTCAATTCGTGGGACGACAACCCCGTTCCCGCAGCCGGTGAATAGGGCTGGATCGTGTAGCCTTTGTATAGCAAACCTTTGTCATACAGCTTTTTAAGCAAATGCCAGAGGCTTTCGATATATTCGCTCTTATAGGTAATGTAAGGATTGTCGAGGTCTACCCAGTAACCCATTTTCTCCGTCAGGTCATTCCACTGGTCGGTGAACTTCATGACTGTCTGGCGGCACTTTTCATTGTAATCCGCTACCGAAATTTTCTTTCCGATATCGTCCTTGATAATGCCCAGTTCTTTTTCAACTTGTAGCTCAACCGGTAACCCGTGCGTGTCCCAGCCGCCTTTACGTTTCACCTGGAAGCCCTGTAATGTCTTGTAGCGGCAGAAAATGTCCTTGATCGCCCGGGCCATTACGTGGTGGATACCCGGTGTTCCGTTGGCGGATGGAGGGCCTTCAAAAAATGTGAAAGTAGGAGCGCCTTCGCGGGTCTCGACCGACGCTTCAAAGATCTTCTTGTCTTTCCAGAATTTCAGTACCTCGTCCCCGATTTGAGGGTAACTCAGATTTTTATATTCGTTGTATTTCATATGCGTAGTTGGCCCCGGCATTTGCCGTGACCGATCAATGTAAATAGCACTATTTATAACCCTCTCCGGATTTTAAGAGTGCAAAATTACGGATTTTTTTCCGCTAAAAGGATGTACGCTTTTGAATGAATCTGAGAGAGATTGTATTATTTTGGTACTTCAATCATCAATCACGAAATGGAACTTATCAACACCCTGTTGTCAGCGAATAAATCCTGGGCCGCACGGCAGCTCGAAGTTGACGAAACGTATTTTGACCAACTGGCCAAAGATCAGAAGCCGGATTTCCTCTGGATCGGATGTTCCGACAGTCGCGTTCCCGCCGAAGATCTGACAGGGTCGAAGCCCGGCGAAATGTTTGTACACCGTAACGTGGCCAACCTCGTGGTTCATACCGATATGAACATGCTCAGCGTGTTGCAATATGCCGTTGAAGTGTTGAAAGTGCGGCATATATTGGTCGTTGGGCATTACCAGTGCGGTGGGGTGAGGGCGTCGATGATGCACAAGGACCTGGGACTCATTAACAGGTGGCTCCATAATATCAAGGATGTGTACGACAAGTTTGCGGCTGAACTGGACGCGATCGAAGACGAGAAAAGGCGTTTTGACCGCTTGGTGGAGCTTAATGTGATCCAGCAGGTACATAACCTCGCACAAACAAGCATTGTACAGGGCGCATGGCATCAGGGACAGGAGCTGCATCTGCACGGTTGGGTATTTGGCCTGCACGACGGACTTTTGAAAACCCTGGCCCACATGCCGCCGACCACGAAGGTGGAAGGGATTTATCGGTATGACTTCTGACAATAGCTGAGAAAATGTCAGTCTGATTTCTATGATAAAACCAAGTGATCTTGAAAGGTTGCTTGGTTTTTTATTAGGGCAAAGATGGTGTGGACGATTTTGTTTCTGACAGCATTAAGGACGGACATTTTATTCTTGCCTTCGGCTACCTTTCTGCGATAGTAGTTTCTGAACTTGTTGTCGAATCTAATGGCGCTCATCGCA
>NZ_JASATN010000020.1:0-116168 GCF_038440355.1 Dyadobacter sp. OTU695 | reverse complement strand
TCGAACCAATGAAAAAAATAAAATATACAATTTCGCTCGCGCTGCTGGCCATCGGCCTTTGCACGACTTCCTGCAATGAGGACTTTTTGGAGAACGATATCAAAAGCCGGTTGACCGACGAAATGCAATGGTCGTCGGAAGGCAATGCGGACCTGTTCCTGAACGACATCTACGCCGTACTCTCCAACAAATGGAACTCGCCGGACAACCTCGACAATTTCACCGATGACAACGACGCGGGTTTCTACTGGAAATCCTATTCCTGGCGGCAGGGCATTGTGGACCCCGCCGTAAACAACGGTACGCCGATGGACCATGCGAATGGCAATGCTACGGATTACGCGTCATGGGCGGCTGCTTTCCTTAAAATCCGGAAATGCAATCTTTTTATCGAGAAAGTGACCGAAAACTCGGCCAATTTCTCGGAGGCCTACCGTAAAAAGCGCATCGACGAGGTGCGGTTTATGCGGGCCTACTATTACAGCGAGCTGTTCATGCACCTGGGCGGTCTGCCGATCATCACGGAGGTGCTCGACCGCAACACGATGGGCGAAGAGGAGCTTTACCGCACGCGCGCCACATTCGAGGAAACATTCAATTTCATCACCAAGGAATTGGCTGAAATCGTGGCCAACAAGGCATTGCCTGTCAAGTACAGCAACGGCGACGCCGATGCCGGTCGCGCAACGCTCGGTGCGGCGCTCGCGCTGAAAGGCTGGCTGGAATTGTACGCTGCAAGTCCGGCATTTAATGCGGCTACACCGGCGGCGGGGGCAGATCCCAACAAGCTCGTGGGTTTCGGCAATTTTGATGCCAAACGCTGGGCCACAGCCGCGGCCACCAACAAGCAATTCATTGATACTTATGGTGGTACTTATGCTTTGTTCCCCGACATTAACGCATTCTGGTGGGAGAAAAACGAGTATAACTCCGAGGTGATCTGGGACCGCCAGGTAGTAGCCGTGATCATGGGCTCCAACTACGAACAGTACGGTGGCCCGGTGTGGATCGACGGCGTATATTACACCTGGGGTAACTACTGTCCGACGCAGGAGCTTGTAGACCAGTTTGCGATGGCGAATGGCAAACCCATTGCTGACCCGACTTCCGGCTATGATCCGCAAAACCCGTATAAAAACCGGGAAAAGCGCTTTTACGACTTCATTGTTTACGACGGCGCGCCTTATAAGCAGGACTGGATGGCCAAAACCGATACCATCTACACCCGTATTGATAAGGTAAGGCCTTCCAAAAATCAGATCGATTTCGGTACCGACGACGTGGGTAATACCGGTTATTATTTCAAAAAGAAAATCAATCCATTGAAGCCACGCGGAGGCGCCGCCAGCGGGCAAAACTATGTGTATTACCGCTATGCAGAGGTTTTGTTGAACTACGCCGAAGCTCAAAACGAGGCTGCCGGCCCGGATGCTTCGGTATACTCGGCCATCAACGCGATCCGCAAACGTTCGAATCTGCCTGAATTACCTGCCGGTCTGACGAAGGAGACAATGCGCCAGGCAATCCGCCGCGAGCGCCGGGTGGAGCTGTGTTTTGAAGCCAAAAGGTTCTATGACATTGTCCGCTGGGTAATTGCCGAAGACGTCATGAACAAGGATTTTCACGGCATGAAAATTACGAACACCTCGCCCAATGATAACAAAGGCAAATGGGTGTACGAAGTCGTCGGCCTGAACCACCCGCACGTTTTCACGAAGAAAATGTACATGAACCCGGTGCCGCAACCGGTGGTGGACCAGAACAAAAAGATCGTTCAAAATCCCGGATATTAAAGTTTCAATTCAGCCCCGGCAGCCTTATCGCGCCGGGGCTTTTTACTGATCGCTTGCCTTCATCAATGCCGTTCACTAGGTGATTTCATCAAAACTCATTAGACAACCTAGGTACGATACTTTTTAACCCTGTCCGGTCTCCGGACATGATTTCATTGTAGTTTGAGTAAAGAGAGGGGCGGCATGTTCCTCTTTTTCTTTTTAACCTAATATTTCCGCTGCTTCCGGTGTTGGACTACCTGCTTGGCTATCCGTCCAAACTGCCGCTCGGTCCGCTTGCGTTCGATCGAATCGGTCTGATAATGTGCCTGTTCGCGACTGATTTTTAGATAACTATCATAAACCTCCTGCGGGAGCTCGCCTTTACGCACAGCCGCAACCACCGCACATCCGGGCTCATGCTGGTGCGTGCAATCGTGAAACCGGCATTCTGCCGAAAGCGAGGCCAGTAATGGGTGGTAGTTCAGGCTGTGATCGTCCGTTTCGAGCGTGACACCAAACTCGCGCATGCCCGGCGAATCGATCAGCATCGCGCCGGACGGCAGTAGTACCAGGTTCCGTGAAACAGTAGTATGCTTTCCTTTTTGGTTAAAATCGCTGACTGCGCCTTCTTCCTGCAAACGAAATCCCAGCAGCGCGTTGACGAGCGTGCTTTTACCCACACCCGAAGAACCGACCAGGACATAGGTATGGCCGGGCCGCAAATGTTCCGCAGCCCATTCTTGCAAGCCTTCCTGCCCGGTGGCGTTCAGCAACAGCACCGGGCAGTTGTAGCCCAATGCCATCACTTCGTCGCGGTAACGCTCCGGATGATCGACCAGGTCTTGTTTGTTCAGCAGCACCACGGGCCGGATATTGCACTGCATGATTTGAACGATGTACCGCTGCAAGCGCATCGGGTTAAAATCGCGATCAAGGCCCTGCACGATGAACGCCGTATCGATATTGGTCGCGATTACCTGTTTTTCGATGCTTCGCCCTGGCAATTTGCGGCTGAGCTCATTCACCCGCGGCAGCACGGCAATGATAATGCCCTCCTGGTCGTAGGCTTTGAAAGCCACCCAGTCGCCGACTTTGGGCAGGTCCCAATTGTCGGCGCCGTTCATCAAAGCGCCCGAAAGTGTAGCGTCGACGGGCCCGGTTTCGGTCGCTAATTTATGCCGGAAGCCTTCGATCGCCGTCACGCGTGCGGCTTCGAGTCCTTGTGCCTGGTAAGTATGGAAATATTGTTCAAAATGGGTATTCCACCCGAATGAAGTCAAAGATGTCATGGTTGTAAAAGTCTGAGCTATGGGCAGCACATCGCCTGTCCGCGCGCATAGCGTGGCGCGCATAGCGTGGAAAAATGTGATCAAAGCAGGGGAATTTCGCGGGTCCGGAAGTGAAAGTAATTCAGAGGACCAGCGTCAGGCTGCAATGTCAGCAGATGGGCGATATGTAGTTTCAGACCTTGACATATTGGGCACAAAGATAATGAAAAATCCGAACATCCGCCCCGCCGGAGCGCGGCTCGCTGTTTAGGGGAATCGCGCTCCGGTATTATACCAAATGCGCTCCGCCCCCCATTGTGGCCACAGCGCGGCCCCCTGTTTGTAGGACGTGGTATTTGGAAGACGATCAATGGCTCCGTAGGTGCCTCCTTGCATGAACAGGCGGCACCTACGGAGCCTGGATGCCAATTACATCATTTTTTTGCTACAAACAGGAGGCCCCGCCGGGGCCGGGATGTCGGTTACATCATTTTGCTACAAACAGGCGGCCCCGCCGGGGCCTAAATACCGGTGGAGCGTGGATAGGAGGAAGAGGGCCGGAAACGACGTTATACCAATACGCTCCGTTTCTCTCATTGTGGCCGCAGCGCGGCCCCCTGTTTGTAGGAGGTGGGCTCCGTAGGTGCCTCCTTGCATGAACAGGCGGCACCTACGGAGCCTGGATGCCAATTGCATCATTTTTTTGCTACAAACAGGAGGCCCCGCTGGGGCCGGGATGTCGGTTACATCATTTTGCTACAAACAGGCGGCCCCGCCGGGGCCGAAATACCGGTGGAGCGTGGATAGGAGGAAGAGGGCCGGAAACGACGTTATACCAATACGCTCCGTTTCTCTCATTGTGGCCGCAGCGCGGCCCCCTGTTTGTAGGACGTGGTATTTGGAAAACGATCGATGGCTCCGTAGGTGCCGCTTAGCATGAACAGGCGGCACCTACGGAGCCTGGATGCCAGTTGCATCATTCTTTTTTGCTACAAACAGAAGGCCCCGCCGGGGCCTAAATATCAGGGAAGCGTGGATAGGAGGAAGAGGATCGGAAACGGCTGAATTATCCTAAAAATTCCCAGCAAACTCTTTCCCCGTTTTTAAATCCCGCATTTGCACCGACCGCACGGTACCGATGCCCGCGAACATAATGTCCAGCCCGTAAATGTGCCGCAGCGGCTTATGGTAGGCGCCTGTAAATGCTTCCTTCCCATTGATCTGTAATGTCGCCCGGCGGTTCACGACTTTTATACGGATCGTGCCGCCGGTGGTGAGGTCTGCGCCCAGGAAGCTGAGGCCGTCCGAGCGGCCGTCTTTTTGTAAATTGGAAAATTGCAGTTTGCTCCAATGAATGCAGCCCGGCTTCATGATGTCGACCATGTGGCTGGAAGAGTCGCCGTATAGGGTTAGCCGTACCTGCGAACAGCGGACGCCCGGGCGTGGAAGAGAGGTTTTGACGTCGATCAACAGCTCAAAGTTATCGCCATCGATGCCGGTGGGATAGCTGTTTTTAAAATAAACAAAAAATGTACGGCTGGTATCGACGCCCGAGCGGGCTATTTCGCTGGAAGTAATGCTGTTATAACCATTTTTGAATAGTGACGGTGCGTCGATCGGGTATACCCGCGTGGTATCGTGCATCATGGTCGCGGTGGCGGTCCAGCCGTTGGTATGCAGGTACACGGGCACCGTGTCGAGGGTAATGCCGCGTCGCTGCAACGTGGCGTAATAGCGGCCCGGAATTTCGTAATAATGCGTGTAAACGCTGTCTTCATCGTTCAAATGCGCTTTGGATTCACCATCTCCGAAATCGAGTTCGTATCCGTCGGCAAGTTGTGCGGGATCGTCAAAGCCGCGGAGCACGAATATGGCGGAATGGGGATTATCACCTTCGGGATTTTTACAAAACAAGCTGATAACCGCCTTTTCACCTCGCCAATACACAACGCCCTGCCATGCCAGTAAGAGCGTGATCACCAATGCAAATGTGGCCGGAAGCACGCGGCGGAAACTATTTTTCCGCTGTGGCACCGCCGGACGTACCGCCGTTTCCGGTACTTCACGCACATCCGCGTGCACAGGCTGCGCGACCACCGGTTCCGGCCGGATCTGACCAAACGTATTCCAATCCACAAATCCCACATAACGCGCAAGTGCATCGCGCGTGGCCTTCTGCGGATAGTACCGTGCATCGGTTTTAATCTTCCCAAAAATCCTTTTCAGCGTATTCGGGCTGATCTGTACGTGCGTCTTTTTATAAAGGATGTTGCTAAGCCTGATGAAGTCGCCATTTGTCCATTCAGCACTGTCGGGTTTGCCGTAGGTGTCGGCAACCAGTTGGCAACAGCGATCGAGGAGGTCTAAAGAGCTCGCTTTGTCTTGTCCATTCTCCATGATATTCATGCAATAAGCTTCTGTATGTCAGCTTTTTAGGTTGTCCATAATTTTGGATAGCGAACTGGCTAAGCGTATTTGAAAATCACCGTAATGTCCAATTTTATATTTGCTAACTCAAATTTTAAACTGTGCCACTCAGGGCCCTGAACAGCACGAAACCCTAAATATTGGAAAAATATGCGACAAAAAATTCTACTTGGCTGCGTTCTGCTTTTTGGCTCGCTTGGCCCGTTGGCAGCGCAGGTACGCCAGCTCACGGGAAAGGTGACCGGAGAGGGCGCGAGTGAACTGCCGGGCGTCAGTATCGTGGTCAAAGGCACCCAGCGCGGGACGGTAACGGACGCGAATGGCGACTACTCAATTCCCTTGCCGGCTGGCGAAACCGTCACACTCACCTTTTCTTTTCTCGGTTATCAAAGCCAGGATATTGTACCAGGAGCGCAAACCAGGCTTGACGTTTCGCTCAAACTGAGCGATAACGCACTTTCCGAAGTGGTGGTAGTGGGCTACGGTACCCAGCGCAAAAAGGACCTCACCGGCGCCATTTCGTCCATAGGCGCACGGGATGTGGGCGGGCGGCAGACCTTACAGGTGTCCGACGCATTACAGGGCAGTGTGGCAGGCGTATCGGTAACCCGCAGCAGCGGCGCGCCGGGCTCGGGTTCCAGCATTCTCATCCGGGGCATTACCACCATCGGTACCAATAGTCCGTTGGTCATTGTCGACGGCGTGCCCGTGGCGAGCATTGATAATGTGAATCCGGGCGATGTGGAGAACATTACGGTGCTCAAAGACGCGGCCTCTGCGGCGATCTATGGCTCGCGCGGGGCGGCAGGCGTAATCCTGGTGACTACTAAACGCGCCAAAAGCGGGCAGGGGAGCCTTGAATATACCTACGAACACGGCGTGCAGCGCGCCACAGCCACACCGAAATATGTGGGCGTACAGGATTATATGCGGTATTTCAACGAGCAGGCTGTCAACGACGGTGCCACCGCCGGGCCATTTGCCGATGCGTACGTCGCTTCTTATCTCGATAGCAACCGGGTAAATCCCGACCGTTTCCCGAACACCGACTGGCAGAAAGCGATCCTCACCCGCAAGAGTGCCCCGCGCCAGCGCCACGACCTGGTTTTCACGATCGGAACGGGCAAGATCAAAACAAAGGCCTCGCTGGGCTACGCGAGTTCCGGTGCATTCTATGATAACCGTTCGTACGATCGCTACCTGTTCCGGGTGAATAACGATATGCAGGTGAACGACAAGATCAGCGTAAACCTCGATGTTTTTTACAAACGCACCGCCAACAAAGGCAGTGCCAACGAGCTTCCCAACAGCACGTACAACCCCATTTACGAAGCGCGGATCATGCCGTCGATTTATGATGATGTGTATGAAAACGGCAAGCTCGCAGTGGGTAAGGATGGCCGTAACCCGCTGGCGCAGCTTCGCGAGGGCGGCTTTACGAGACAGCTTTACAACCAGCTCGGCGGTAGGATGCAATTCAACTACAAACCCGTAAACGGCCTCACGCTCACGGCATTGGTAGCGCCGGTGTTTGATCTGGACAAAACCAAATACTTCTCCAAACAGATCCGCTTTACCAATCCCGACGGCACCGTGGGCACGGTCGTGAACCAGGCGCGGACGGTTCTCAACGAGGGCCGCTCGGAAGGTATGACGATCAATGGACAGTTTCTGGCCAATTACGCGCGGGAATTTAACTCCATGCATACTATTGATATTCTGGCGGGTTTTGAGGAAAACTACCGCTCACAGGAATCACTCGGCGCATCGCGCAGCGGGTTTGCATTGACGGGATTTCCCTACCTCAATTCGGGTTCGACGGAGCTGCGTGACAACTCCGGCAGTGCGAACGAATCGGGCCTGCATTCGTTTTTCGGCCGGTTGCAGTACAATTTTAAGAGCAAATATTTTATCCAGGGAAACCTGCGATCTGACCTTTCTTCGCGGTTCGCAGCTCAGTATAGGAAGGCTGTTTACCCGTCAGTCTCCGCAGGTTGGACGATTTCCGAAGAGCGGTTTCTCAAAAATAACCACTGGTTATCGTTCCTGAAACTCCGCGGTTCGTGGGGCGAGGCGGGCAATGAGCGCCTGCTCGATAAGGATGGTAACCCGGCCTATTATCCCTACATGGCCACCATCGATTTCTCAACGGCATTATTTTACCAAAATGGGGGCGTTGTACCGCTCACCGGCGGCGCGCAGCAGGTGTACGCGGTGGAGAATATCAGCTGGGAAACCAGCCGGACAGCCGACATTGGCCTCGACGCTTCGTTCCTGAACGACCGGCTCACGTTGGCAGCGGATTATTACAAAAAGACGACCACGAATATCCTCCTGCCGCTCGACATCCCGCTCTACCTCGGTTATGACAAACCCAACCAGAACGCCGGAACGCTTAATGTGAAGGGCTGGGAGCTGGAACTGGCCTGGCGCGACCGCATTAACAAGCTGAACTACTCCGTTTCGGCCAACCTGTCCGATGCCAAATCGACCGTTGGCGATTTGAAAGGGACCGAATTCCGCGGCGATCAGATCGTGCGCAACGGCAGCGAGTATAATGAGTGGTTTGGGTATGTTTCAAATGGGTTATTCCAAACGGTGGACGAAATCAAAGGAGCGCCGGTGCTGAATGTGACTACAAAACCGGGAGATGTGCGCTATGTGGATATCAGTCAGGACGGCAAGATCACGACTGACGATAAGGTGCTGCTTGGAGGCGCATTGCCGCGCTATCTCTACGGTGGCAATTTACGTGCTGATTATGAGGGGCTTGATGTGGTTATTACTTTCCAGGGCGTTGCCAAAAAGTTGGCGCGGCTCAGCTCGGAAGTGACACAGCCTTTTGCAGAAGCATTCGGTAATATGCCCGCCGAAATGGTCGGGAAATTTTGGAGTAACAACAATACGGCCGATCAGAACCTGAAAGCGGCCTATCCGAGGCTTTCCCGCACCTCGAATGCTGCCAATTATGCGCTCTCGGATTACTGGCTGCTGAGCGGGGCTTATTTCCGTTTGAAAAACATCACTTTGGGATACACCCTGAAACAGGATGCGCTGAAAAAGACGGGTGTACAGTCGCTGCGGCTGTACCTGTCGGCCAACGATGTATTCTCGCTCAGCAAGTTCCCCAAGTATCTCGACCCGGAATCGGGAAGCTATTCGTACCCGATCGTAGCCACCTTAATGGCCGGTGCCACCATCCGGTTTTAGAAACCCTTTTTTGACCGATAACACATGAAAAAGACCCTATTTATATTGATCCTGGCGGGCGCGACCAGCTGCCATACCCTCGATCTGAACCCGCTTTCCGAAGCCTCGACCGGCACATTTTATTCCAATCAGACCGAGCTCGAACTGGCTGTGAACGACCTGTACCGGCTCGCATTCTGGGGCAACGATAATGAGCTGTTCAGCGATAACGAATGGCACCGCGGGCAGCTTACCAACGCCGTGATAGGCGGCACGATGAACGCCGACGACGCCAACGTGCAAACCTTTTGGCTTAATTCCTACAAAGCTATAGCGCGCGTCAACTCGTTTCTGGCCAACAAGGAACGCGCCGCTGCCAATACCCCGGCAGCCGTTATGTTGCGCCTGGAAGCGGAAATGCGGCTGATCCGCGCCTACCAGTATTCGCGGCTGATCACGCATTTCGGCGACGTCCCGCTGCTTACCGAGCCCATTGCACTCGAAGAATCCTACGACGTGGCCCGTAAAAACCAGGCCGAGGTCCTGCAATTCGTCTTCGACGAACTCGATTTTGCCGCTGCTAACCTGCCCGTTTCTTACGGCGCTTCGGAAACAAAACGGCTGACGAAAGGTGCGGCGCTGGCGATCAAAGCCCGCACAGCCTTGTACACGGGCAAATGGGCGCTCGCCCGCGACGCTTCCAAAGCGGTGATGGATTTGGGCGTCTATGCATTGCACGCAAGCTATCCGCAACTATTTCTGAAAGCCGGGGAAACCAGTAAGGAAATTATCATTAGCGTGCCCAGGGATGAAAAGCAGCAGGTTTTCAATGGCGCGGGTTATGTGCAGGACAACATCTCGCGTAATGCGGGCGGGTTCGGTGCGCAGCTGCCCACGCGTGACATGATGGACGCCTACGAATGCACGGACGGGAAGCCGATCGACGAATCGGCATTGTATGATCCCAAAACGCCTTTCAAAAACCGTGACCCGCGGCTGACCGCGACGATTGTGGAGTTCAACACGCAATGGCTCGGCTATAATTACATGCCGCACCCGGATTCCCTAACGGTGTTCAGCTCGAAAGAAAATCGCCGTGTTCCCAACAAAGACACCCGCGCCGTGGCCGCATTTGCCAGCTTCACAGGCCTGCTTTGGAAAAAAGGGATCGACCAGACCTGGCCCGAACGCCTCGTGGAGGACAACGACGCCATTGTCATCCGTTACGCAGAAATGCTCATGACGTACGCAGAGGCCAAAATGGAGCTTGGGGAGATCGACGGAAGCGTTTTGAACGCTGTTAACCAGATCAGGGCGAGGGCGTATGGCTTGAGTGCTGAGCAAACGAATGCGTATCCGGCCATTACCACTACCAACGCCGCTGCATTCCGCAAAGCATTGCGCCGGGAGCGCCGCGTGGAGTTCCCGCGTGAGGGGTTGCGCTATATGGACCTCATTCGCTGGAAACTCGCCGAGAAAGTTTTATCGACACCGGTGATAGGCCTGCCAGACCCCGCCGCGCAAAACCGCGCAAAATGGCCCTTTCCCGGTGTGACGCCGCTGGATGAGGACGGGGTGGCAGATTACTCCGGGTTCGGCACCGATGTGAAAGTGCTTTCCCAGCGTAATTTCGACAAATCCCGGCAATATCTCTGGCCCATCCCGGCAGTGGAGCGGCGTGTGAACCCAAACATTACCCAGAATGCCGGATATTAATTTTCACTTTCCCGTGAGGCAGTTAATAATGCGGGATATAATCCTTTTGATTTTCAGAACAATGACTTTTTCGATGAACAAAAATCGTGTGTGGGCATTACTGGCCGCATCGGTGATGGGACTACACCAACCGAGTGCCGCCCAAAAGCCTAATTATCGTTCATATAGCGGCGTTTACCCGCATTTGGCCATGTATAACAATGAGGGGGAATGCGGTACCGGCGTGGTGGTGCCCTGGGCGGGGAAGCTCTGGGCGGTAACCTACGGCCCGCATTTGCCCTTCGGATCTTCGGATAAGCTGTATGAGGTTAGCGCCGACCTGAAACAGACCGTCCGCCCGGAAAGCATTGGCGGTACACCTGCCAACCGAATGGTCCACCGGGAAAGTAACCAGCTTTTTATCGGGCCATACGCGATCGATAGCGAAGGCAAGGTGCGCACGATTCCTTACAAAGCAATGCCGGGAAGGCATACAGGCAATGCGCGCCACTTGACCGATCCCGCCGGGAGAATCCTTTACGGTACCATGGAAGAGGGCTTTTATGAAGTGGACGTAAAAACGCTCGTCCCCAAAATGCTTTACGAAGATGGTAACGTCGACCACAACAAGGAGGCCAATAAGGCTATCTACCAGACGAAAGGGCTATTGCCGGGCACGCATGGAAAGGGCTTTTATTCGGGCCAGGGCGTGGCGGTGTATTCCAACAATGGAGAGCCGGGCCAGCAGGCCGAAAAACAGTTCGATATCGAGTCGGGTTCACTGTCCGAATGGGACGGGAAGAACTGGAAGGTTATCCGCCGCAACCAGTTTGTGGAGGTTACCGGGCCGGGCGGGATTTACGGCAACAAAAATCCGGCTACCGACCCGATCTGGGCTACCGGCTGGGATCACAAATCAGTTTTACTCGGCGTGCGCGACCATGGAAAATGGACTTTTTACCGCCTGCCCAAGACCAGCCACGCCTACGACGGTGCCCACGGCTGGAATACCGAATGGCCACGCATTCGTGACGTTGGTACGCCACAACAGGCCGATTACCTGATGACCATGCACGGCATGTTCTGGAAATTTCCGGGGCAGTTCAATTCGCAGAACAGTGCCGGACTCCGCCCGCGCTCGGCTTACCTGAAAGTGATCGGCGATTTTACCCGGTGGAACGAGCGCCTCGTTTTCGGCTGCGACGATTCGGCCCAGCGTGAGTTTTTGAACAAACGCAAAGCCAAGGGTGGGATAGAAGGTCCCGGACAATCCAATTCCAATCTTTGGTTTACACCCCTTAACCAGCCCGACCAGCTTGGCCCGAACTCCGCAGAAGGCTCCGTCTGGCTTAATGAGACCCTGAAAGCCGGTGAAAATTCGGAACCGTTCCTGTTCGCAGGTTGGGCATATCGCGCCGCGTGGGTATGCAATGAGGGAAACAGTGAAACGGGTTTTGTTTTTGAGGTAGATAAAAAAGGTGACGGCAAATGGGCAGTGCTGAAAACGGTGAAAGTAGGGGCAAATTCCTCGGAGAACGTGGCTTTTGGGGCCGCCGAATTGGGAGAATGGGTCCGCGTCCGCCCCGAAAAGGCTACCCGTGCTACGGTTCACTTTGCCTATGCTTCCGACGACAAACGGGAGAACGCCCCGAACGCGATTTTTAAAGGACTCAGCAATGCCCATGCGCCCGAGAGCCACGGCGGGCTGCTGTATGGCCTGGGCGAAAACCGGCGGGTGCTAGGCATTGCGGCGACGGATTTCAGCGGCGTAACACCCGCCGACCGGGGCTACTACGAGCTGGATGGTAATATGAAGCTCACCCGCCGCGACGACGCTAAAATGCACGCTTTCATTCAAAAGAAATTTGCCATACCCAGGCAGGTGGTGACCATAGAAGCCTCCTCCGTGCTCGTGGTCGACGATAAGGGCCGCCGCTGGCGCTTACCGTTGGGTAATGAAGCTTTCACCGGGCTCACCAACCAGGCGGCATTACGCATATGCCGCGAGGTGGCGACCGAGCGCGATCTTTTCAATTGCCACGGCACATTTTACGAGCTTCCCGCCGAGAATGCCGATGGTTATGCCAAAATCCGGCCTGTTTCGTCGCACAACCTGCGCATTCACGACTACGCCTCCTATCGCGGACTGCTGGTCATGACGGGTATCGACGCCCGATCGATGGTCAACAGCGACCACATCATTGTTTCCGACGATAAAAAGGCGGCAGTATGGGCCGGGGCGATCGATGACCTGTGGAAACTCGGCAAACCAACCGGCCATGGCGGCCCGTGGAAAGATACCCGGGCGAATGCAGGCGAAAGCTCGGACCCTTACCTGATTGGTTTTTACGACAAAAAGAACCTGAAATTGTCGCACGACGCCAAAGAGGCCGTAACCTTTACGCTCGAGGCGGATCCCGTCGGCAACGGACCCTGGATGACCTACAAAACGTTCACCGTCAGCCCGGGACAGACCGTTTCATTTGCATTCCCAACCGGGTTTTCAGCCCGCTGGATCAGGTTTAAAACCGATAAATCATGCAAAGCTACCACCTGGCTCGACTACCAATGACCTGGAATTTCGTGTAAACATTTATATTTCAGGATTGAAAAACATTCCCAATGGACGCCCGGCAAATCCTGAAAGACCATATTGGTAAAACCGTCGAACTGACCGATGCGCAGTTCGACGGTTTTTATGCTTGTTTTAAACCCGAAACCTTCCGGAAAGGTCAGGTACTGATCCGCGAAGGCGAGTTGGTGACACGGGAATATTTCGTCGTGAGCGGTTGTCTCAAAACCTATTTCCTGAATGACGAGCTGAAAATGACGATCCTGCAATTTGCGATGCCTACCTGGTGGGCGTCGGACTATGACGCATTGTATAATGGGCGCCGGGCGGTTGTAACGGTGGATTGCGTGGCCAATGCGGAGGTTCTGTCGCTGTCGGCTGAGGATAGGGAGCGAATGTGCCACGAAATTGAAGCGATAGGGCACTTTTTCCGCTGGCGGACCAACCGGGGCTACGTGGCCTCGCAACGACGACTTCTGTCGATCATGACCAACGATGCCAGAAAACGGTATGAAGATCTGCTCGCCCAATATCCGACGCTGTTTCAGCTCGTGCCCAAGCATCTCATTGCCTCGTACCTGGGCGTATCACGCGAGACTTTGAGCCGGCTTTACCACGGGTCGAGATGATGCAAAATGTGATGTAGGTCACGCAATGTCGAACAAATTCTCTGCTTAATTTGCGCAGCGGGTTTCACTTACCGCCCGCGACCTGGATTATGTGGAACCAAACCAATGTTTCCCGCACGCTGGGAATCGAATATCCGATACTGCAAGGCCCTTTTGGAGGTAATTTATCGTCTGTTAAGCTCGTTTCGACCGTTTCCAACCTGGGCGGAATGGGCGGCTACGGCGCATACATGCTCACGCCGGAGGAAATTATTACATTAGACAAAGAGCTGAAACAAGCTACCGACAAACCCTACAATATCAACCTCTGGATCAACGACAGCGACTTTTCGTCAGGAGAAATTTCCGATGAAGCATTCGACAAGGCTGCTGTGCTCGTCAAACCGTTTTTCGATGAACTGGGCGCCCCGCTACCGGCCAGGCCCAAAGCCTACCCTTCGCGCTTCGAAAACCAGGTAGAGGCACTACTGACCGCCAAACCGCCGGTTTTCAGCTTTATTTTTGGCGTGCCTTCCCAAACAATCCTGGAAGATTTCAGGAAAAAGGGCATTAAACTCATCGGCAATGCAACGACGCTCGACGAGGCGATCGCATTGGACAATGCTGGTGTGGACGTCATCATCGCCTCCGGTTTTGAAGCCGGCGGCCACCGGCCCTCGTTCCTCGAATCGCCGGAAGCATCGCTGACGGGTACATTCGTACTGGTGCAGCAAATCCGCGACAAGGTGAAAACCCCCGTGGTAGCAGCCGGTGGCATTGCCGATGCCCGCGGTGTGGCGGCCGCATTCACCCTCGGCGCGGAAGGCGTGCAGATCGGCACGGCGTTCCTGGCCACCGAAGAATCCGGCGCAACCGAATACCACCGTAACCTCCTGCATTCCGACGCTGCCCGCTACACGACGCTCACCAAAGTATCGACGGGCCGGCTCGGCCGAGGCATCCGCAGCCGCTATACCGAAACGCTGGCAGGCCATAACGATGAGCTGCTGCCATTTCCGTTGCAGAACCAGTTCATTGTACCGCTCCGGAAAGCAGCCACCGAAAAACAGCAATGGGAACTGATCATGTTCTGGGGCGGGCAGATCGCGCCGGTATTGAAGCATACCAGCGCGAAAAAGCTGTTTGAAACCATTGTAGAGGAAGTCCCCGGCCTACTCGCTCCACGGTGAATGTAAAATGCAGTCGCAGAAGTTCTTGCGCTCGAAATTGGGGATCATATAGGCGCATACATCGGCTTTGATATTGCCGAATGTAGTGTCGGTTTTGTGCGAAAAGCCTCCGAAGAATGTCGGTATGATCCCGTTTTTGAAATTGTTACGCGGGAATGCGGACACGATGGCCTCGCGGTCGGGCGTGCTGAGGTGCTCGTAGCCCTCGCCCATCACATCGAGCCCCACACCTGAATACAGCAATGCAACCTCCGCCTCCTTGTACTCGGCCACGCCGATTGTCGTGTGCAATGCAATGGCGTCCCACACGAGTTGCATCGACTCTTTGGGCAGGCCGTTGCTTCGCAGGAAATCGCGGGCGGCATTGGCGCCATCCACTTCGAAGCGTTTGTCGGGGCTACTGTAATGCGGTACCAGGCCCAGGTCGTGAAAAACGGCGCTGATGTACAGCAGCTCGGGGTCATACACCCGTTTTTCCCGGTTGCCGTTGAGCGAGGCGAAGAGAAAAACGCGCAATGAATGGTTATAAATGAACTCGGTACCGTGTTCGAGAAGCAGGTCGGTGGCGTCGTTGGCCAGCTTGCTATCGGGTATGCGGATGCCCGCAATGGTTTGCAATGCGTTGACAGACATAGTTTTGTGTTTTTTGTTTTTACAAAATTAAGCCTGCGTCCAGCGCTGGGGAATGTCAGATTCTGCGGATCACCTGCCAAAATTGACGAAGCGGACCCGGTAATCCTGGGGCGACATCATCGCATTCTTTTTGAAAAAATGGCTGAACTGCTCGGGCGTGCTGAAATGCAGCTGGTAAGCAATTTCCTTCACCGGCTGCGACGAGAACTGCAATGAACGTTTCGCTTCGGCGACGATTTGCCCGTTGATGATCTCCTTCGCGCCTTTGCCCGCGCACCGTTTGCAAATATCCGAAAGTCGCCTCGCCGGGATATTCAGTTCTTGCGCATATTCGGAAACCTCGTGCATTTCGCGGTATCTTCGGCTGACCAGCTCGATAAAGCGCCGGTAAAGCTGTTTTTCATGGTTATCAAAGCCCGCGCCTGCCTCCGCATTGATATTCGCGATCTTGATCATGATGATTTTCAGGTAGGCGGCCAGCGCATCGAGTTTGTTTACATAATCCTTTGCCTCAAACTCATTGAGTAATGATTGAAGCAAAAAAGTAAGCTCAGATATAGCCGCATTATTCAAAGAAAGTCGCTGGTTTTCAGATGCATTGTTGAAGAGTACGGCCTTGCAGTTACTAGCGCTATCCGGCGTTTTCTCCCAGAAACAATCCCCGAAACTCAGCTCATAGCCGGTGATTGTACTATTTCCCCGGTAACGGCAAAGCTGGCCTTTCGAGAGCAGGAAAAGTGTGTTTCCGGTCAGGTCAAACCTTACATCATCAATTTCGATCACACCGGAACCTTCCTGTACAAAGAGAATCCGGTGATAGGCCAGTCGCTGATAAGCCGGTTGTTGGGAGACGGGCGGCATGTTTTCGCTTCCTGTAAAATGGCTTACACGAAACGAGTCTTTAATGTCTTGTTCAAAAATGAGGTCCATGGGAATGCCGGGTACTAATAAAAGAGAAAGAAGAATACACTTTCCAAAGTTCCGTCAGGTCTCACTTTAATACCACTACATTATTGTGATCGCTCATATCAAGCATGCAGGATAATGGATCGAGCATCACCGTCACCGGACCGCACGGTACCACTACGCTGATTACCGACCGGCTTTTCGAAAAATGGTGCCTTTGCAGGTAAATCGGCCCGGCAGTGGCCTCGGCAGCTATTTCCCGATTGAAAACAGCGATATCGATATCGTCGTCGGGTTTCAGCGGCACTGGTTTACCTGATGTTTCATCCATTTTGCGGATATTGATTTCCAGGGTGAGCAGTTGTTGGTTGTTGGGTAATGATTTGTTTGACAGTATTTTAATGTCATTATCAAATACAATCACTTTCTTGAAAAGCTCGTCGATGAGCCGCATTTGCGTCGCATTCGCTCCGCGTTTTAACGTCTCGATAAGGTCAGAGGTGTTTGGTTTTTGCAAAGGGTAACCGTGGTGCCTAACCAGCTCACCCAACGCGCGGGCCAGATGCGCTTCGCCCAAAACTTCTTTCAAACGAAATAAGGCGAGCCCACCTTTCTGGTAGTGCACGAAGGGCTGTTCCGCAGTTTTCCAAAGCGGTATTTCTTTCTCGCCCATGGCGCTGCGGTAGGAGAAATAGAGCTGCGTATCCATCAAATGGTAGGGTCTCAGGTACATTTTGCCAAACCGCTTTTCGGTCACCATCGCCTCGGTGTACTTAGCCAGCGATTCGGTCAGCAGCGCGTAGCCGGGCCCTGCCGGGGCAGCCAGACGACCTGCCCACCACTGATGCGCCGTCTCATGGGCAGTGGTGGCATAGGTAAAGTTGAAACCGGTACCGAGATTACTCCTGAAATTGGTTCGCTCCTGACTGAATATGAGACCCGGATAGGCCGTCGCGGCGCCGGGGTAGTGCGGGATTTCAGCCAGCGTGAGCTCGCCGTGCTGATAGGGACCAAAATTGGTATTACCGTAATCCACGGCGTCTTTCATCGCCTGCATCATGGCCGGAACGTTTTGTGAATGTCCCGCGTGGTGATAGATCCGGAAAGTTGTTCCCTTGTGCCGCTCCGTTTTCACCGCGTAGTCGGCTGCACTCATGGCGAACATGTAAGGAATCGGTTCCCGGGATTGGTAGTGAAAATAGCTTCGGCCTGCATTCTCCCAGCTTTTTATCAATGTGCCGACGGTAACCGCCTGTTGTCCGGTTTCGGTAGAGATAATGTTTTGAAAGTGAATGAAATGGTAGTCGTGATCGATGGACAGGGTGGTCTTGCGGAGCGGCAGCCCATTTTGCCGTCGCTCTTCCGGATCTTCGATTTCGTAAGCGGGCCGATATCCGAAATGAGGCAGGTATTTTTCCAACTCGATGTAAGACCCGTTTCCGGCAAGCGCATGCTCGCTATTGAAAGTTTTAAACGCCGACCGGTCGGCGCGGATCTTGAAATGGATAGTCATTTCCTGGCCGGCGGCAAGTGGTCGGTTGGGGCGGTACCAATGCTGCCCGAAAGTTTTATCCGATGAAGCCGGTGAAGCGCCTTCGGGATGCAATTCTATTAGCTCCATGTCCGGGTCAATGCCGATCCATAAGTGGGTAATGGGTTTCGTCGATTTGTTTTTAACCTTTAAATAGCCCTTTACCGTGTAGTATTGCCTGGATGGATAAAGGTCGGTCCGGAGATTAACAGCAGTAATGACCGGCTGGGGAGTGTTTTCGAGCGGTTTGTATTTCCTTTCGTACCTCGCCTGCCATTCCATATCGGTCGCCCCGGTGCGGTTGAGAGCGGAATGCCCGGTTTTAAACTGAATATAAAATCCTGTACCCGTGGCCAAAAGGATGCAGAGCGATACAAATGCGGCTGTGCGGCCATAGGATATTACGCCCTTACGTATGCGCCCGGGCCGTTGCTCCCGTGCATTGCCCGGCCACATGCGCGCCGCGCTGGCCGCGAGTGCAAGCGCGATGAACGCCCAATAGAGCACATGCCAGTGAAACGACAGGCCACTGTGCCCGAATCCGTGAAAGTCCGAGTAATGCAGGCGTGGTGCGGTGGCGAAACGTACAAGATAGCTTTCAAGACCCAGTTTTCGGCCAAAAATGAAAACCCCGATCACCAGTCCGCTGACGAGCATTCCCAGGTATTTGTTGGCTGTGAGCGTTTGAATGAATAGGATCAGGATTGCATAGAGCACGAGGGGCAGGCCCGCATAATAGTAGAGCGAAAAGTAGGTGCCCCATTCAAAAACCTCAAATCCTGAAAACCGCTGGACTGCCACACCTATCGCGATGTGAACCGTAACGAGGGTTAGTATCCACCCGATCAATGTGAGGGATTTGGCGGTAGCGAACACCCGTGCCGAAACCGGCGTAGTAAAAATCAGCGGCTGGATTCCCGTTGCTTTTTCCCGGTGGATCAATTCAGAAGCATAAAAAATGATCAGCAGCAACGCCGGACGGACTGCTACGAGTTGCTCGGCAAGTATTCCAGTGGTGGCGTAACTCCGTACGCCATAGGGGCCGTTGGAAAGGTTTTCAAAGAGCTCGATGGCATTGAAAAACACCCATAGTGCAAAGATTAACGCGTTGAACACGGGGTTAAAAAGCGTCTTTGTTTCCAGAAAGAATATGCGTAGAAAGGTTTGCCAGTGATAATTGCGCTTTTTGATGTGTGCATTGATCGGACGGTAGGGCACCGAGACCAGCGGAAGAGCTTCATAGTCCGTCTTCTGATCTTTTTCAGATAAAACCCTGAATTTGAAACGGCCATAAGCCAATCCCAGGAGTCCCAGCGAAATGACAGTCCAGAAGAGGCGGTTAGCCATGAAAACCGGCGTCAGGGGGAACAGTTCGCCGTTGCGCCGCCAGGCGGGCCAGTTTATGGTTTCTCCAAAAAATGCAGTAAAACCGAATGGATCTATCAAAATAGAAAACCAGCCCGGGCCGCCGGGAGCGGGTACGGAGCCCGCCATCACCGGTGAATTACCCAGGATGGAAGCGGTGAAATAAACGATAAAAATCAAAACGCCCGCCGCATACACGAACCGCACATTTCGTGTCAACAATGCCGTTGCAAATACGATGCTGCAACAAAACACGACGCCCGGAAGGCCAAATGTCAACAATGGGACGAGGTAGTGGGAGAAATGAAATGGGCCGAGGCGGTCGGGTGGGGCAATGAAGCTTGCTACCGCCGTGCCCGTCGCGGCAAGGGATATGACCAGAAAGACGGCGCCGAGCAATCCGAAAAACCGGGCAAAGAAGTAGGACGGGCGTCGGATGCCGGTGGTGAAGATTAGCGGCTCCATGCCATGATGGGAGTCGCGCAGGACCACCGCGGCGCAAGCGAGCGTGCTCACGAAAATGGTAAACAACGTGAGCAGGCAAATGATGAAATTGATCACATACGGGGCGTTCCGGTGTATTTCCTCACCACCAAAGGTGCCAAATGGCATCAGAATGCCCAGGACGAGGAAAAGCAATGCGGCAATGCGAAAGGTAATCTGCCGGAAATGATCACCCATTTCAAAACGAAGCACGGCGGCTAGCATGAGGCCACCTCCCTTCTGCCGGATAGTGTGGCAAAGTAAACGTCTTCCAGCCCCGCGTCGAAAGCCTCGAAACCGGGGCCAGGCCGCTCTCCCGCGAGTACATGCACCTGAATGCGCCCCGCGACCCTGCGCGTGGCGATGACATGAACCACGTCTTGCAGTTCGGCGAGCTCCTCCGGCGTTACCGTCTTGCGCCATAGCTGTCCCCGCAGCGAGTGCGTCAACGTTTCCGGTTTACCTTCCAGTACGACCCTTCCGGCAACCAGTATGGCCATTTGCGGGCAGAGATCGTGCACATCTTCCACGATGTGGGTTGAGAGTATCACGACAATCTGTTCGCTGATTTCGCTCAGCAGATCATGAAACCGGTGCCGTTCGGCGGGATCAAGACCGGCAGTGGGTTCGTCGACGATCACCAGCTGCGGATTGCCCAGCAAAGCCTGTGCAATGCCGAAGCGTTGTCGCATTCCGCCCGAAAAAGTACTTACGGCTTGTCTGCGGTACTGGTAAAGGTTTGTTCGCTGTAATAGGGCGTTCACCTGTTCGCGTCGGTCGGGTTTGGAGGTCAAACCCTTCAACACAGCCAGATGGTCCAACAGCCGTTCCGCCGAAACGCCGGGATACACCCCAAAATCCTGCGGCAGATAACCGAGCCTGCTTCTTAGCCAGGTGGTTTCGCGCGTGATATCGTATCCTTCGAAGGTAAGCCGTCCGCTGTCGGGCTGGGCGAGGGTGGCCAGGATACGCATAAAAGTCGATTTGCCTGCGCCATTGGGCCCCAGTAAACCGAACATCCCGATCGGTATTTCGAGTGAAACGTTGTCCAGGGCGCGGGTACCGTTCGGATAGGTTTTGGAGAGTCCCTCAATTTTCAATCTTTGCATGACATGGCTTTTGAAGTTAGTCCTCAAAGATGAATGCGGTTCTGCGGGTATTCAATTAATAATGAGGAAGGTGGAGTGGTTAGTGACGAATGCGCTTACCGGCCGGTTTTCATGTTCGTTTTACCAATATCACCAAAATCGCGACGGTTGTCATTAATTTTTGAGGGCAAGCGTGCATTCCGGTTTATTTGCAGGATGGTGATACTGGACAAAATAGCTGAGGCACTGAGCCGGCGAAGAGATACCGGACTTTTTGCGGGCCTGTTCTGCTGGATTTCGATCGGATTTACGATCGGGCGGGACGATCCCTGGGGAACGTATTTTCAGGCATTACTGGCTTTGGCATTGTTGTGGTCGCCCGTGCTGGCGGTTACGTGGGTGCGCGAGCGGAACGGGCGTTTTGCGGGACGCAATCGCCGGATTTGGCTAGGCTGCTTTTTGGGATATTTGCCGGTGCTACTATTGCTGTCGGGGAGTCTGATGCAGGCGGACGGTCTGCTCTGGCCGGTGGTGTTCACCGGCGGCCTCTGCATTGCGGTACTGGAATGTGTGCTGGTGATCGAGAGCATGTATATCAGCCGGTTGCGTAAGGTGAAATGGGTGCGGAAGCTGAGCCTGGAAAAGGCGGTATTGATCAGCATTACGGGTCTTGCGCTGCTGCTTGGGGCGATGGCGGTGTCGAGCGTCGGCAATCCGTTGTATCATTCCGACAAACAGCTGCTGATCGGTTTTGAAATACATCTTTTTAAGATAGCGGCCCGGTTTCCACTCTTTGTCAGCTATTCCCTGCAATTACTTACGATGTACCTGGCCGGATATTTTTTCTTTTATATCAATAGCCAGTGGTTTGTTCCGCGCATTTTGAAGGAACGAGGGATATTGCATTACCTCCTTTGTTCCGCGGCGCTCATCGGTGTTTTTTATCCTTTCTGGGGCCAGTTGCTTGCCAGTTTGCCGCTAAGCAAAGCCCTGGGAGGCGTGTTTTCTGCAAATCCTTTTGTTGCGGAGAATGCATTTGGAGCGGTGCTGATATTTGCGATAAGCCTGCCGGTATTGCTCGCGATCCAGTGGACGAAGCAGAACAGCATGATCACAGCCCTTCTGCATGAAAAATCCCTTGCCGAACTCGATCTTTTAAAGCAACAGCTTAATCCGCACTTTTTCTTCAATACACTCAATAACCTGTATGCGTTGAGCCTGCAACGCTCCGAGCAGACTCCCGAAAGTATTTTGCAGCTTTCGGAGCTGATGCGGTATGTCATTTACAAGGCCAGGGAGCCGTTTGTTGGTATTCAGGACGAAGTCAAATACCTGAACGACTACCTGCAATTGCAGAAGATCCGGCTTAAAAGGAGCCTCGACCTGCAATTTGAGAAGGAGATCGCTGATTCTACGATTCAGGTTGCGCCGCTGCTGCTGATTGTTTTTGTCGAGAATGCATTCAAACACGGGGTTGAAAGTGCCGAGAATCCGGCCTTTCTGCATATCACCCTTCAAGCAGACCGGCGATCGGTGCGTTTTGTATGCAAAAATTCCTTCGAACCGGCAACGGATGCGCATACAGGCATCGGATTGACTAATTTGCGGAAACGGCTGGCATTGCTTTACCCGGGAAAGCACCGGCTGATTGCCGAAGCAGAGAATGGCGTGTTTGTCGCCAGCCTGGAAATTGATTTGCTATGAAATTACGCTGCCTGATTGTAGACGACGAACCCCTGGCCCATGATGTGATCCTGAGGTACCTGTACGATGTTCCGTTTCTCGAAAAGGCCGGGCAATGCTACCTGGCGACCGAGGCATTTTCTTTTCTTAATCATCATGCCGTCGACCTTATTTTCCTGGATATCCGCATGCCGAAGCTCAGTGGGCTCGACTTTCTGCGTACGCTCAATCAGCGGCCGCTGGTTGTCATAACGTCGGCCTATGAGGAGCATGCGCTGGAAAGTTTCGAACTCGAAGTGGTCGATTACCTGCTGAAACCTTTCCGTTTCGACCGTTTCCTGAAAGCCGCGAACCGTGCGTTGGAACAACATACTTTGCGTAAGCAGGTGGCGATAGTACCCGCTCCGGCCACGGCGCAGCACGAACAGGAGCCGCTGTATATTAAATCCGACAAGAAGCTGATCCAAATGCAGCTTGACGATGTGTATTACCTTGAAAGCCTGGGTAATTACGTGAAAGTCTGGGGACGGGATCACTTTCTGCTCACGCAGCGCACGCTGGCAAGTTTCGAAGCACAATTACCGGGCGATACGTTCATCAGGGTACATAAGTCGTTTGTCCTGAACAAAAAAATCGTGCACTATTTTGAAGGCAACATGATCCGCCTGCTCAACGGAAAGGTCCTGCCGCTTGGTAAAACGTTTAAGCACGTAATCAAACTGTTTCCGGGCTGATCCTTGAAATTTAGCCGTTGGCTGGATATATTTGTTTATACACGAATTGAAAGACACCACCCACGCACGATCATGAATTCACTCGATTACTTACGCGACCAGATCAAAACCTATTTCCCCGAATCGAAGGAATTACAACTTTCGGCGGCATTTGACGGTCAGCGCCGCTTTAATTTTTACTTTGAAATAGCCCCGGGCCAACGCCATCTGCTTTATCTCAACTGGGACGGTGATATCGATGGTTTTACTTTGAAATGCCTTGAATTTCAGGACGCCGCTTTGTTGGAAGAGCTTATCGGCGCCTATACCGAAAAAGGGTCCAAGATGTTTAATGTCGGCCAGCCGGTGGCAACGCTTTCATTTGTCTATCAGGGTAATGACAATCTCAGGGTACGCAACTACAAAGGCAAGACGCACATCGATTCCCACGAGATATCGGCGAGAAATCTGATGTACGCCGTCAATCCGTTTGAATGAAGGGCCGGACATCGATGTATCTGGACGTTCACACCCATTACCCGGCCAACGAGCCCGGCGTACTGGCCATTGAAAACCGGCATAGCGGGTTCGGGTCAGCTACCGCTTCCCGGCATGTGAGTGCGGGCCTGCACCCCTGGTATATCCGTTCGGAAACGCTTTCCGCTAATTTTGAACAATTGCGACAATATGCGGCGCAACCGCAGGTACTTGCCATAGGAGAATGCGGCCTCGACAAGCTCACCGTTACGGACTGGGACACCCAATACCGAGCATTCGAAGAGCAGATTGCACTGGCGGAAGAGTTGCAAAAGCCGCTGATAATCCATTGTGTGAAAGCATTTCAGGAATGTCTGGCACTTTTGAAACGTACCCGTGTATCCGTGATTTTTCATGGAATCAACAATCGCCTTTCGGTGCTCCGCCCGGTGATCGACGCGGGCTATTACCTGTCGTTCGGAAAATCATTGCTGCATCCCAACCCGGCCGTCGTTGAGGCGTTCAGGGCCGTTCCGATAGAGCAGATTTTGCTCGAAACCGACGATACCCGTGCCGACATCCGTGAAGTCTACAAAACCGCCGCCCGGCTGCGGAATATTCCGGAAAAAGAGATTGTTTTGCAGCTTGAACGGAATTTTGGTAAAGTATTTAAACAATGATGGAGGATTTTTCCTGGCTTTCCAGGACGGAATTACTGATCGGCAGGGAAAACCTGGTAAAGCTCAGCCAGGCGCATGTGCTCGTGATCGGACTGGGTGGAGTAGGCTCATTTGCCGCCGAATTTATATGCCGCGGCGGGGTAGGCACGATGACCATCGTCGATGGCGATGTGGTCGACCCGACCAACCGTAACCGGCAATTGCCGGCATTGGCAACGAACCATGGCCAGAGCAAGGCCGATATCATGGCCGAGCGCCTCAAAGCCATTAATCCGGAGCTTAATCTGAATGTAGTCAAGAGCTTTGTAACGCCGGATGCCGTGGAGCAAATCCTCTCAATCACCAACTACGATTACATTGTTGACGCGATCGACAGCGTCACCCCGAAGCTGACCTTCCTCACGCAGGCGTACAAGCGTGATATACGCATTGTAAGCTCTATGGGAGCGGGCGGGAAAATGGATCCTACAAAACTGAAAGTGGTCGATATTTCGAAGACCTACAATTGCCCTTTTGCGCAGCAGGTTAGGAAAAATCTTAAAAAGGCGGGTATTTACAAAGGGATCAAGGCAGTTTTCTCAACCGAAGAACAGATCCGCGAATCGCTCATCCTCACCGACGGCAGTAACTATAAGAAGTCGGCCTACGGAACAATGCCCTACCTCCCCGCCACCTTTGGCGCGACCTGCGCATCGGTAGTGCTGCGTGATCTGTGCGGTGCGGGTAGTTAGTGTGCGGTTTTTACAGCAGCGTCTTTCCTGGAAGATAGTTTCCGTGATTTGAGAAAGGCGCTGAATTCTTTTTCTTCCTTGTCGGTCAGCTTTCTGTCGATGAGCACAAGATCTTTTTCGTCTATTTTTTTGAAATCCGTCATGGGGCAGATTGCTTAAATGGTTTGTGTTAGATAGTGTTTTGCCAGCATCATTGCTTCCCGGGTATCGATAAACATCCGGTTTGGCCCGAACAGCTTGGCGCCAAAAGTTTTCTGGTAATGCTCAACGAGTTGCGTCTTGGGAACGAAGGAAACCACACCGTCATATTTCAGGTCAAAAGACAACTTGCAGGCAGCTGCGAACAGGTTCCCTGCCACACCACAATATAGCTTATTTTTTCCTTTATTCCAGCTTACATTCTCAATTAAATGCGCATAAATATGGTTGCCTTTGTCCGCAAGGCTGATCAGCCCCTGGATCGTCGAGGGTTCATGCAATAGCTCGATTTTGAGCACCTGCCTGTCCTTTCGGCACAACTCGGAATGCCAATCAAATAACCAGTCAGCGGCTCTGACTTGTGAGCGTTTGGTACTTTCGGCACAACTAATGGACGTCGCGAACACCTCGCCGGTGAGAGAATGCTGAACAGTGCCGGTAAAATTGAGCGAATTACAGGCAATGCGATGCTGTTGGCTTGAATGCATTGCCGAATTTATTCGGCAGGTAAAAGCGTAACGAATCCGATGTGCAAGCAACACCGGCGGATGATCAAATGGTGGTAAGCCTGTTTTATTAACTCACAATTTCCGAAGTGATTGTTAACATTTGTTAAGGACCGGGCGGGCGGTCTTTAACAGGGTGTCATTCGGGGAATTCCATCTCGGTTTCGGAGAAGTGGCAGAGGCCGTCGAGCAGCTCGCTGAGCTTGGAACCGGTTTCGGACAGCGTGTATTCGACACGGCTCGGCACTTCGCGGAAATTGTCGTTGCGTATGATCAGCTTATGCTGTTCGAGCAGTTTCAGGCGATCGGCTAAGATGTTGTCGCTAATGTGTTTAAGGTCCTCTTTCAGGGTCGAAAACCGGTTGTTGCCTTCTTCAATGCTGAACATCACCTCTGTCAGCCACCGTTTGCTAAGCAGGTTGATCAGTTCGTTCAATGTACATTTCTCTTCCAGGAACGTCTGGTTGTAGTAATTCGTCGAGGTCAGTTTTCTCATAGGATCGGCTCATTTTTATAGGAGCTACTCACAATTTACGCAGATATTAATGGCTTGTCAACACGAGAGTGCCAACCCGCGATAAGTGTTTTGAAATACATTCTGTATTATTTTAATAAAAAAGATAAAATAGTGGGGTATAAATGCGCAAAATGAGTCTCATCTGGAAAAAGTGACAGCTACCACGAGGTGAGACCACGCAGCCGGGTATGACGCAGGTCCTGTTTGACGGCGTGGAAGTGCCTTATGTGGCCCAGCAGCATCAGATTACGGACTTATTGTCGGCTAACCTATACCGACGCCGAATTGAATGTGAACCACGACAATACCCGGAAGGCGATCACCGTGCAAGGTCCTGACCTGCTCGAAACCCGGGTGTGGCGGGACAAAAAAAGCATTGTATCAACCGATTTTTGAATGAAAAACCTGAAAAAAAGACTGCAAAACGGGGAAACCCTGCATGGCTGCTGGCTCAACACGGGCAGCTCCCTAACGGCTGAGATTGTCGGAATGGCCGGTTTCGATTGGGTGCTCATAGACCTGGAACATGGCGCAGGGTTCGAAAAGGACGTGCTCTATCAGTTGCAGGCGCTCGAACATACCGCCACCGCCGCGATCGTGCGCGTGGAAAGTTCGGAAAGCCAGCGCATTCACCGGGTGCTCGACATGGGTGCGGAGGGTGTCATGTGTCCCAAGATCCTGAATGCGGAAGGGGCGCAAAAACTCGTGCAGGGCTTGCATTATCCACCGTTTGGGAGCAGGGGCGTGGCCAAAATGGTGCGTGCAACGGGCTTCGGGCAGCATTTTCAGGAGTATTATGACAACAGCCGCGACAATATCCTCGGTATCGCGCAGATCGAAACGGTGGAAGTGCTCAACCACCTCGACGCGGTTGCCGGTACCGACGAGGTAGACGTCCTTTTTATCGGCCCGGCCGACCTTTCGATGGAGCTCGGCATATTCGGACAGTTCGATCATCCCAGGTTCCGCGAAGCCGTACGGGAAACATGCGAAGCCGCCCGAAAAGCCGGAAAAGCGGTCGGTATCCTGTTTTTTAACACCAATGAATACGCGGCCTACCACGAGTTGGGCATCCGGTTTATCGCCTGCGGCTCCGACGCCACTTTTGTAGCCGAAGGCGCCCGTGTGATGGCCAAAAAACTGAACGATCTCCGCCCATCTCAAACCTGATTTTTCATGACTTTGACGACGGTTCTTTTCAGCGACCCGCTTTTTATCCTTCTTATAGGCGTGATCATCGTGGTTGGAGGCATTATTTTCCTGCAATTGCATCCGTTTCTGGCACTTATTCTGGCCGCGTTTGTCGTAGCATTACTTACACCAACGTCATCCGTCGAGGCATTTGCCATCGCGAAAGGGTCGTCGCCGGAAGCGGCAGCCGCATTATCGAAGAAGAGCATAGGCGAGCGAATTGCCACGGAATTTGGCAGCACGTGTGGCAAAATAGGCATCCTGATCGCGATGGCCGCAATTATTGGTAAAGCCATGCTCGAAAGTGGTGCAGCCGAGCGGATCGTACGGTCGATGCTCGCTGTGACGGGCGTGAACAACGCGCCGATCGCATTCCTGGTGAGCAGCTTCTTCCTGGGTGTGCCGGTGTTTTTTGACATTGTAATCTTCCTCATGATCCCGCTGGCGAAGGCGGTGAGCATGCGTATCGGCAAGAACTATCTGTTGCTGGTACTGGCCATTACGGGTGGAGCGGCTATGGCCAATTCGTTTGTGCCGCCTGCGCCCGGGCCTTTGTTCCTGATCGGTGAAATGAATATTCCGATCGGTATGATGATGGCCGGTGGCACATTGCTCGGTCTGGTGACGATCACGGCCGGTTTCCTTTTTGCCAAATGGGCCAATGCCAAATGGCCGGTAGAACTCCGCGATTCGCTCGACGCCCGGCTGGAAGATATTCGCTCACTGGCCGGGCAGACGGATAAGGAGCTGCCGCCACTGTGGTTTTCGCTGCTGCCGGTCACCTTTCCGTTGGTATTTATTTGCCTGGATAATATTTTGAAATCAACGATCAAATCGGGCGCATTTGTGCCGGAATCCTCGCTGTCGCATTTCCTCGTGGATTTTGTCGCATTGGTCGGGGATAAAAACATTGCCCTGGTTGCCGGCGGACTGATTGCCCTGGTGCTGTTGGCCGTCCGAAAAAAGGGTAGCAAGGAAGGTATTTCGTCATTTGTGCAAGCGGCATTGATGAGCGGGGGAGGCATTATCCTTATCACGGCTGCGGGTGGTGCATTCGGCGGGGTGTTACAGCAAACGGGCATTAGTTCTCGCATTGCCGCACTCACCGCCGACTACCAGATGACGCTCATTCCGCTCGCATTCGTCATCAGCGCGATTGTGCGCACGGCGCAGGGCTCAGCTACGGTGGCTTTGATCACAGCTTCGGGTATTTTGTCAGGAATGGCTACCAGCGCCCATTTGGAATATCATCCACTGTACCTCGGTCTCGCGATCGGTTGCGGCTCTAAACTTGTGCCATGGATGAACGACGCTGGTTTCTGGATCATTGTCAAGATCAGCAATCTCACCGAAAAAGAGGCATTGAAAACTTTTTCGCCCATGCTGGTAGTGATGGGCTGCGTGGGCCTGATCGTACTGATGATCGCAGCGCGCATCTTCCCGTTGGTTTAATTATTTCAAAAACAGATAGTTAATAAAGAATGGAGAAAATTGGTTTTATAGGACTCGGCATCATGGGCAAACCAATGGCGCTCAATCTTTTGAAGGCTGGCTACCCGGTGGGCGTGCTGGCAGATAGCCAGGCATCGGGCATACTAAAAGATGCGGGCGCTGGCCTATGGCTCGACGCGACTGCTCTGGCAGCGGGAAGCGATATTGTTATCACCATGCTGCCCGATTCACCGCAGGTCGAGCAGGTGGTCAATGGCGGAGTCCTGGCAGGTATTCGGGAGGGAAGTCTATTCATTGATATGTCCACGATAGCGCCGCTCGTTGCCCGGAAGCTCTACGAAACCATGGGGGAAAAGGGCGTTCAGGTACTGGATGCACCGGTTTCGGGCGGACAAGTAGGCGCAGAGGCAGCCACGCTGTCAATTATGGTCGGTGGCGACGAAGCGGCATTTTCGCGGGCGTTACCGGTTTTTCAGGCAATGGGCAAGAACATTGTGCATATCGGCGAGCCGGGTGCGGGGCAAACGACCAAGGCTTGTAACCAAATGATCGTCGGACAGACGATCCAGGCGGTTGCGGAGGCATTTACATTGGCCGAAAAGGCAGGTGTAGACCTTACCAAAATGCGGGAAGTGCTGCTCGGAGGGTTCGCCCAGAGCCGTATTCTCGACCTGCACGGCCAGCGGATGATCGACCAGAATTTCAAGCCCGGGTTTAAAATCAAACTGCATCAAAAAGACATCAATATTGCCCTCAAAACCGGCGAAGAGCTCGATCTCACGCTTCCGGGCACGGAAACTGTCGCCCGGCAAATGGAAGCTGCCATGCAGCAGGGCAATGGAGAGCTCGATCACAGCGCACTGTTTCTTGCATTGGAAAGTTAACAGATTTTGATAGTTCCACCTTAACCGATGATCATGAAAAGACATCAGTTTGTGAAGATGCTTGCCACCGGCTCGGTAGGAGGTGTGAATGTGTGAATTTTCAATCATTCAATCATTCAGTCATTCATCATTCCCAATGTCCCACATCCAGGAAATCCACATTACACCCATTGCCATTATTGACCCGCCGTTGTTGAATGCGGCTGGTTTGCATGCGCCTTATGCGCTTCGTACGGTTGTTGAAATCGTTACGGATGACCGTATTTCGGGCATTAGCGAGATACCGGGCAACAGCGATATCGACGCTGCATTGGAAGAGGCCAAGGCATTGCTGATCGGCCGCGACCCGTTCAATCTGAATGTGATCCGGCAGGTGCTGACGGACCATTTCGGCACCGAATCGGCGGCTGCGCGTGGGGATGCACCCTGGGACCAGCGGAAGCTTGTCCATATTTTTAGCTCGGTCGAGGTAGCTTGTCTGGATATTATCGGCAAGATCACCGGCCGGCCGGTCGTAGATTTGCTGGGTGGTAAAATGCGGGACCGTGTGCCGTTTTCGGCCTACTTGTTTTATAAATACGAAGGCGCAGGCGGACCGCTGGAATTCGGTACCGATCCGGGCGCCACTGGCTGGGCCGCTGCACGTCAGGCCGCCGCGCTCGACCCCGAAAGCATCGTGGAGCAAGCGCGGGAGATGTGCAAAGAATTTGGCTTTCAGTTCATTAAGTTGAAAGGAGGCGTTTTTGAACCGCGAGTCGAAGTCGATTCGATGCTGGCGTTGCGCAAGGCGTTCGGTCCGAATATACCCCTGCGCGTCGATCCAAATGCGATCTGGGAAGTAGAAACGGCGATCCGCTACGGGCGTGAGCTGAAAGGCATTCTCGAATACCTGGAAGATCCCGTGCGTGGGCAGGAGAACATGGCGAAGGTGAGGAAGGAGCTAGGCATTCCCCTGGCTACCAACATGTGTACCACTTCCTTTGCTGACATTCCGGGAAGCATCAAGCTCGGATCCGAAGATATTATCCTCAGCGACCATCATTTTTGGGGTGGATTACGTGCTTCGATGACACTTTCGGGCATTTGCGAGACCTTCGGCCGCGGCTTGTCGATGCATTCCAACAGTCACCTGGGCATTTCGCTGGCAGCTATGGTGCACCTCGGCGCTGCTTTACCCGAGGTTCCCTATGCGCTGGACACACATTATCCCTGGCAAAGCGACGAGGTGATCGTCGGCGGGCGTATTCAGTTTGAAGAAGGCAGCGTGCGGGTGCCCACCGGCCCGGGTCTGGGCGTGGAGCTCGACCGCGAGGCATTGAAAAAACTGCATCAGAACTACATCGATTGCGGTCTTAAAAAGCGCGACGATGAAATTGAGATGCAGAAAAAAGTGCCCGGTTGGAAGTTTAAAGCCGTTCGCTGGTAGCTAGTATTTGGCCATCATTTTGTCGAAAACCTGGCGCTGTTCACTCAGCGCCTTGATTTTGTCGTCCGGGTTGGTGTGGCATTCCAGTAATACCCAGCCCTTGTAATCCATTTTGGCAAGATTATCGATCAGTTCGGGATAGGGATAATCGGTGCGGTCGAGTTCGCGGACATGGCACGTATCGCCGAAATACTTTTTAACCAGGTCAAAATTGTATTGAAAGCCTTGTCCGTCCAGGTCCTGCTTGTTGCAGTTCCAGCATATTTTGGCATTGCGGTGGTCGGCGTAATCCATGATCTTGCGGATATTAGGCAGTTCCTGGGTCTCTTCGCCGTGTACTTCCAGTCGCAATTGCTGGCCGAAGTCGGCGGCATAACCTGCTAATCCACGTAGTGCGAGCCCGATTTGCTCCAATGTCTTTTCGGTGGAAACTTCCTTGTGCAATGCATTGGGTTTCACCTTCACACCCGTGCCGCCCACGTCCGCGCTCAGGCGGATGAACTCTTTGGTGCGTTCAATCGACGCTTTTAATTTGTCCTGATCGGGAAAGTCATATTGTTGGTTCGTGCCAAGGCCCACAATTTTTACCGGGCTATCGGCAAATTGCTTCTTTACCTCTTTCCGCTGTTCCGGTGTGAGGTCGGGCATTACCTTGTGTGCATGCTCCACGCGCAGCTCGACGCCGGTAATGTGGGTGTCCGAAAGGTTTTTGATCAAAGTAGGGACGTCCCAGTCTTTGCCCCAGAGGTAAGTCACAAACCCGAGTTGCATTTTAGGTTTTTTCCAAACCAGCGGGCCGGCCTGGCCGAAATCGGGCAGAAGTGTTGCTGTGGCAGCCAGGGAGAGGTTTTGAAGGAATGTCTTTCGGTCAATGCGCATAGGAAGCCGGTTTGGTTTGACTGGTTACAATCGCTCTAAGCCGACTTTCTGTTAATTCTACCGTTTGGAAGCTTGCTCGATAAGGAAATCCAGCGCGGGTTGTTCGGTCAAAGGCCCGGCTTTGATTTCGTCGCCCAACAATATCATTTGTGGAGCATTGGGATTAAATGCAGGCCATACCGGCAATCCGGCGCCATTAGGGTTGCCGGTTTTAATAAAATTTACCCAATAGGCGGACATCACATTGGCAATCTGATCGTCTGTGGCATTCAATGGGCGCAATGTACGGTCGATAAAACGAAGGTTGTCATACGCGTAAGCAACCTCGCCGGTATGAAAGGCACCATATTGTGCGTAAACGCTCGTGGCGGGCAACTTGCGTGTAAACCGGTACAGGTATGCGCCCTTGCCCTGCCGCGCTTGTGCTTGCGCCCAGGAGTAGTTTTGAACACCATAACTGATGTCGCGGGCCAATTCATTCTGGGAATGAGCAGCTTCCGCGTCGGTTTGCGCCGGGTAGTATTGAAAGAATGTCTGGGCGATAGGACCGTATTGCTGGTTGTATTGAGCCTGAAAATCGGTAGCATTTTTCGGCTGGGCGACCGCATTTTCATTCTGGTTCCAGCCAGTAAGGAGTGTGACCGGATTCTGTTTTCCCGCCTGGTAAATCGCAGACACCGATTCCGAGAGTACCAACCCGTCGGTAATGGGTCCGCGGTATGCGGTAACATTCTTTAAAATTTCTTCTGCAGGGACTTTTCGTAATGCTGCCAATGTAGTGGCATTCAATTTTTCGCCTGCTTTCAGACCTGCCTCCTCGGCTTGTTTCAGTGACGGATAATTTCTACCGAAGCCCGCACCGCTTTCAGCAATTGCTTTATTGAAAAGACCCTTTGCCTGGGGGCTCACCACCAGGCAATTCACGCTCATCGAACCTGCCGATTGGCCCGCTATTGTGACATTTTCAGGATCGCCACCAAACTGGGCGATGTTCTTTTTAACCCATTTCAAAGCCGCGATCTGGTCCATCAGGGCATAATTCCCCGACGCATTCTTTCCTGATTCCTTCGTCAGTTCGGGATGCGCGAAAAAGCCGAATGCGCCTACACGGTAATTAATACTTACAAAAACAACACCTTTTCGGGCTGTCGCCTCGCCATCGTAAATGGGGCACCCCGCACCGCCGCTGACGAACCCGCCACCGTAAATCCAGACGAGCACCGGCTTTTTGGTTGACGTGTTCCCTTGTTTGTCCGTCCAGACATTCAGATAAAGGCAATCTTCGCTAATGGGTGTTTTAGGGATCAGAAATTCAGCGCTCCACATGCTGAACGGTACCGGTTCATTTTGCACAGGACTCGGGCCAAATGCGTCGCATGCGCGTACGCCGCTCCATTTTTTCACTGGTTGAGGAGCCTTCCAACGCAAATCTCCCACAGGTGGGGCGGCAAACGGGATGCCTTTGTAAATGCTGATCCGACCGTCGGGACTCGAGGTGCCGGAAATCTTCCCGCCTTCGATGCGAAGCGTATCGGAAGCCTGCGCCGCAAAATGAAAGCTCGTCAGAACGCAGACCAGTAGCAGGTCGTGAAGTAAAAATGCGCGTAAATTCATTCGGAATAACAAAAATCGTTTAAAGCGCAAGTTCGATTTTATTTTTGACATGCCTGCTTTCCTGCTCACGAATTGCGGTGTCCTGCATCAGTTCCGCTTCCTTTGACTTTTGCAATAATCTAAACCACCAGGAGGCAGGAATTAAACCATTTGAATGCAGTTCCAGCCGGATCAGGAACTCCTTCGGCGGGGTACGGTGGCCATTCAGGTATTGACTGAGCACATAAGGCTTCACATCCACATCCGCCGCAAATTCTTTGTCTTTTTTGTCCTGGGCGCGGATGTATTCGTTGAGAAAGTACTGGAAGTTCCAGTGCTCTTGAGATTCTGTATCGTCTATGTAGTTAAGAATCTGATATTTGACCTGAAGAGACCTGGCTTCTCTCCATTGCTCCGGTGTCCGGTTGGAAATTTCCTGCTGGCGCATCGCACGGAATTTTTGCATGCCCTTTTCTTCCTCTTCCGGGGCCAGCCGCTCGCGCGGAATCATGAACGCATCTGCAATTTCTTCGATCGTAAATTCCTTAAACAGCCTCTCTATTGTCTGTCGGTCTTTCTTAGTTATCTGCCTCATGATATTGGTCGATTAATTTTCCGGAATTATAGGTATCTGAAAAAAGACAATTGCTTGCGTCGCTAAAACCATACTTTTGACGGTAGTGGCGTATAATTGAGGTTTTAGGTTTAAGGTAAACATAGCCGTCGAACTTCAAATCGAAAGATCTTTTGCAGACAAACGCGATCAAACATCCGGCTATTCTGTCATATCTCTTATTTGAACCGATATGCTCCCTCGCATTCGCGATCAGTTTGATTTCAATAGCTAAGTTTTTCGGCTGACATTCCAGCGAAACCAGGCCGATGACCTGCCCCGGGCATTCCAGGAAAAGCCCGTATATTTCAAATTGAAGCTGCCGCTTCCATTCAAAATCAAATCTCTTGCTATTGTCAAGCAGTACGATTTCTTCTGTCGAAAGCCTGCTGATGGTGGCCGGCAGTCGCTCGCCGGTCAATATGTCCTCCAAATAATATCCCATGAAGATACAGAAAAGTTTACGGATTTGGTAAACATTTTACCAATTTTTATCTCCATTTAGACGCTGTTTCAGCAGTTTGGTAACTGCAATGCGAGCATCGATTCGTAAACGGTAAGTTACGGCGGACGAATGGGGCCTGGCTCCCGATTCGGGGGATTACGCACTGGAGGTATTTGGGCCGAACGGCTACTTCCTAAGCTTTCCGGGGAACAGTACCAGGAAAGAGTATGCTGGTAGAAAAGCCGCGAGGGAATGAGCTTGTGATAGCAAGGGAAACTGGTATGACCTGACCATTCAATTTGGATCGAAAGGTAAATCTCAGCGCTGTTTTGCCGGCAGGATCGCAACCGGTAAACACGGCATTAGCGATCCGGCGATGGCCGCCGAAATTTAAAATGCTCTTCGCAAATCTTTTAATGTAAAAAATAGCTCTTTTTCGCAACGTAACTGCCCGCCCGGAGTGTCTTATTTGAAAAGCTATTCAAATAGTTCTTTGAATACGAAAAGCGCTTTTCGTATAAATAATATCGTCACTGCCTGACGCCCCGTTTGTCTCGTTCGGATAACCCGCTGCTTCTATTTTTATTGACCGGCTACCTGGGTTGAACCCTGTCTTCAATCCGGAAGGAATTTCTGTGCCATTTAATTATCAGATCCTATGAAAACCCTCCCATTTGCCAATGCGGAAAAAGTCCTTGTACTTTCTTTTGTTGGCACAATCGAACCTGGAAGCCACAAACGGAAAACATTCTCCGAAGACCGCGATGACTATTCAAATCCGAGACCTGTTTTGCTCAATTGGATTGTCCTTATTTCTTTTTGTTACTTGATTCTTCCGGTGATGATTTTTATTTCCGGATTTGTCAGAGTCGAAATTTCCAGTGTGCTTTTCGGGTTGACTACTTTCGTGTGCTATCGATCCTTTCGTCATGTGATGACTTCCAGGGAACTCAAAATGCAAATCAAAAACGTGTTGCCGGAATGGCGCTTGTGGCGCTGGCACTTACTTCTGATGGTTGTTTTGGCATTGGGCTGGTTGTCGTTTTCCAGCATCGGCGGAATTGGCTATCGTAATTTTGATTCCGGCATACGAAGTTCTCTGTTATGGCACCTCGTTACCAGCTCTTGGCCATTGTATTTCCCCGCCGGGTATTTCGGGGATTCATTTGGCCTAGTTTCGGATAAGGCTTATGTCTACTACTTCGCCTATTACCTTCCCGCGGCAGTTGTAGGTAAGCTATTGGGTTGGAAAGCGGCGAATCTCGCGCTTTTTGCCTACTCCTGGCTCGGGGTTTGGCTTGCGCTCGTGCTCGTACGCGTATATATGCAGCGCCAGGGGAGCGTGGTAACACTGACGGTGTTTGCCGGCATTTGCCTGTTTGGTGGTTTGGATTATGTATTCAACTGGTTGCTGGCATTTACTGCCGATCGTTCAGAAATGTGGTTAAGCCCATTTCACTACTTTTCGCACACAAGGAATTTATTCTGGGCTCCTCAACATTGTTTGCCATCCTGGCTCATGATATGTATTATATTGAACCGGCGACAAATCAGCCCATTGCTTATGCACATTTTTCCGCTTGTAATAGTCTCGCTGCTGTTATGGTCTCCACTTTGCCTCATTGGAATTGTTCCCTTTATTTTTCCAGTATTGAAATGCTATTGGAAGGAATGGCTTCGGCTAAATCCGTTGAGTATTTTAACCAGCCTTCTATTTATTTTACTGACGGCATTTATTATTTCAAATGACTTTTCATTCGAAATACTGTTCGCGCCGTATTATGTCGATAATTTTTGGAGGAATTATAGCCTTTTTGTATTAGCCGAGTTTGCAATTTTGTCAGCTGTATTATTTTGGTTCCCATTCAGAAAAATGGATTTTGACATTTTGTCCATTGCGCTCCCAATGCTTTTTATCATTCCATTTTTTACGCTGGGTACCTGGAATGATTGGACTATTAAGCTGTCGATGCCGTCGCTTTTTGTTGTGTCTGTAATGGTCATCAAACAAATTATCCGTTTGATGGAAAATAAAAGAAAATCGGCATCGATTACTGTTTTGCTTTTCGCTGCCTGTGCATTCACTCCGCTGGAAGAGTTAGTTTATAGTGCAAGGCATTATCGTATTTCATTTGAAAGCCCACCAGAAATCAGGGAGTTTGGGCCAACGTATATTGTATGGCAGCAACTGGGCGATCCTGGCAGTTTTTTCTTCCGAATGATTGCCCGGCAGTGAATACAAAAGAGGCTACCCAACGGGCAGCCTCTTTGCAGCGTGTGTTATTGTCAGGATTTAGGAATAGTAGCGTTATGCGTCGAAAAGCAGTGGGAAAAACTGCCCGTCTAATTTTTGTCCCTTCGGAACGACAGGCACGCCGTCGAGCAGCGTGTCATTAGTGTCCGACATGGTGCCGTCGGCAAATACATTGAGCACGAATGCACGCCGCGAGCGCTCTGAGCGGTTCTCATACGAGCCGTGGACCGTCAGCGGGTGGTGGAACGTTCCATAACCACGCTTCATTTCTATGGGGACCGGTTTGAATTCCGCTTTTTGCTCGTCGGTCAGGTATTGCATGAGCCCTTCCATGTCGCCGGCCAGTTCAGGCTTATCGAGGAGCCCCCAGCGGTGGCTTTTAGGAACATAGTAGAGGCATCCATTTTCGATGAGCGAGTCGTCGAGGCCGGTCCAGCAGGTCAGGTGTTGCATGGGAATAGAGCGGGTCCAGTAGGAATAGTCCTGGTGCCACGCCACCACGCCCCCGTGCCGTGCCGGCTTGCAGAAAAGCTGATCGTGCCAGAACCGCACGGCCTTATTACCGAGCAGCTGGCTTGCGGCCATCACGAAAGCCGGATTCCAGAGCACATCATGGAAGCCTTCAGTCACCCGCCACGCACCGAGCGCGTGCAAAAGCACCGCGTTAGGATCGGCCGATTCATTCGAATGGAATTCGTAGTATAAATGATGGCTGGGGTTGGATGGGTCGGTAGCGGCGACCAGCTCCTCGTTCAGCGCATCTACCTGCCAGTCTTCCAGCAGCTTAATATTGGATAGGTATCCGTTTTCATGAAAAAAAGCCACCTGCTCGTCGCTGAGGCGATATTTTTCCCACTCGTCCGGACTGGCGGGCTGTTTGAACAGATCAGCCACCAGTTCATGGTACCTGGAAAGATCTCCTGTCGCAACTTCCATAATTTCTTGTTTCGGATTTAGTTTTAGTGTTGCAAATATGAGCGATGTCATAGTTTAACCGGATTGCTGATTTTGATCAATAACTAACTTATTTTGTATTACTTTTGAAGTCAAGGTTTGTAATAGTTGCTAAATAGGGTATAAAATGCCACTTTTAGGGCCATGAAAGCACAATTCGAAGCGTTTCAGCCACTACCTGAATCCTCTTTCCGCATATTCGGGTATGAGGTAGCAGAGTTTGACGCTCCATGGCATTACCATCCGGAATATGAATTGACGGTCATTTTGCAAAGCGAAGGAATCCGCTATGTGGGCAATAGTATGGAGAGCTTTGAGGCGGGTGATCTCGTATTGCTCGGGCCGAACCTGCCGCACTGCTGGAAAAACACGCCGGACAGTCCTGGTCCGGCAAGTTCTATCGTGGTGCAATGGCCGGCGGGATTTATAGGTGATGGCTGGCAGGATGCGGAGGAATTCAAATCGGTGAAACGGCTGCTGCAACTCGCCGGGCAGGGTATCCGTTTCGACCAGGAAATGTCGGCGCGCGTAAAACCTATGTTAGCCGAAATGCTGGAAATGCAGCCCTTTCCCCGGCTGATCAAGTTTCTTGAAGTACTTGAAATGCTGGCAGCCGTCAAAAATTTCCATTTCCTCTGTGAACAGGGATTTGCTTACCCGCTTAATTATGAGGACAACCAGCGCATTAATACCGTTTACAATTACATCCGGGCGCATTACGCCGAACGTATCACGCTGGCGACGCTCTCTGGGCTCGTGTGTATGAGCGAGGAGGCCTTTTCCCGGTTTTTCAGCCGGATTATGCAAAAGCCGCTCTTCACCTTTCTCAACGAATACCGCATTAATATGGCCTCTAAAATGCTCATCGAAACCGATATGCAGGTGGCTGAGATCAGTTTTGCCTGCGGTTACGAGAGTCCGCCCTTCTTCTTCAGGCAGTTCCGCAAATTCGGCGGCATCACGCCTGCTGCTTATCGTAAGCAATTCCGCAGTACCGAAGCCGCAGGATAAAAGACGATTCTTTTTTGGTCTGAAGAATTTCAAAGCCGGGAAGTTAGCAATATTTTCGTGTGGTTCATCACTCAAAACTCACACTTCAATATGGAAATAGCTAATTTTCTTTCGAGCGCAATCCTTGTCGTTACCGCTGCCTGGATCGTTTTCAAATTGGGCCGTTTTTTATTTTATTCGGTTCGCTTTCTTTACAATTCACTTTACGGGGATTTTGTCCTTACCAACCCTAAAACAGGTAGATCGGTCACTTTGGGGCGTCATCACCGGGATGGTCTCGCCGAGGAAATCCTTGCCGTCCTTGAATAGTGGCGGGGCGTGTCAAGCCTCAGGTAACATATCCGAAAAGTAAGGCCATTGCAGCAATCACCACGACGTTAAGCGCAATTATCTCAGAACTTTCCGATGGGCGATTGAGAGAGATACTGCTGGTGCTTGTTGGATTAATGGCATATTTCGCATACCACAGCTTTGTTATCATCAAAAGTTTGATTTTGCAGGAAGGAACACGTTGGGTATCGCTGGCACTTACCGAGTGGAAGGTTAAGAAATACCTCCGTGAATTGGAAACGGAATTCCAATGCCCTGAAACGGGTTCAGAAAGGCTTGCAGAAATACAGTTTCAAATGAAGCGTTACCGTGACATGCTCGTGGATAAAAGACTGGAAAGCTTGGATTGACCGTCACTACCTGGCTTTGGCAAACGTCTTCACCAATTTCGCGTCAAATGTCACATCCACTACCGGGCCGCCGGAAGCTGACTGGTCGAATTTCAATGTGCCGGCTAAATGGTCGGCGGTATCGGCGGTTAAGGTCAGGAACTCGTTCTGCGCCGTGCCTGAGTATTGCACCAGCTGGTTGTTCAGACTGATCCAATAAAGCAGCCTTGGCGCGGCGTCCAGATCTACCTGCAAGCCTTCAATGTATTGATCTACACAATTCATGACGCTGCACGACTTGATTTTATCATCGAGTACGCTCGTGTTGAAAATCAGGCGGCGAATTTTTTTGCCGCTGTCGAAACCGTCCGGCCCGGTGATGAAATAGGCCGATTTGATATTCATATCGAAAGATTTGCTGCCGGATTTGTAAACCAGTTTGCCTTTGCCAACGTCGGAACGGGTGATAAAAGAGAGCGAAAGCAGTGTGCATGCTGTCAGCAGCAAGCCGAGATGAGCGGCACGGAAGCGGAAATGTGTTTTCATAGGAAGGGGTGGTTAAGTTTTGTAAAAGTTAGGAAAAAACGGTGGTCTTTTGTCTTGTCTGTACGGGGTGAATAGTGGGTTTAGGGCCATAATTGGAATATTCAGAGTAAATACTTGAAAAAAAATACTTAGGCGAGTAGTAAACTTAGGTGAAGTACCTGTAATCTGTATATCCATTTCCTAAATCAAAAAATCACGTACATGGAAAAAAAGAATACCGTTCAAGAACAGCCTTCTTCTTCGCGGAGGGATTTCATTAAAGCGGCCGCAGGTACCGCCGCAGGCCTGATGATCGTTCCACGCCACGTGTTGGGCAAAGGATATGTGGCTCCCAGCGATAAGCTGACTGTGGCAGGAGTAGGTGTCGGCGGAAAAGGTACGTCCGACATTGCCAATTTCTTCAAAAGCGGTAAAGCCAATATCGGCTACCTGTGCGATGTGGACGACAGACGTGCAGCCACCTCCGTTAAGAACTTCCCGCAAGCCAAGTATTATAAGGACTGGCGGGAAATGTTTGAAAAAGAATCCAAAAATTTCGATGCCGTTTCGGTGTCCACGCCTGACCACACGCATGCTGTTGTAGCCATGGCGGCCATGCAGCTGGGCAAGCACGTGTACGTACAAAAGCCCATGACGCACGATATTTACGAAGCCCGGATGCTCACCGAGGCCGCCGCCAAATACAAGGTGGTGACTCAAATGGGCAACCAGGGATCGTCGGGCGATGGCGTGCGACAGCTGCACGAGTGGCACGATGCAGGCATTATCGGTCATGTGCACACCGTTTATATCTGGACTAACCGGCCGATCTGGCCGCAGGGTATTCCCTGGCCGACCGACAAACCGGCAGTTCCGAAAGAGCTCGACTGGAATTTGTGGCTCGGTACGGCACCTTATAAGGACTATGTCGACAACCTGATCCCCGGAAGCTGGCGCGGGTGGTGGGATTACGGTACCGGTGCATTGGGGGACCTCGGTTGCCACCTGATGGAAGCGCCGTTCCGCATTCTGGACCTGAAATATGCGCTGGATATGCAAGCCAGCGTGGGCAGCGTATTCACCGCATTCGGCAAGCGGGGTATATTCCCGGATAGCTGTCCGCCATCGAGCCACGCAACCCTTACTTTCCCGAAAACGTCAAAGACCAAAGGAAAGGTAACGATGCACTGGATGGACGGCGGTATCAAACCGGAGCGTCCGGAAGAGCTCGGGCCTAACGAATTGTTCGGCGATGGCAACAGCGGAATTCTTTTTGTAGGTACCAAAGGCAAGATGATGGCCAGCGAATATGCGGCCAATCCGCGTCTGTTGCCGCTTTCGCGCATGGAGGAAGTGAAGGTAAAACAGAAGTTCGCCCGCGTGCCCGGTTCGGCAGAGGGCCACTACGCACAATGGGTGGAGGGCTGTATCGCCGGCTACGGTAAAATGGAGATGAGCTCGCCATTCGAAAAGGCGGGTCCATTAACAGAGGCGATCCTGATGGCGAACCTGGCGATCCGTGGAGCGGATATGCCCAAACCGCGTGCAACCGGAAACGGTTTCGACTACCCGGGATCAAACCTGAAAATGCTTTGGGATTATCAAAATATGAAAGTGACGAACTTCGACGAGGTCAACCAGTGGGTTAGACGGAACTACCGCGAAGGTTGGAGCCTTGGTGTTTAGTGTATATCAAATTGACAGAAAAGGCCCTTTTGTGAAAGCAAAAGGGCCTTTTAGTTATATTCTGAACAGCTTTTTGGCATTATCATACAGGATTTTTCTTTCAACGGTTTTAGACGGCGACAGTTTTCGAATCTCGGCGATGGTTTGCGCACCCTGGCACTTTTCACCGGAACCGATATGGTCGTCGCAATCGCTGCCGTAGAATAGCTTGTCCTGATGGCGTTTCAGAAAGTCGCGGGCGTGGTCTTCGTCACGGGTCATGGACAATAGGCCTGATCCGGCGGACATATCGCCGAACATATTCGGGTAATCGGCTAGTAACCGGTCGGTCAGGCCACCTTGTGTCACTTTTGTTTTGGGATAAAGAATGCTTTGATCCGTGTGACCCTTGTCGATATTCGCCCACCAGGTCTGCGCGTGACCGATAAAATTCACTTTCGGGTATTTTTCAAGCATTTTAGGGAAACGCTCGAAATTATAATTGAACATCTGGAACTGCCAATGCATGAGCACCGGAACATTATATGCTTCTGCTAACTGGTAAATGCGCTGCATTTCCTTCGAATCGCAATCCACACCAAACTTCAATTCGCCGATCACACGTCCGCCTAATTTAAGGTACTTTGCAATTTCCTGAATGGCGTCGGGCAGGTCGGGAACTTCGTTGGAGCCGAATGTGAACTCGCCCGGATATTTCTGCGAAATTTGATAACAGGCTTCATTACCAGCGCATTGCGCCTGTAAGCCATTTGTTTTGCCGCCGTGGGTGGAAGTACCGAACGCCGGTGTACCGGCAGGCAGCAAAATCGTGTGCGTAATGCCCATTGCACGCTGATGCGCTACCAGCACGTCGTCCGGTCGCGCGGCGTAATGTACGTGCTGGTGAATATCGATGATCGGTTCGGGGGCCGATACACCGGCTGGCCGCGCACCAAGCGCATTACCGAGCAGCAATGCCCCGGTACCAGCCAGAAATTCCCTTCTCGATAAATTGTATGGGGTACACATTGTTTGCTTTTCTATTTAGATACCAATGAAGGTCGGTTATGCTCAGGTAACCTTTCGAGGCAAGGTTTGATCACCTGCATCGCATTTTCGGCCAGTATTTTCTTTTTTACTTCCAGGGACAATGTCGAAAAAACGAGCCACCCGAGTTGCTGGCGCGGGTCACGCATCGGCAGGTCGGAACCGTAGAGAATGCGGTTTTCGCCTGCACCGGCGACGAGGTATTCGATTACCCCTAGCGGCACGGGTGTCAGGGTGATCTCCGCAAATACATTCGGGTACTTTTTCATAACGGCAATCGCCATATCGGCCATTTTGTAGCTGCCGCCCGCGTGCGCAATGATCCACCGGACGTCGGGGTATTTCCTGGCAAGAGTCTCTACTTCCAGTAAATCGGAACGGGAGTTGTGGATCAGGCCATAGAATTTGTTTTGATTGCCATATTCCCACCAAACATCATACACCGGATCATGGTACTCGAAGCCATAAAACTGATAGGGTTTCATACCGATAAACCGCTTGTCGGCATACACCTGTGCGATCATTTTGCGCAGTTCTTCCTGGCTGTAATGGCTCGGATCGAAGGTTGCCAATCCCCAGTAACCTTTGGGCGCAGCATCCAGCGCCTCGGCTGTACAAGGGTTACCGGCAATGGCGTTCTGGCTTACAACACCATTCCAGCTCATAATGCCGCCGCCCTGATAGCCGAGTCGTTTGGCCATGGCGAAAATGCCTTTTGGGCCGCCATTTTCCATACGATAAGTCCAGCCGCCGCCATTTAACCCCTCGTGTAGCATATGCATGTGCATGTCTATAACGGGTACGGGCAGGGGCGAGCCCGCGCGCACCGCCTGCATGAGGATATCCTCGCTTTTATTTTCCCTTAATGCCGGTTTAGAAGCCAATTTCAACAGCCGCATGAGATTACCGCCCGCTATTTTGGCCCGGTCGGGTTCGGGAATGGCCGCATAGTCAATGTAAGTGCGGTGGGCGCCGGCCGACATTGTGGGGCTGTTCGAAGCAAAAATCAGCTGGTCAACGCAACCGGTGCGGTGCAGGTATTCAAGGCCTTCGTTGATCTGGAAATTGTCAAAACTGATGTGCAGGTTTTTGTACTGCTGCACCAGCGGGAGCACATACCGCTGCTCGTTCCAGACGGCGCCCGTCAGCAGTAAGGGGAGAGTAGGGTAGCGGTTCAGGAACTCTTCCACATCCTCCCATGCGCCCAGTTCGCTGGCGGTAGTGATGGTTAGTATTTTATTTTTACTTAAATGTGCAAACAGAGGTGTGCAATGCCGCGCTTTCCAATCCCATGCATTGGTTTTCGGATGAATGGTGACGGCCCGCACATTGTTTTCCGCCATAAGCCTCGCCATTTCTGCGGGCTCCGGAAATTCACCGGTCTGATGCGGCATTACATTCCAGATCGGAAACAGGTGCGGATAAGGCTTGATCATCCGGCTCAATTCCAGGTTGGAATACATCAGATCATAATTGACAGACTGCGTGTAAGCCACCAGCGCCGCTGAGATCGAGCATTGGTCCATATCTTTTAACAAATCATCCAGCCTCCATTTCTCGGCCAAATGCTTGTACTTCCGAGGTCCGATACGCGTAAATCCATCGAAGTAAAGCCGGGACCCGACCGCTTTTTCAGCCAAAAACAATTCCTGACCACTCCTGACCACTTCCTGATCATCCACGACGAACCCCGGCAAAACCGCCGCCCCAACCCCCAAAACGGCGTTGGTTTTCAGAAATTCCCGACGGTTAAACGGCTTATGCAGCATATGATATGTGTTTTAAACCTGTGGAGCCCAATAAGTACAATGTCCTTCGGGGTTTACCGGCCCTGTAAAAAGCAGGCAGCCGCCGCATTCTTTACCTTCCTTTGCCGGAACCCACAGCTTGCAATTGTCGCACTGGCTGTCGGGCAGCGGCGATTTGTTGGTGTAGCCCAGGGATTTGCGTTTCTGGACGTCGGTCGGATCCACACCGGTGAGGTCGCTGCACGGATCGGCCTGGGCAGTCTGTGCTTGGACGGGTTGCGGTTTTTTGGACGATGCGCAATGGGTGAACGCCAGGCCACCGCCGGTGAGAGCGGCGGCGGAAAGGCAACTTCGCAAAAAGGCCCGTCGGTTTGAAATGGAATGCATACAGTGATGGTGGTCTGTGAATAAGCGGGTTAGACGGGAAGGCTTGCCTAGTTTATATTTAGCACTTTCCGGAGTTGCGCAGCGCTCCTCTTAATGTTTTCGGAAGACCTGTTTTCCAGTTTTTCCAATTGCTTCACCACCGCTTTCTCCGGTTCGCCTTTGTTTCCCGCTTTCCGGGCGCCCTTGTAAAGGCCCGAAAGCGCCGCGACGGCCCATTCATCGGCGGTGATTGTGGTATTGAGTAGTTCCAGTAAGGCGGCAACTTCGTTTTTGCCGTTCCGGGTGATAGTAATGTAGGCGAAATCGTCCAGGAATTGCAATTTTCCGGGAGAATGCGCGCTGAAAAAGTCCTTTCTGTCGATCAGCAGCCGGAGGAATTCGGGCGATGCTCCCGTACTGGAACTGAGCACGGCGAGGCGCCAGGCGGCATTATCGGGATTTTTTTCTGCGCAGGTGGCCAATGCTGCCAGCGACTCTTTTCCTGAAAACTGTCCTGCGCTTAGGCACGCCTGATACGCTACTTGTGGAGAACTGTCGCCGGTGAGACGGATGATGTCAGCAAGAAATGCGGGATACTTTTCTGCCAACATTACCGCGTGCTCACGGACGCCCGCATGTGGATCGTTGAGCGCGCCTTTTACCGGTGCTTCGTCCAATGCGTTCAGTGCTTCAAGTGTGTACATGGCGTGGAGACGGGCACGGGGGTCGGCGTGTATGGTCATTTTTTTCAGCGCTGCTACCGCCGATTTGTCCTGTTTTTCGACGAGGATGCGCTGTGCATTCAGCCGCCACCATTGATTGGGATGCGCCAGCAATGCAACCAGTTCAGCCGTTGTTTGTTTGCGTAAATCGGGCAAAGCGACCGGCCGTTTTTCACCTTCTTTCGGGAATATCCGCCAAATGCGGCCATACTGCTCGCCGTTCGCAAAATCCATATCCGTTTTGAGATCTTCCGGAATAGAAACCGGCGTTTCAATGTGCTGGCGGTACATATCGACAATGTACAGGTAGCCATCCGGGCCAGTGGTCAGGTTGGCAGGGCGGAACCACGGATCGGTGGAAGCGAGAAACTCACGGTCTTTTTCAGCCGCATCGCGACTGGCGGTATATGTAGGAGAACCGCCGGAAGTATTGATAATGTCCCGGTGCACGAGGTTTCCGGCCACTTCCCCCGTAAAAACTGAACCCTGGAATGCCTTCGGGAAGCCATCTCCGCCATAGAAAGTGCCGCCCGATGCCCCGGTGAAATGGTCGCGGGCGTATTCCTTGAAACCGGTTTTAAGCGAGTCATATTTGGCTTGGCGGCGGTCGGAGCGCTGCTGACGCCAGTAAGGCGTAGCCGATTTCTGGAACATTTCCAGCTCGTGGTCCGAGATATTGACATCGCTTCGGAACGACGGCAGGTAGTTGTGCCGGTGCAGATACCGCCACGCGATCGGCGATTGTTGTATGTGCAATGTGTTTTGTGTATAAAACCGGTGGCCCCATTCGTCCATGGCCAGACCAAACTGCCCGTTGCCCGATTCAACCTCGAATAATTTTTTATCCAGCCTGAACCTGAAATTGCCGCCTGCGACATTTAATGGAGGTGCGTCGGGCCGGAGCGGAGAAGTGATCATTCCCGCTTGTCCGCTGTTATTGGCGTAGATCCAGTTGTCGACTCCGTAGCGAAGGCTCGTGATCTGGGCTTCGGAATTTTTGGCGAAAAAACCGGTAAAAAGTACCTCGCGGGTGTCGGCCTTAAAATCGCCGTTGGTATCGCGCAAGAGCAGGATATCAGGCGCGGCGCACACAATAAGCCCATCTTTGTAAGGCAAAACGCTCGTAGCACTTGGCAGGCCATCTGCAAAAACGAATGACTTGTCGATCCTGCCGTCACCGTCGGTATCCTTCAGAAGACGGATACGTCCTTTAAAACGTCCCGGCTGGGCATCATAAGGATAGTCGCCCATCTCGATGACAAATGCATTTCCCGCAGCATCGAACACAAAGTCCACAGGAGATAATACATCGGGTTCGGTAACGAACGGCTCGATGCTGAATTCCTCCCGGAGTTGGAACGTCCTGGCGGATTCGGCGGGAGATAGTGCTTCGGAATACCGTTTCTGCGCCAGGGTATGAGCGGAAAACAATACCATGACAAATACTCCGAATGATTTCAGCTGCATCATTGCATTAAGTGTTTAGGATTTCGCGTGTACGTGCCCGATTTTAGATCAAGATAGAAATCGCGCGGTCGCCAAGCAAATCTATCAAATTAGAGTTTGGGAAAAGAATATTTTGGCATAAAAAAGTTTACAAAAATAAAATATTTTGGTTTACAAAAAATTATTAGAAAATTGAAATGCTTCTGTGGTATAACGGGCTATCGATTGTATTTTATGAATAGAAGCTTGACCTACGTGCTCACAATGGAGAATGAGGGTGTTTTCTTTAAATTGTTATGTCAACAAAAATGATTGTCGTGATTCGTCTTCTTGAAACGGTTCTCCGGATTACTACTTTGGGTGCTATTGTGTTGATTGCGGCGGTCCCGCACCGGACCGCCGGGCAGCCGACTGCAAACGCCCAACGTGACAGCCTGGTAATCCCGCCATTTAAACCCGTCGCGGAACGTTTGCCGCATTTTCCATTGAAAACGGCGCGAATGATCTACCGGGAGGCGGATATTATGAAGGCCCGGATGAACCTTGTACATTATGAAGGGGCACGCGAGGTGCGTGACAAGATTTTGAAAGCAGCCGACTCATGGCTCGTCAGGCCCGATTCGGCCATCATCGCCCTCATGCCCGACGCCCGCGTCCCCCGCGCTTTCGACCTCAATCCCAAGGGCAGCCCCGTTCACGGCGATACGGTTTTCAAAGTGGGTGGTTTCTACCCGTGGATCGTCGATCCCGATCATCCGTTGCAGGTGAAATCGCCGATCGACGGTCAGGTTTTTCCGTCGAACGATTACCTGGCCTATTACAAAAGCGGGTTTAAGGATAAAAAAGGCCTCGACCGCAAATTTGCCGATGATGGCTGGGGCTGGATTGCGCCGGACGGCGAGCGGTACTGGTTTGTGGCCTATGCCAACCAGTGGATGTGGAAGGGGCATATCGAACCCGCCTTCGCTGACCTCGCGCACGCCTACCTGCTCACGGGCGATAGGCGCTACGCGCACAAGGCGGCGGTAATGCTTTACCGGCTGGGGGAGGTGTATCCTTCGATGGACCATGCCAACCAGTCGCGGTACGGGCTGATGGAGAAAATGAAAGGCCACACCTATAATGGCAAAATCCTGAACCTGATCTGGGAAACGAGCCTTATCCAAAACGCGGCCGAGGCGTACGACGCCGTGTGGGACAGCATTGACGACGACATGGGTTTGCAAAAAGCCACTGGGAAAACCGGCGGGCAAATACGCGCTTTCATAGAGGCCAATGTGCTGGAAGACGCCGTGGACGCCTACATGCAGCGAAAAATACAGGGTAACTACGGCATGCACCAGATCGCATTGCTGCACGTTCTGCTTGCCCGGCAGCATATGGGAACCGAAAAATACCTTCGCATGCTTGTGGAAGAGCCCGGCGAGAGCCGTGTGCAATCAGGTTTACGGTATGCATTGTATAATATGATCTTTCGCGACGGGCAGCCACTTGAAGCGCCGGATTACAATCTGCTGACCGTCCAGAAAATCACCCGGTTCGCGGATATGCTCCGTATGGGCGGTACCGATCTTTTTGGCGAGCCACGGCTCAGGGCATTGATCGACAGTCCGTTGGCAATGGTGGCGACGGGGAAAGTTACGCCGGGGATCGGAGACAGCGGATCTGTCCTCGCGACTTTGGTGGGGCAAGATCCGGACGTGTACCAGGTCGGTTACCGGGCCTATCGCGATCCGCGCTATCTGACTTGGCTTGCCTCCGTGGGCAGAGTGGGGCCGCATTCGTTCTCGACGTTCGAATCGCTTTTCCGCGATGTGTTGCCGGATGTAAAACCACTTGCCAACGGCCGCGCTCTGCCCGCGCGTCCGTCGCATCTGCTGGCTGGTTATGGAATGGGTATACTCAACAATCGCTCCGACGCCATCGCATTGACGTTCAATTACGGTTTCAAAGGCACGCATTACCATTGGGATTTCCTGAATTTCGAACTGTTTGCGAACGGCCTGAAAATGATCCCCGACCTGGGCTATCCCGATGCGATGAATGAGTATGTGAAGGAAGTTTACACCTGGTCGTTCAATTCGGTTGCGCATAATACGGTTGTCGTAGATGCCCAAAGGCAGGTGAGTAACGTCCCCGGCGTGCTGCACGATTTTGCCGACGGGAAGTTCGCCCGGTCAATGGATGCATCCTCTGCCACCTATCCCCAAACGACTGCCTACCGCCGGAACCTGGTGATGGTCGATGTAGACAGTACCCGCAGCTACGTGGTCGATTTTTTCAGGGTAGCGGGCGGCAAGCAGCACGATTATGCATTACACGGTCCGCCGGGCAGTGTGTCGACCGAAGGGAAATGGGGGGAGAAACAACCTGGAACGCTAGCCGGTTCAGCGGTGGCATTCGGTGCAGTTTATGATGATCCCAAAATGGGAGCCACGGGATACCAGGGCAGCTATTGGAATTATAAGGGCTCTGGTTATCAATACCTTTTCAATGTTCAGAAATTGAATGGAGATAGAACTGCGTTGACGTACAGCCACGTGTCGGATGAGAATGCGAAAGTGAGGATCCATATTATGCCGCAGTCCGGGCAAGAAATCCTGATGGCTGACGCCTGGAACAAGCCGCGGGCGAAGAACCACCTTCTGAAATACATGATCGTAAGACGTAAATCGGCTGCCAATAAGGTTTTGAAAAGTACTTTTATTGGGGTAATGGAGCCGTTTTCGGGGAGTAATCCTTTGATCAACGCATTGAGGAAACTGCCGGTGACGCACGGGGAAGCCGTGGAGGTGGTCAGGGAGAATGCGACAGACGTGGTCATCAGCGATACCAGCAATATCCGGAAAGCCATCGCCCGCTATCAGATTGAGACGGACGCCCAGGCTGCAGTCGTGCGTTTTGATCGAACCGGGAAAGCGGTGGGCGTGTTTTTTAGCGATGGGAGTTATTTGAAAGTCAAAAACCGGATGTTCCGGGCGATGGCTGCCTCGGGCATTGTAACGAATGTAGATGTGCAGAATCGTCGGATATCGATCGCCATGGAAGGCAAGGCGGTTAAAGATATCGAACCGGGCCTAATCGCGCATTTTACGAACGCACTTCGCAAAACCGAGCACCCCGTTAAATCAGCGACTATTGCCGGAAATGTCCTTACGCTCGAAACAGAAGACGACCTGCTCATCGGAAAGGTGCATACGGTGCGGAATGCGGCCGACTCTTTGGTTACCGACACCAATCTGCCTTTCGCACCCTTGTACAAAGGTGCAACCGTGCTTAACGACCGGTTTGAGCCGTTGGGAACGTTGAGAATGGTTTCGGATAATGTATTGAAGCCGGTGGGTAAAATAGATAAAATCCCGGCCGATGGCGCGGATGTCTGGATATCGAACATCGGTCTCGGCGATCGTGTCAGGATCGGGGCGCGGTTTTCCTGGGAGCCCTGAGGGCAGATTACAGCGGGACAATCCGGGCTATTGGAGGCCGGGGATGACATTAATGCTTTTTTGGGTAGTATTTCAATTCAAAAAAACAGTATATCATGGTGACATTCCAACTTCGTCCTCACCCGGTTCCTCCCGGTTTTCTTTATGTATTTTAAAAACAGTATTTCAAAAGTCATTTCATGCGGTACATTGGCCTTATGGTCGCTGACTGTCTCCGCGCAGAATGCGGAACGCTATGCACCTACAGTATCACCCGACCGCATTGTGCTGAACGTTACGGCCGACCCGTCGACTTCGATGGCGGTCAACTGGCGGACTTCCGACGCGGTGCCTGCGAGTTTCGCCGAAATCGCGGTGGCGGAGGCCGATCCGCGTTTCGTGTCGAAGGCCAGAAAGTACAAAGCCCAAACGCAAAAACTCGTTTGGGAGGATACGCCGACGGCCAATTACCATTCCATCATTTTCGAAAACCTGCTACCCGGCACTAAATATGCGTACCGGGTAGGCGGGGAGCAGGGGTGGAGCGAATGGATCCATTTCACAACAGCCGGCACGCGCGATCAGAAGCTTTCGTTTATCTACTATGGTGATGTTCAGGTGAATATTGCTTCGCTATGGTCGCGCGTGGCGCGTGAGGCATATGCGAAGGCGCCCGACGCACGTCTGGCCATTTACGCGGGCGACCTGATCAACAAAGCGAACCGTGACGTCGAATGGGGCGACTGGTTTCGTGGGGGCGGCTTCATCCACGCCATGATCCCCGCATTTCCCACACCCGGTAACCACGACCATTTCGATACGCCGGAAGGCATTAATACGACGTCGGTATTCTGGCGGCCGCAGTTTACCCTACCCGAGAATGGCCCGAAAGGACTGGAAGAAACCTGCTATTATGCAGACGTACAGGGTGTAAGATTCATTTCATTAAACTCCGACCAGGTAGATGTTTCCGAAAAATGGACGCAGGTTCAGAAAGATTGGCTGGAAGGTATTTTGAAAAACAATCCCAATAAATGGACGGTTATCACCTTCCACCACCCGATTTTTTCGCCTAAAACTACCCGTGATAACAAGCGCATGCGCGAGACTTTCAAGCCGTTGTTTGATCAATACAAAGTGGATCTCGTACTGCAAGGCCACGACCATACCTACGCCCGGGGCATGGCCAATATCCCCATGGCGGAAAGGGGCGCTCAGTCGGGGACGATGTACGTGGTTTCCGTAAGCGGGCCGAAAATGACGGATTCGAATGTCGACAAGGCCGCTTGGATGGACCGTTCGGCCATTTACACCCAGCTTTTTCATGTGGTAAACATCGAAGGCGAAAAGCTATCATTTGATACCTATACCGCGACGGGCGAGTTGTACGATGCATTTGATCTGGTTAAGCAAAAAGGAAAAAACAACCGCATTGTAGAGCGCACACCAGCTAACGTAACCGATGAATTCCCCGCTGAAATCGTCAGGTTCAAGCCCTATGCCGGCAATCCGCTCTTCAAAGGGACCGGCGATCCGAAAACCTGGGACGAGAAGATCCGCGAACGCGGGTACATCCTGCGCGAGGGCAACAAATACTACATGTGGTACACCGGCTATACCAAAGCCACCGGCGACAGTATGAAGTACCTCGGCATGGCCACTTCCGACGACGGGCTGAAATGGAACCGCTACGCGAAAAACCCCATTCATAGCACATTGTGGGTGGAGGATATGTGTGTGTTAAAAGAAGGGAGCACCTATTATATGTTTGCCGAGAGCAAAGACGACATTGCGCATTTGCTGACATCCACCGACCGCATTCACTGGAAAGACCGGGGCGCCATCGACATCCGACTTAAGAACGGCTCGCCCCTTAGCAAAGGACCTTACGGAACCCCAACGATCTGGAAGGAAAAAGGCATTTGGTACCTCTTCTACGAGCGCAACGACGCCGCTGTGTGGCTGGCAACGAGCAAGGACCTCAAAATCTGGACGAACGTTCAGGACGAACCGGTACTGAATGCAGGTCCTGAAAACTACGATGCATTTGCCGTCGCATTCAACAAGATCATCCAGCACAAAGGCCTTTATTACGCATACTACCACGCTTCCGCGTTCAAAGACTGGCGCGAATGGACGATGAATGTGGCCGTGTCAAAAGACCTTATCCACTGGAAGAAATATGAAGGAAACCCGATTGTGGGGAACGATTCGTCGAGCGGATTTCCCGTGTTCGACGGCAAGCAATGGCGGTTTTACACCATGCACCCCGACGTACGGGTTTACTTTCCTGAAAAATAGAAAGCCTTTCGATGACTATTAAGCATTGTGACAGCCGTTGCAATGCTTTTTTGTTGAAATCCGAAAAAAAACGGCAATAATCGCCACGCTTGAAATAGCCATTCGTGTCTCTATTACTGGAATGCGAAAACGCTGCATTCACACGTCAATCAGGCACCGGTTATGAAGAGATATTTATCCATAGGTTGTTTCTTGCTGCTGGCGGCATGGCAGTTCGGTTGTTCGAAAAACAACCCGAAACCCGCACCTGAACCGGAGCCTATCCGCCTTGACCGCGATACAGTTTCCTCGTGGCTCGCAAGGAGCTCGTTTTACATTACCGACGCCTGGCGGTTTGCCGGTAAGGATTCGGTGGATATGTTCAAGGCGGATACGCTGCTGAAACTTTATGCCAATGCCGCATTCCTGAACTTCTACATCAGCAAAGGAGACGGACAGATCATGTTCCACGGTGGCGGAAGCCCGATCCCTAACACGGAAATACCTGGCAATGCTTTGACATTCAGTCTGAATATCCGGATATTCCTGCCTACGGAAATGAATTTGAAATGGAATGAGGAAATGGGCACGCTTGGCGTCGAGACGGCGAGAACGACCTCGTATTTCCCGATGATCGTCCCGGGTAAAAAAGGCTACCTCGAACCGGGCAGTTTCAATGTGAAAATGTCGATGGAACAGGCGAAAGCTGCGGTCGTCAAGCCTAGTCTGCGTTTTATTTACGAAGATGACGATCCGAAACTCGGTAAAGTGACCTACAAAATAACCATGAAACCAATGTACCAATACTACCGCGAACCCGGCCAGCAGGTGAGCGCAAAGTACGTGGTGTTTCCTTAAATAATTGATAATAAGTAAAATAGTATATGAAGATTTGGCTTGCCTGCGCCGTTGTAACGGTGATGTTGTTGGGATGTAAAAAGAAGGATGATCCGGGAGAGATAGTACCGCCTGAACCTGAGCTCAAAAAGGAAGATGTCATGACGAATCTGAGCTGGAATCCCTACCAAATAGCTGAATGGTACGCGGTGAGCGGGAAGGATACGACGTTTATGAAGAACGATCCTTACTATGGGGCTGTCATGAGATCCGTGTTTCTGATTTTTGTGGACGACAAGTGGGTGGATTATTATTTCGGTGAAAGCTTTCCCAACAAGGATTTTCTTGGAAAAGCCGAGACATTCAATTTAAGTATTGCCTGGTTCCGACCATTGCATATGAATTACGGTTGGGACGAGAAGGAAGGGACGATGTTTATGAAAGGTTTTGCACAGCCGGATGGCTTGCCGTATCTGTTTCCGGAAGGCGTTGAAATAAAGTTGGATAAAAAGGGGTACAATCGCTTGAAAACATTCGAGGAAGCGAAAGCCACGCGGACAACGGGAAATATGCGCTTTCACTACGAATATGACGGGAAAACCTACACGCTGTTATTGAAGCAAATGTGGGCCTATGCAGCAAGCGAGCCCAAGCGCCAATATTACGTTGTTTTTTAATTGATTGACAATTAGTGGTTATTTTATGAAATGTTGGCTTGCCTGCGCCGTGCTATCGTCGATGTAACTTGCTTCTGCCGTGGCAAAATGCTCCTAAACAGAACCTCTATGTCGCTTTTTGAAATTTAAAACTATGAAACCCCTCGCTCTGATAATAGTTTTGGCCGTGGTGCTTTCAGGTTGCAACGACCTGAACGACCTTCGTCCGCCCGATCCGAACCCGGAGATTCCCGAGGCTACCGTGAAAACGGTAAAGGACAAATTTCCCAAAGCCGAGGAACTTGTTTTCAAGCCAATTCTGGCAGACAAGATCTGGGAAGTGAAATTGAAATCGGATGCTGACCGCTATACTTCATTGGTGGATTATGGCAAAATGTGGGAGACATTCAAGGTATCGCCCGATGGCGCCCCCGCGGTATTGCAGGAATCATTGAAAAAAACGGCATTCGGTGACGGGATATTTACTAGCTATTCTACGGGGTATTTTGCTGCGGCCATTCCCAATAAGTTGATTTACAATTATAAAGGGGAGGATTATTCGTTTGAATGGACCGGAGTTAGTCCTGTCGGGGCCAACAGCTCGGCGGCATTTGACCCAATCCTGTACCGGATAACTACCTATGAAATAAGCGACTTGCCCGCGTCGGTAAAAGATACGATTCAGGGCACGCCTAATATGACGTTCATCAGGGGACATACATGGGTGCGGCTGGATGATTCGAAATGGTACTATGTGATAACCACTCAGAAAGTCGGCGACCGAAGCGAGGGCGTGCACCTGCTTTTTGACGATAAAGGCAAGCTCAGGTGGAGCAGCACCGCATTCACGCAGCCCGGTTTACCCAATGTCCCATCCAATATCGAGACAGTTCCTGCGGAGATCAGGCAATATCTGGACAGTCGCCCGGAACTCGCAGGTTATCAATTTGAAAGGAAGCTGGTCAATAATGTGAATGGACTGACGAGCTATTACATCTCGGTAACTGTCGGTGGCGTCTCAAGATGCCTGCTGTATTTCGACAAGGACTTCAACCTCTTGAATAAAACTTATGTTGTAGTATTATATTAATGAATAGTAATTAACTAAGTTTATACTAGTTCCTGAGCCAACGTTCCCTTAATGAAATTCTTTCTCTCTAAAAAATACGACAGCGTAACAAGCCTCGTGAAAGCCTGCCAGAAGCAGGACCCGAGGGCGCAGACCGTATTTTACGAGCGGTACAAGGCCAGGATGACGGGTATATGCCGGCGTTACGCACGGACCGTGGCGGAAGCCGACGATATCTTTCAGGACGCTTTTGTGAAGATTTTTAACAGTATCAGTGACCTGAAAGACCCCGAAGCCGTGGACGGCTGGGTGAAAGTGACGGTGATCCGGACGGCGATCAACTATTACAACCGGACGACCCGGCGCGAAGAGCTCCACAGCTCGCTCGACGGTGTGGAATGGCAGGTGGAATCGGACGATTACGTTCGGATGATCGACCAGATGAATGTTCGGGACCTGGTAGATCTTATCAATGAGTTGCCGGATAAATACCGGACTGTGATTAACCTGCACCTGATCGACGGCTATACACACACCGAAATTGGAGATATGCTATCCATGTCGGACGCGACGGCCCGGTCGCAGTTCATGCGAGGACGTAACCTGCTGATGAAAAAATTAGAACTTAAAGGAATAGTACATCATGAAAACTTCTGAGGACAAATTTAACGAAGCGCTGCGCGACGTCCTCAAACGCAAGTTTGATGACTATGAAGAGCAACCTAACCCAACTGCGCTGGATCGCATACGCGCCCGCGTAAAGCCTGCACGTACGGGAAAATATTGGTGGCTTACCGGTGCGTTAGTACTGATTTCGGTCTCCGGGATCTTGCTGAGCCGTTATGCGCGTGAAATCAGTGCACCGTTCGGTACTCCGGGCAAAGTACACGCGGATGTTGCGCATGAACCTGCTTCGGTGGAATCAGGCAAGGCAGGCAGGGCCGGAACGCTGGCGAAGTCTGTTGCCGAAGCGCCGGCTCGCACATCGGAGCAGGGGAAACTGGCAGTGAAAAAGCCGGATTTGCAGTTGGAACGAATGGTGAAAAGTGTTTTTGTGAATGACCCGGAAAGCAAACCGGCAGCGAATGTACATCATCCGCATTCCGGTAACACTCCGGGCGCCACTGTAAGCAGGGGTGAAAGGTTACCGGTTGCTTATACTGGTCAGGTAACGGCGGAAGAAACCGGATCCGGAACGGACGAAATGCATGCTGCAATGGCCGAGGAGATGCCTGCAATAGCAGACTCAGCGATGAATGTGGCGCCTTTGGAGGAACTGGCGTCGATACCGTTAAAAGATGTGCTGGTCCCGCTGCATTTGCGCGGAGTGGTCGCACCCGCTTACAAGCCCGCGAAGGTCATTGTGACAAACCCTGCACGGATTGCATGGCTTTTCAATGCGTCGGCGCTGCATTCATATCAGATATTGACCGTGCCGTCTTCGGCAGCGAAAGATTTTCAGAATTTCAATTTCCCGTTGCTGTTTACGGCGAGGTCGATGGGCTATAAGCTCAGCGGCGGCGTGGAACGGAAAGGTATTCAGTTGCAGCTGCATTTCAGCAGTTTCCGGCAAACCTACTCCTATGAGGTCGCCAACAACAACTACCTCGTGAAGCCCGACGATAAGGGCCAGTATCATACCGTGCGCCAGGGCGACCTCATCGAAGAAAATCGGAAATTTTCGATGCTCGGCGTTGGCATTGCGCGGCAGTTACGCTGGGGGCATTCACCGGTTAGCCGGTTCTTTGCCGCTTTCGGAGCGGAGTACTCACATGATTTGAACAGCAGCCAAAGCCTTGGCTGGGTCAGCCTGGGACTAGGAAAGCAATTTGCCGTGAGCCGAAATACTGCATTCAGCATTGGGCCCTATGCCGAGTTTAGTCCGGTGAAGGTTAAAGGTATCGAAAACCCGTTCTACTATCAGCCGTACCGTGTGGGGATTTCGGCGGGGCTTCGCTTCGTGAGGCCCTGAGTCGCTCACTGGTAAAGTCCCGGCAGCACACAGCCGGGACTTTTTTTATGCCCGATTTTTTTCTCTGGCCTTTTCATTTCGATCTGATTAAAAAATACTTACATTTACGGGCACGTGCCCGTAAATCATTTTCATACACGATTCCTACCCATGACCCCATCACTGACAACAAGAAGAGATTTCATCGCAACCGGCCTCGCCGCAATGGCAGGAGCCGGGTTTTCGACTGCCTTTTCACCCGCATTAGGGAAAGCGGTTGCACCTGTCGACAAGATTCGCCTGGGAGTCATCGGGACCGGTTCCCGCGGTGCCGGGCTGGCGACGCTCATCCGTGAAATGCCCGATTTTGAACTGATTGCCTGCTGCGATATTATTTCCGAGAACCTGCAAAAAGGAATGAGCCTCGCCGCCAAAAACGCAAAAGCCTACACTGATTACCGACAGCTGCTCGACGACAAATCGATCGACGCCGTGGTAATTGCCACACCGCTTTACCTGCATTACCCGATGGCCATTGCAGCATTGCAAGCTGGAAAGCACATTTATCTCGAAAAATCGATGACTTACGACATTCCGCAGGCCATTGATCTGGTGAAGAAAGTGAAGGCATCGGGCCTGGTTTTTCAAATCGGCTACCAATACCGGTATTATGGCTTGTACCATCGGGTGAAGGAGATCATGAAGGAAAACTGGTTGGGCAAGATCACCCATTTCGAGTGCCAGTATAACCGCAATTCGAACTGGCGGTTTCCGGTAAAAGACCCGAAAATGGAACGCGCGATCAACTGGCGCATGTACCGCGAATATTGCGGCGGCCCGCTTTCGGAGCTTTGCGCACATGAGATCGACGTCGTCAATTATCTGACGGACAGTCGCCCCGTTAAAGTGGTTGGCCTGGGCGGAATCAATTACTGGAAGGACGGTCGGGATACCTACGACAACATCCGCACCGTTTACGACTATCCCAATGGCGTAAAAGCGAGTGTGACCTCGGTGCTTTCCAATGCGTATAATGGTTATAGCATCCGCATTTTGGGCGACAAGGCAACAGTCGAGGTCCTCCGCGACAAGGCATTGATTTATCCCGAAATTACCAACAATGCCAAAGGCGTCGTAGATGGTGTCACCGGCGCTACCATTGCCGTAACCACCCAGGGCAAAGGTGTGGAAGTGAAGTTCGGGAAGCCCGGCGAAGAGCAGATGGAACCGACCGTATTCGCATTGAAAGACTTCGCCGAATGCGTCAGGAACAAAAAGGAACCCGTTTCCAATGTCGAAACCGGTCGCGACGGGTCCATCGCTATTCATATGGGCAATGCAGCGGCGGATACGGAGAAGGTACAGTACTGGAAACCGGAATACTCGGTCTGATGCGTTGGGGGCGGCATAGACGAAACATTTCAATGGGGTTCATGTGCTTTATAACGAGTGCATTATCTCCCGTCAGAAGCCCTGAGGCCCATCGGATTGTCGGAGAGGCGCAAGGGACGACCTATGCCATTACCTATTATGCCGGGCAACAATTGGTTTCAAAAATGCAGATCGACAGCATTTTCAAAAGCCTCGACGCGTCTCTTTCGATCTACCAGCCGGGCTCGCTGATCAACCGGTTTAATGCGTCTCAGGAAGGCATCGAAATGGATCGGCACTTTGCACGCGTCATCGACAAGTCTAAACAGATTTACTACGAAACCGCCGGGCTTTTCGACGTTACCGTTTACCCGCTCGTACGGGCGTGGGGCTTTGGGGCAAAAGCCGCAGGGCCGATGCCCGACAGCGCTGCCATTCGCGAGTTGCTTAGATGCGTTGGGTCGGATAAATTACAGGTCCGCGGGACCAGACTTTTGAAAGCTATCCCTTGCGTACAGGTAGATGTGAACGGGATTGCGCAGGGCTATTCCGTGGATGTGATCGCCGGATTCCTGGAAGCGCATGGGATTGCGAATTACATGGTCGAAGTAGGAGGGGAAATCCGCACGAAAGGCCGTAAACTGCCTGGTAATGAGCCGATGAAAATCGGTATCGAAACGCCGTCGCTGACAGAATTCGATGCGCCGGTGATCCGCGAGGTGATCAGCATCGGCGATGGCGCCGTCACGACCTCGGGCAGTTACCGCAAGTTCAGGGACTCGGGCGGAATGCGGCTTTCCCACATCATCGATCCCAAAACAGGTTTCCCCGCCAGTCGCGAGATCATTAGCGCGACCGTAGTGGCACCCGAAGCGATCACCGCCGACGGCTTCGATAATGCGCTCCTCGCCGCCGGCGTCGACGGAGCGTTTGAAATACTCCGCGCCCACCCGGAAATAGAGGCTTACCTGATTTACAAGAAGCCGGATGGCACGGTTTGCGATACCGCTTCTGCGGGGTTTGGGAGGTTTTTGGGAGGCCAATGATCCGCGTTCGCTTTTCGAGAACGTTATCGGTATTATTTTCGGCTGTTATCATGGATACCTATTAAATTCATTGTAACATTGTTATAAATCAAAATTAAATACTGCCTGATGCTAAAAGTGCATCATAAATAACCTCGCAGCCGCATTGCGAGGAACGGGCTGCCATGTCTGGATTTTGATTTGCTTTCCTCTGAAAATCCATTTTCAATTCCTAACCATAATCTTATGTATGTAAAACTACCAACCCACCCGTGGGCCCGTATGCTCATCCTTTTGGCGTGGCTCAGCCCGTTTTGGCTCTATGGGCAAAATCTGAGGGATGTTACCGGCGTGATCTCCGACAGTCTGAACAAGCAGGGCCTGCCCGGCGTGACTGTCGTGGTAAAAGGCACTCAACGAGGTACTACCACTGATGCCGACGGCCGGTACGCCGTCCAGGCAGCAGCGTCGGATGTGCTGACATTCAGCTATGTAGGTTATGTAACGAAAGAAGTGGCGGTGGGCAACCAGTCGGTGATTGAAATAGCCCTGCAACCGAGCACGAATGCACTCGATGAACTCGTGGTGGTGGGGTATGGAACCATGAAGAAGAGTGACCTCACCGGCGCGGTGATCCGGATCGATTCGAAGACATTCAAAAACCAGCCGATGACCCAGCTCACCGATATGCTCACGGGAACCGTCGCTGGTTTCAATGCCAACCAGGCAACTTCGGCGGCTGGCGGAAGTTCGTTGCAGATTCGCGGACCGAAATCACTGACGGCCAATTCCAGCCCAATGGTAGTCATGGACGGGGTGATCTTCAATGGCAGCATCGCGGACATTAACCCTGCCGACATCGAAACGATAGACATTCTCAAAGATGCGAGCTCTGCCGCCGTTTTCGGGGCAAGGGCCGCGGGAGGGGTGATCCTGATCACAACCAAAAAAGGTGCGACGGGCAAGCCGGTGATCAACGTCTCGGCCAATGTAGGCACGGTGCAGACTGCGAATGATTTCAAACCGTTCGACAAGGACGGCTACCTCACTTTCCGCCGCGACCTGCTGCGGGCGACGAATCCCGACCGTCCTTCTTTTTACTATGACAATCCGGGTACGCTACCGGCAGGCGTTTCACTGGAACAATGGCGCACTGCGAGCAATAATCCGCAAGCCGACAACACCCAGGAATGGCTGAGCCGTCTACGTTTTTTTCCGATCGAAACCGAAAATTACCTCGCCGGGAAAACGGTCGACTGGTACAAGGAGGTGATCCGGACCGGTTTGCGCCAGAACTATGACGTCAGTATCGGCGGCGGCTCGCAAAACGTCACGTATTACTGGTCATTGGGTTATCAGAACAATGAAGGCATCTTGCGGGGCGATAAGTTTTCGACCATCCGCTCGCGCCTCAATGTCGATTTTAAAGTGACCGACTGGCTCAATGTGGGAGTCAACAGCCAGTTTGCCGACCGCGATGAAGGCACCGTTCCCGCGAACCTGCCACAGATGTTCATCATGAGCCCCTACGGCTCGATGTTCGATGAGGATGGCAATGCAATGTGGTATCCCAACAGCTTTGCCGTGGCCAATCCGCTGATCAATTATTATGGTCAGGAACGGATGAAGAAAGTAAATACGCTCTTTGCTTCCCTCTACGGAAAGATCAAGTTGCCATTTGGATTTGACTACAAAATATCTTTCCAGCCCCGCTACGAAGCTTCGAAGGACTACAATTTCTGGTCTTCCAATACGCTTGACGGCGGCTCCACGCGCTCGGGCGGGTATAGTACGCGTGCGGATGCGTCCACGTACGAGTACATTCTCGACAATCTTTTGCATTGGAACAAGCAGTTCGGCGTGCACCAGTTCGATGTGACGCTGCTTTACAGCGCCGAGCGGAACAGGGGTTGGTATTCCAGAATCGCAAACCAGGGTTTTGTACCGAATGAAAACCTGGGCTTCCACGGCTTGCAGTACGGCACCAGCCCGGCCATGGAAACGAACGATACCCAGATTACCGGCGACGCGGCCATGGCGAGGCTTAATTATACATTGTTCGATAAATACCTGATCACCGCGTCAGTCCGCCGCGACGGCTTCTCGGCATTCGGTACGAAGCAGCCGAGAGCAGTTTTTCCCGCCGCCGCGGTGGCCTGGAAAATCTCGGAAGAGAAGTTTTTCCATATTGATTTTGTGAGCCAGATGAAGCTCCGGTTGTCGTGGGGCGTGAACGGTAACCGGGATATCGGGGCATATTCGGCGCTTGCGCAGCTGCTTTCGGCCATGTATTACGATGGTACCAATGTGCAGGTAGGCGTTTATAACACTTCGCTCGCCAACCCGAACCTGGTTTGGGAGAAAACGAAGTCGATCAACATCGGTATGGACCTGAGTTTGTTTAAAAACCGCATCGACCTCAGCATGGAATACTATGATATGACGACGACAGACCTGCTAATGAAGCGTCTTTTGCCCGAGATCACCGGTTTTAAAGACATTACCACGAACCTGGGCTTGCTGGGCAACAAGGGTTTTGAAATGACGATCAACACGGTCAATACCGAGCAGGCGAATTTCTCGTGGCGCAGCGGGCTGGTATTTTCGTTTAACCGAAACAAAATCAAACGGTTATTCGGCGATTACAAGGAAGAAACGGTAGATGGTAAAACCGTCCGCACCGAACTTCCCGACTATTCCAACGAATGGTTTCCCGGCCAGCCCATCGATAGGGTGTGGAATTATAATGTGACGGGCATTTGGCAAACCGCAGAAAAGGATGCGGCGGCAGTTTACAAGCTGCAACCCGGGGATTTCAAAGCTGTGGATGTGGATGGTAACGGCAAATACGAGGCATTGATGGACAAGCAGTTTATCGGATACCGCCAGCCTCGTTTCCGGATTGGTCTGCGAAACGAGTTTACATTCTGGAAGAATTTCACTGCGAGCCTCTTCCTGCGAAGTGAACTGGGCCATATCGCTCCCTTCGCCGAAGGCCTGCGCACAGGCGGCTCCGACACCTATGACCGGCGCAATACCAACGATTTCCCTTACTGGACGCCCGAAAACCCGGGCAACGAATACGCGCGGCTCAACACCAATACCAATGTGTTCGGAGGGGGTATCAAGGTTTATAAGAAGCTGTCGTTCCTGCGCGTGCAGGACGTGAATGTGGGCTACTCATTGCCGGCCGATATTTCCAAAAAGCTGAAAGTGAATAGCGTGCGTGTGTTTGCGTCCGCACGTAACCTGCTCACTTTTACCAAGTGGCCGGGCTGGGACCCCGAAGCCTGGGATACCGACGGAAATAACGTTCCCATGCCCAGGAATTTCACAGTCGGACTCAACCTCTCATTGTAAACAGCCATTCATCTCAGCATTATGAAGAATTTCAAATACCTCATAGCATTTGCTTTGCTCATCAGCCAGTCGGCCTGCGACAAGGATTGGCTGAAACCGGAGCCGTTGTCGTTTTTCAGTCCGGAGAATGTATTTGTGGATAAAGCGGGCATGGAGGCGCTGCTGATTACCATGCGGAAAGACCTCAAAAACGAGAGTACCGGCACGATGCCGAACCTGACGATGGAATTTGCAGCCTCCGATCTGGCATCGCCCTGGTCGCAGCTCGATTTTTACAACCTCACGCCCAATACCGACCAGTACTACCGCTTCCTGACAATGTTTACGGTGATTTACTCCTCGATTAAAAACTGTAATGTGCTGATCACCCGGATCGACGACATTAAATGGGCGTCGGAGCAGGAGCGGAATGCGATCCTGGCCGAGGCGCTGTGGCACCGGGCTTACTGGTATTACCGCCTTGTGAATTCCTACGGAGACGTGCCGTTTCTCAGCGGAGAAATACAGGAGGCGAAGCTGGATTTTCAAACGCACAGCCGTTGGACAATTCTGGAAAAGATCAAAACAGATGTCGAGTTTGCGGCGGAATGGCTGCCTGTAACGGCCAAATCTGGCGTGATCACGAAAGGCGCGGCGAACCATTTGCTCACTAAAATCTACCTCGCGAACCTGGAATACGACAAGGCCATTGAGGCAGCCAATAAGGTGATCAACGGCCCATACGCATTAATGACCCAACGCTTCGGCCTCGACGCCACCAAAGGCTACCGGAACCTGATCTGGGACCTGCACCGTGCCAAGAATTTCAGTATTGCGCAGAACACCGAGACCATTCTGGCGTCCATCGATCGTTATGAGGCGCCGCCGGCAGCCCGTTCGGCAGGCCTGTATACGATGCGGCTCTACAATTGTCAGTGGTTCCAGCCGCAGGTGCTCGACAGCCAGGGCAAGCCGGGAATGGTCGCAAGCGGGCCTATGTACGATTCTTTGGGTAGGGGTAATGCAAATATCAGACTGACAGGCTTCTATCAGTATGATATCTGGTCGTACAAGGGTGCTAGCTGGCGCAACACGACCGACCTGCGCCGCGCGGATATCAACTGGGTGGATATTCACGAATTGAAATACAACAACCCGACCTCCGTCGATTTCGGTAAACCGATCAACACCAAATTCCTCGCCGCACAGGTGGATACTTTCAAACACGTGTACGCGATGCCGCATTACATTATGTACAACCCGCAGGATGACCCGAAAGCGACGCCGATGGGCGGCAATGGCGACTGGTATATTTTCAGGTTAGCCGAAACCTACCTGCTGCGGGCCGAAGCCTACCTTTGGAAAAACCAGCCCGCATTGGCTGCTGCCGATATCAATAAGGTACGCGAACGGGCGAAAGCATTACCGATTACAGCAGGCGAGGTGAGTATCGACTTCATCCTGCACGAGCGTGCGCGGGAGCTTTTTGCCGAAGAACCGCGGCATTCGGAGCTGGTGCGCATTTCCTACATCATGGCCAAAGCCGGCCTGAATGGGTACAGCCTCAGCAATTTCAGCGAAAAGAACTACTATTTCGACCGGGTGATGAAGTACAATAATACCTACGAAAAGAAGATCCAGCTCCTGGGCAATACGGCCAATATGGCACCATTCCATGCGCTGTGGCCGATTCCCTCGCTCGTGATTACGGCGAACACCAAAGGGGTGATCAACCAGAATGTCGGGTACGACGGGGCCAACCGGAATGTGCCGCCGCTGACGAAAATTGAGTAGGGGACTGATTTGCAGTAAAACATAAAACGGCCATCGCAATGTACGCGATGGCCGTTTTATGAATAATGGTCTTGCTAGAATAAGACTGGCTTTTTTGAAATGTAAACCGTGCCGCTTCGGTTGACCTGATCGCAATACTCGAATGTTTTTCCTTCGCTGCAAAGTGGTGCGGAACCGGTCACATACAGCCGCGATTTTTTATCAAAATACACGCTCACCAACTGGTGCCGTGCAGGGAGCGCGATTTTCCGGCCACTTTCGGATTTGATCCCGATCGTCTGCAGATATCCTTCTTCGTTCTGGATAAGGTCGATTTCGAACCGGATGCCGTTGCCGGAATAGGCGTAATTGATTGGTACTTTCCAATCGTCAAAATCCCGACGGGAGGTCGACCGTTCCCAGTTCAGCCCGCGGTTCATACTGAACCAGGTTGGCTGGATCCCGAATACATTATCGAAAACACTTGCGCCGGATCGCTGGCCTTCCAGTACGAAAAGCGTGTCTTCTTTTTCCAAAAACGCAAAAAGGCCTACACGTGCATTGTAGTTCCCTTTTGTCCAGCTTTTGCCTTTGTCAGTCGTCACGAAAATTTCAAAGCCGGTAGTGATCGTCAGCGTACCATCGATATCGCCGTGCACAGCCTTGATATCACGGTTATCCGGCGATCTGAGCATGTACCAGTCGGCATTTTCAAGCTGCGGCACGGGTGAGTCTTCTTTTTTACAGGAAAACAGCAGCAATAGGGCTGCGAATGCGAGTAGTAATTGTTTCATGGCTTATAGCAAGATGGTATTCAAATATTGTAAGACATCGGTTACAAGTTAAATCTAAATTCAATTCATTTTAAAATTGAATAGTAATTAATTGTAACCTTTTTACTTGAAAACCATCCTGCCTGGAAATTATTCCGAAGTAAGCCGCTGCAAATCCGAATGCGCTAATCGGTAATTTAATTGGGCCGCAAGCAAATCCGCCTCCGCCTTCGCCAACAGCGAACGCGTGTTGAGAATGTCCGCTTCAAGATTAAGTCCGGATGCCTGCTTGTCGGTTTGCACTTTCAGTTCTTCCGTCCGGTATTTCACAGCTTTCTCGGCAACGGCTATTAATGCAGTGGCCTGTGTAAGCTTGCGGTGGGTTTTGGCGACATCGTTTTTGACCTGGTTTTGGGTATTGCTCAGATTTTCACGGGCCTGCTGGCTCAGCAAATGCCGCTGGCGGATTACCTGCTTGTTGGCGACCAAATCCTGGATATTCCATTTGAACTGCGCACCCAGGAAAGGATTGTTGTTCGGAAAAAGCAGGTTGCCGGTCTGGTAGGAGTACCCTGCTACCAAACCGATGTCGGGCAGGTTACTTTGCTCGGCAGCACGAATAGCCTTTTTCGTTTTCAGTTCCGTCAGGCTAGCGATTTTAATATCGTTGTTGGCTGTGGCGGCATTGACCAAATAGCTATCCAATGTGCCTGTCGCCCCGGCAATGCTTGCATTGGCCACCGGCGCAAGCGTAATGCTGTCTGCTTCAATGCCCGTAAGCTGTTTCAAATCGGCCGTGTAGTCTTCCGTTTGAATGCGTAGTTTCAGCAAGTTTTGCTCCTCGTCGGCAATATTGGCTTGCAGTCCGGCCTTGTTTACATCAATGGTTTTGCCTGAAAGCAATGCACTTTCAACGTCATAGAGCCGCATTTGCGCCAGTTTGATCTTCGCATTGGCCTCGTCCTGCTGCTTTTGGGTGATCAGCAGACCATAGTACAACTTCTCGATCGCCTGCCGGATTTGCAGCGACGTTTTCGACTGCTCATGGCGTGCCAGCTCGGCGTCTGTTTGCGCCACTTCAATACCTGTTTTAATCTTTCCAAGCTGGGTAATAGGCTGGTAAAGCGTTACCCCGGCATTGAAATTATGATGCTTACCCAGGGGAAAAGTTTTCTCTTCGTTAGGCAACTGAATGGTTGTCCCGCCGAGCGGTAATGCGCCGAAAGAGCCCTGGTCGATCACCAGCTCGCCGAGGTTCGCATTGTATTGGTAGGCCGAGCTAACCGAAGCCACCGGGAAACGTTTAATGCGGTCTTCTGCGACTTTCGCTTCTTTTTCGGCGACTTGCAACTTCCTCACATTGAGCAGATGGTTGCTTTGCAATGCCATCTCGATAGCTTTTTCCAGCGTGAGCGGCTCCGCCTGCTGCTGCGCATACGAGGGTACCTGCGCAATTGCGAGGATCATGAATAGGGGAAAAAACAGCTTAGTTTTCATGGTGTTCAGCAACAGGTGTTACCATCAGGTCTTTTTTATCATGCGGTTTGATCATCGCGATGTACAGTACCGGCACGGTGAGCAGCGCCATGACCATCGACCATATCACGCCGACGGCGATCACGCTCGCGAGCGGGCTCCACATCGGCGAGCCGGAGAGGATCATCGGCAGTACACCTATGGCTGCGGCCATCGCAGTGAGGAATATCGGGCGTAAACGACGCTTGCCAGATTCGATAGCGGCTGTGCGGATGTCCATTCCGTGTCCGAGCAGCTCGTTGGTATGGTCCACCAGAATGATCGCATTCCGTACCACGATTCCCGAAAGGCTGATTAGTCCCACAAATGCCGTAAATCCGAAATTGTTATGGGTAATGTAAAGGCCTATCAACGCGCCGAACAGGCTGAGCGGGATCGTGAGCATGACGAGCGCGGCTTCTTTCAGGCTCCGGAACTGGAACAGCAGGATAAAGAATATCAGTACCAGGCTAATCGCCAGCACGACCATCATCTGACTGAATGTCTCGTTCTTGTTGAACTGCTCGCCGCCGTATTCGATACGGTAGCCGGCAGGCAACGGAATGTCGGCGATTTTATCCTTCACCTCCTTCACCAGGTCAGCCGGAAGTACATCGCCTTCGGTTTCGCTTAGGATGGTGAGTGTGCGTACGCCATTGCGGTGCATGATCTTGCCGGTTTGCCATTGCGGTTTCAAATCGGCGATCTGGCGGAGCGGTACATTGGCGTCGGTTACCGGCGAGGCCAGGTAAATGTTTTCCAGGTTATCGGACGACTGGCGGTTACGGGCGTCGAGACGGAAAACGATATCGAGCGGGTTGTTACCTTCATACATCGTCGAAACCGGTGCGCCATTGAAACCCGTGTACACCATTTGTGAAATGCTCCCGGTGGTGAAACCGAGCTTGTTGGCCTCGTCTTTCAGCTGAATGCTGATGCCGTAATAGTCCTCGCGGAAATCGGGGCGGACCATCGCGCTGCCTTTCGCGTTTTTAAGAATGTCCTGTACCTGCGTGCCGATCGCTTTCAGGCGGGAAACATCATCGCCCACAATGCGTACCTCCACGGGCGACTTGTAGGGCGAGCCCTGCTGCATCAGTTTCACCTGAGGGGAACCTTCGGGGATCAATGCGCCTACTTTTCCTTCCAGTTCATCAGCGAATTCTTCGGCAGTTTTATCGTCGGTGGTGTTAATCAGGATTTGGGCGTAATTGGTAACCGGCACCTCGGGTGAGAAGTTATAGTAAAATCTCGGCGCGCTCGTGCCTGTGAACGTCGCGTATGAGGTCACGCGCGGGTCGCCTTTGACGAGTTTTTCGGCTTTCAGGATTGCCTGGCCCGTTTGGTCGAGCTTGGTGCCGGTCGGCATCCACAATTCCACTACAAACTGGTTGCGCTCGGCGGCGGGAAAGAATTTTTGTTTGATTCCCTGATAAACAAATAAGGAAAGCGCTACTGTAACCAGGCTGACGCCGATAGTCAGTGCCGAATGCCTCACACACCATTCGAGCGCGGCATTGTAGCCGTTTTGCATGCGGTCGAGGAGGGTAATGCGCTTCTTTTTATCGGTTTCTTCTGCACTGTGGTCGTGCAGGCCTTTTTTGATAAAAGTATAACACAATAAAGGTGTCAGAATCATCGCTACGATGAACGAAGCTGCTAATGCGATGGCTACTGTTATCGGCAATGCGTGGATGAACTCGCCTACGGAGCCTGTCAGGATCACCATCGGCATGAACGACGCGATGATCGTTACGGTGGCTGCTAGTACCGGGATTACCAGATCGGTGGCGCTGCGCCAGGCGGCTGTCCAGCGGTCGATACCCTCATCGAGTAGTTCCACATAATTATCGGCGATCACGATGGCGTCGTCGACGACCATACCCAGCACGACGATCAACGCTGCAAGCGATACCTGGTGCAGCTCGATTCCAAATGCATTCAGCAATGCGAATGTAACGGCGATCGTCATCGGAATGGCCATCGCGGCTACGGCTGCAATGCGGATGGGCAGGAGCAGGATCACGACGATCACAACCGAGAAAATGGCCAGGAAAAATTCGCGGATGAAGTGTGTAATATTTTCATCTACCAGTTTCGGCTGGTTGACGATGGTCGTCAGTTTCACGTCGGTCGGCAACAGCTTTTCTACTTCGGCCAGTTTGGCCGTTACCTCCTCCCCGAACTTCACGATGTTGTTTCCTTCCTGCATCTGGATGGCGAGCATCATCGCATTGTTGCCGTTAACGGTAGTCTTGCTGGTCGGCTCGGCATATTCGCGGTTAACCTGCGCAATGTCGCCCAGCCGTATCAATTCCCCGGTATTGGAAGCGCCCACCACCTGGTTTGCGATTTCATTTTCGGTATTATAATAGCCCGAGGTGTATAGTGGCGTCTGGCTCGTTGCGGTTTTGATATCTCCGGTCGGACTGATCACATTCTGCGATTGCAAAACCTGCACCACCGAAGACAGTTTGACATTATACTGAGAAAGCTTTTCGGAGCTCGAAGTAACCGTAATCTGCTCTTTTTGCTCACCAATGCGCTTGATCTTTGAAACCGATTTGACCGTCCGGAGAACATCTTCCAGTTTCTGGGTATAATCTTTAAGCTGTGCGTAGGTAGCCTTATTGCTTTCGATCCCAATCACCAGCGCTTCGGTATCGCCGAAATCCGAGTTCACGATCGGGCCGCGAACGCCTTTGGGAAAATCGACTTGTTTGGCCACCAGCAACTGGTGTCTCAGCTTGCTCCAAAAGACGTCCGGGTTCTTTACATTTTCGCCCAATTCCACATTTACGACCACCATTCCGTCCTGGGAGGTCGAATAGGTTTTGTCTTTGCGGATCTCTTCGAATTGAAAAAGATATTGTTCCAGTTTTTTGGTAACCTGGTCTTCCACCTGAGCGGAGTTGGCGCCAGGGAAATAGGCCAGGACCAGGCCTTGCCGGACGGTGATCTTCGGGTCTTCGCGCCGGGGCATATTCAGCAGCGAGTAAACGCCCACCGCAAACACCAGCAGCAATACCGACAGCGTCACCTGCGGATATTTCAGGGATGATTTGACAAAGTTCATATCGCAGCTTATTGGGTGATGGAAATGGCGGTACCGTCGGTCAGCTTGTGTTGCCCGCCTGTTACGACGCGGTCGGTTTCGGTGATGCCGGACGTGATCTCGATCTGGTTGTCGGTGAGTTGACCGAGGCTAACCTTTCTTTTCAATGCGATCTTGCGGTCGGGATCGGCGACGAATACGTAGCTTTGGTTGTCAAGGTCGCGTAAAACAGCCTCGGTAGGCAGTACCAGCGCTTTTTTGGACTGGTTGGATGCCAGCGTCACTTCGGCGATCATGCCGGGGCGGATGAGGAGTTTGGGATTATCAAGGGCGATTTTAATGGTAAATGCCCGCGAGGCCGCATCGGCAGCGGAACCTACTTCGGTTACTTTGCCCGTAAATGTCTCGCTGAGCGACGAAACAAGCACTTTCGCCTGTTGTCCCAGTTTAATATTGTGCAATTCACTTTCGGGGATATACGCATTGACTTTCACTGTCCGGATGTCGGATACCACAAAGAGCGGCGTGCCTACACCGACGATCTCGCCTACCTCGGCCATTTTTTTAAGCATTACGCCGCTGATCGGCGCAAACAGCTTCGTATCGGCCAGGTTTTTGGCGTGCAGCTTCTCCTGGGCGCGCGCTTGCTGCAAGCCGAAACCAACTTTGGCAAAATCGCTTTCGCTGAGGCTGCGGCGGTCATGCATGACTTTCAGCCGGTCGTATTCGTCTTGTACCTGAGCTACCTGAACGTCGGCCAGTTCCTTGGCAATGCTGTAATTACCGGGATCGAGGCTCGACAGGAGCTGGCCTTGCTTCACAAGCTGGCCCTCGGCGGCGGCGATGTAGCTGATCTTTCCGCCTACCATAAAACCGAGGCGTACCGTTTTGTTGCCTTCGATGTTGCCGCTGACGGAAATCTGGTTGTTGGCAGAAATGTTCTGCGCCTGGCGGGTTACGACCGGGAGGGGCTTTTCAACTGATTTGGCCTGATCGGTGGCTTTGTTGCAGCCAGCCAGCGTAGCCATCGTGAGAATGAGATAGATAGGATTGCTTTTCATAGAATGGACGACCGTTAGGTTTAATATCCTGGCGCAAAATTGGCCCCGATTGATGGCAATGCTTTTGATCTAAATCAAAAAGTATCCCAAGATCGAAAAAATGTCAAACTTTTCCTGCCCTGATCCTGCTAAGGGTTTCCTGGGTAATGCCCAGGTAGGAGGCAATGTGCCCGAGCGGTACGCGGAGCATGATGTCCGGGAATTTTTCGAGCATGGAATTGTACCGTTCCTGAGCCGATTGAAACTGGATCGAATACAATTTGTCCGAAAATGTTTTCACCGCACCAATCATCACGAGCCGGCTCAGTTTCTGCAATGGCTGGAAGCCGTCGATGACTTTTTCAAGGTCCTGGTAAGGGATTGTGCGAATAGTGCTCTGTTCCAAAACCTCGGCACCATATGGCGAAGGGCTGTTGAAAAAGGCACTTTCTATCGAGACAAAGAAAGTCCCTTCCAGAATAAATGAGTGCGTGATATCCTTACCGTCTTTGATATAATAGGTGCGTACTACACCTTTTTCGATGTAAAATACCTTTTGGGAAAAATTGTTGGGGGACAATAGCCGGTATCCTTTCGGCAATTCTTCCTTCTTGAAAGCTTCCTGCACCTGGGCTTCCAATTCGGGGGATAATGTGATGTGTTGTCTCAGATAAAGAATCAGGTCCATGTAGTATGCAATTGGGCGGAAGCTGTTATGCGACGGTCCTAACATAGCTAATTCCTGCCAGATACCAGAGAGCGGTACCGGATTTAGGCCGGCCTTCGCCGGGTTTAAACTCAAACCCGCCTGATGTGTAGTGGGTTACACGGGCTGTCCGATGCATATTAGTTTTGAAATGTCAAACGATTACTACACATTTCTTTAACTTAATCAATTCCATGAAAACTTTCAGATTACTGACCATCCTATCCGTTTTAAGCGTCACAATCCTGACAGGTTGCAGCAAAAAGAGCGACGACGTGAACCCCGATCCGGCAACCGGCGCGGCTGGTTTTAAGGTAAAAGTGGATGGCAAGGAATATGCCCCGGATTTTTCCTACGCATTGGCCAGCTTTCCCGCCAACGATCTCTATTACGCGATTTACGGACTCGATAGCAAGACGAGCGATGTCGTGGCCATCGCATTGCCCAAAACGGTGAAGGAAGGTACATTCCCTATCAACTCGGTAAACTTTGCCGTGATGACATTCGACAAGCAGGATTTCTCGACCATCAACGGGGGTAGCGGCTCGATAACGATCACCAAGAGAACGGACACCAATGTCCAGGGCACTTTCAGCCTGACCGCCGTAGACGCGACAGGCACACTCAAACGCACACTGACGGACGGCAGCTTTAACGTGAACGTACGCTAGGCTGCCGTCATCTGTCAACGCTTCCGGCCCGGCCCATTTTTCCAACGATCAGCGCCATACTTATATATGACTACTTTTGCTCCTTTTAATCCGCCCGGGGACGCGGTAAGCCCCAAACCTGCACATATATCAGTGCACTTCATGGGCAGGACCATTACCATTGGCGCCGAGCACATCACCCTGCTCGAAGGCGAAGGGAATTACACCTACGTATACACATCAGCGGGAAGGAAATACCTGATCTGTAAAACGCTGAAATGGCTTGCGTGCAGGCTCGACGGCAATTTCGTCCGCGTCCACAAATCGTTTCTTGTGAATGCGGATTATGTGATCGGATGTGCGGAGGACGGTCGCGCCCTTAAAATGCGCTGCGGTAACGAGGCCGTCGTAAGCCGTCGGAAAACGAAGGAAATCATCGGCATTTTCGGCCGGCGCATGGAACGCATCAGCGCGTAAGCAGCCCCTGCTCGCGGATCATTTTCACCAATGCGTTTGAAATTTTCGCATGTCCCGAGGCCCGGATATGCCCGTCGACAGGATAATAGTCCTGTGCTTTGAGCAACTCGTAGGTGTGGAGGAAATACAAATGCTCGTCGCCGGTCCGTTTCGCCTCTGCTTCAAATGCGTGGATCATTTCGGGGCGCGTGTAGCGGCCGTCGATGTGCATGATCACGATGTTCCCTTTGTAGAACTTGCGGATCCTGGCGAGCGATTTGAAGAAATATTCGGTGTGCGCCTTCGTTTCGGCAGGGGTTTTGATATCCGGCGGTGTTATTACGGCCAGTTGACGACCTGTTGACCAGGCCGACAGAGCGCCGCCGAGTTCGTTGAACACCTGCACAGGGCTAGTCCAGATCCGTTTGAGCAAATCTTTCTCCCGGACAAGAAAGTAGGTGTAACGCATCGGATAATAGCCTTCGTTAATGCGGTTGAAGATCGCCGTATTTTCAAATGTTTGGGGTGTCAGAAGCTGGCCCTGGTTATCAGGCTCATTACGGGCTTCGTTTTCCTCCCGGTCGTTGTCGCAATATTGCAGCACGACGAGGTCAACGGAGTCCCTTTTGATTTTGGAGAAAAGCAGCATTTCGCGGTAGGTACCATATGAAGAAATACCTGCATTCAATGTTTTGACGCCCAGTTTCCGTCCTGTTAGGTCGGCGTAGGTCTGGTTTTGATCCACACCCCAGCCCATGGTAAAAGAATCGCCAAGGAAAACGAGCCTGGGATTGTCGAGCGAACTTTCGTCGTCGCGAACTCCGAAGCTGTTGACTTTAAATGCATTACTATATTCGAGGCTGGAATGTACCCCTTCGCTTCCGGGCCGCAATACATACCCCAGATCGGGTGAGTAACTGGCGAAATGGCGGTTGAACTGGATCACATCGCGGTAATTGATCCACTTTTCGAGCACGCCCACCTCATGGCGATCTGTGTCCTGATTAACCGCGATCGTGTGCCGGATGTAAAACCAGGACGCCATTTCCACGGTCAGCGGCACGAGCAGTGCCGTCCAGAAAGGTAGTTTGAACAAGCGGGTAATAGACCAGCAGAAGAAAACAAATGCAATGGGTACCAGTGCTTTAAAGAGCAGAATGGTCCAAACGAAGTGTGTGAAAAGTTGCCACCGGTAAACTGTAATGGCCAGGAGCAGATAGCCTGAAAAGACGGCGATCACCCCGGATTGTCTTTGCGTCATAGAATCACTGTAAGGATTTAGGTGCGGCAATTTAGCCGCTTACTCAAAATCTAGACACAAAAAATGGACGAATATTCATGTTTTTCTCTTATTTTTTTGAAAAATATTTATAAATAACTGATATTCTGGCTGATATAAATCAATGAATGTAAAAAACGGGTTACACTTTCGCATAACCCGTTTTGGTGTAGTAGTATTTCCTAAATTTATTTCAAAGCCTCGCGGATTGCGGCGCCTGCTTGAAGCAATGCTCCTTGTACGGCGGGAACGTTGGCCAGTGGGTTGAGCAGGCCGTAATCGTGGATTAACCCCTGATATCTGGCCAATGTTGTTTTAACGCCTGCGGCCTCGAGTTTACGTGCATATGCTTCACCTTCGTCGCGGAGAACGTCGTTTTCGGCGGTTTGCACGAGGGCGGGAGGAAGGCCCTGCAACTGTTCGGTGGTTGCCTGCAATGGCGAGGCGTAGCGGTGTTTTCTTTCTTCGGGATTGGTCGTGTAGTTATCCCAGAACCATTTCATCATGTTTTTGGTCAGGAAGCGGCCTTCCGCAAACTGGTTGTAAGAGCCTGTCTCGAAATTCGCGTCGGTCACCGGCCAGAGCAGCACCTGCAATTTGATTTCCGGGCCGTTGTTGTCTTTGGCTTTCAGGGCAGTTACAGCAGCCATGTCGCCGCCCACGCTGTTGCCTGCTACTACCAGCCTGCTGCCATCGACGTTGATCTCGTCGCCATGTTCGGCCACCCATTTGGTTGCTGCATATATTTCATTGATAGCCACCGGGTATTGCGCTTCGGGCGATGGTGTGTAGTTCACAAAAACCGCTGCTGCACCGGAGTAAACGACCAGGTCGCGGACAATGCGTTTGTGGGTTGGGAAGTCGCCCAACACCCAGCCGCCGCCGTGAATGAAGATAAAGACGGGCAGTTTTTCGGTAGTACCTGCTGGTTTGACAATATCGAGTTTAACGGTAAGACCGTCCTGTGTGATGGTTTTTTCGCTTGTTTCAATGCCGGACAAATCCACTTCTACCGAGTTTTGGGCTCCTACGAGCACGTTACGCGCATCGGCGGGGGAAAGTTGTTCCAGTGGAGTTCCACCTCCGGAGTTCAGGGCGTTGAGGAAAGTTTTTACATCTTCAAAAATGGCAGGGTCGTTGGCTGGGTCGATGATATTCAGAGTTTCCATGATCTTAAAAGGTTTTGAGATTAAATATTCGTTTTGTCTTGCTGTGCTTGATTTGATAGGACAAAACTAGGGGCGGCCGTGACCGGAAACATTAACCTGGGTTAAGAAAGGTGGAAAATGGCGAAAAAATTTTGACGGCGCCTTTTAGTTTAAAAAACGGAGCCTCGACAATCCTGTCCAGAAATATTCGCAGGCTTCCCGGATGAACGACAAGCATGTACGCCAGTCCAAAAAGCGCACCGTACAAATGTGCGTCGTGACCAATGTTACTACCGCCTTTTTTGCTTTGATAATAAGAGTAACCCAAATAACCGAAAGCGAAAAGGATAAAATATATCGGGATAATGAATTTCAGATAAATCACCGACCACGGCTGAAACAGAACCATGACAAACATGATCGCTGACACCGCACCACTAGCCCCGACGGCGGCGTACTGCGGATTGGCCTTGTTTTTCTGGTATGAAGGCAATGACGAAAATAGAATTGCCATGAGGTAGAACACGACAAATTCGGTGGGCGCGAGAATGCCCTTTTCGACTTCACTCCCGAATAAAAATAACGTGAGCATATTGAAAAGAAGGTGGCCGACGTCGGCGTGGATAAACGCGTGACTGACGAGCCTGTATGCTTGGGACTTGTCGTGCCGCATCTGGTAAGGCACCAGTGTGAGACGGTCGAAGCTCTCCCTGTTTGAAAAGCAAAGCAGGGAGAGAATGACGGTTAATGCAATTATACCTAATGTGATCAACTTTCTGGTGTAGGTTCAGTGTCGGAATTGCTTGACTCGGCTATTTCAGGCTCGGTCTGCGGTTTCTTTTTACCGAACAGACCTGCGATTTTGCTCCGGATAGCGCCGAAAAACACACCAATTCCCAGTAGTACAAGTTTGATGTTTTTAAGCAGCAGGGCTAGGATACCTGCTTTTGCGAGCAGTTTGCCCGCTACCAGGCCCCCAATCGTATACGCGGCCACCTCATCTACTTCGGGATCGAAGTCAATATAACGACTTCCCTCTTTGAATTTTGCGATGTGAATAATGTCGGGAATGTGTTGTTTGATGTCCGAAATCTGATTGATCGTGCCAACCGCGTTAAGGCTCAGAATCCCTCTGCGGCCGAGGATTCGTACATCATAGTTTAGTGTTGTATCGATAGCGTCGCCGAAAACAATTGACTTTGCCCAGTGCAGGATATTGTTTCCCTTGTCGTAGTAGGGCTTGGAGGCCCAGCCGATCATATGTATTGGACCAAATCCCTGTTTTTGACGCTCTTCGTTTTCCGCTGCTTCGCTTTCCTTCATTTCGTCCATCATTTCGTCGTAATCCATGTCGGCAGCGTCTTCGTCCTTGACAAACCCGGATTTTTCATAGGAAACAATGAACGCCCAAGCGGCAGGATCGGCGATGGAATAATCCTGCTTGACAACCATTCCAAGTAAATCGTCCCGCCGCGGATTACCCCAAAAGTCGAATACGACAAACTCTGCGTCTGATTTAGGCATAAACTTATAACCAGCCGGTATGGTAAGCTTTACTTCGGAGTTGACTTCTACGGAGCCTGTTTGATACTTTATTTGTTTGTCGCGCTCGATCACTTTTTGAAGTTCAGCCTGTACGGTAGCCTGAGAAGTGTCGGCAAGAGAAGAATCCGTCTGGGCTCTTAGTGATGATAAAGAGAGCAGGACGACAAAAAACACTGATAGAAATCTGATCATAGGAAGGATAAGTTGATAAGTATTTTGCGAAAATAATGGAAATTTCCGCGACTCCGAACTCCCATGTAACCGATTGAATAAAAAAATCAGGAGGATATTGCTACTCCAACCGCTTCACAATCCATGGCAGCGTCAGGCCCTGGCCTATTAATGTAAACAACACAACAGCCACCGAGATAAAGATGATCGCGTCGCGCATGGGAAATGGCGTGCCGTCTTGCAGGTGCGTGGGCAGACCGATTGCGATGGCGAGGGAGACGATGCCGCGCATGCCCGACCAACTGATAATGAGACTGTTTTTGAAATCGAGCAAGGCGTTTTCGCTGATCCTGCCTCGGCCGCTTTCGAAGCCTTTTTGCAGGTTGGCCCGTTGCCAGAAAACCCGGATCATCCGCAGGGCGAGGGCTATGATCGTGATAATGAAGGCATAGCCAATGTAGGGAAGGAGTTGGTCGCTGCTGATGTTCTTGATCACATAGGGGAATTGTAACCCTATCAGAATAAATATAAGGCCGTTGAGCAGGAAGATAATGATCTCCCAGATCGTTTTGGATTGCTGTTTGAGGCGGTCGGGAAATATTTTCTTGCTAAAATCGGCAATGCCCAGGCCGAGGATGACGACAGCGATCACGCCCGATACTTCGAGTTCTTCTGCCACCCGATAGGCCACGAACGGCATCAGGAGCATCATCCCGATCGTCGCCTGCGCATTGTGATGGATTCGCATAATGATGACGCCCAAAATGCGCCCTATCACCAACCCCACGATTGCGCCACCCAAAAGCAGGACCGCGAACTCGGCGGAGGCTTTCCAGAATATGAATGCCGAGCCGGTCACTGCGGCAACCGAAAACCGGTAAGCAACGAGCGCGGATGCGTCGTTGACCAGGCTTTCACCTTCCAGAATCGTATTGGTTTTGGAAGAAAGGCCCAGGCCTTTGGTAATGCTCATGGCAGCAACGGCGTCGGTAGCCGACAGAATAGAGCCGAGAACGAACGCCAGCGGCCAGGTCATACCGGGAATGAGGTAATAGGCGATGGCCGCGATACCGGATGCGGTGATGAATACCAGCGAAATGGCGAGCGTACTGATGGTGCTGATATTGGTCCTGAAATCCTGAAAATTGATATTGAACGCGGCGTCGTAGAGCAGCGGCGGCAGGAAGATCAGGAATACTACTTCCGGATTGAGTTCGATGACCGGTAGGGTAGGGATGAAACCGATGGCGATCCCCGCGGTAATCAGCAGGACAGGGTAGGGTATTTTGACACTGTCGGCCATGGCGGAAAGGCCGATCATGATGGTCATGATAAAGATAACGATACTGTAATTCTCCATAATACTGATATGCATATCCGGGCGTGTGATCAAATCTAAGGATGATTGTGAAAAATCAGGGTTTCCGCACGGAAAAATCGGGCGTGACGGTTTTGTTCTATTTTGAGGGACGGGTGGCTTCTAGTTTTGCCTTAAACAAAAACAAATAAAACCATGATAGCCATTACAGGAGCAAACGGAAACCTTGGGAAAGCCACCCTTTCCTTTTTATTGAAAAAGACATTACCCCGAAACATCGTCGCCATCGTGCGGGACGCCGAAAAGCTCGCCGAGTACGCGGGTTCGGGCATTCACATCCGTACGGCGGACTATGAAGACCAGGAATCACTGGAAAAGGCGCTGACCGGTGTGGACAGGCTTTTGCAGATCTCCGCTTCGGCCACAGGGGTGCGTGCATTGGCGCAGGAGACGCGGGTCGTGCATGCAGCGGCGAAATGCGGCGTACGGGAAATCGTTTACACGAGCACGCTTTTCCCGCATGAGTCGGCGCACTTCCACGCGGCGCATATTTGCCGGAATACCGAGGAACTGATCCGGCAGAGCAGCATGCGCTACGTGTTTTTCCGCAATAGTATGTACCACGAAACCATCCCGCTGTTTATCGGCGAAGCTATGGGCGACGGCCGGATCTTCTACCCGTCGGGCCATGGTCGTGTGAGCTTCGCGTCGCGCAAGGACATTGCCGAGGCGCTTTGCAATGTCCTCACCGGGCCTGCATTCGACAATACCACGCATGATATTACGGGCCCGGAAGCGTTCAGTTTTGCCGACATTGCATTGACATTAAAGGAAATAGCAGGTTACCAGGAGGCCGCGCATACAGACATTTCAGCGGAAGATTACCGTAAAGGATTACTCGGTTTCGGCCTGGGGGAAGATGAGGCGGGCTTTTATGCGAGCATGGCCGACAGCATCCGTGCCGGGGAGTTCGAAAAGACGCACCACTCGCTGGAAGGTTTCCTCGGTCGCAAACCGGTGGGTGTCCGGGCTTATCTGAAGGAATTGTTTTAAGAAAATCGGTAACTTGCTGTGTCAGCATATCAGCCATGAAATATCATCAGATCCAGCCACCGCCGCATTTGCAGGATTACGTCCGGTACTATTGGGCGTTGGAAAGCACCGGCCAGCCCGATGAGCAGGTTCATTTCGTCACCATCGCCGACGGTTCTCCGGGCATCGTTTTTCAGGAATTCGAGGGCGCGTCGTTTCAGGAGGGTAAACAACTGTCGCCTGTTTATATGTACGGGCAATCGACGGCGCATACCCGTATCGTTTCACCGGCCACTTTCAGCACAATAGGCGTTTACTTTTATCCGCATGCCTTGAAATCCGTATTCGGCATGGATTCCCACGAGCTGACCAACGATTGCCTCGATCTGGATTTGTTCCTGAATGGGAAGAGACTCATCGAGCGGTTGAGAAGCACCTCCGATGTAGAATTCAAGGCCAATATCCTTTCCGAATGCCTCTGGGAGCAGATTTGTCGCAATGATCACACCCTGCAAGCCGCCACGCGTTATGCCTTACAACGGATCATTCAATCGCAGGGCAATGTTTCGATGAAGGACCTGCGGCAGGAATTGCAGATATCGGAACGCACGCTGGAAAGGCGTTTTCAGGAAGGAATCGGGCTGTCGCCGATGCTGTTTGCGCGGATATGCCGCTTCCAGGCCTCGCTCAACCAGCTCCGCAGCCAGTCGTACGACAAACTTTCCGATATCGCCTTCGAGCAGGAATATGCCGACCAATCGCATTTTATCCGCAATTTCAAAGAGTTTACGGGTCTCACGCCGTTTCAGTTCAGGAAGAGCATTCAGGAGACGGTGGAGAATTTCCCGGTGTTGGTTCAGTCGTAGGCCATAAAAAAGTGGGCACCAAAGCCGGTGCCCACTTTTACACTACCACAACAATAGTCTATTTTTTGACGATTTTTTTAGTCAGCACTTTCTGGTCGGACACCACGCGGAGAATGTAGATTCCCGGCAAGGAATTTTTGATGTCCACCTCCATTTCAGACTGGTTTTTGAAAGATTTGTCGAACATCGCCCTCCCGTCGGTTCCGGTAACCTCCACTTTGCCCGAAGGAATGCCGTCGAGCTTCACGCGGAAGACGCCTGTGCCCGGATTGGGGTATACGGCATTTTCGGGGAGTTCGGTGTTTTCAGCTGACTGTGGCGTGGTCGGATAGGTTACCACGGTACGTTCCGTCGAAGCCGTACGAGCATTGTAGTCGTTCGTACAGCCTTCGAGGTAGGCACGAACTTCCGAGCCTGCCAGACCGGTGAAGCCGTCTTTGAGCAGTATTTCATTGCCGGCGTGGTAAATGGCCTTACCACCGTTACTGATCGTGTTTTTAGCCGTGATAGTAGCCGATGCCTGTTGCTGGTCAAGAGATGGATAATTCACGCCCGAAAGAATGGTTCTGTTGGCAACGCATTCCTGTAAACCCGAGATAATCACCGAAAACCATTGCCCGTTTTTGTACAGCGTATTTTTGTGGGATACTGTCAAAGTGTAGGTTTGACCTGCAACGGGGTTTGGAATCTCGATTTTCTCGATATTGTCGCGGATGTTATCACCCTGCAGGGCTGAGCCGTTGTAGTTGGTGCTGTCGAGTTTCCAGGGAAAATAGGTGCTGCTGTTGCCAGCCAGGCGAAGATCGAGGTCGTTTATCAATTTAATGGTCGGATCGTTATCGACGGTAACCGCCGTAGCGGCCGTGTCGGTCCAGCAAATCGTTGCCACCAGCGGTTCGGTTCCCGAGGCTACCAGCTCTCGCGAGAATGTAGTGCCGTTCCGCAACGAATCTTCCAGGATTGCAGATTTACCACCATTGTTGGTGATGACATTTGCCGCTTTTTCCACATCCAGGAAACCCCAGCCGAAGGTAATGTCAGGTCCTGGATTGCTTCCCGCTTCTGCGGCAGTGTGCAACATCAGGCCCTTAACCGTTGAACCCAGCATAAACTGGCTGTTCAGGTTGTTGTAATGCTGTTGCAGAAGAAGCAAGGCGCCAGTAACAGTGGGTGCAGCAAACGAAGTCCCGGTACCGCCGCCTGTTGTATTGATGAATGCGTTGTCGGCAGATGCCATGATACCACTGACACTTTCGCCATTGGCGGCAATATCAGGTTTAATGCGCCCATCATCGGATGGCCCTCTGCTCGAAAGTCCAGCTCTTACGACGGATCCGGGGCCAGTATATGCGGCCAACTGTGCAGTGCTTGCGACAGCGATGCTGTTTTTACCCGTGGCGTAGGGGTTAATTTGATCCGTCCCCGTTGGAATATTGGCATTCCCTGCGGCCCACACTGAAACATAGTAGGGGGCCAGGTACGAGAAGTTGTCAAAAGCTCTTGCGGTACTGCTATAATAGCTGCCCGAAGATAACCCGTAAGAGTGATTCGAAACAATAAGGCCATTTGCGATTTCGGTCGCAACCTCCGATTCGTCGCTTGCTCCATCATAAGCCCGAATATTCGCTTTGGGCGCGATTCCGGCCGCTTTTCCGTAGGTCCTCATCGGACTGTAAATGTCGGTTGCAGCAATCTGGCCTGCTACGAACGTAGCATGATTGGCAGCGCTGGAAGTGTTCAGGTTAACTGCTCTTCCTTCCAAAGAAATATGCGTGGCACGTACCGAACCGTCATCCCAGACGCCTGCCGTCATACCTTCTCCGTTTACGGATAAACCAAGTGATCCGCCGGTGTACAGACTTGGAGCTTTGACCGCTGCGTTACCATCGGAATCCAGAGGCGTCAGGTAAATTGGATTGCCGTTTTTGTCGACGTCCATTATGATTCGCTGCTGGTCGTCTACCTGGCCCGGCGTAGAAGGCTTGCCTGTATTCGGCTTTGATATTCTTTTCAACTTTTGCTCATATTCCCGCGCACTTTTTTCAGCTATTTGCTTTAACTCGCTGACGCGCGTTTTCTTCTTGATCTTTTCTTTTTCTTCGGCCGTTTGAGCGCAACAAATTCCGGCGGACATCAAAGCGATCAGGGAAAATATCCATATTTTCATAGTTCACTTTGAGTTTAATTGTGATTTGCTTTCTCTTTCAAGCTTTTGATTTCAGCCTCCTGAGCGTTCAGCTTTTTTTGAATGTCAATCAGGTAAAGCGTTAATTCCTCAATTTTCTCTTGCTGGATTTTAGCGATTTCTCCAAGGCTCAAACCCTCATTCTCAACTGTCTTGGCAGAAGGAACATTAGGCAAGTGGCCGTTTTCTTTGATGAATTTCTCGACAGAAGCTAAGCTTTTCAATTGATATTGAGGTTGGAAAACATAATCGGCCCAACCTGTCCGGATCCGCACTTCTTCCGTTAATATTCCACCTTTCACAAACAACTGATACGCGCTTACATCAGCGCCGCCAACCGAGGTAGGAAATGTGGATGTATTTACACCAACTTTGCCGTTAAATACCAATTGGCTTGTGGCAAAATCTCCTTTGATGAGCGGGCTTGTTGTATTTGAATTTGCAATGTATAATTTGTTGCTGCCCATTTCCGTATTTCCGGCGTTGTTCCCGAGAAACACGTTTCCATCTCCCGCAGTACCTGAAAAACCTGCGGAAGCGCCAACGATAACATTTCTTTGTCCGGTTAAATTGTTGTACCCCGCGTTGCCTCCCAGGAAGACGTTGGATTGGCCGGTCTGGTTGCTATAACCCGAGTGAAGTCCTAGAAATGTATTCCAAGTACCTGTTGTATTGAATTTTCCCGACAGGTTTCCGATAAATGTATTCATTCCGCCGCCGGTGTTGGAATATCCGGCATGATAACCCACAAAAGTATTGGAACCGCCTGTTGTTGAGCTGTATCCGCTATATGCCCCAAGGAACGTGTTGTAAGTGCCACTTGTGTTTGCGGTACCGCTGTATGCACCAAAAAAGGAATTTTTTGCGCTGGTTGTCGCAGCTCCCGCATTATAACCGACATAGGTTCCTTCACTTCCTCCCGTGCCCGCTCCCGAACCATCATAAGTAACAGTTCCCGAAAAGCTTTGTGTGCGTGCCGTACGCGATGAATCCTGCGAAACCGTTTGTGCATTAACTGAAATGGAGGTTACCGATAGCAAAAGGGCTGCCGCCATCAGCGACGATTGTACTGATTTTTTCATTGTACATGAATTGTGAATTTTCCCTACTCTGTTACAGGTTTTTCGGGGAACACCTTAATGTTGAAATAGCAAGACAGATCTGCACGGAAGGCAAATGCCTTTCGTCCGATTTGACAGAGATGAAAAAATGTTCAGTAAAATGTGAGGTGCTTAACGGTGCCGCAATATAGAATGGAGTTGCGGATATTTTACAAATTTTATATGAAAAAGAAGCGTCGATATTTTTCTACTACATTCGATGGTAATCGAGTATTAAGACCCATAGGATTTTATTGTAGAACGACTTTTACTTTAAGGATTGAAAGTAATTGTCGGTTCAATTAATATCCAGTTAAACCGAGCGGAAATCGGGTGGTGATCGGAAAGCGGCAACCCATTGCCTGTGCAGAATAATTCCTTTTCCAAAACATATTCGAACGGTTCCAATTTGATGGATGCGCTGCTTCGGAATAGTATTTTGTCGATCGTTTCAGTCGAATCAGTAATGGAAAGAATGTCATTAGGCGGCAACCCTTCCTTTCTTTTAGGAATGATATCGTTGCAATATAACCGTATCCATGTATCACTCAGCCCATTCTCCTTCAACAACCAATCCACATTATCCAGTCCGAAGCTGTAACGGCCGTTCAGATCACCCATCACCATCACAGCATTGCCCATTGAATGGAGCCGGATGTAAGTCGCTAGCTGCTCCATATTGTGGCGTCGCGCAAGGGCTGCACGCGGGTGGTTGTACGCATTGGCATGCACGTTATAAAAGTCGATGAAGCGGTTGCGGGCGATTTCAATGCGTGTATAGGTGAAACCTTTGGGCGTGAAACAGTCGGCGCCGGTGCAATCGGTCCACGGGATGCGGCGGAGATCTTTTACCGGGAATTTAGAAAGGGTGTTGAGGCCGTCACCGGTCATGACAGCCCCTTTGGTGGGCGTGCGGAAGGGATGGTTGTTGCCCCCGTTATATAGGTATTGGTTGTAATTGAAATCTTCCTGTACATGCGCGATATCGAAACGGTTGAGCAGGCGGCCAATGGTGGAGATGCTCTCTTTTCTCGGGGTGACGGCGCTGCAAATGACCTGCGGAAGACCGGCGATGTTGTACGTAATGACGGAAAAGCTGCCTGCGTGGAGGGAATCTGGGGGTAATTGCGGTTGGTGGTAACCCGATTTCTCGCTCTGCTCCCGGGTTGCAGGAGTGGCTTCGGAAAGAAAGAGAAAGATAAGCAGCCAGGAAGCGGATCTGAAAAACCTGTTTTTATCAAGAAACAAAGATGACCACATAACATGCCGGTTGGTATGCCCAAAGCTACCAGCCGCGTATGGTCAGGATAATTCCAAATTGTTAAGAATACGTTATTTTTCAACCGTAAGGTCTCTTTTGAGGTGCAATCGTAGGTTTCGCGCGCTAACTTCGCGGCAGTTTTATTTTTTAACACTGATAACCTGCTCAATGCCCCGTTGCTCAAACCTCCGGGATAACCATTCATGAAAGCTTTTTCCCGACTATCCATTGTTCTTTTTGCCCTTCTGCCCTGGGCAGTTTCCGCTCAGAATGGAAGCGATAATCCATTGTCGCGCGCGCATTCGCACAACGATTACATGCAGGCGGCGCCGTTCGCACTCGCGTACCAGCATCAGTTCGGTTCGGTGGAGGCCGATGTGCATTTTCGCAACGATACGCTTTTCGTCGCACACGATTCCAGGGATATCAGCGCTGACCGTACTTTCGACAAATTGTATTTGCAGCAGATCATTAAGCAAATCAGTAAAAATCAGGGAAGCATCTATAAAGATAAAAGCCGCGTGATGACCCTGCTGGTGGATCTCAAAACCAACTACCAAACTACTTTGCCGGCACTGGTGAAAGCACTCGCACCCCATGAGGCGCTGCTGGCCCCGAAAGGTTCCGTGAAAGTGGTAGTAAGCGGTAACACCCCCCCGGCGGACCAGTTTGAACAATACCCAGCCTACATTTTCTTCGATGGCCGTCCGGGCATCAGCTATACGGCTGTGCAAGCGGCTCGCCTGGGAATGATCAGCCAGGATTTTCACAAATATTCTCAGTGGAATGGAAAGGGCATTCCCGTAGAAAAAGACCGCAAGCTGCTCGTGGACGCGATCTCTCAGGCGCATTCAATCGGCAAGCCGTTCCGTTTCTGGGCGAGCCCCGATAATATCAATGCCTGGAAGGTACTGATGAACCTCGGTGCAGATTACATTAATACCGACCACGTGGCCGAACTGGGGACATTTCTGAGCGGCCGCAAGAATGCTGAATACAAGTCGGCAGAATTTTACAAGTCCTATCAGCCTACCTATAAAAACAATGACGCACTCGGCAAGGTGAAAAACATCATCTTGCTGATCGGCGACGGAATGGGGCTTGCGCAGATTTACTCCGGACTTACGGCGAATCGCGGTGAGCTCAATCTGGGCAAATTCCTGAATATAGGCTTTTCAAAAACGGCTTCTTCGGATAATTACATCACCGATTCCGCTGCGGGCGCTACGGCATTCGCTACCGGTAACAAAACGAGGAACCGGGCTATTGGCGTCGATTCCAACCTGGTCGCCGTGCCGTCCATTATCCGCCAGGTAAAAGCGACAGGCCGGAAGTCGGCGCTCATCTCGGCCGGCGACATTACCGATGCTACGCCGGCTGCCTTTTACGCGCACCGGCCGGAGCGGAGCATGATGGACGAGATCGCTACCGATTATCCGAAAGAGCCCGTCGATGTGCTGATTGGCGGCGGTTACAGCCATTTCGCCAAAACCAAAACGGCCGATTCGCTGAAAGCACGCGGTTTCCAGGTCTCGGATAACTGGAACGACCTTCCCCAAATGAATGCACCGTTCGTCTTGCTGGATGATAGACACACTGTATCTATGCTTAACGGCCGTGGCGATTTCCTCAAAGATTCTTTTCAAAAAGCACTTCAATCGCTGCAATCAAACCCGAAAGGCTTTTTCATGATGGCCGAAGGCGCGCAGGTAGATTACGGCGGTCACGCGAACATTGTGCCTTATGTTGTGACGGAAATGCTCGATTTTGACAAACTGGTAGGAGAGGCGTTACGCTTTGCCGATTCCAATGGCGAAACGCTCGTGATCGTCACCGCCGACCATGAGACCGGAGGCCTCACGCTCCTGGACGGCAACCTGAAAACCGGCTATGTAGACGGCCAGTTCAGTACCGGCGACCACACCGGCATTATGGTACCGGTATTCGCCTACGGCCCGCATTCGCTGGATTTCCGGGGAGTATATGAGAATACGGAGATTTACCGGAAGATGAGGAAGGTTTTGAAATAAGGAGGAAGGGGAAGAAAGGGAGGAAGGGGAAGAAAGGGAAATCCACTCCTCCCTTTCCTCCTTTCTCCCTTTCTTCCCTCTTCTCCCTTTTTAAAATATCAACATTTTATATCAGCATTTTCCTATTTGATCCGTTTTTGATGTTACATTTGTGCAAATCTGCCATGTATTCCATTGAAGATAGACGCGTTACATAATGAAACGGAGTTGCTGACTGATATTGCAGCAGGCAGCGAAAAGGCATTTGCCATCCTGTTTCACTGGTACCGCGACAAAGTTTACTCCGCCGCATTCCGGCTTACCCATTCCAGTTTTTTGGCTGAGGAAGTTGTTCAGGACGTGTTTTTGAAATTATGGGTAAAAAGAGAAGCATTGGCTGAAATCGCCGGTTTCGAGGACTATCTTTTCATCATGACCCGTAATCATGTGTTTTCTGCCCTCAAACGAATGGCGCGGCAGCAACAGCTTGTCGACGATCTCCAACTTGAACTGCCTGTTGCGGAAAACACGACTTACAACCGCATTCTCGACCTGGAAATCGCTGAAATCGTACATCAGGCGGTAGAGCTTTTGCCTGCGCAGCAAAAACAGGTTTACCTGATGAGTAAAGAGCAGGAATTGAAGCGGGATGAAATCGCTAAAAAGCTTCGTATTTCCTCAGAAACCGTGAAAACCCACCTCGCACGCGCACTACGCCACATCCGTGCGTACAGCAAATTAAGGCTTGAAATCCCGATTTCATGGCTGCTGTTTTTCCTGGTAAATTAATTTTAAAACTTTTTTTTATCGCATTGTCCCCCGAAATCGTCCGACAGAAGTCTTTACGGATGAAGGTCGGTAAAAGCCGTCCGTAATCCCGACTAGCTTATGCAAAACCGACGACTGGACGACTTGTTTTTCCGGTATTGTGAAAAAAAAATAACCGAAGACGAGCGGGAAGAGCTGATGGCTATGCTGCTTTCGGACGATAACCGTGAGCAGCTCAACGGCCTGATCGACCAGTTTATCCGTAGCGACGGGACGAGGCACACATTATCCGACGAAACGGCTGACGATATTCTGAGTTCGATATTTTCCGCAACGGGGCAGACCACCAGTCAGGAACCGGGCGATGACGATGAAACCGGACAGGAACCGCACACCAGCGACGGGCCCAGGCTTGGCGCGGGTATCTGGATCTTCAAGCTTGCTGCGGCGTCGGTGGTGCTGTTCGTGATGTATGGCGGCTATCGATGGATCAACCGGTCGAAGCCTCTGCCGCAAGTGGCGGTCATGCATAGCGTGTACGGGGATGACGTACCTGCGGGGGGTAATAAGGCAAGCCTTACACTTGCCGACGGCCGGACGTATGATCTGAATACGATCACCGAGGGCAACCTTTCGGTGCAGCCGGGTACCACCATCGACAAATCGAAAGGAGAAGTTATATATGGGAAAAATATGGCAAATAATGGCGCTGTGGCCTATAATGAGCTCAAAACGCCGCTTGGAGGGCAATATAAGATCGTACTGCCGGATGGTTCACGCGCGTGGCTCAATGCCGGGTCGAGCCTGAAATATCCTACTGCTTTCAAGGGTGACAAACGGGATGTAGAAATGAGCGGCGAAGTGTATTTTGAGATAGAACCTGACAAGGCCAGGCCTTTCCTCGTTCGGGTGACCGACCGCCATGCGAAAGGTAAGGATATGGAAATCACCGTTCTGGGTACCCATTTCAATATCAGCTCCTACGGCGATGAACCCACCATGCAGACAACATTGCTGGAAGGCTCCGTGCGGGTGGAAAAAGATGAGGTTACCAAAGTGCTCTCACCAGGCCAGCAGGCCCGTGTAGCGAAGGGGGAGGCGGCTCATGATATTGCTGTTAAAACGGTTGATACGGAGAGTGTTGTGGCCTGGAAGGAGGGGCGGTTCGAGTTCAATGGCAATATCCGCGAGATTATGCGGCAGATTTCACGGTGGTACGACCTGGATGTAAAATATGAGGGAAATGTGGAGCGAAAGTCATTTGCCGGGACGATCTCGCGCAAAAACAACGTGTCCGAAGTACTGAAAATGCTCGAAATGACCGGTGGCATCCAGTTCCGGATTGACGACAGGAAGATCACCGTGAAAAATACAGATTGAAATACCTTCAACTTAACCCTGCCTGACATGAACCTCCTAAATTCCTCCTGACGGACCAAACGGAAAGGATGATAAGGAAAAAGACCGGATGCGTTGCGACCGCACCCGGCCTGACCTGATGAATCCTGAGATCATTGGACAACGATACATTCACTTTTAACCAGGCATACAAAACTATGAAATTTGTATACAAGGGCAAAACTGTCCTGTGGGAAGCGTATATGCTTATCCGTTCTCATTGGGGGAGTTACGCCGCAAAACACCGAACCGACTTTGGCAAAGTCCTCCTGACGATGAAATTAACCGTGTTGATATTCCTGATTGGTACATTGCAGGTGCTGGCCGAAGATACCTTTGCCCAGCAGGTATCAATCAAAAAGAAGGATGCAACTTTACTGGAAGTGCTCAGGACCGTCAGGAAACAGACGGGCTACCTGTTCATCTGTGACCTGGAAATGCTCGACCAGGCCGAAAAAGTCAATATTAATGTGACGAATGCGCCCATGAGGGAGGTGCTGGACGCCTGCTTTGCCGGACAGCCATTGACCTATAATATTGTCGATAAGACGATCATCGTGAAGAAAAAACGTGAACCTGCTCGCAAAGCGAGGGAACAGGCAAGCATTAAGGAACCGTTTTCCTTCATGTCCGACCCGGTTTTGAAGGAGCGAATGACGGAGCTGATGCGTAAGAAAGTCAATCTGCAAACGATCTTCGACATCAGCGTTACCGGGAAAGTCACTGACGAAAAAGGGGAGCCGCTTGCGGGTGTGAACGTGATCCAGAAAGGCACCCAGCGCGGTACTTCCACCAATGAGCAGGGCGTTTTCAATATCGACATTACCGACGCAGATGCAGTTCTTACGTTCTCATTCGTAGGTTTCATGTCGCAGGAAGTGATCGTAGGCCGCCGGAGCCAGATCGATGTCACTTTGAAAGTGGATAACAAGGCTTTGGAAGAAGTAGTGGTGGTCGGTTATGGCACCCAAAAGCGCTCGGACCTGACGGGCTCGGTATCGTCTGTGAAGTCGGAAGATATCAAAAACCTGCCCGTACGCAGTGTGAACGAAGCATTGCAGGGGCGGGCGGCCGGCGTGCAGGTGACGCGTAATGACGGGGCGCCCGGCGGTTCGTCGGACATCGTGATCCGTGGTGTAGGATCTATCGGCGGAATGTCGCCGCTGTACATTGTGGATGGTATCCGGATGTCGGCGGGTAACAATTTCAACTTGCAGGATGTCGAATCGATTGAAATACTGAAAGATGCGAGTGCCGCTGCGATATACGGTGCGCAGGCAGCCGGCGGCGTGGTGCTAGTAACCACAAAGCGCGGCGTGGCGGGATCCGACAAAATGAATATCAATTTCAACGCCTATTATGGCGTGCGGAAACCCGTGAACCTGTATTCGATGCTGAATACGCCTGATTATGTCAAGGCCAAAGCGGCTTCCGGTGTCAATACCGGCGGTTGGGGTGATCCCAACACGCTGCCTGACAACGATTGGGCGGACCAGATCTACCGAAACGGCAGCGATCAGAGCTATTCGCTCTCGCTTTCGGGTGCGACGGCCAAAACCAATTATTACCTCTCGGCCAATTACCAGCGTGAAGGCGGTACGATCATCGATAACTGGTTTGAGCGATATGGTATCCGTTCTAATGCTGATTTCAAGATCAATAACCGGCTGAAAGTCGGGGAGACGTTGTATGGATGGAGTACCCGCGCTAACCCGGTGCAGACCAGTACATTCCCTTTTCGTTCGGCGCCGGTGATCCCGGTATATGATCCGACGAATCCCGTGGGCGGCTGGGCGAAGACCGGTACTTTCTTTACGGGCCCCAACCTCGTGGCGAACGAACTGATCAATCATGCGAAGAATAATCAGTACGCGTTGGAAGGAAACGTTTACCTCGATTGGGAAATCATCAAAGGGCTGAACTTCCGCTCCACCTTCGGCGCGTCGATTTATGCAGTGAACAACTATAAGTTCACCGAAGCCTACGATTTTGGTACCCTTAAAAACCTGAATGCATTCCTGAGCCGCGACCAGAACAATACGCGAAACTTTACAGGGAACTTTGTACTCACCTACGCCAGGACCTTCGGACGTCATGAGGTCAAGGCGATGGCGGGTTATGAAGCTTACCAATCGAATATGAGCAACCTGCACGGCGAGGCGCAGGGTTTCCAGGTGATTACCTATAACCTCGGCATGACTACCAACCCGAGTACTTACAAAGCCAGTGGTGGCGAATTCCCGCAAACGCGGCTTCTTTCCCAGTTCGGACGGATCAACTATACATTTGCCGACAAATATCTTTTCACCGCCAACGTCCGCCGGGATGGTTCCGACCGCTTCGGCCCGGCCAACAAATGGGGCGTGTTCCCTTCTTTCTCGGTAGGCTGGAAAGTGAGCGAGGAAGCTTTTGTGCGGGATAATTTTGCCCAAGTATCCAATCTGAAAATCCGTGCGAGCTATGGTAAACTGGGTAGTACGAGCAGCATCCCGCAATACACGTATCAGGCGTCGTTCGGTGGTGCCGGGGGCACGAATATCCTCGGCTTGCCCAATGGTGACCGCTCGAAAGGGTACGCGCTGACGGCCCAGTTACCCAACCAGAACATCAAATGGGAGCAGGTGAACCAGACGGACATTGGTCTCGACCTCGGTTTGTTCAAGAATGCATTGAACATCACCGCCGACTGGTACAGCCGCCAGACGCAGGACATGATCTACCAGGTACCCGTGCCGGTTTCGGCGGGTTTCTACGGCACGAGCGGCGTGTTCACCAACATCGGCCAGATGAGCAACAAAGGCATCGAGCTGGCGGTCGATTACCGGGGTAAGGTGAAAGATTTTACCTATTCGGTGAGCGCCAATGCGGCATTTAACAAAAACCTGGTGAAGCAGCTGAGCGGGACCAACAACAACCCGATCAACGACGGCGCTGCGGGCGATTACCTCGAAAGCACCGTCACGCGCACGCAGGCGGGCAAGCCGTTGAGCCAGTTTTATGGTTATGTTGTCGAGGGGCTTTTCCAGACCGATTCGGAAGTGGCGGCGCTGAACCAGAGCGCACAGGAAGCCGCCGCGGCTGCGGGTAAGCCTACCACGGGCGTGTTTTTCCAAAACGCAGGTACCGGTGCGGGTGACCTCAAATTCCGTGATGTGAACGGAGACGGGCGTATTACGATCGATGACAAAACTTACATCGGCAACCCATGGCCGAAAATTACCTACGGCTTTTCACTTAGCCTCGGTTGGAAAGGCATTGATTTACAGGCGATGTTCCAGGGAGTCCAGGGAGTAGATGTTTTTAATGGAAACAAATACTACACCCAGTTTTTCGTCGGCGACTACAATACGACCAACGACATTTTCAAGACATCGTTTTTCAATGGAAACGGCCTCACCGACCAGCCGCGCGTGGGTACCAAAGACGCCTCGGGCAACTACGTGCGCGACCCGAACTCGAATTATACCCGCATATCCTCATTTGTCGTGGAAAACGGCTCATTCCTGAAACTACGCAACCTGCAAGTAGGCTACACCCTGCCTTCGGCGCTTGTGAAACAATGGAAAATGAGCGGTTTACGGATTTACTTCCAGGCGCAGAACCTGCTGACGTTCACCGGCTATTCGGGCCTCGATCCCGAGGTGCTTGGCCGGAATGGCACCACAGCGAGGGGGCTCGACACGATTTACTCGTACCCGCGCACAAGACTGGTTTCCATGGGTATCGATCTGAATTTCTAACTGATTTTAACAGCTGGCAATGCTATGAAAATATTTCACAAATTTTTCCTGCTTTTTGTGCTTACAGGCCTGCTTTCGTGTAATGACGACTTTGTCGACCTCGAAAATCCGGGTGCCCTGGCACCTTCTAAATATCCCGGCTCGGTAACCGACCTCGAACAGCTGCTGACGGGCGTGTATGCGACCCAGCACGCTACGGGCTTATACGGGCATACCATGTTGGGTAAAAACCTCTGGCTCTGGGACCATACCCTCGACCTGAGCTGGCAGGGTACACCCACCTGGATTCAAATGGGACAGAATAATTCGCAACCCAACGACAGTTTTCTCTACGACACCTGGCGCGAACTCTGGCGGGGCGTGCAGCGGAGCAACACATTACTGGCTGCCATTGAAACCTATCGTCAAAAAGCGCCCAACGACGCCGCAGCCATCGATCTGATCAAGGGGCAGGCCCTGTTTCTGCGTGCGTGGTACTATTTCCACCTGGTGTCCTTCTGGGGCGAGGGCTTCAACGCGGCTACTGAAGGCGCTAAAATGGGCGTGCCGATCATTACCGAAGTCGCCTCCGGCCTCGACGAAACGCAGGTGCCCCGCAAGACGGTGAAAGAGGGCTGGGATTTTATCATCAGCGATCTCAAAGCTGCGGAAGGCCTTCTGAAAGGCACTAACTGGACGGGTGCTACCGATAAGTACAAGGTGTCGGGCTGGGCTGTGAAAGGTTTTTTGGGTAAAATATATGCTTACCAGGCCGATTGGGCCAATGCTAAAACTTACCTAGGCGACGTGGTGGCCAACAGCGGGAAATCACTTGTGTCGTTCGACGTGTACAAGGATATGTTCAATGGTAAAAATGAATTCACGTCCGAATCGCTTTTCGAACTGAACCTGAATGTAGATATGACCGCCCGCGGTGGCGACGACCAGTCCATGGGTTCAAGTATCGGGATGGTGATCGCGCCTACGTATGTGGGCGACAATGGCGGACAGGCCGCTTCGGCTTGGTCCAATGTATTCCCGCATGCCAAAAATATTGCCCGTTTCGGATTCAATGAAGGGCATTATTTCAAACCGGGTACCACCAGTGCGAACATTTCTAATGTGGATCCGGCCTATATTACCCGGTCGCAGGAAGCGAAGAAAAAACAGACCGTCGACCCGCGGCTTTGGGTTGCATGCTACCAGCCCTATGTGGATTCGATGGTTGTGAGCGGCAAAAAACGGCCGATTTCGCATTACCTCGATATTACCGAGCTGGATATGGAGGCTTGGAGCTTCCGCAAATTTACCAATCCTAGTGGTACCGAGGCGGAGATCAACATGTCGAATGGCGCCAACTTCCCGTGGCTGAGGCTGGCCGATATTTACCTGCTCTATGCCGAAACGCTTTCACATTCAGGGGATAATGCGGGTGCTTTGGAATATATCAATAAGGTGAAGCGAAGGGCCTACGGGTTGCCGGTCAATACACCTTCGGCGATGGACTACAAAAGCCTCACCGACCTGACCAAGGCCAGTGATGCGGTGCTGAAAAACGACCCGCTCAAATACGAACGATGGGCCGAACTTTTCGCCGAAGGCCATTGGTGGCTCGACGTCCGCCGCTGGCAGATCGGCGACAAGGAAGCGGCTTATTACCAGCGCATCCGGGGAGGAGCCATTCAGTGGGATCCCACCGACTACGCCCAGCCTATTCCGATCAACGAAATCACCGCCAACGTGAACATGCGACAGAATCCGGGGTATTGATATGATGATGCCAGTCTGACATTACTCAGACTGGCACCTGTCTGGCTTTCACCTAAACCCAACTTCATTCATGCATTCGAACCAACCAAACGTCGGTCCGCCGGGATATTTTGTGCGAATAGTGGTCGTTCTGACGATATTTATCTCCCTAGTCGCATTGGTCAGCCAACACACCCCCGACGACCGCAACACCGACTGGATTGCCTACGGCGGTAACAAGGCCGGAAACCGGTATTCGCCCCTGACGCAGATCAACCTGGGCAATGTCGGCAAGCTGAAAGTGGCCTGGGAATACGACGCCACCAAACCGACACCGGGGATTACCGCACCAAAAAGACCGATGGAAATCCAGTGCCAGCCCATCATTGTGAACGGCATATTGTACGGTACCACGCCGCATTTGAGCCTTTTTGCATTGAAAGCCGACACCGGCGAAGAGCTCTGGCGTTTCGACCCATTCACGGGCGGCTCGCCGCGGTTTCATGTGAACCGGGGAGTAATATTTTGGCAAGATGGTAGCGATAAAAGAATCCTGTATACAGCCGGGAACCACCTTTTTGCCGTTGATGCCACCAGTGGAAAACTCGTGGGAAGTTTTGGTGACGCAGGGAAAGTGGATTTGAGCGAAGGCGTGGCGGGCCGGCCGGGGCGTGAGAACGATAAATTGTCGGTGGACGCGACGTCGCCCGGGGTGATTTACAAAGATATTCTCGTGATAGGCTCGCGGGTCTCCGAGTATGGGGACGCCGCGCCAGGGCACATCCGCGCATTCGACGTGCGCACAGGAGAACTCAAATGGACCTTTCATACCGTGCCCGAACCGGGGGAGCCGGGCCATGATACCTGGCCGAAAGACGCCTGGAAGCGCATTGGCGGGGCCAATAATTGGGCGGGTATGGTGCTCGATGAAAAGCGCGGCGCTGTGTATTTCGGTACCGGATCTCCTTCCGTCGATTTCTACGGAGCTGACCGGGAAGGAAAGAATTTATATGCCAATTGCGTGATTTCGCTCAATGCGGAAACCGGGAAAATGAACTGGTATTACCAAACCGTCCACCACGACCTTTGGGACAGGGATATTTCCTGCCAGCCTAATCTTTTGACCGTAAAACACAAAGGCCTGGACGGCAAACTGAAAAAGATCGACGCGGTGGCGCAGGCGACGAAAGACGGCCTGCTTTTCCTGCTCGACCGCGATACCGGCAAGCCGCTATTCCCTGTCGAGGAACGCCCTGCATTGACCGATTACCATTTGCCTGGCGAGCATCCGTGGCCCACTCAGCCATTCCCGACGAAACCGGCGCCATTTGCACGGCAGAATTTTAAAGAAAGTGAGATTACCGACCGTACGCCGGAAGCACACGCATTTGTGAAGGAAAAATTCAGCAAGACCCGCTCCGGTAACAAATACATGCCGCCCAGCAGGGAAGGAAGCCTCTACCTGGGCATCGGAGGTGGCGGGGAGTGGGGTGGTAATGCTGCCGATCCGGAAGGTATTTTATACCAAAATGCCAACGAAATGGTATGGGACCTGAAAATGCTCGATTACAATGGCCCCAGGCAGGCAAACGCACCACCCGGCCAGGCGGTGTACATGCGGAATTGTGCCGCCTGCCACCGCGCCGACCGGCAAGGCAGCGGGCAGGAATACCCGAATCTCACGCAGGTGGGAATCAGGATGTCCAAAGAAGAAATAGGGAATATTATCAAAAGCGGCCGCGGGCGGATGCCTTCATTCCAGCATATTGCCGATAAGGAACGAGAAGAACTGGTGGGTTTTCTTTTAAATACAACACAAAAAACACCGGCATCCGAAAACCATAGTGCCAGCGAAGCGCCCACGGAAGCGAACTCGGCCTTCCCGTACATTCCGCCCTACATCAACAATGGCTGGACGCGCTTCTTCGACCCGGATGGTTATCCGGCCATTAAGCCACCCTGGGGTACGCTCAATGCCATCGACCTGAATACCGGCGAGTACCTCTGGCGGGTACCGCTCGGTGAGTTCCCGGAACTGACCCAAAAAGGTGTCCCGATCACCGGTACCGAAAACTATGGCGGCCCTATCGTGACGGCAGGCGGCCTTGTATTTATCGCAGGCACCAAAGACGAGAAAATCCGCGCGTTTGACCGCAAAACCGGCAAAACAGTTTGGGAATACCAACTACCCGCCGGCGGTTTCGCAACACCGGCCACCTTTATGGTCAATGGAAAGCAATATGTAGTAATAGCCGCAGGCGGAGCCAAAAACGGCCACAAACCCGGTGGAAAATACATCGCATTCGCATTACCATAATGCTTTTAATCCATCAATCACCAAAAAACAATCACTGACTATTCCTAATCCGCTGACTATCAAAACCTCTGATCAATCCTGACACCCCCTGACCAAACCTGACAACTTCCTGACCAACCTGACCATCTCATTAACCATCATTCCTAATCCAAAAAACTAATGAAAAACAATACTTCCGGGCCTGCCCAAAATCGCCGTGACGCTTTGAAAATATTGGGAGCCGGCTCCGCTGCAAGTTTGCTGGGCGTGCTTGGCGCGGCGGACAGCGCACATGCACGCGAGCATTACACGCAACCCGCGTACGCAAAGGGCATGGCGCCGGTAAAAATCAAGAGCGTGAAAGCCATCGCCACAGCGCCGCAAGGCTCCAACCTCATCGTCGTGAAAGTGGAAACGACCGAACCGGGCCTTTACGGACTGGGCTGCGCGACGTTCACCCAGCGTGCTTTTGCGGTAGTGACGGCTATCGATACCTATCTCAATGAATTCTGCGTGGGAAAGGATGTAGATAATATCGAAGACATGTGGCATTCGACGTATGTGAGTTCCTATTGGCGCAACGGCCCGGTGCTGAACAATGCATTGAGCGGTTTGGACGAGGCACTTTGGGACATTAAGGGCAAGCTTGCCGGCATGCCGGTGTATCAGCTGCTGGGTGGCAAAGCACGGTTCGCGATCCCATGCTACACTCACGCCAACGGCAACACGTCCGAGGCCGTTGCCGATGACGTCCAGCGCATTATGGACCGCGGTTTCAAATACATCCGCATTCAGCAGGGCGGATATGGCGCTGTGGGGGCCACCGAGCAAAAGCCGGATTTCAAGGCGGCCGGTTTCGGCGGGGCTACGGATAATTATATGAATGAAAGGGCCTATCTGAAATCGGTACCCAAGCTTTTTGAAGCGGTACGCAAGCGTTGCGGAGAAGACATTGAGCTCCTGCACGACATCCACGAGCGCGTGCAGCCGATGGATGCGATCAATATGATTAAGGCATTGGAAGAATACCGGCCGTTCTTCATCGAAGACCCGTTCTCGCCGGAAAACATGGGCTGGTTCCGTCAATTGCGCCAAAGCACGACGGTACCAATCGCCATGGGCGAGCTGTTCAACAACGTGAACGAGTTCCGCGATCCGATGGCTAACCAATGGTTCGATTATATCCGTTGCCACGTCTCGCAGATCGGCGGCATTACCCCGGCTATGAAGGTGGCGCGGCTGGGTGAGTGGTTCAATATCAAAACGGCTTGGCACGGTCCGGGAGACGTTTCGCCCGTGGGTCACGCGGCGCATGCGCACGTGGATCTGGCGGTGTGGAATTTCGGTATCCAGGAAGCGGTGAGTTTCAATGACAAAACCCAGGCGATTTTCAGAGGGTGCCCTACCATGAAGGACGGGTACATGTCGGTGAATGAGGTGCCGGGGCTGGGCGTGGATATTGATGAAAAAGAAGCGGCCAAGTACCCGATCACGAGCAAATCCAACTGGCAGGTTCGTAAATTTGACGGTACGAGCATCCGGCCGTAGGAATGTAACAGCAAATGAAACGCGAGTCTCTATTTAAATTGATCATCTTGTTAATGCCCTTTCTGGTGCTGCTTGTGCTGGAAGGGGCATTGCGGTTGTTCGGCTATGGCCACGATTTAAGCGTTTTCAAAGAGGATCCGGCCCGGAAAGGTTATCTGGTGCTCAATCCGCATGCTTCAAAACGCTATTTTGCCAACCAGAAAAATGCGACCTACGGCAATGCGGAGCCATTTACCATAAAAAAGAAACCGGGTACCCTGCGCCTGTTCGTACTGGGCGAATCGACGACAATCGGGTATCCCTATATGAACAACGGCTCGTTTCACCGCTGGCTGCAATACAGGCTGTCGCAAACCTATCCCGAACGTGATTTTGAAATCATTAACCTTTCCTTAACCGCTGTAAATTCCTTTACAGTGCTCGAGTTTGGGAAGACCGCGCTCGAATACGAGCCGGACGCTGTGCTGGTATACACAGGCCATAACGAATATTATGGAGCGATGGGCGTTGCCGTTACCAAAGGAATAGGGCATAGCCGCATGCTGGCGCGCCTGCTGATGAAGCTGCGCTGCCTGAGATTAACCCAGCTGATCGCTTCGGCAACCGATCAAATTTCGGAGATGATTTCAGGCAAAAAGATTGATTTACGGGAAAACCTTATGAAACGAATGACGGCGGAACAGCAGATGGCATTCGGTTCGGAAGATTACCGGGCCGGGCTCGATCAGTTCAGGGCCAATATGGATGAGCTGGCGGCACTGACGAGCGCCCGGGGCGTGCCTTTGCTGATCAGCAACCTGGTTAGCAATGAAAAGGATTTGAAACCCTTCATCAGCATTCCAGACAAGCAAAACAAGTCTGCCGATACGTATTACCGAAGCGGGATTCAGTTATACCAGCAAGCAAACTACAAGGATGCCAAGAAGGCATTTGTACAAGCCAAGGAGCTGGACGCATTGCGTTTCCGGGCGCCCGAGGCATTGAACAAGATCATTAATGACATCGCGCACGCACATAAGGGCGTCACGCTTGTGGATACCCGCGATCTTTTTGAAAAGCATTCTGTCGGTGGCATCCTGGGGAATGAAACGTTATTGGAACACGTGCATCCCAATTTGCCGGGTTATGCTTTGCTTTCGGAAGCATTTTATCAAGCTCTCAAAAAAATAGAGTTGCTGGCGAATTCGCCCCGCGAAATGGATTTTGAAACACTGAAAAAACAAATTCCCATCACGCTCGTCGATTCGCTGAAAGGGGAGTACGAAATGATGATCCTGAAAGAAGGCTGGCCGTTCAACATTCCGATGCCGGCTGAGGACAAGCGTGAAAAAACGGAGGAGGAAAAGCTGGCGGGGGCACTGGTAGTGAAGCAAATCACCTGGCGGGATGCCATGCTTCGGCTGCAACAGCATTATGCCGCTGCGAAAGACACGGCTCAAATGCTCAGAGTTGCCGAAGCGCTGGTGCTGGACGACCCTCTGAATGCAGTGTATCTCGATAATGCAGGAAAGCTGAGCATCGCATTGAATTTGAATGAACAGGCGGTGCGTTACCTTTCGAAAGCGTTCAGGATGGAGAATAGTTTCGAACGCGCGCGGCTGCTTTTTGTTATACTTCTTAAAATGGACAAACCGGCGGAAGCATTACCCTATGTGGCCTATGCAGCGGCTCATAATACCTCCCGATTTAATTTGAATGCGCTGCACGCGTTCGTCCGGCAACAGGCCGAAGCAGAGAAAAAGCAATAGCCGGTGCAAATCTCACCGCCGTGCAAATCTCATGATTTGTATCCGCTATTCGCAGGCCTCCGGCCGATCCAAACTGCAAGGCTGATTGCGTTATGGACCAGCCGGAGGCCTGCGAATACGAGGCATGAAGGTTTACCTTCGCGCCATGCTTAGTGCAAGGTGCTGAAAAACGATATCTCGCCGTCGGTTTTGACCATCAACACGTCGGCTTCTTTGCCTTTGGAAACGGTGACAAAGTAGTGATCGGCATCGTCGAACTGGGTACCGTAAAGCAGCATATTGGTGTCGTTGTTCTCGTTGTCTTTATATTCTACAACTGCACCGATCGCATAGTTTTTAAACTGTTTCTGGATCTCTTTTTGCGCTTTGGCCGGAATGTCAGTGAATTTTTTGTCGGCAGTGGTACCTACCAAAACGAAGTGGCTGTCATAAAAGGCGGTTTGTTTCTGGCCGTCTTTGGTGAATGTAACCTCGTCGAATAGCGGGCCTCTAACCCATTTGGCGTCGGCTACCTGCCCGAAATCGGCATAGAAGCTGTCTTTGGAACGTGAGCTTACTTCCTGCCGGGCTTCGGCGCGTTTTTCGGCGCGGTGTTCTTTTTTAACTTCTTTGGCAAGGGTCTGTGCCTGAGCTCCTGTGATGGCCAGCGCGGCGATGATTGCGGACGTGATGAAAGTTTTCATTGTGATGCTATGTTTTTGGTGATTGATCGTTTGAATGATCCAAAACTACCGGGTGCTGCCAACCTGGGAAATAGTGCATAGGCAGAAGGGCGGAAACTGTCGGTGAAAAGGGCAAAAGTGTCTTTGTGATTTCTTTTCTTTACATTGGTTTTGCATTCTTTTTAACCTAAATCAACCCGTTAGTTATGAATTGCCTGGTGATCGACGATAACATCATTGCCCGCACCACATTGAAGCAGCTTGTGAAACACGACAAAGAACTGGTTCTCGTAGGTGAATGCGACAATGCAATGGATGCTTACCGCAAGATCATGGACGAACCGGTAGATCTCCTCTTGCTCGACATTGAAATGGACGGGATGACGGGTATTGAACTGGTTAGAAGTCTGGGCAACAAAAATCCTCTCATCATTTTTACGACTTCGAAAAAGGAGTACGCCGCGGAAGCGTTCGAACTGAATGTGGCCGATTACATTACAAAGCCCGTAACGCCTGCCCGCTTCCTGCAGGCTATCGAAAAGGCCAGGGAGATTTTCAGGAGCAAGCGCCAGGAGGTCAGAATGGAGGACGACAGCTTTCTGTTTATCAGGGATTCGAATATCGTCCGCCGCCTGAAAATCAGTGATATATTATATGCAGAGGCGATGGGGGATTATGTCAAGTTGTACACCCTCGAAAAGTTTTATTCGGTACATACTTCGTTGAAGGACGTGGAAGCCAAACTTCCCGAATCCAAATTCCTGCGCGTGCACCGGTCATTCATTATCCAGGTAGGAAAAATAGATACGATCGAAGGTGGCACACTTATTATTAACAGGAAAATGGTACCCGTGGCCGATACCTACCGCGCGGCGTTGAACCGGCGGTTGAATGTGCTGTGATTTTGAAAAACTGATTCTATGAGAGTCCGCACACTCGTTATATACATTACTATCGGGTTCATCGCTGCCGTGCTGGCGCTGGTGGCGGTGCAGTACATGACACGGCGCAATTTGGAAGAGCTGATCACGGCAAACGAAAACCTGCTCGACGAATACCGTATGAGCAGCGGGCTTTCACATCAGGCGGACAGCACGAGCCGTGCGGTGCTCGCGCGGAAAATGGATATTGTAGACCAAAGCGGACAGCGGGTGCTCCGTTGGAACCTGTATGTGACGATTGGTGTACTGGCGTTGCTTACGGCCGTTTTCGCAATTATTATTGGCCGGATGAAGAAACAGGCGGAGCTGATCGGCCAGCTTAATACTAGCGAACGGAAACTGAAAGAAGCGGTGCTGATCAAAGAGAATTTCCTGGCCAATATGAGCCACGAGATCCGGACGCCCCTGAATGCGATATTAGGTTATACCAATCTGCTCCAAAAGAAAAAACTGGATGCGGATACCCGCTTGCATATCAGCACGGTACAGCAATCTGGCGAAACGCTGCTGGCCATCGTGAACGACATTCTCGACCTGTCCAAAATAGAATCCGGGATGATGCGGATCGAACAGGTGCCATTCGCTCCCGAAGCATTGGTGCATTCGGTGGGTACGATGTTCCACCACCGCTCGGCCGAAAAACAGGTGCCGTTCATGGTATCAGTCGACCCGGCGATCCCCGCAACGATTACCGGCGACCCGACAAGGCTCACGCAGATCCTGGTCAATCTGGTGAGCAATGCATTTAAATTCACAGAAAAAGGCGAAATAAACCTGCACGTCACAACCAGCGGCAGTGATGGCGATCGGGTGGACCTCACTTTCGAGGTGACGGATACCGGTATAGGGATAGAAAGCGACCGGCTCGAAACGATTTTTGAGCGTTTCCGGCAGGCCGAGGACTCCACGACCCGACAATTTGGCGGCACCGGCCTGGGATTATCCATCGTACGCGACCTCGTGCATTTGCAGGACGGGAACATTAGCGTAACGAGCAAGCCCGGCGAGGGTACGTCGGTGAAGGTGACGATTCCCTACCGGATCGCGACGTCCAGTGAATCGGCGTCGGCAGACGTTCCAGTGGGCGACGCGCACCCGCAAAGACCGGGGCTTCGCGTATTGATCACCGAAGACCACATCATCAATCAGGGGCTAATGATGCGCCTGATGGAAGAACGGGGGATAGTCGGTCGGGTTGCGGTAAATGGATATGAGGCCGTTGAAATACTTCGTAATGAGCCGTTTGATCTCGTATTTATGGATATTCAAATGCCTGGAATGGATGGTTACACAGCCACGCGCATCATACGTGAAGAACTAAAACTGACCATTCCCGTCATCGCCATGACAGCCCACGCCATGGAAGGGGAAAAAGAAAAGTGCATCCGCCTCGGAATGGACGACCATATCGCCAAGCCGGTGCGGGAAAGTGAGCTGGACAGGATATTGGCCGGCTATGCCAAACCTTCTGCGGGTGACGACTCACTTGCATTCAAAGTAATCGACCTTGATTACATGAGGGAGATCAGTAATGGAGATGCCGCATATGAAAAACTGGTCACTGAACAGTTCCTGCATTTGATGCCCCGTGAGCTGGAAGCATTGTCGGCCGCAGCCGGAAGGCACGACCCCGGTGAGATCCGCCGCATTGCCCACGGAATCAAGACAACCATCTCGATTATGGGCCTGAATGCGCTATTGGACGAGCCGCTGGATATCCTGGAAAGCGGAACTGCCGGTACCAGGGAAATGGCCGGTCCCGTGGAGCAGGTACTAGCCATTTGTAAGGAAGCGCTGGGAGAGGCCGGGATATTCTACCGGCGGTTTCAGAAGGATTAAAGAGATTTTGGAAATAGTGCCGGAATGCTTTGCTTCATATGTCAACATCGATGTGGAACCCACAAAACGGATGCTGATCCTCGGTTACAGGCTTTTCAGCAGGTAGTTTCCGGCTACCCGATGGTAGAACCGCCACGCCGTTGCGTTTTAATACATATCATTTCCTGAATCCTGCATGAAGCCGCAACTCGCACAGGTACGCTGGTACCGGATTATCCCCGTTGTTTTTGTCACATACAGCCTCGCATACCTGGATCGCGCCAATTTTGGTTTCGCAGTAGCAGGCGGAATGGCCGATGACCTGCACATCGACCCGAATACTTCGACATTACTAAGCTCGCTGTTTTTCCTGGGCTACTTCTTTTTCCAGATCCCGGGCGCGCATTATGCCGCCACGCGCACGGCCAAAAAGCTAATATTCATTTCGTTGATCCTCTGGGGCGCGCTGGCCGCGGCTACGGGGATGGTCAACAACGCCACGGCGCTGATCGTCATCCGCTTCATGCTGGGCGTGGTGGAAAGCGCGGTCATGCCGGCGATGCTGATCCTGCTCAGCCAATGGTTTACAAAAGAGGAACGCTCCCGCGCGAACACGTTTCTGATACTGGGCAATCCGGTGACGGTGCTCTGGATGTCGGTACTGTCGGGCTACCTGATCGATTCGATGGGCTGGCGGTGGATGTTCATTATCCAGGGTGCGCCGGGGATCGTTTGGGCGTTCATCTGGTGGAGACTCATCGACGAGCGGCCGATGGAAGCGAAATGGCTGACGGAGGAAGAAAAAAGGGCTGTTGAAGAAAAACTAAAAGCCGAGCAGGCGGGTATTAAACCGGTCAAAAACTATGCTGAGGCGTTTAAATCGAAGAAAGTAATCTTGCTTTGCCTGCAATACCTGCTTTGGAGCGTCGGCGTTTACGGTTTTGTAATGTGGTTGCCGTCGATCATCAAGGCCGCCCCGAATATGAATATGGTTACCACGGGCTGGCTGGCGGCGGTGCCTTATGTGTTTGCTGTGATCGGGATGCTGGCCGCGTCGTATTTTTCGGACAAAACGGGCAACAGGAAGGTGTTCATCTGGCCATTTCTGCTCATTGCGGCCGTGTGCCTGTATACGGCGGTGTGGATCGGTACTGATCATTTCTGGATCGCCTACGCATTGCTGGTGGTTGCCGGCGGCGCATTGTACACGCCTTACGGACCGTTTTTCGCAGCGATTGCGGAGATATTGCCTAAGAATGTCATCGGCGGGGCCATCGGGCTGATCAACAGTCTGGGCGCGCTGGGCTCGTTTGCAGGCTCTTATCTGGTGGGGTATCTCAATAGCGAGACGGGTAATTTCAATGCCTCCTATACATTGATGGCTGTGGCGCTCGTGCTGGCCACGGTGATTACAATCGTCGTCATTCCGGCGCCGAACGTCGCGCAGCCCGTGGTGGCGGAGGTCTGACTTTCGATTTTTGTGTAACGGGCGGTTAAGTTCAGCGGCTTTGGGTCTTTGTATGCTATGAAAGTACTCTGCCAAACACTTAACCAAAAGTAAATGAGCAATTCTAGACTGCCGGGCCTTCCGGTTTGTGTTTTCCTGTTAATATTAACCCTCGTCTACGGACCCATCTTTGCCCAGAACAAAAGCCCGAATGCATTCACGCTCAAAGACGGCGACCGGGTAGTTTTCCTGGGAAATTCTATTTTTGAGAACGATTTCCAATACGGTTATCTGGAACTGGCGCTCACTACCCGTTTTGCCGACAAGGGCATTACCTTCCGTAACCTCGGCTGGACGGGCGACAACGTCTGGGGCGAAGCGCGCAGCACTTACACCAACCCGCCGACGCCCTACGAGCATTTGATGGAAGACATTACCAAAGCGGCCCCGACCGTCGTTTTCCTCGCATACGGAGGCGTGGAAGCGCAGGAAGGCCAGGCCGGCGTGGCGCATTTCAAGGATGGTCTAAATAAATTGATTGACAAAATAGAAGCATTAGGTTCCCAAACCGTGTTGCTTTCCACGATCCCGGTCGTTTCTTCCGATACCGCTCAGCACATCGATTCCCGCAATGCAGACCTTGAATTGTATTCCAAAGCGATTTCCGACGTAGCCACGCAGCGTGGCAAGCGGTTTATCGACATTTACACACCCGTACTCAATACGAGCAAAAAGGCCGATATCATCGAAAATACCGTGCATTTGAACGAAACCGGCTACTACTACCTCGCCGATGTGCTCGAAAAAGCATTGGGAATGTCGAACGACCACGAGACGTCCACGATCACCATCAGCAAGCCGACGCCATATTCTCCCAATGTTAAGATCTTGACAGACAGCAAGGATAACAATGTGCTCGCACGGTTTGTGGCTGCCGATAAATACCTGCCATTGCCGTTTCCACAGGCCAGCAGCTGGGTGGGCAACGATGCCAATGTGGTCCGGATCGTTGGTTTGAAAAAAGGATACTACACGCTCACAGCAGGCAACGAGCAGGTCGCTACTGCTTCGGCGAAAGAGTGGGAGAAAGGCGTGGAGATCAAACAGGGGCCGCAATTTGAACAATCGGCGCGCATCAGGGAGATGATTATCCGCAAAAATGAGCTGCATTTCTTCCAGTACCGCCCATTGAACCAGACCTACATCACCGGTTTCCGCAAATACGAGCAAGGCCGCCACGTGAAAGGGCTTGAAGAGCAGAATATCCTTATCAAATGGCTCGAAGGACAGATTATCCTCAACAGCGAGCCGAAAGAGATCGTGTATGAATTGAGGAAGCTGGAATAGGGGACTTCGGCTGTCGGCTATCGGCAGTCGGCTCTTGGCAGCCGGTTTCTGTCGTCGTGACACAACAAGGTGCAGCGCCGAAAGGCTTGTAACAAAGCCGAAAGCTGACGGCCGAAGTCCTTTAAAGAAATTTAAAAGAGGTGCAGCGCACCGAAAGACTTGTAACGCCGAAAGCCGATAGCCGACGGCCGAAGTCCATTAAAGAAATGTAAAACAAGGTGCAGCGCACCGAAAGACTTGTAACGCCGAAAGCTGATAGCCGACGGCCGACAGCCCAATATGAAAAAACTACTCTACGGAGCATTGCTCCTTCCCATGATGCTGCTGACCTCCTCGACCGAGCCCGCGCAGCATCCCTTTAACCTTGACCCTGACGTTGAAAAGGAGTTGAAATCCTTTAAACTGGCCGAGGGTTTCGAGGTAACGCTCTTCGCCTCCGACCCGATGGTCGCCAAGCCGATTCAGATGAACTGGGACACTGAGGGCCGCCTCTGGGTGGTGAGCAGCACGGTGTACCCGCATTTGAAAACCGGCGAATCGGCGAACGACAAGATCTTTATTTTGGAAGACACGGATGGCGACGGCAAAGCCGATAAATCGACCGTTTTCGCCGAAGGATTAATACAACCAACCGGCATCCTCCCGGGCGACGGCGGCTGCTACGTGGCCAACTCGACGGAAATCCTACATTTCGCGGATACCGACGGCGACGGCAAGGCCGATAAAAAGCGCCGCATTCTGGCAGGGTTCGGAACGGGCGATACCCACCATTTGATCCACACTTTCCGCTGGGGGCCTGAGGGACGGATGTATTTCAACCAGTCGATCTACATTTACAGCCACGTGGAGACGCCTTTCGGCATCAAACGTCTCGAAGGCGGTGGTGTGTGGCAGCTTAATACGCGCAACCTGGATATGGACGTGTACGCACGCGGGCTCGTGAACCCGTGGGGCTTGCAATTCGACCGCTGGGGTCAGTCGTTTTTGACTGATGGTGCTGGTGGTGAGGGTATTAACTATGCGTTTCCGGGTGCTACATTCGTGACCGCGCCTGGCGCAGCGCGCCTTTTGCGCGGTTTGAATCCCGGTCAGCCGAAACATAGCGGGCTAGACGTAGTATCTGGCGGGCATTTGCCCGACGCTTGGCAGGGCCGGATGATCACCAACGATTTCCGCGCCAACCGCATTAACAGCTTCAAACTGGAAGAGCAGGGTAGTGGTTATGTGTCGAAACAAACCGACGATTTGATGTGGTCGGACAATGTGGCTTTTCGTCCGGTTGATATTAATGTTGGTCCGGATGGCGCCATTTACGTCGCCGACTGGTACAACCCCATTATCCAGCACGGCGAAGTCGATTTTCACGACCCGCGCCGTGACCAGCAGCATGGCCGTATCTGGCGCATTGTCGCCAAGAACCGGCCGTTGGTGAAAAAGCCGCAATTGGCGAAAGCCAGCATAACAGAGTTACTTGAATCATTGAAATTACCCGAAGACTGGACGCGCCTGCAAGCCAAGCAGGTGCTGAAAGCCCGTGGTACCAAGGAGGTTTTACCTGCTTTGGAAAAATGGGTAGCTGCTTTGGATAAAAATGACGCGAAATACGAGCATAACCTGCTGGAAGCATTATGGTTATACCAAACCCTTGAAACGGTAAACGAACCGGTGTTGCTCAATTTGCTGAATGCAAAAAGCCACAATGTACGTGCGGCGGCCTTGCGTGCATTGGCGCTCTGGTACCCGAAAGTTTCGAATACTCCGGCAATATTGGCCAAAGCGGTTGGCGATTCGCATCCGCAGGTACGCCTCGAAGCGGTAATCGCATTACGTAAGACGAAGACGCCGGAAGCCGCGAAAACCGCATTGACGGTGCTGGATGCGCAGATGGACGAGTTCCTGGATTTTGCATTATGGCAGACCGTCCGTGAGCTGGAACCAGTGTGGGTATCGAAGCTGAAAACGGACCCTAATCTGCTTGGCGACGCGAAAAAGACTGCCTATGCATTGAAATCGGCCACCAGCGCCGATGCCGCCGCATTGCTGACGGGTTTATACCAAAAAGGCCAGGTGCCGGAAGAGTATCAAAAAGACGTCCTCGCATCGATCGCGCGACTCGGTCAGCCTGCCGACCTGAATATGCTCCTCGACCTCGCAGTTCAGCCTAATAACAAAAATGCAGCCGCACAGCTCGCCGCATTGGAGGAAGCCGGAAGCCAGCGCAAGGTTATCCCGAACAAAAATACCGAGCGCATTGCTTCGCCGATCGGCAACGACGACGAAGCTGTCAGCCTCAGCGCCATCCGCCTGATCGGTCTTTGGAAAATATCGTCGTTGAACGACCGGTTGACCAGTCTTATCCAGAGTGGCAACCCGGCTACCAAAAAAGCCGCACTCGGTGCATTGGGTGCCATCGACAAACCGAAGGCCCTGCAACTGGTAACCGAGTTGACCGGCCCGAAAAACACGCCGGAAGTACGCATTATTGCGGCTTCGCAACTGGCTGCGCTGGACGAAAAAGAAGGTGCGCGGGTAAGTGCTGAACTCATGCGCTCGCTGCCTGCGGATACAGATGTTTCAGAGCTCTTCCTCGCATTCATCCCATCCAACTCAGGCGCCGCGGCATTGGCCGAGGCCATCGCTGCGAAGAAAATTCCCGAAGCATTTGCGAAGCGCGGCCGTGTGCTCGTGCAGCAGCGTGCCGGCTGGACACGCCAGCTTATCGACGAAATCGCTGCATTGAAAAAGGCGCTCGAAGATTCCGGAGGCGCAATGCCTGCACCGAAAATGCCGCAGGACCTGGATGACAAAACGATTGAAGGCCTCGCCAAGCTCGCCCGCGAAAAAGGCGATGCAGCGAAAGGAGAGCTCATTTTTCGCAAGGCTGAATCGAGTTGCACCACCTGCCATGCGATTGGCGGCGCGGGTGGTCTGATAGGGCCTGATTTGAGCAGTCTGGGTACGAGCTCGCCTGCTGAAACGATCATCCGTTCGATCATCAACCCAAGCGCTTCGATCAAGGAAGGTTACGACTTGAAACGCGTCGTGAAAAAGGACGGCTCCGAACTGATGGGGTACCTCGCTTCCGACGGCGCCAACGAAATCGTGATCCGCGATGTGACGGGCAAAGAAGTTTCCATTGCCAAAAGCCAGGTGCAGGTCATGGAGAAAGTACCAGGTTCGCTGATGCCTCCGGGCCTTACCGCCAGCCTGGACCGAGATCAGTTTGTAAATCTGGTCGCTTTCCTGACCAAGCTCGGTGAACCGGGCGACTTCCGGGTGCCTGCGACTCGTTACGTGCGCAGGTGGGAGGCGATCGAGCTAAGCAAAGATCTGGCTAGCAAGTTTTCCATGGACGGCGGTGCGGTGATCGCAGGGAAAGGTGCCAGGATCAGCACCACGCCGATTTACAGCAAAGTCTCCGGCGAACTACCCGTAGGTGAACTGGCCGAGATGAAAAACGGTGCGGGCAAGCCATTCAGCATCCTGCGTTTCGATATTGAAGCATTGACCAAAGGCAACGTAACCTTTGCATTGAATGAAACCAGCGGCATTACAGCTTACAGCGGCAACAAGCCACTGAAAATCACGAATGGCACCATGACGGCAGATTTCAGTCAGGGCATCCAGCCGATCACCCTCGTAATTGACCGTAGCATCGTGAAGGATGGTGGACTAAAAGTGGAATTGAAAGATGTCGCTGGCGGGGCGCAGACGCGGTTGAAGGTAGGGAGGTAAATGTTCTTTAAGTTTCTTTTAAGAATGGCCGATGCTTTCACAAGCATCGGCCATTTATTTTTTCCAAACCTTAATTCTCTTTCTCATTTCAGCGATCAACTCGATATTGTTTTGGTAAAAAAGATTCTTCGTCATCAGTCGCTCAACCTTCTTTACCGCATCCAGTGCACAGATTTTCTCCGATTCTACCAATTGATCCAGAATCCAAAGAATACCATGATATTCGATACCGAGCCGTTTCGCATAATTACGTACCGCTCTGTCACTGCTTAACACAATCGCGCCCAGTTTTCGAGCCGTAAATAATACAGTCTTATCATTTTCCGACAGTGCTTTTGGAAAAGTTAAAGACAGGATTTCCCTACGTTCATCTTCCTCGATGGAATGAATAGTCAATTTAGAACGTCGTTCAAATCCATGTAAAATGGCGGCCTGTTCACTAAGGACCTCATTGACAACATCAACAGTAGTATGCATTTCACATGGCAGCTCGAAAAATTGTTCAGTTAACCCGAGATCATGGAGCTCAATAAAAATGCATGCATCTGTGACAGCGATTGTCATGCCACAGTCATGCATAATTCATGGAACTCGGCTAATCTCATATTTTTCAATGCCGCTGCTTTGGACAATGATATCTGCTCTTCGGCGATAGCCCGGAAAAGAAGTTGGTCAAAACGATAGGAGCATTCCACCCCTTCGTAGGCAACTGGCTCCCGGCTTTTCCAGCCCATGTCTTCAATCATTTTGAAAAATTGCCGGGCAAAATACTCGCTTACGATTTCGCATTCGACTGCACGCCGGACGATTGCCTGCATTGATATCCCGTACTGCTTTTTAAGTGCCCCCAACTCCTGCATGGATAACCTGTTTCGGTGCGCTCCCAATTTTTCTTTCAAAACGGTTTCTGGCATTAAAACAGCCCCTGCAAATTGATGGCAAAGGATTTCCTTCTGCTTTTCATTGATATCCCCAAATTGCAAGAGCAAATGCCCCAATTCATGTAGCAAAGTAAAGCGGATACGATCCGGCTTGCCACGCAGATTTTTGTTGTATGCAACCACAGGAAGGCTGTCATTCACCCAAGTCTGCATCCCATTAAAATGAGTGTCAATGTCGATCTCTACCACTTTTACATGCATATCTTCAAGAAATCCAGCGATGTTGACTACCGCGCTGTTCCCAAGGCCCCATTGCTCCCGCACCCTGCCGGCAGCTCTACACACGTCTTCAAAGGAGGCTACAACGCCAAAATCTTTCAACGGATTTACAAAATGGTTTTCCAACCCCAAAATCTCCTCCAATTCCAGGTATCGGGATAGATATTCACGAGCTTGCTCGATGATCCGATTTTCGTCCCGTGCCGACAAGTTTTGCAACTTGCGGTACTCCAACGCTCCCAATTCGATCCGGGTATCCCGGAAAAAATAATCCGGCCGCACCCCCATGATTTCACACAGAAGTCCTATCATCTCGCTGTTGGGCGTGACTTCTCCTTTTTCATAGCGGTGTAAGGCCTGTCTGGTTATTTTGTTTTCCAGCCGAACGGCGAGATCCTGCAACGATAGACCTGTTCGTAGCCTTGCAGATTTGAACCGGGTACCAAAAAGCGGATTCATAGCATTTATATTTTTGATGGTTGACAAAATTATAAATTTAACATAGAATGTCAACCAGCTCTCAACCGCCATTTATCCTTCGGTGCCTTTTTTAATCTTCCGGTGTTACGTAATATTAAAATTCGACTCACTTTAATGTTAGCACGGAAAATGGCGTTAGGGCGGGCATTTACTTCTGGAATTGATCCATCGGAGCACACCCAAGCAGTAAATCTTCCCGTGCCTTTGTTTTAAATACTATTTACATCTATTCCCAAATTACAATCATGCTCAAAAAATTACTGGCCCTGGCTCTTGTGATCGGAAGCGCGGTTACAGCGCATGCACAGCAGTTCAAGGCGTTGCTTTTTACTAAAACTGCTGGTTTTCACCATGTTTCCATTCACGAAGGCGTGACAGGGATTAGAAACCTGGCGTCGAGGCATAATTTCTCGGTCGATTGGCAGGAGAATGCCGACGTTTTTAACGACAAAAGTCTGGCTAATTACTCGGTAGTGATTTTCCTGAATACGACCGGCGATATCCTGAACGATGCCCAACAGGCGGCGCTTGAAAAGTTCATCAAGAGTGGAAAAGGCTGGGTAGGCATCCACGCCGCGGCTGATACGGAATACGACTGGCCCTGGTATGGCAAGTTGGTAGGTGCGTATTTCAAAACCCACCCCGCGCAACAAACGGCTTTTCTGGACGTGAAAGACAGCAACTTCCCCGGCCTGGAACGTTTTCCAAAGCGCCTGCTATGGACCGACGAATGGTATGAATACAAAAAACCATTGAACGCCGACGACCTGAAAGTGCTCATAACGATCGACGAAAAAACCTACGATCCTAAAACCAGCCAAGGCACCGGCATGGGCGACCACCCAATGGCCTGGTACCACAACTACGACGGCGGCCGCGCATTCTACACGGGCCTGGGCCACATTGGATTGGTGTATTCGGATCAATCTTTTTTGGATCACCTGTATGGTGGCATCTATTGGGCAGCGACAGGAAAAGGGTTGAAATAGCCAGAACTGGGATGGCCGCACAAACAGGCCACAGAGTGGCCACCCGTTTGTAGCCCAAGTCGGTCCAAATAACGTTTCAGCTCCGTTGGAGCTTCCTGATGCATGATGGCAAAGGAAGCTCCTACGGAGCTGAAACCATTTTAATTCAACCCGGTTGCTTCAAACAGGGAACCGCGCTGCGGTTTATTTTTCAGAGAACAGTTTTATTGTGTAGTCAAGTAATGCGTTGTCGCCGATTTTTCCGTGGCCGGGAATTACCACTTTCACATCGGGATATTTTGCTTTGATTGTCGTTACGGTAGCCGACCAAGCTTGCACATTGGCGTCCGCGAGGTTGCCTTTTGTCGCGTCGACTTCCTTGATAAGGCAGCCGCCGAACATGACCTTTTCGTCGGGGAAGTAGCCGATGATGTTGTCGCGCGTATGCCCTTCTCCGTAAAACGCCGCCAAGACCTTCTTTTTGCCCACTTTCAGGTCGAGCCGATCGTCGAAACCTTTTTGGGGAACGGGGAATTTACGCTCCTTGTCGAATGCAATCGTCCTATTCGTCGCGTATGACGGAATTCCGTGCTCGTGAAATGCCTTTAAGCCTCCTACGCAATCCTCATGAAAGTGTGTCGCGATGACAGCTTTTACTTTGCAATGCAGGCTATCTTCGACCCAGCGTATGACCTTTTCAGAAGTGGCATCATCCACGGGCGTGTCAAAGATCACCGCTTCGCCTTCGTCGAAAACGATCAGGCCATTGCAAGGTACCTTTCCAAAGCTCTCCGTTTGCAGATAAGTAATGTGATTGTAGGCATGGTCGCTGACCTTCTGTATGATAAGGTCGCCGGTTTTAAAACTTTTGTCGGGCGTTTGCGCGTGCGAGAACGTGGATAGGCACACGAACAGGCAGGCGAGAAACTGTTTTTTCATGGTTGGCAGGTGAATAGAAGTGAATGGGAAATGTGGGTGGCAAGATAAGGGAAATTGTTATATTGGGCACATAAGAATCCACGGTAAGAATTTAACTTAAATGGCAATCGGGAAAACAGAATTTTTAAAACGTGCCGCGAAGGCGTTGGTCGGGTTGATTGACAATCCATTAAATCTGGTTTCGACTAACAACAACTACTATGTCAACAAACAATTCGGGATTATTTTGGAGAAGCCCGATACCTGGGGGTTTGTTTCGGTAAATGAATATGGCCGCCTGTTCGACGAGCAGATCATCGACGAGGAGTGGCTTGACAAAGAGGAGGTTGGCGAGGTTCTCGGTGAGCCGGCATTTCTCATTACCAAATACTGGCCGGATTCCCCAGAAAATGAAGGGAAATTTTCGCCTACGATTGGAGCATTTATCACGCACAGGTCTGAGCTCGACTTTGAATTCGATTCCTTTGAGGAGTTGATTGAATTATCCGGCGAAGGAACTGCCGCTATTTTGAAGGACTTTCGCGAATATGAAATCGAAGGACCTATCCAGATTTCGGGGCGAAAAGCATATATCAGGCATTCCAGCTATCTTTTCGAGCATGTGAAACTTAACCAGGATGTTTTGACAAGATTGACCGTGCTGATCATCGAGCACAATGATTATTATTACTACATTAACATGCACGACTCGGATGAGGTCGGTGAAAATGCCCATCCTGAATTCCAGACCTTCATGAAATCAATTGTTCTTATCTGATTTATCACCACCTCCTGCCTTATGCAAACACTCGGAACCGTCCTCGTCGCCCTCGTCGCGCTGGAACATCTTTACATTCTCTACATCGAAATGTTTGCCTGGGAAACCAAGGGCAAGGAAACGTTCAAAGGCTCCCTCGCGCCGGAGCTTTTCAAGCCTACTAAGACACTTGCAGCTAACCAGGGCCTTTACAACGGTTTCCTCGCCGCTGGCCTCATCTGGTCGCTGTGCATTGCCGAACACCACTGGTCATTCCATGTTGCTATTTTCTTTCTTACCTGCATCATAGTGGCGGGGATTTATGGAGCTGTGACGGCTAGCAGGAAGATATTTTATGTGCAGGCCTTACCGGCTATTGTGGCGCTGGTGGTGTTGCATTTTTAAGGTATCGATAGCCTCAGGGATATTTTAATGCTGGGAATTTGCTTTGATGTAGTTGCGGTCAGGGTATAATTTTCAGATTGAAAACAAATAAAGCTTCCTTACCGCGGGCGATCTGGAAGTGCGTCCAAATAATCACGATCGTGTTGATCACCAGCAATGCGCTGATGAAGTATAATGGGAACATTGGCGCTCTCAGCTGCCCGAAGATGGAGGAAAACATGCTGATAAAAGCAATCCCGTAGGTAACCACCGTCCAGGCAATTTGAAAAATGACAACCCGTTTCCCAAACTCGGCTACACCAGCAACAGAATTTCTTTTGTAAATCCACAAAGCAAGCGGTAACAGCACGTTGCCGAATGGAAATAACCACATCGACAAGGCAGAAAGGTTCAGAAATTTGAGTACGCCGGTGTCTTCGTGGACGGGTGGAGACGTGGTGGCTTCGCTTTCTGATAACGTTTCGATAGGTGCGGCGAGCGCCTGAGCGATCAGCCGCAACGTTTCGCCGCGCGGAACCGCATTCCCGGCTTCGATCCGTTGCAAAGTCCGCAGATTAATTCCGGCCATTTCGGCCAGCGCTTCCTGGGAAAGTCCTTTGCTTTTCCGCAAGGCGCGTATCTTTTCAGAGGTAGTTTGTTTGTTCATTGCGAAGTTATTTCGAGTAAATTTAGGGTTTTACAGGCATTGTTGATAGCGGCATTCCTACGACATTTAGCCGAAATGCACGGATAAACGCTCATGTCATGCCGGCTGCCCGCGACCCGGTGCGCTCCGGCTGACAGGAGCGGTGTGCCAGCTTATTATTTAAGAACAGATAAGCCCGGTCGCTAACGACAGTGGTAAATCATTAGATTATACCTGCATAGGCCTTTCTTTGAGTTAAAAACTAACACACTATACCGTGAAATCTTACTACGTCTACATCCTCCGATGCGCCGATGATAGTTACTATACCGGCGTTACAAACGATTTGGAACGGCGCCTGGCAGAACACCAATCCGGCAATAACTCGCTGTCATATACATCCACAAGGCGTCCTGTCGAAATTGTTTTTTGGCACGAATTCAATGACATTCATCAAGCGATAGCGTTTGAAAAGCAGGTCAAAGGTTGGAGCAGAAAGAAAAAAGAAGCGATCATCGCCGATCGTTGGGAGGACCTGAAAACACTTGCGAAATGCCAGAACGCAAGCCGCCATGATCGGGATCGTGAATGAGAGGTATCAACGTCGCAAATGTCCTGCTGAGCGCACTTTAAATCTTGATGCGCAACGTCCATGTCATGCTGAGCGCAGTCGAAGCATGGCGGCACAATGCCCTTGAAGCATGTTACCGTAAAGCCCGCCTTCGACTG
>NZ_JASATN010000019.1:0-116504 GCF_038440355.1 Dyadobacter sp. OTU695 | reverse complement strand
ACAGTTCATACGGTGGATTGTAACAAGTGCTTCGACTTCGCTCAGCATGACATTCCCTTTTCCTCCCTTCTTCCCTTTTTGGTAGTTCCCATCGTTCACCTTATCTTCGTAGTCTTAATTGAGTCTAAATAAGATAAAATTCGGGCGATCGATGAAAAAACTGATTGGAAAACTGCATCTGTACCTGGGGCTCATCTCAGGAATCATGGTGTTCATCATTTCCATCACGGGGTGTATCCTGGCATTTGAGCAGGAGATTAAGACTATTACACAACCATACATGTTCGTAAAAGGTCCGGTTGGCGGCAAAGTGCTGCCTCCTTCGGAACTGGCGGAGATAGCGAAAAAGGCGCTCCCCGGCAAAGTGGCAAAAGGTGTGCTTTACGACACGCCCGACCGCAATGCGCAGGTCGGTTTTTACAATCTCGATCCTGAATACTATTACGTCGCCTACATCAATCAATACACCGGAAAGTTAGAGCACGTCTGGAATGAGGACGACGATTTCTTCCATTTCATCCTCCATGGACATTACTACCTCTGGCTACCCGAAAAGTACGGTCAGACCGTAGTGGCTTCGGCGACGCTGGTTTTCTTTTTCATGATGATCAGCGGAATGGTGCTTTGGTGGCCTAAAAACAAATCTGCTGCCAAACAGCGCTTTTCGATCAAATGGAATGCTGCCTGGCGACGGAAGAACTACGATTTGCATAATGTATTGGGATTCTATATCATGTCAATCGGTGTGATCCTGGCATTAACAGGCCTGGTTTGGGGTTTCCAATGGTTTTCGCAGGGAGTTTACACGGCTACCGGCGGGCAAGGTTCAGATGTGTACTATAATCCGGCTTCCGACACCCTGGCAACTGCGAAAGTAACAGGCCCGATGCAGGCTGTGGACAAGGCCTGGCTGCAATTACAAAAGGAGTACCCCAAATATTCGACCCTCAATATTTCTTTTCCAACCGAGAAAGCTGAGTCGATTTTCTCGTACGTGAACTTCCGCGAAGGCACTTACTATAACGTCGACTACCATTATTTTGACCAGTATTCGGTCAAAAAGATCAACGCAACAGGGCCGTATTCGGGCAAGTACAGCGAGGCAAACTTCGCCCAGACCCTGCGCAGGATGAACTATGACATCCATACCGGCGCGATCCTGGGCTTACCTGGAAAAATACTCGTATTCTTCGCCAGCCTGATTTGCGCTTCATTGCCCGTTACCGGTTTTGTGATCTGGTGGGGCAGGCGAAAAAAGGCTCCTAAAAAAGTGAGAAAGAGCATTCCTGTCTGGGCGACCCCGCAATGAAGCCGGCAATCTGATAGGGCGCGCCGGGTGCATTATTATTGTTTTTGGTAGATCCTCACATAATCCACCTCAAAACGGGCTGGGAAGTCTGTTTGGGATAAATCTCCGCCATTGTCGCCCCCCAGTGCCATGCCCAGCAAAATGTAATGCGGTTGCTTGAAGGGAGTGATGTCCTTGTTTTTAGCATTAATGGCTTTTGCCTGATCCTGCGAAGCCATCAGTATGTCGTCTACATAGATTTTGATGGCATTTTCGTCCCAATCCATCCGCCAGACGTGGAATTTCGACGACCAGTCCGGGTCGTTAAAACTGCTTATCTGCTTTTTATTGGTATTCCAAATGGGTTTGTAACGCTCATTAGAGCCCCAGGCCAGGTTTGCCAGCAGCATTCCCCTGTAAAATTCCATAATGTCGATTTCACCGTTATCCGGCCATTCACCCTTTTCACCCAGCGTCCAGAACGCCGGCCAAATGCCTGAACGTGTATCGATTTTGGCCCGCATTTCGAAGCGACCGTATTGAAAACTCTTTTTGCCCCGGGTGATCATGCTGGCCGAGGTGTACTCTGCATACTCGCGGCTTTCTTTCCAGTTTCCGCTGCCGGGTTTGTAATTCGGGTTTTTGACGCGCTCTTTTTTTGCTTCGATAATCAGGTAACCGCCTTTGCAATAGGCATTCTCGCCCTGGTACCATTGGTCTTCATGGTTTCTTGTAAAACCTTTTTCGGGCTGCCATACATTCGGGTCGGGAGCGCCGTCGTAATCGAATTCGTCGGCCCATACCAGCTTGTATTGTGCCGCGGCGGGGAGAAGGCTCATAATCGTGAGGATGAACGTTAGCAGTAATTTGTCAGGAGTTGTCATGGGTAGTCATTATAGTCTGTTGGGAATTCGGTAGTCTTGATTGGTCGTTTATGGAGGAAAGTGGTACCGGCCGCTCATTTACCCGAAATAGCAATTTGAAAGGAATTGACACTATAAATCATTGTGCCGGGTTTTATTTCTAACAGTTTTCCTTTTTCTTGTAAACAACAGTTTGCCGTCGCTTCTGCCGGCTGGTGTTGATTTTTGATATGCGTAAATTCATTGATGTTGCCAAAAAAGCCGGTCTGGACGGTTTTATGCTTGCATTGCTCAGCATGATCCTGCTCGCCTGGCTGTGGCCCGCACCGGGAATGCAGGACAGCCCATTGCACCTTTCCACCGTTTCTACCTATGCTGTTTCGGTCATATTTTTCTTTTACGGCCTCCGCCTGAGCCCCGAAAAACTGAAAGCAGGGCTTGTTAACTGGCGGCTGCATTTGATGGTGCATTTATCGACTTTTGTACTTTTTCCCGTGCTCGCACTGGCATTCCGGTCGTTTTTTCAGGGAGAAGAAGGGCAGACGATGTGGCTCGCAATTTTCTTTCTTACCGTCCTGCCCTCGACGGTATCGTCGTCGGTGGTCATGGTGTCCATCGCACGGGGCAATATACCGGCAGCGATATTCAATGCCAGCATTTCGAGCCTGATCGGCGTTTTTATCACCCCCTTGTGGATGGGCCTCGTACTGGACTCTGGTACCGGACATTTTGATCTCCTGTCGGTAGTCGGAAAGTTGGCAATGCAAGTACTACTTCCGGTATTTGCCGGAATAGTCCTCAACAGTCGCTGGGGCCATTTCGCGGAGCGCTATAAAAAATACATTCGCTACTTCGATCAGTCGTCGATTCTGCTGATCGTTTACACTTCTTTTTGTGAATCGTTCGGCGAGCATCTGTTCGATTCGCTTGGAATAAAAGAAATTGTATTTTTAGGGATAGGAATGCTCGCGTTGTTTTTCGGGATCTATTTCCTGCTGACGTTCATCAGCGGCTTGCTGCATTTCAACCGACAGGATAAGGTTACCGCGGTATTTTGTGGTTCCAAAAAATCGCTGGTACAAGGCGCAGTTATGTCGAAAGTCCTGTTTGCGGGGCCAGAGGCTGGTTTAATGCTTTTGCCGATCATGCTCTATCACGCATTGCAACTGATTACGGCGAGCATCATTGCGCAGCGGATGGCGCGGGAAGCGGAAGTGGCGGAGGATTTTATACTTAAAAAATGATGTATGCGTCTGATATCGTGGTTGGTGCGGCTTCTAGTGCTGGTTTTACTTTTGGCGGGGATCAATGCATTGTGGTCGGGTTTCCGGACCGGCTCCTGGCTCCCGGAATGGCTCGGGGGCGAAGATAAAGTCGAGACAATGCATACTGTGGTTTTACAGGAAATCAGCTCGATGGGCAAACTGGAAGTTGTGAAGTACAATTTCAAGGATGTGGTGGAGCAGGAAATTGTGAAAATGTGGTTGCCCAATGCCAAAGCAATCCTGATTGTTCAGGGCGAAGCCATCGGCTGTGTTGATCTGGCAAAGCTATCGATGGAGGACATTACCTCGGATGCCGAAACGCTCGTGATCAATATGCCGGAGCCGGAACTTTGTGTTTTTAAAATAGATCACAGTAAATCAAAAGTTTATAATACGGAATACGCATTTACCGATGAGGCGAAGCTGGTGCAGGAGGCTTATAAACAAGCCGAAAAGCAAATCCAGAAATCGGCCCTCGATATGGGGATACTGGAACAAACGAAGGAAAATGCCTGCAAAATATTGACGCCCATACTCGAAAAAGCTTCGGGCAAAAAGGTGGTGCTCAAATTTCCAATGAATGCCAAAATAGACAAGTTGCGATAAAATCAATGTGCTAAACCAACCCTTTCTGATGAGTAAAAAAGGATTTCTGACGCTGGATGAACTTTCGGGCAAGATGGAGGGAGGGGAGATCGAAACAATTGTTGTTGCATTTACCGACCATTACGGTCGCCTGATGGGCAAGCGCGTCGACGCCGATTTTTTTCTTGATTCGGTTTCCAAGTCGGGGACGCACGGCTGTAACTATTTGCTCACGACCGACATGACCATGGACCCGGTATCGGGCTACCAATATGCCAACTGGGAGCTCGGCTATGGCGATTTCCACATGGTACCGGATTTATCCACATTGAGGGTGGCCGACTGGCTCGAAAAGACTGCGCTTGTCATTTGCGATGTGCATAACGACAAATCGCACCGGCTGGAATCCATAGCCCCCAGATCCGTTCTGAAAAAGCAACTGGACGCGCTTTCGGGCGACGGCCTCGAATGCTTCGCCGCCTCCGAACTGGAATACTATCTCCTTGAAAACAGCTATAAACAGGCATTTCAGCAAAATTACCAGAATCTGAGCCCGGCGGGATATTACCTCGAAGACTATCACATCATGCAGGGCACGCGGAACGAAAAATTTACCGCTGCTGCGCGCAGGCATTTGAAAAATTCAGGTATAGCTGTCGAGACCTCGAAGGGGGAATGGGGCCTGGGGCAGCACGAGCTGAATGTGAAATACGCTGACGTGCTCTCAATGGCCGACAACCACATTGTTTATAAGCAATGCCTGAAAGAGGTAGCCGATGCCATGGGCCTTTCGGTTACGTTCATGGCCAAGTTCGCAACAGATCAGGCGGGTTCGAGCAGTCATATTCATATGAGTTTGTGGAAAAACGGCAAGAATATCTTCGATGGCGACCAGCAGTTTGGTCCTGTAAAAGGCTCGGACATTTTCCGCTGGTTCCTGGGCGGTTGGATCAAGCACGTACCGGATGTAATGCCGTTCTACGCCCCGACGGTTAATTCCTACAAGCGTTTCGTCGACGGCTCCTGGGCGCCTACGCGCCTCGCGTGGAGTTATGACAACCGTACGGCCGGTTTCCGGGTAGTAGGCAGCGGCCCAAGCCTGCGGATCGAATGCCGCATTCCCGGTGCCGACTGCAATCCCTACCTGGCCTTCGCCGCATCCATCGCCTCCGGCCTTGACGGCATCAAAAACCGTATCGAACCGCCGGAATGCTTCATCGGCGACATTTACGCGGCCGCGCATTTGCCGCGGGTACCATATACGCTCGCTGAGTCCATTGTATTGTTTGAGAACAACGCATTTGCCAAAGAGGCATTCGGCACGGAGGTGGTGGAACATTACACCCATTTTTTCAAAACCGAGCAGCGCGCGTATGACACCTCGGTGACGGATTGGGAACGGAAGCGGTATTTTGAACAGATTTGATTGGGGGCGTTTTGGGGTGCAGGAGGCTCCTCCGGAGCCCAAAACGGCGTGGTGCACTAATGGATGCTACAAACAGGATGCCTCTCCGAGGCAGCAATGCGAAACGTTCGGTTGTCGAGCAACCACCTGTTTGTAGGAAATGTGAGTTTGAAATATGGGCTACGGAGTAGCCACCTGTTTGTAGAAAAAGTCGGTTTGCAATATAGCGGGCTACGGAGTAGCCACCTGTTTGTAGGAAATGACGTTTTGCAATATGTCGGGCTGCGTAGCAGCCTCCTGTTTGTAGAATTGTTGCAAAGAAGTTCGGCCGCAGAGGCTTCGATACACAAAATTATTTTATCATTTACGCACTATAATGTAAACAATTATGGCTAACACTTATTCGCAGATCTATCTTCAATTTGTTTTTAGTGTTAAACATCGTCAATGCCTGATACCGAAATACCACAAGGAAGAATTACATCGGTATATAACCGGCCTGGTACAAAACAGAAATGCGAAGATGCTCGCAATCCATTGCATGCCGGATCACACGCATATTTTCGTGGGATTCAAGCCGGCGTTGTCCATTTCTGACTTTATAAAGGAAGTAAAGAATGAAAGCAATGAATTTGTCAATCAAAAGAGGTGGACAAACCATAAATTTGGGTGGCAGGAGGGCTATGGTGCTTTTTCATATTCCCGATCGGATATAGATCGTGTCGTGCGGTATATTCACGGTCAGGAGGAGCACCATCGAAAGCACTCATTTGCGGAAGAATACCGGGATATGTTGCAGCAATTCGAAGTGCCGTTCGAAGAAAAGTATTTGTTTGAATTCTTTGACGAGGATTGAAGTGAAAAGAGACTCAATTACTATTTATTAAACCATAACATCACAACCCCATGCGCTTAGAAAACAAAGTCGCGCTTATTACAGGAGGGAGCGGCGGTATTGGCCGGGAAACCGCTATTCTGTTTGCCAAAGAAGGAGCTAAAATTGTCGTAACAGATGTGAACGATGCTGGCGGTCAGGAAACAGCCGACGAGATCGTTGCGAATGGTGGCGAAGCTTATTTTCTGCATTCGGATGTGTCCAAAGCGGCCGATTGCGAGGCGGCTGTTGCATTTGCGGAAGAGAAATTCGGCAAGCTGAATATCCTTTTCAACAACGCGGGGATCATGCACAGCGACGACGATAACGCCGTTACGACCGAAGAGGCTATCTGGGACCTCACGATGAATATCAATGCAAAAGGTGTTTTTCTGGGATGTAAATATGGTATACCGGCATTGCAGCGCGCCGGAGGAGGTTCTATTATCAATACGGCGTCGTTCGTAGCTATTTTGGGGGCCGCCACGCCGCAGGTGGCTTACACTGCCAGCAAAGGAGCCGTTCTTGCGCTCACCCGCGAGCTTGCGGTCATACACGCCCGCGAGAACATCCGCGTGAATGCATTATGCCCGGGACCGCTGCGCACGGAGTTGCTGATGAAGTTTTTGAATACCGAGGAAAAAAAGCAACGCCGTCTGGTACATATTCCAATGGGCCGTTTCGGTGAAGCAAAGGAAATGGCCTACGCCGCATTGTTTCTCGCTTCGGACGAAGCATCCTTCGTAACCGGCACCGACTTCCTGGTCGATGGCGGTATTACTTCTGCTTATGTAACTCCTTTGTAAATAGGAGGAAAGGGAGGAGGGAGGAAGGGGAGGATGGAGTTTCCTATTCCGGTTCCCCTTCCTCCTTCCTCCCTTCCTCCCTTTTCTCCTTTAAAAAAATGATTCAAAAAACGATAAGCCCGATTGACGGCTCGGTGTATGTCGAGCGTGAGCTGGCGAGTGCTCAGGCGGTGGAGATTGCTTTGGAAAAAGCGGTAGCAGCCCAAAAAGAATGGAAAAAGACAACGCTGGCCGAACGGGAGGCGATATGCCGGAAGGCTGTGGAGTATTTTCTGAACAATGCGGATGAGATAGGTCTGGAACTCACCTGGCAGATGGGGCGCCCGGTCCGCTACACAGCCAATGAGATTCGCCGTGGTTTCCAGGAACGGGCCAATTACATGATCTCAGTGGCAGAAAAGGCACTTGCAGATGTCGAGGTGGATGAAATTCCGGGCTTTAAAAGATTTGTAAAAAGAGAGCCTTTAGGCGTAGTGTTCGTGGTAGCTCCTTGGAATTATCCCTATCTGACGTCCGTCAACTCCGTAATACCGGCTATTATGTCGGGTAATGCGGTGATATTGAAGCATGCACAGCAAACACCGCTTTGCGCGGAGCGTTATGCAGCCGCTTTCGAATATGCAGGTTTGCCCGATGGCGTATTTCAATATTTGCATTTAAGTCACGACCAGGTGGCACAGGTGATCGGCGACGTCCGGGTAGACTATGTGGCATTTACCGGTTCAGTAGAGGGCGGACATGCGGTTCAAAAGGCTATTAACGAGCGGTTTATCATTGGTGGGTTAGAGTTGGGGGGGAAAGACCCCGCATACGTACGGGCGGATGCGAACCTGGCCGACGCTGTTGAGAACCTGGTCGACGGATCTTTCTTCAATTCAGGGCAGTCGTGCTGCGGGATCGAGCGTATTTACGTGCATCAGGACATTTATGATGCGTTTATCAAAGGTTTTGAGGAACTGACGAAAACATATGTTCTCGGCGATCCGCGCAATCACCAGACGACATTAGGGCCGATGGTGCGAACATCAGCGGCCAACTTTGCGCAAAAGCAAATTGATGATGCGGTTGCGCAAGGTGCATTGGCATTAATTGACCCTGCATTGTTTCCGGCGCATCAGTCGGGCACGCCTTACCTGGCGCCGCAGGTGCTCGTGAATGTGAACCATTCGATGGAGATCATGACCGAGGAGACCTTCGCTCCTGTGGTCGGCATCATGCCCGTTTCAAGCGACGAGGAGGCCATTCAGTTGATGAATGACAGCCAGTACGGCCTTACGGCTTCCATTTGGACTTCCGACGTAGATGCCGCATTGCAAATCGGGGAGCAGGTAGAAACCGGCACCTGGTTCATGAACCGCTGCGACTACCTCGATCCGGCATTAGCCTGGACGGGCGTGAAGAACTCCGGGCGGGGTTGTACATTATCGGTTGTAGGATACGAGGCATTGACACGGCCCAAGTCTTTTCATTTGAAAATAGGGTAACCTTTTCGATAAAAGTAAAAAGTATGACAAAAGTCGGCTTGCTGGAATGCGACCATGTGCGGGAAGAACTGGTACACATCGCGGGAGATTACCGGGTGATGTTTCCGGCTTTGTTTTCGCAGGTGGCACCCGATTGGGAGTTTACATTTTATGATGTTTGCAACGGGCATTTCCCGGCTTCTGCCAATGAGTGCGAAGTGTACGTTTGCACTGGCTCCAAATTTTCGGTTTACGATGATGAGCCGTGGATCGGGAGGTTAAAGGAGTTTGTGAAGGAAATCCGGGACTCGGGTAAAAAATATATCGGTGTTTGTTTCGGGCATCAAATGCTGGCCGAGGCGCTCGGCGGGAAGGTACAGAAATCGGTCGTCGAATGGTGTGTTGGGGTGCATAACTTCCAGGTATTGAGCTATGAAGAATGGATGGTGCCCGGACGGCAGTCTTTCAATCTGCTGATGATGTGCCAGGACCAGGTAATGGAATTGCCGCCGGACAGCACTCTTCTTGCTGAAACGCAGGACTGTCCGGTTGGGATGTTCAGGGTTGGTGAAAATATGGTTGGAATACAGGCTCATCCCGAGTTTCCCAAGCCTTATGAAAAAGCACTGATGGAAATCCGCACGGAACGCATCGGGCAGGCGAAGGTGGAAATGGGCATTGTAAGTCTGGAATTGCCGGTGCATGAGCTGACGTTTGTGAATTGGTTAAAGAACTTCGCTGCACTATGAAGTAGCCTTGCCGTTTGCTATTTTTACCGCAGCTAAGATTTTAACTTACAAATACCCGCAATGACCGAGAATAGCACCGTATCCAGGCGTCAGATTTTGAGTGCTCACCAGACGAGCCAGAAAATACGTCGGATCGCTTTTGAAATATATGAGCAGAATTTTGAGGAGAAGGGCATTATCATCGCCGGTATCGCGGGGGAAGGATTTGCTTTTGCCAAGAGACTTACCGCCGAACTAACGGAAATCTCCCCGTTAGACGTGCAGCTGATAGAACTGCGTTTCGACAAGAATATCCATCAGCAAAGCCCGATCCTGTTCGACCGCGAGCTGAATGTGGAAAACCAGGTTGTGATCGTTGCCGACGACGTGCTCAATACCGGCCGTACGCTTGCATTCGCATTGGAACCATTCCTGAAAGTTCCGATGAAGAAGGTACAGGTAGCCGTGATCGTCGATCGCAGCCACCACAAATTTCCTATCCATGCCCATTATGTAGGGTACTCATTGAGCACCACACTGACTGAGCATGTGGAGGTGGTTTTAAGCAGGGCAGAGGAAGAGGGGGTTTATTTGAAGTGATTACAACTTTCCACGAATTTCAAGCGTGTTTACTCCCACAACATACGCATAGATAGAGGAGGGGACAAAATTGAGTGTAATACCATTCTTTTCGATTGACCCTTCCTTATCGATAGTAGTCACAAGAGCGGATTTCAGGTTGTTCTTTTCGCAAAAGTGTAACAGGCTTTTGAGTTCTTCAGGCCTTTCATAATACCTGTTGCTCCATTTTACCTCCACGGCCCATGCGGGTTTCAGGGATTTGTTATCCAAACCTATCATATCCACTTCACCCTGGGTTCGGCCGGATATCCAGCGGGCATACCAGGGTGTAAACCAGTAACGGTGTATCCATTGCGAAAAGATAGCCGTCTCCACCATGCTTCCAAAAAGATCGTCGGTCGCTTCGAGCGGAGCGAACAGTGCGCTGCGAAGAGAAGGATTTGTGAGGAAAACCTTATAGAAGTTGGCCCGCTGAAATTTTTTAGCGGTATCGTCAACCCGGTGAATAACCCTAACCAGGAACGCGGCTTCGAGGTATTCCAAATACTTTTTCAATAGATTTTTATCGATACCGCTGCTTTTGGAAAGTACATCCAGCGACACCTCATTCCCGCTGTAATAGGCCAGGGTGGTAAAGAATGCATTGAGTTCCTGTACGTCCTGGATACCATAAAGGCTGGGCAGGTCACGCAACAGCACTTTGTCGACAATATCGCTTTTGATGTACCGGCCGGGATTAGCCTGGATCGCCTCCGAAAATATCACTTCCGGGTAGCCGCCGAAATTGATGTAGTCGATGAAATGCTTATTGACTTCCGTCAAATGGCTGCTGGTGAAAAATTTGTTGATATTTCCGTTCCAGGCAATGGAGGAGGGACGGATCAGGTGATCGAATTTCTTTAACTGGATGTATTCGTGGAATGTCAAAGGAGGCAGCATGAATTCGGTGAACCGACCGGCACCACTTTCATTGCTTTTAAGCCGGAGCGCGGCGGCGGCAGAACCTGAAACAATGATTTTCGTGTGAGGATAACTGTCCACCATTACTTTCAGGTGAATCTCCCAGTCCTTCAAATATTGAATTTCATCAAAAAACAAGTACCACTGATCAAGGCTTTCGTCGGCAACTGCTTTACGGACAAGCGAAAACAGTTGTTCGAGCCCCATGTATAGATAGATGGGGTTATCGATACTGATAAACGCAATTTTTTTAGGATTAACACCGTCGTCCAGCAACTTCTGAACGCTATGATGCATCATGACGGTCTTGCCAACCCTTCTGGGACCCATCAAAACTACTGCCCTTCTCACATTGGCTTCACTCACCAGTTGGTGCAACATCCCAAAGTAAAGCCTGGGCTGCATACCATGGTATTCGGGATCAATTTTACCCGAAACCCACCACGGGTTTTCGAACCGAAGCCTGCTTAATACCAGCTCTTCGGATATGGGTTGAAGTTTTAGTCTTTTTGCCATAGCTTTACAAATATGTCAATTTAATGTAGATCAATCTATATTAAATTGACATATTTGTAAATATAAGAAAAAATTCTAGTTTTTTATACCTTATTTCACTTCCCAGGTGCCATTGTAATGTGTCAGATAGAAATCCTTACCCGGGAAATAGAGGTTTGCCGAAGCGTATTTGTTCAAAGTAATTTCTCCTTTTTCAGTGCTTTCATCAGGCTCCATTGTTCGACCACGTTCTCCCGCGCGTAAGTTTTTGTAAAACAATGTCACTTCCACGGCATACACGGGATCTTTACGAACGCGGGAATGGCTATGCGCCGGAGAAAATTCATCGGATTAGTAAAGGGAATGGTTTGAAACGGAAAAAGGACCTATACCGGCAATGTTACTGCCAGTATCGGTCCTTTCAAAGGTTTTAATTGGGGGAATCAGCTGAAAACACGCCTCAGTTTGATGTTCTCAACCGGTCGGATAATGAGCGGGACTTTCTCGATCTTAACGGAACTGCTGTCAAGACCGAACCATTTGTCTTCCGGTGTCGTGAAATCTTTTACGAAGAAATAAGTCTTCATGACAAGCTGTTCGAGCAATGGAAGGTCGTTTTCGAAGGAAAGGAACCTTTCCAGTACTACAAAGCGGAAATCCCCGGTAATGTTCTGTTTGCTAAGTGATTCGTAACGGCTGGTAATATCAACTTCCTTATTCAAAACCATATCCTCTACCACCTTCCGGAAGAACATATTGATCCGCTGATCGACCCGGAAACCAAGGCGGAAGTTGATTTTAATTACATTGTCATGGTTGTCTTCGTCGGATAATACCTTATACTCCATTGTGTAAGGATCATCCGTAATATCGACGTGAATAAACCAGTACACATCGGCGCGTTTGGGGCGTTTCTGGAAAATAGAGTAAATGACCTTGGTTTCAATTTCCGTGGCGCGGGAGGCATTGGTCATGAAAACGAGGTGGGTCGTATATTTTGGAATACTGATATCGCGGCTCAGCTCGTGCAATGCGGGCAGGTATTTTTCCAGCTTGGTATATTCGGTGAGCCTGAGTTTGATATAGAATGCTTTGAGCCACACGGCCATGAGCCCTGCCACCAACGTCCCTATCATGATCGTAAACCAGCCTCCGTGGGTAAATTTCAACAGGTTTGCGCCAAGAAATGCTCCCTCGATTGAAAGATACAACAGCATAAACATGATGACGATCCATAAATTGACCCTTTTTACATACAGGTAATACGACATCAGGATCGTAGTCATGATCATCGTAAGGGTTATTGCTAACCCGTACGCAGCTTCCATATTGGCCGATTCTTTGAAGTACAACACTACGGTCACACATCCAAGCAGAAGTAGCCAGTTGATACTTGGGACATACAGCTGGCCTTTTTGATCACTGGGGTAAACAAGTCGGACTTTGGGCCAGAAGTTGAGTCTGATCGCTTCTGAAATCAATGTAAATGATCCGGATATCAATGCCTGGCTCGCGATGATTGCAGCGGAAGTCGCAATAACGATACCGGGCAAAAGCCACCATTCGGGCATGATCTCATAGAAAGGCTTGCGCCCGTCCAGTAAATTGCCGGTTTCGGAAAGTAGCCAGGCTCCCTGGCCGAAATAATTGAGAATGAGGCAAGACTTGACGAATATCCAGCTTACCCGGATATTTCCCCGACCACAGTGCCCCAAGTCGGTGTAAAGCGCCTCGGCTCCCGTTGTGCACAGGAATACTGCACCAAGCATCCAAAAGCCGCCGGGATGCTCTGTTAGTAAGCGGTATCCGTATTGCGGATTGAAGGCTTTGAATATGCCCGGATGTTCCAGAATCTGATAAAGCCCGAGAACACCAAGCATCACGAACCATGTCACCATGAGAGGCCCGAATGTGCGTCCGACGATTTTCGTTCCAAATGCCTGGATCAGGAAAATCGCTGTCAGAATGCCGATTACAATGGGAATGGTCTGGATATTCGGATACAACAATTTCAAACCTTCCACAGCGGACGCAACGGAAATCGGGGGCGTGATAATACCGTCGGCCAGGAGGGTACTTCCTCCGATAATTGCCGGAACTGTCAGCCACCGGGCATGCTTTCTTACTAAGGCGTACAAAGCGAAAATGCCTCCTTCGCCGCGGTTATCGGCCCGTAGAATCAATATAACATATTTGACAGTCGTTTGGAGGGTGAGCGTCCAGAATATGCAGGATAGCGCACCATAGACAATCTCCTCGGATATAATCTCTTTTCCGATAATCGCCTGCATTACATAGAGTGGCGACGTGCCGATATCACCGTATATAATGCCGAACGCCACCAGTAATCCGGCTGCCGTTACCTTGTCAACTTTGTGTTTTGATTCCATCCACCTTTTATGAAAAACGGCGAAAGTTAGGAAACGGTAGAGAAAAACGTTCCCGTACGGGCATTAATATTTTTAGCTCAGACAAATGTCCTCCACAATAGAAAACCATTCAGCCCGATAATAATAGCCGCGATCACCCAGCTAAGCAACGTAACCGAGCGCGAATTGGTGAATCGCCCCATGATTTTGCTGTTGGAAGTGAAGAATACGAGCGGTACGACGGCAAAGCTCAATTGCAGGGAAAGGATCACCTGGCTGAAAACCAGCAGTTCGGCCGTGCCGCGTTCTCCATACAAATACGACACGATCAGCGCCGGAATAATAGCGATGCCGCGGGTGAGCAGCCGGCGTGCCCAGGGTTTCAGGCGGATGTTGAGGAAGCCCTCCATAACGATCTGTCCTGCGAGCGTACCCGTGAGCGTGGAGCTCTGGCCGGATGCGAGCAATGCCAGCGCGAAAAATATGCCTGCCAGACTCACACCCAAAACCGGGTCGAGCAGATGGTAGGCGTCGGTAATATCGGCGATTTCGAAATGGCCGTTGGCGTGAAATGCGGATGCTGCAAGAATGAGGATAGAGCCGTTGATAAAGAACGCCAGCGCCAGGGAAACGGTGGAATCAATGGTCGCGAAACGGATCGCGGAACGTTTGCCCGGCTCATCTTTTTTGAAATTACGGGTCTGAACGATGCTGGAATGCAGGTACAGGTTATGGGGCATAACGGTGGCGCCAAGGATACCAATGGCAATGTAAAGCATTCCGGAGTCGGTTACGATCTCCTTTTTAGGAAGCAGCCCGCCCATAATACCGGCCAGAGAAGGCTGAGAGACGATCATTTCATACACAAAACTCAGCAGGATGATACCCATAAGCCCGGCCACGATACTTTCAATAATGCGGAAACCTTTTTGTTGGAAATACAGGACGATCAGCACATCGAACGCCGTGAACAGCACGCCAATGGGCAGCGGCAAACCAAAAAGCAGGTTCAATGCGATGGCGGAACCGATCACTTCGGCAAGGTCGGTGGCGGCGATGGCGATTTCAGAAAGCACCCACAGCACAAAAGAAACGGGGCGGGAGTAGTAGTCGCGGCAGGCTTGCGCAAGGTCGCGACCGGTGGCGATGCCCAATTTCAGCGATAAATGCTGTAAAAGCATGGCAAACAGGTTCGAGATCAGGATTACGGAAAGCAATGTGTAGCCAAATCGCGAGCCGCCTTCGATATCGGTAGCCCAGTTGCCCGGATCGATGTAGCCGACGGCAACCATAAGTCCGGGACCTGTGAATGCAGCCAATTTTTTCCAGAAACCGACGCCTTCCGGTACCGAAATAGAGGAGTGAACTTCTGACAATGAGCGGAGCTGCTCACTGCGGTCCGGTGCTTTCTCTTGCAAAGACTTATCTATTTTTAAATCGTCAATCATTTCCTTAGTCTCCGAAATAAACAATTTAGTTCTCTGAAAACAAATATAAGGAAATTCTTAATATATTTTTAGGTTAGTCTAAATTTTTTAATTTACAGATAGTAAATCGTACTTTTGCCGGATATTAAGATTGGTAACCGGGGCTTACTCGCCATGCAGAACTCCTTCACAGAAGAAAATTACTTAAAGATTATCCATGCACTTTCCGGACGCGACGGGATTGAGGTGAGCACAAATGCGCTCGCTGAGAGCACGTCCACGCGTGCGGCGTCGGTGACCGATATGCTGCGCAAGCTGGCCGAGAAGGGATTGATCCATTATAAAAAGTACCAGGGCGTTACCCTGACGGACAGCGGGGAGAAGGTCGCGATCAAGGTGATCCGCAAGCATCGCCTATGGGAGGTTTTTCTGGTTGAAAAGCTGGGCTTCGGCTGGGACGAAGTACACGATATCGCAGAGGAGCTGGAACATATTCCCTCGGAAGTGCTGGTGGAAAAGCTCGATGCCTTCCTGGGGCATCCGAAGTTCGATCCGCACGGCGACCCTATTCCTGATGCCAAGGGAAACCTTACCGAGCCGGATTACCTGGTTCTTACCGACGTGCAGGTTGGTGAAAAAGTGTTAATGATGGGTGTGCTCGATCATGCACCCTCTTTCCTGCAACATCTTGACAGGTCGGGGATTACGCTGGGAGCGGTGATAGAAGTGCAGGAAATTAATGAATACGACAAGTCGGCCTCTGTACGGATTAACGGCGGACCTACGTTGTTTATCAGTCTCGAAGTGTCCAAAAACCTCCTGGTGCAGCGCCGATGAGACCATAACCAGCCATGAACTTCAAAATCCTCGATCGTTACCTGATCAAAAACTTCCTGATTACCTATGTGTTCGTGGCGTTCGTCATCGTACTGATCATCTGTATGATCGATTACACGGAAAAGGTCGACGACTTTCTCGACAAAAAAGCGCCGCTCAAAGAAATCATCATCGATTATTACCTTAATCTGATCCCTTACTGGATCAATTATATCAGTCCGCTGATGGTATTCATCGCCACGGTGTTCTTCACCTCGCGTATTGCGGCCCGTACGGAGATCATCGCAATGCTGAGCAGCGGGATCAGTTTCACGCGGATGCTGATGCCCTATATGGCCGGCGCGGTCGTTTTGGGTATCCTGACGTTCATCCAGGTAGGCTGGGTTTTGCCCAAAGCCAACAAGATCCGTAACGGTTTTGAAAAAACTTATGTAAAAAACGAGTTTTATTTCAGCGGGCATAATGTCCATATTACCATCGCCCCCGATGTGTACGCTTACCTTGAAAGCTACAATACCACGACGCAGACGGGGAACAAATTCACGATGGAGACGATCAAGGGCACGAAACTGCTGCAAAAGTTTTACGCCGAAAAGATCGTCTGGCAGCCTAAAAAGAAGAAATGGACCTTGCAAAACTACCAGGTAAGGACGTTGGACAGCCTTGGCGAGCGGCTAAGCCGGGGTACCGAGATCGATACGACGATAAACCTTTCTCCCAAAGATTTTGAAAGTGACTACAACCTCTTCGAAACCTTTACATTACCAGAGCTGAACGACTACATCGAACTGCTGAAAAGCCGCGGTGCCGATGGCCTGGAAGTTTATCTGATCGAAAAATATATCCGTTTTACTCAGCCATTCGCGATCCTGATCCTGACGGCGATCGGCGTAATTGTATCTGCGCGGAAAAGCCGACGTGGGGTAGGCTGGCAAATTGCCCTGGGCTTTATGCTGGCATTTATTTACATCCTCTTCTTTTTGTTATCCAAAGGCGTCGCGGAGGCCGGGACGATCAACACCCTGTTAGCGGTGTGGCTACCGAATATTGTCTTTTCACTGATCGGGGTGCTGCTTTATAAAACATTACCGCGGTAAATATGCTTTCGTCCTCTTCCGTACGCTCTTACCTGCATTTACATTTTCTGGTGATGATCTGGGGCTTCACGGCCATCGTAGGGCTGATGGTGACGATTTCACCTGTGGCGTTGGTCTTGTACCGGACCCTTTTCGCAGCGATCGGGCTGAGCGTTGTGATCATCTCATTTAAAAAAAGCTTTGCCGCAGCTGGCCGTGATTTAATCAAAATGCTGGCCGTTGGCTTTGTGCTTTCAGCGCACTGGATGCTGTTTTTTGCATCGGCGCGGGTTTCAACGGCGTCCGTTTGTCTGGCCGGAATGGCCACGACTTCGCTCTGGACCAGCCTTTTGGAGCCTTTGGTTAATAAAAGAAAGATCAGTCCGCTCGAAGTAGGGTTGGGTGTTCTGGCGTTTGCCGGCCTGTATGTCGTGTTCAGATTTGAATTTGATCATGCCCTGGGACTTATGCTGGCATTAGCGTCGGCAGTGCTGGCAGCGACATTCACGGTAGCAAACAGCCGGCTCGTGCAACGGATCGATGCCTGGGTGATCACTTTCTATGAAATGGTTGGCGCTACATTGTTTTCGCTGCTCTTTCTGGCCATTTCAGAAAATAAAAACTGGAACGGGGGCGCGCCGTTTATCCCGGTAGCGGGCGACTGGATCTGGATATTGTTCCTCGCATTCGTGTGTACCGTCTACGCGAGCACGATGGCGACGCAGCTGATGAAACAGTTCTCGGCCTATCTCATTAACCTGACAATCAATCTGGAACCGGTTTACGGCATTGCGCTGGCCTTTTTTATTTTTGGTGAGAAGGAGCGAATGACCCAGGGCTTTTACATGGGTACTTTGCTGATCCTGCTCGCGGTACTTCTTTATCCGCTGCTGACGAGCACCGTCTTGAAGAAGCGTAATCGTAAGATAATTGAAACCGGTAAATAGGTCATATTGGTCAGCCGGTGGGCATGAAGGGGAGCTTATTAACTTATTACTGCTATTTTTGTCGATTCAACCAACAGGGTGACATATGAATCCAGCTCGTTTACTTTTAGTGATACCATGCTACAATGAAGAGGCGATCTTGTACCGGACGTATGCTAAATTAAACACCTACTACAACGGCATTAAGGAGCAGGGCCTCATCGCGGAGGACAGCCGGATCTGTCTTGTAAACGACGGCAGCCGGGATAAGACCTGGTCGATCATCGAGGATCTTTGCAGTAAAGACCAAAATGTCATCGGAGTAGGGCTGTCAAGAAATTTCGGTCACCAGAGCGCCATTATGGCCGGGTTGGAACAGCATGTCAACGATTTCGACTGCTTTATCACCATCGATGCCGACCTTCAGGACGATATCAACGCCATTACCGCCATGATCGAAAAGCATCGTGAGGGTGCTATGGTCGTATACGGCGTGCGCAGCGACCGCAGTTCCGACACCTGGTTCAAGCGGTTCACGGCAGAAGGTTTTTATGTATTAATGCAAAAAATGGGCGTTCCCGTGGTATTCAACCATGCCGATTTCCGTTTGATGGATCAGCGTGTACTGAAAGAGCTCGGTAACTTCCGCGAGATAAATATGTTCCTCCGCGGCATTGTGCCGCTGATAGGTTTTAAAAATGAAAAGGTATTTTACAGCCGTCTTGAACGCGAGGCCGGCGAAACCAAATATCCGCTCAACAAAATGCTGCTTTTCGCATGGAACGGCATTACCTCGTTTTCGACATTCCCGATGCGGCTGGTGCTGTATTTCGGGTTTGCGAATTTCCTTATCGCAATGCTGATCGTGGTGTATATTCTTTTTTCATTCCTGATTGGCCACACTGTGCCGGGCTGGACATCGACTATGCTGCCGCTTACATTTTTCAGCGGATTTAATATGATGGCGTTAGGCCTGATCGGGGAATATATCGGTAAGATTTATGAAGAAGTAAAAGGCCGTCCACGCTATATCATAGAAAAAATTGTCAATGAATAGATTTTATAGAAAATACCGGGTTGTAGGCAACTGGATCAACATTCTCCTGATGCTGACCGTGCTGGTGCCGCTGCTGGCGCTTTCGTATTTCAACCATCCGTCGCCGGCGGACGATTTCTGTTATATAGATACCGTGTTTAAAATAGGCTGGTTCGAAGCCATGAAGCTTTATTACACCACCTGGACCGGCCGGTATTTCGGCATTCTCCTCAACCATTCAAGCCCGCTATTGTTCCATTCGATTGCTGGTTTTAAAGTGTTGCCCGTCATATTGCTGCTCGGGATGGTATTTGCATTGTACAGCCTGTTCCGGCATTTGACCCCCACTTTGTCAAGATTGGCGCATCTGGGCTTTGCCAGCGTGGTTTTTTTCCTGTATATCCTCAAAATGATGAGTATTTCCGAGGCATTTTACTGGATGGCCGCGTTTGTCACTTACACAGTTCCGAATATCCTTACATTGCTCTGGATCGTGCTGGTACTGCGCTGGTACCGCCAGGATACCCAGCCGGCGAAACTGTTTGTAGGTGCGCTATCTGGTTTTCTGATATTCGCGGTAATCGGAAGTAGCGAGACGAATCTGCTCATCATGGTGCTGCTAGTCGGTGCCTGGCTTGCTTACCGGGTACTCTTTAACCGGAAGGTCGATGCTTTTATGGTAGCGATGGCGGTGGTGACGGCGGCTTCCTGCTATTTCTATTTCTCATCCCCGGGCAATGCAGCGCGGATCGGCGGCAATCCGCTGGGAGGTAACGTTCCGTTCTCGGTGGTTTCGTCATTTAAAAAACTGGCCTGTCTGGGTTACGACTGGGTATTCCGTACGCCGCTGATATTCTTTTCGCTGGCATGGGTATTCGTGCTTTCACGGCTTTCCGACGGCGCCCGAAATTACTTTTCCATCCCGGTCTGGTATGCGCTGTTGCTGTTTATCGGCGTGCTGTCGGCGCAGCTGTTCCCCTCTTATTATGGTGTGGGAATTGAGCCTACGCCGCGTGTGATCAACTGCGTGTTTTTCTTCTTCCTGATTGGGTGGTTCTATCTTATTGGGGTGTTTTTTCACTATTTCAAAAAGAGGAAAGTTACTTTCCTGCATTTCACCACCATTCGCTATGGCATCGTTTACACTGTGCTGCTGGTGTCGGTAGCCATGTCGTTTTTGCGCAGCAGCAATGTTAAAACAATGTATGCGGACCTGCTGAAAGGCAAGGCGGCGGCATTCGACAAGGAAATGTACCAGCGCTATGCTTTGATCAAGAATTCACAGGAAAGTATATTGTACCTGCCGCCGATCCGGTCCAAACCGATGACCATTTTCCTCGACGACGACATCAAAACCGACCGCAACCACTGGTGGAACAAATGCACGGCGGGCTATTTTGGCAAGGAAGCCATTTACATGAAAGATACTGAAGGTGGACAACAGTAATAAAAAGCCGCTGATCTTCCTGGTAATGGCCGTGCCTGTGGTGTTGTGGGCGGCGGTGATTCTATACTATTCGGTAAACCTGCCCTGGTACGACGATTTTGACCCCTTCCCGGATTTTCTGCATAAGTGGATCACGAGCGGCTCATTGCCGGAACGTCTTATACTCCTTTTTCAGCCTAACAACGAGCACCGGATGGTGGTTGGTAAGCTGGCAACACTGGGTTATTACTGGATTACCGGGCATCTCAACTTTACCTTCCTGCATATTGGTGCGGCACTTTTCACGTTTGGCACATTGGCCGTCTTCTGGCGGGCTTTCAGGCGGTCGAATCTGAGTGTCTGGTACTTTCTGCCCGTGCCGTTTCTGCTTTTTCAACTGCAATACCACCTGATCTTCCTTTGGGCAATATGTGGCTGGCAGCATGAGCCGGTGGTTTTCTTCGTGGTGCTATCGATGTTTTTGCTATCCGGAAAGCGTTTCGCGGGAGCGTTGCTCGCGGGCGTGTGCGCTACTTACGCGATGAGTAGCGGGATATTTGTATGGCCGGCGGGTGTTGCCGTGCTTTTGTTGCGGTCGCAATACAAGCAGTTAGCTGCGTGGGTGGTGGTGGGTGCATTGGCGGTAGGCTTTTACTTTTACGGAATGTCGGCGCAGGGTAATGAGTCGAGTTTTGCGTTTTTTGCCCAATATCCGCATTTGTCGGTGCTGGGCTTTTTTGCATTCCTGGGCGGGCTATTCGATTTCTTTCCTGAAAAGAGCATTGTCGTGCGGTCGGCGCTGCCGGTGCTGATGGCTTTCATGGTCATGATCTGGGTGGTGATCTGGCTTTGGCGACAATTTACACCGTGGTTGGCGCGAACATTTGGCATATTCAGAAACAATGCCGCTCCGCTCAGCCCGGAGCGTACCGATAATCTGAACGCATTTTTGCTGGGTATCCTGAGTTTCTTGCTTGTCGAAGCATTGGTAATCGGGCTTTTGCGGCCCCGGTTCGGATTTTTTGTGATGATAGTTAGTAATTACAAGATTTACCCTGCCCTGTTCCTCATAGTCACCTATTTAACTTTTATTGTTTCAACCCAAAACCAAACCCTGCGGAAGCGGGCTTTGCAAGTGGTTGCGTTGGTAGCGCTGGTAATCTGGGGAGTTTCGATTTATACCTATCTGCCGGTTATTTCGGAGCGTCGCAAATATTATATGGTAAATGGCTACAACCAGGAGCACAATGGTTTCGGTCTGGGCCATGTGCCTTATTCGGAAGGAGCGCGGTACGTCGATAATGTGATGAAGTCCCTCGTCAAAACGGGCGTGTACAGCTATCCCAGGGAAGGAAACGAGTTGGGCCGACAGGTCAACGCCCTTACGACCGCATTTCCCGTGGAACGGCAGGTTACCGTTGAGCACCGCGAAAAGGGCATTTACTTGAACGATCCGGAAGGAATAATTTCACCCGCGCGCTCGCATGGGCAATATGCATTTGTGCGGAATGCGCAGCGCCTGTATTTCTTCAAAATGGAGCCGCACAAGTACGTCGGACGCAATTTCTTTAAGCAATACGACAAAGGCTTTGACATTGTAATACCGCATTCTTCCTTGCTCCCGGGCACTTACGACCTGGGAATAGTGAATGTGGAAGGAGCCGGTCTTAAAGGTGGCGTTCTTGGAAAAGTGACAATACCTTAAATAACAGAATGTTTCGATAATAGCCCGAAAGGTGTATTTTTGCCTCCATTGGTCATTGAAAAACTCAGCATATTGAAAACTCCTCAAATTTCAATCGTCGCGCCGCTATATAATGAATCTGAGACGTTCCCGCTGCTGGTACAACGTATCAACGCGTTGATGGATGCCAGCCCGCTGTCCATTGAGGTGGTATTGATAGATGATGGCAGTAGGGATGATACTGCGCTCAAAATCAGACAGGTGGCTCTTACGGACGAGCGTTATCATGGCGTTTTTCTTTCGCGTAATCACGGCCACCAGCTCGCGTTGACGGCCGGTATTTCAGCAGCGCGCGGCACGGAAGCACTCTTCGTAATCGACGGCGATTTGCAGGACCCGCCGGAGCTTTTGCCGGAATTTTACAAATTGCTGCAAGAGGGCAACGACGTAGTTTACGCGGTGCGTAAAAAGAGGAAAGAGGGTTTTGTTAAAAAAATGGGGTATTACTGGTTTTACCGCATTCTCCGTTCCATTTCCTATGTGGATATCCCGCTCGACAGCGGTGACTTTGCATTGATCAGCCGCAGGGTAGTCGATGTTCTGAACAAGATGCCCGAAGAAAGCCGCTACCTGCGCGGAATGCGCTCCTGGATTGGGTTCAAGCAGGTCGGCTACGAGTACGAGCGTGATGCACGCGCTGCGGGGGAGTCCAAATATTCCTTCAAACAGCTTTTCGGCCTCGCTTACAACGGTATTTTCAATTTCAGCGAGTTTCCGATCAAATTTATGAGCCGGGTGGGCATGACGGCCATTGTCATATCGCTGCTGTACTTCGCGACGGTCGTGCTCAAAAAGTTATTTTTTGCCCATGTGATTGAGGGTTTCGCAGCCCTGCTTTTTGTGATTATCCTGTTCAGCGGGGTACAATTGCTGGCGTTGGGCATTATTGGAGAATATGTGCTCCGGATTTTTTTTCAATCCAAAAACCGGCCCTTGTTCATTATCAAAGAGGAAATAGTCAACCGGGAGTACATTTGACCTGATGGATTTTCATTCGATTCAATTTGCAGTTTTTTTCATAGTAGTCACGCTGGCATATTTCAGCCTGTCGTGGAAAGGCCGTTGGATGCTCTTGCTAGCTACCAGCTGCTATTTTTATATGGTTTTCAAACCGGTTTTCATCCTGATCTTGTTTGGAACCATCATAATCGACTATTATGCGGGGATCTGGATTGAAAAATCGCAGGAGCAGCGGCAGAAAAAGCTCCTGCTGGTCATCAGCCTGATCTCGAACATTGGTATTCTCGCATTCTTCAAATACTACGATTTCGTGCAGGAATCGGTGAATGCCATTCTTACCAACCTGCATTTAAGGCCTGCATTTCCCGCATTCACACGACTGATTCCCGGCCCGATTGCCGAATGGATGACGACGGGAAGCGGCGCGTTGCTGTTACCGATCGGTTTGTCGTTCCATACATTCCAGGCTATGAGCTATACGATCGAGGTATACCGTGGCAACCAGGCGGCCGAAAAGCACTTCGGGATTTATGCCCTGTATGTGATGTTCTACCCGCAGCTCGTCGCAGGCCCGATCGAGCGGCCGCAGAATATGCTTTTCCAGTTCCACTCGTTTTTCAAATACGATTTCGAGCAGGTCAAGGCAGGGCTGATGCAAATGGCTTTCGGTTTTTTCAAGAAAATGGTGATCGCCGACCGCCTCGTAATGCTCGTCGATTATGCCTATGAAAAGCCGACCGAGCATAATGGGCTTACGCTGATCGTTGCCACTATCTTCTTTGCATTTCGGATCTATTGCGACTTTTCAGGGTACTCGGACATCGCCATCGGTGCGGCCCGTGTGATGGGTTTTACTTTGATGGACAACTTCAAGACGCCCTATATTTCCAAATCCATTTCAGAATTCTGGGGCAGATGGCACATTTCGCTTTCATCGTGGTTTAAAGATTACCTCTATATTCCCCTGGGTGGAAACAGGAAAGGCGAATGGATCAAGTACCGCAACCAGTTCATCGTATTCCTCGTGAGCGGGCTATGGCATGGCGCGAGCTGGAACTATGTGATCTGGGGCGCATTGCACGGCTTTTACCAGGTAGCCGCTTCATTGCGCGACAAGTGGTTGAAGCAAGCCGGTATCGAAATGCCCAAAAATGTCTTTATGGATGTCCTGAACATGGTGTTTACCTTCACGTTGGTCACCATTACCTGGGTTTTCTTCCGCAACCACAAGGCGCCGGTAAGCCGGTCGTTCCTGATTCTTGAAAAGATGGCCGGTTTCTCATTCTCCGAGCCGTTGCAAACACCGATGAATAATGCAGAAATGTGGTTCTGCCTGTTCCTGATCATTTTTCTGATGGTTAAGGAGCATTATTACCTGAAAATACCGACCCGGAACACCACTGTATTCTTCATCCTGTTCCCGCTCATCCTGCTGGCAAACTTCTTGCTGGGCGTAGTTTCGGAAAACCAGTTTATCTATTTCCAGTTCTAAAAGGGAGGGGTAGCTGCAAACATTTGCCTTTAATTATTTGTTAACAGATTTTGAAGGACTACCGACGTTCTTATTACCGATTTAAGTATCAATTGAAATGTACGAAGTAACATCCGACAACAGGCTGAAAAGTCTGATCGTAGTGGGGGATCGCGTTCTGATCCGCCCCAAAAGCCCGAGCGACCGCACCAACAGCGGTCTCTACCTGCCCCCGACGGTCACCGAAAGAGAGCAGGTTCAAAGTGGTTATGTGATCAAAGTAGGGCCGGGCTACCCGATTCCCGTGGCTGCGGAAGATGAGCCCTGGAAAGAGACCGAAGAAAAAGTGAAATATATGCCCCTCCAATCCAAGGAAGGCGACCTGGCCATTTATCTCCAGCGTAACGCGATCGACCTCGAATACGATGGCCAGAAATACGTGATCGTTCCACAATCTTCGATACTGATGTTGGAGCGGTCGGAGGATTTGTTTGAATGAGTGTATGAGTTTAGAGTTGATGAGTATAGCGTGGGATCTAAACTATTTTGACTCATTAACTTTAAACCTTAAACTCCTAAACTCATAAACCTTTAACTTAAAATGAAATACAACTTTCTGGGCAATACCGGGGTACTCGTTTCGGAACTTTGTTTCGGGACGATGACTTTCGGGGGCGATGGTTATTTTGAAGTAATTGGGAAAGTGCAGCAGGATGAGGGGACGGCTTTGGTGAAAACGGCGCTGGATGCGGGCATCAATTTCTTCGATACGGCTAATGTGTATTCATATGGTAAGTCGGAAGAGATTTTGGGAGCGGCGTTCAAGGCACTCGGTGTGAAGCGCAGCGATGTTTTTATTGCCACCAAAGCGCGCGGACGGATGGCTCCCGGCGCGAATCAGGTGGGGTTATCACGGCTGCATTTGATGGATTCGGTGAATGAAAGTCTTGTACGCCTCGGCACCGACCATATCGATTTGTTTTACATTCACGGCGTGGATGCGGAGACGTCATTGGAAGAAACCATGCGTGGGCTGGAAGACATTGTGCGCTCGGGCAAGGTTCGTTACCTGGGGGTGAGCAACCATGCGGCGTGGCAAATTATGAAGGCCAACGGTATTGCTGCGCAGAATGGCTGGACAAAATTTGTCGCATGTCAGCATTACTATACCATCGCCGGCCGCGACCTGGAAAGGGAGCTGATTCCGATGATGAAAGACCAGAACCTTGGATTAATGCCTTGGAGCCCGCTGGCGGGTGGTTTTTTGTCCGGGAAATATACCCGTAACAGCGAATTTAGCGGAGAGAACCGCCGCGATACCTTCGATTTTCCTCCTGTCGACAAGGAAAAAGCTTACGACATTATCGATGTCATCCAGCCCATCGCCCAGGCGCACGGGGTATCGGTGGCGCAGATCGCGTTAGCGTGGTTGCTGCATCAGGAGGCTGTGACGAGCGTCATCATCGGTGCTAAAAAACCGGAGCAACTGGCAGACAACATTGCCTCCACCAGCGTGACGCTGGATGCCGCCGAATTGGATCTGTTGAATAAAGTAAGCGCATTGAAAGCCGAGTATCCGCAATGGATGATCGAGCGGCAGGCGCGCGAACGAATCCCGGGCAAGCCATGAGAAAGTATTGCAGTCTCCTCCTTTTATTGCTCACTAGAATGCCGGTTTTGGCGCAGGAGCGTAGCGTTTCGATTACGATCGATGACGTCCCGAATGTTCATTTATATGCAGCAAGCGGTAATTCATCCGGACTACTGGCAAAGCTGGATTCGTTAAATCTGCCCGTGGCGATTTTTATTAATGAGGGCAATTTGAAGCGGAACAATGCTTTTGAACAGAACAAAAAACTGCTTCAAAGCTGGATTTCCCGGCCCTACGTTACCGTTGGCAATCACAGCTATTCGCATCCTAATTATGGAGAGACAGGCTTCGAAGCATTTAAGGAGGAAGTTTTAAAAGGAGAGGAATTGTCGCGGGAAATGGCCAGACAGGCGGGCAAGAAATTGGAATACTTCCGGTTTCCGTTCAATGGAATGGGCAAGGATAGTGCGGAACAGGCCCGGATAGGGCAGTTTCTGACTGCACATCGTTACATTTCGACACCATTTACAGTGGAAAGTGAAGACTGGCTTTTTACACAGCTTTACGAAAAGGCATTGAAAGAAGGTAAAACAGAAGAAGCAAAGGCGATTGGGAACCGCTATGTCGACCTTAGTTTGCAACTTTTCGAGTATTTCGATGGTGTGGCGCTGAAAGTAACAGGCAGGCCGGTAAGGCAGATTTACCTGTGTCATGACAACCTGCTCAATACCGACTATCTGCCGGTTTTAGTTCAAAAGCTAAAAGAAAAGAAATACCGGCTGATAAGCCTGGCGGAGGCGATGGATGACCAGGCTTACCGGTTGCCGTTGCATTATCACGGGAACTGGGGCTTTTCGTGGCTTTATCGGTGGGTGAAAGATGCAGACGAGCGCCGTTCGCTCATGCGGATGGAGCCGGCGGATAAAGAAGCGCAGCAGGCTTACGAAGCTTTGACAAAAAGCAAAAAATAGGGCATTAAAAAAGCACGCTCTGTTGGGAACGTGCTTTCGAAATGTCTTTATTATGAACTAACCTTAGATAACGCGTACGTTAACTGCGTTTAGGCCTTTTCTTCCATTTTCTACTTCGTAAGACACTTTGTCGTTTTCACGGATATCGTCCTGAAGACCTGAAACATGAACGAAAATGTCTTTCTCTCCTGATGATGGTTGAATGAATCCGTATCCCTTTGATTCATTGAAAAACTTAACTGTACCTTCTGCCATTAGTATTGATCTTATTATTTTGTAATGACCAAATTTAGATATAAAAAGCATATTTGCAATATTAAAGTTTCTTTACCTTAGAATTATTCCAACCTCTCAGAATGCGTTTTATATTATGCCGCTAACTCGCCTCAAATCAAGAATATCCCCTTATTGGCTTCCAAATGGGCATTTTCAAAGCATTTACCCGGCACTCTTTCGGCGGATAGACGGTATAAAATATTTTCGTGAAAAAATTGTAACTCCCGATGAGGATTTCCTGAATCTGGACTGGTCATATGCCGAAGGCGAGGAGCCGAAACCACTGGTAATTCTCTCGCATGGTCTTGAAGGTAACTCCACGCGCCAGTACATAACGGGGATGGTTAAACTTCTCAACTTTCACGGGTTCGACTGCCTTGCCTGGAACTTCCGGAGCTGTGGCGGCGAGATGAACCAGACCGCCCGGTTTTATCACAGCGGGGCGACGGAAGATCTGGATGCGGTGGTGAAGTATGCATTTGAAAAAGGTTATTCGGATCTGCGGCTGATTGGTTTTAGTTTGGGAGGAAACCTGACTTTGAAATACCTTGGCGAATCGGGCGCCACGATTGACCGGCGTATCAAAGGTGCGATCGTGTTCAGCGTGCCGATGGACCTGAAAGCGTGCAGCCTGGCGATCATTGAGCCCCGGAACCAGATTTATATGCACCGTTTTTTGAAATCATTGAAACCCAAAGTGGTGGAAAAAGCGGGCCTGTACCCCCAGCGGATTGATTTGAAGGACCATGCATTGGTCAAAACCCTCTACGATTTTGATCATATTTACACCGCGCCGCTGCACGGGTATACCGGAGCGGACCATTATTATGCAGAATGCAGCTCGATGCACTTTATCGAGCCGATTTCGGTACAGACGATGATCGTAAATGCTGAAAACGACCCGATAGTCCCATTCGACAGCCTTCCGATTGAAGTACTCCGGTCGCATTCCAATGTGACTTTGCTGGCGACGAGAGACGGCGGCCATTGCGGTTTCCGGCCCGCGCGCCTTACGGACGAATTCTACTGGTCGGAAAAACATGCCCTGCAATTCCTGACCACCCTCTGACGATCCCTGACCGTATCCTGACTACTTCCTTGCCACTCTGACTATTTCCTGACATTTCCGATCCTGTACGACACATTCGTGGGCACTTCGTCGAAGAATAAAACTGTTCCAAACATTATTTTGTTAGCGCTATATACCAATAGATTTTGGTAATTTTGTGGCCTGTTTCAAACAGGCCGGACCCTTAGAGATAAAAATTACATTAACTCGATCATTTTTCAGTTATTTCCTGCTTCATGTCCACATTAACACTCAATCCAGCACCGTACATTATCATTGATTTCGACAGCACGTTCACGAAAGTGGAGGGGCTCGACGAATTGGCCGCGATCGCCCTCAAAGGCCATCCGGAGCGTGATCAGATTGTTCAGAAGATTTCTGATCTGACCAACAAGGGTATGAATGGCGAAATGTCGTTTGCGGATGGTCTGCGCCAGCGAATCGCCTTACTGAAAGCGAACCGCTCGCACATTGAAGAGCTGGTTTCTTTCCTGAGAACCAAGGTTTCGGACTCGTTTAAGCGCAATACGCAGTTTTTAACGGAGAATGCGGAGCAGATTTTTATCGTTTCAAGCGGATTTAAGGAATTTATCGTTCCCGTGGCTACTGAGCTGGGTATTCTGGCCGACCATGTGTACGCCAATGAGTTCCTGTTTGACGAAGAAGGAAATATCATCGGCATCGATGAGGAAAATGTTTTGTCCATGGACGGCGGAAAGATCAAGATACTTTCTGCATTGAACCTGTCGGGCGACGTTTACGCTATCGGTGATGGTTATACGGACTATGAATTGAAAGCCTCCGGCCTTGCCAACCGTTTTTATGCATTTACAGAAAACGTCGAACGTCCGAAAGTAACGGCAGTGGCTGATCACATCGCTACTTCTTTCGACGATTTTCTTTATGATAACAAATTCAGCAGAAGTCAGTCATTTCCGAAAAGCCGCATTAAGGTATTACTCCTTGAAAACGTGCACCCGGTTGCACGTAAGGCGTTCGAAGTAGAGGGCTTTAATGTGGAGTTCGTGAAAGGCGCTCTCGATGAAGATGAACTTTGCGAGCGTATCAAGGATGTATCCATTATCGGTATCCGCTCTAAAACGACCATTACCAAACGTGTACTCGAAAATGCGAACCGACTGATGGCGATCGGTGCGTTTTGCATTGGCACCAACCAAATCGACCTCGAAGAAGCGGCCAAAAAGGGTATCGCGGTGTTCAATGCACCTTATAGCAATACACGCTCTGTGGTGGAACTGGCTGTGGGCGAAATGATCATGCTCATCCGGAATATCGTTGGTAAAAGCAATTCCATGCACAAAGGCATCTGGGACAAATCGGCGAACGGTAGTTTCGAAATCCGCGGTAAAAAACTCGGTATGGTGGGTTACGGAAGCATCGGTACCCAGCTTTCTGTGGTCGCCGAAGCTTTGGGAATGGAGGTTTATTTCTACGACGCGGTTGAAAAACTGTCTATCGGAAATGCCAAGAAAGTCAATACACTGGAAGAATTGCTGTCAATGTCCGATGTGCTGAGCTTGCACGTGGACGGGCGTAAGGAAAACACGAACATGATCGGCAAACGCGAGTTTGATCTGATGAAAGACGGTGTGATCTTCCTGAACCTCTCACGCGGACACGTTGTGGACATCAAAGCGTTGGCTGATGCCGTGAAAAGCGGTAAAGTAGCCGGCGCGGGCGTGGACGTATTCCCTAAGGAGCCGAAAACCAACGACGAGATGTTCGAAAGCGAGCTGCTTGGCTTGCCGAACGTGATCCTGACCCCGCATATCGGTGGCAGCACCGAAGAAGCGCAGGAAAATATCGGCCATTTCGTGCCTTCCAAATTGCTGGAATTTATGAATAATGGTAGCTCTTACGGCAGCGTCAACTTCCCCGAGGTACAATTGCCAAAGCTGAAAGACTCGCACCGCTTGCTGCACATTCACGCCAACGTACCGGGCGTACTGGCGAAGCTGAACCAGATTTTTGCGAAAAACAATATCAACATCACCGGCCAATACCTCAAAACCAATGAACATATCGGCTACGTGATCGTGGATATCGCCAAAGATTATACAGAGGAATTTATCCAGGAAGTGAAAGAGGTGGAAGGAACGATCCGTTTCCGGATGCTATACTAGGAAGTATGCGAATGGTCAGCTGATTCAAGGCTGACCATTTCTGTTTCATAGCGGTTCATTCACCTGTTTATCGTGCCGGCGACCCGGTCATTCATTATTTCTACCCATGTCATTAACATATTTCACCCCTGGGCCAGCAGCCTTGTATCCGACGTTTGAGCAACATTTGAAGACATTCGTCGAAAACCAGCTCGGTTCGATCTCGCACCGCAGCCAGCAATACCGCGACTTGCATAAATTCACAGTCGACCAGCTGCGCACGCTACTCAACGTACCTGATACGCACGCGATCCTTTTTCTCGGCTCGGCTTCCGAAGCATGGGAGCGCATTCTGTTCAGTACGGTGGAACTGGAAAGCTTCCATCTCGTAAATGGCTCGTTTTCGAAGAAGTTTTACGATTATTCCAATGCATTGAATAAATACGCCCACAAGTTTGAAAAACCGATGGGAGAGGGTTTTGTCGCTTCGGAAATCGAAGTGCCGGAGTATGCCGAACTGATCGCCACGACGCACAATGAAACCAGTTCGGGTGTTCAAATGCAGGTTGCTGAGATCCATAAATTGAAACAGAAGCATCCTGACAAATTCATTGCCGTAGATATGGTGTCTTCTGCGCCCTATCCCGAGCTGGATTACAGCATTATCGACACGGCGTTTTTCTCCGTGCAAAAAGCATTCGGTCTGCCGGCTGGCCTCGGTGTCTGGATCGTAAACGAGCGTTGTCTGGAAAAAGCGAAGAGCATTCGCAACACCTATTCCATCGGCGCGCATAACGACTTGCCAACACTCTGGAAGAATGCGCAAAACAACGAAACGCCCGCGACGCCGAATGTGATGGGCATTTACCTGCTGGGAAAGGTTGCGGAGGACTTCAACCGGATCGGTGTGCAGAACATCCGTAAGGAGACTGAACACAAGGCAGGGTTGCTTTACAAGTTTATCGAGAAGACGGCAGGTTTTTCAGCATTTGTGAAAGACAAAGCTTTCCGCTCTCAAACAGTAATTGTGACAGATACAGAAGCGCCGTCAGCAGATATTATCAAGAGCATTAAAGCAAAAGGCATGGTGATCGGGAGCGGTTATGGTGCTGGCAAGGCTACCCAGCTGCGCATTGCCAACTTCCCGGCAACTTCTGTGGAGGAAACCGAAAAGCTGATCCACGAGCTCGGAAAGCTCTGAAAAAATAGCTTGTAGAATAGTGTTACCAAAAGGGTGCCTGAACGTACAAATGTTCAGGCACCCTTTTCTTTTTCAAATGAAACGGAACGACATTCTATGGAAATCGATACTGGAAGATATTTTTGATGACTTTCTTAAATTTTTCTTTCCTAACGCAGACGGACTTTTCGAGCTCGGACGCGGTTTTGAATACCTGGACAAGGAACTGGAACAGCTCTTTCCTCCCGAAAATGATAATTACGCCCCGAAGTATGTAGATAAGCTGGTAAAAGTTTACCGCCGGTCCGGGAGGGAAGCCTGGTTGCTTGTACACATCGAAGTACAAGGTTACCGTGATGAGCGTTTCGCTGACCGAATGTTCACCTATTATTACCGTATCTGGGACAAGTACCGTCAGCCCATTACCGCATTTGCTATTCTGACGGATGAATGCAAATATTTCCTGCCCGATCAGTTCGAACAGGCTTGCCTGGGAACGAGTTTATGTTTTCGGTTCAACAGTTTCAAGATACTGGATCAATCGGACGACGAGCTTGCTATCAGTGACAATCCTTTTGCCCAGGTAATTCAGACGGTTAAGCTGGCGATTAATGGGAAGAGGTTTTCGGTTGATGAACTCTACCGTTTGAAAATTGATCTGGCAAAGAAGCTTTTAAGTAGTAAAATTCCGAAGGAGAAGATTGTAAAGTTGATGCATTTTTTGAAATTTTATGTGAGACTGGGAAGCGAGGAACTTGATAAGCAGTCCAGACAGGAAATAGACAGATCAATTAATCCAGACCCAATAGCTATGACAATCGAAGAAGCTATTTTGCATATTGTAAAAGAGGAGGCAGAGGAGAAGGGCCTTGAACAAGGAATTGCCAAGGAGCGTCTCGAACGCAATACCACCGTCGTCGGAAACCTTCTCCGCGAAACCAAATTCACCCAGAAGGAAATCGCACGGTTGGTGGGTGTCCCGGCTGCATTTGTGAGGGAAATCAAGCGAAACTTATAGTAACACACATATGTAAAGTAACAAGGCTGCCTTAAAAGGCAGCTTTTTGCATTAATGGGGATTGCCCGCGTAGGATAGCCGACACCTCAATGGTATTTTAAGGATAAATTTTTAGCTTTATGCTTTCTTACGAAAACGGACAAAAGCAGTGATTCAGATTGCTACCTCAACGGGGGAAACCAAAGATCATGATCTATGGCAAAGGATTCGCACGGGCGATGAGCAAGCCTTTACTGCGATTTTCGAGAGATACCACCGCACACTTTACAACTACGGCAGCAAGCTTTCAACCAATTCCTCGCTCGTAGAGGACGCGGTTCAGGATGTGTTCATCGATATCTGGCGGCTGCGGCAAAACCTCACGGAAAACGTTACCTCGGTCAAATTTTACCTTTACCGCGCATTGCGCCGGCGTATTCATGTCGCTCTGGATAAGTTTCCTTCCATGGAGGAAATCAGTGAGCTGGACGATGAGGATACGCCCGCAAACCACACCCATTCGGAAGCGATCCTGATCGAGGTCGAATCTACATCTATCCGTGCGCAACGTATCCAGGAATTACTTGCACAATTGCCCGAGCGGCAAGTTGAAGCACTTACCCTTCGCTATTTCGACGATTTCAGCATTGAAGAAATAGCCGGGATCATGGGCGTCAATGAGAAATCCGTCCGCAATTTCATCTACAAAGCATTGACTTCCCTGCGCCAGAGCCGGGAAATCCTGCTCATTTCTTCCCTGATTTTCTGGCTGTTACTATTTTTTTAAAATATTTCTTCAAAAAATTTCATTTTGGAGAGGTTAAATCCGCGTTTCGTCGCTCTGTACTATTGAACGACGATAACTGCATCCCGCGAAACATGAAGCACGATCCTTATTCTCTGACCGAGCTGATCAGAAATGAAGCGTTTATCGCTTGGGTAATGCATCCCGACGAGCTCAGCGACCGCAAATGGCGGGCTTTCCTGGAAAACAATCCGGGAAAACGCCAGACCGTGGATTCGGCGCGGGAGTACGTTATTCTGCTGGCAAAAGATACGGGAAGGCATCAGCCCACCCAGAAGCAAAGCGACAGAATGTGGAGTATCGTCGAAAGCCACATGCATGACGACGGACAGAAGATGCCCGACCACGAGCCCGTCGCCGTTTTCAAAACAAGCCGCAGGCAGGGATGGCGTTGGGCGCGCGTGGCGGCATCAGCAGCGCTGATCCTGAGTATAGGATCGGTGAGTTACTGGTTCTATTACAAAAAAGCCGATGGCCCTTTGCAGGAAGTGGCGGTGCGGGAGGAAACGGGTACGACCAATACCATTCAGAAATACAATGACACCGACAAGCCGATGACGGTATTGCTGCAAGACGGAAGCTCGGTAGTATTGCAGCCGGGCGGCAGATTAAGCTATTCGGAGGGCGTAAACAAGAAGAGGAGAGAGGTTACATTGACGGGAAAGGCGTTTTTTGAAATAGTAAAAAACAAACAGAAACCATTCCTGGTATACAGTTACGGCCTGGCTACCAAAGTGCTCGGAACCAGTTTCACGATCGACGCTTCTTCGGAAAGCGAGGATATCAAAGTAGAAGTTCGAACGGGCACGGTCTCCGTTTTTTCCATCGGTAACCTGGACAACAGCCAAAAGGAAGCCGTTCTGGATAAGCCCGAACTGGAAGGCGTAACGCTCAGCCACGATCAGCGGATCGCGTTCTCGAAAGAGAGCGGTAAAATCATTCCGTTGCCTGCTGTCGCGACGGTAACCTCGGATAAAGATGTTTCCAAGCAACAATTTGTATTTGATGAAACTCCGGTTTCGGAGGTGTTCCGGATACTGGAAGGCGCCTACAACGTCCGGATCGTTTATGACCGGGAAAAAATGGGCAGTTGCCCGCTGAACGCGACTTTGATCGGGCAGCCTTTGAAGGAAAAGCTCGATGTGATCTGCAATGCGCTGGATGCGCAGTATGACGTGACCGATAACCAGATAACGATCCTGGGAAAAGGATGTAAGTAGTTTTAAACCCGACATATCACATTTTACCCTAAACGCCGCCTATGACGTAACGATACCCTATTGCCTGAAAATAAAAAAAGACCAGCCATGTTCCAGCATGACTGATCCCAGGTTCCCCCACAGTAACGGACATTACTGCTACATCCATTTGGACAATGGATGAACAGGGGAAGATTTCGTTGAATAATCTCCTTAAACAACAAATTCATTCAAAAATATGAAAAAAGTTCGACGACCTGAAGACTTTCTCATCAAGCTCATGCGAATCACATTAATGCAATGTATCCTGGCTGGCCTGTTCGCAGGCATCACGTGGGCAAACGACGGGAGGGCTCAATCCGCATTGAGCCAGAAGGTTACCGTTGACATCCGGAACGAGGAGATCAAAACGATCTTCGCGCAGTTGGAAAAGCAGACCAATGCGAAGTTCATATTCAGCTCAAAATTGATCCAATCTGACCGCCGGGCTTCGGTGAAGGTTAAAAATGGCTCATTATCGGCCGTTTTAGACGCTTTACTGAAACCGCTGGAACTGCATTACAATATCAAGAACGACCTGATCGTGATCAAACCCGACCATGCGTCGGCCGAGCCGGTGTCGGAGGAAACGCCGATTGTGGAAATCAGCGCCGAGACGGTGGATAAGTCCATTTTGGGTGTGGTGAAAGACGAAGCCGGTGCAGGTTTGCCCGGCGTAAGTGTGGTATTGAAAGGTACGCAGACGGGTACTTCCACGGACGAAAAAGGCAATTTCTCGCTCACGCTGCCCAATGGCGAGCATGTGCTGATCTTCTCGTTTGTAGGGTTTATTTCGCAGGAAGTGGCCGTTCCAGCAGGCCAGAGCACATTGGACATCGTTTTAAAAGTAGATAACAAAGCGTTGGAAGAAGTGGTTGTGGTAGGTTATGGTACGCAAAGAAAAGAATCACTCACGGGCGCGATCGCCACGGTGACCAGCAAGGACATCGAACGCGTACACGGCGGTTCCACGGTAAGCTCGGGTCTGGCAGGAAAAATCCCTGGCGTCACATTCCGGATGCCGGATGGCCGGCCCGGTGCGAGTGCCAACATCCAGATCCGTAATATGGGTAACCCGTTGTTCGTCATCGACGGTATCCAGCAGGATGCGGGTCAGTTCAACAACATTTCCCCCAACGATATTGAAAGCATTTCGGTGCTGAAAGACGCTTCTGCGGCCATTTACGGGGTTCGTGCGGCGAATGGGGTGGTGGTTGTAACGACCAAACGCGGTAAAATGGGTGCTAAAAATACGGTGAGCGTCGATGCTTACACCGGCTGGCAAAACTGGTCGCGCTTCCCGAATGTGGTGAACGATTCCTATCAATGGATGTTAGGCAAGGCGGAAGCGGAAATGAACCAGTATGGCAAAACGTCCATCACGCAGTCAGAACTTGAAAAATACAGGGCAGGTACCGAACGCGGTTATCAGACATTCAACTGGAAAGACTTCATTATCAAGAAGAATGCGCCGCTGAGCTCGATCAACCTGAACATGACGGGCGGTTCGGATAAAATCAACTATTACATTTCAGCGACACGCCTGAGCCAGAACTCCGTGCTGGGCCGGGAATTTACATTCGACCGAACGAACATCCAGAGCAATGTGGATGCGAAAATTACCGACCGCCTGAAACTCGGTGTGCAGATCAACGGCCGGATTGAGAAGCGCGACCAGCCCGGTATCCCCGGTGCAGACGACTACTGGCTCCCCCGCTTCGCGATCCTGCGCAACCGCCCGTTCGAGCGCCCGTACGCGAACGATAACCCTGAGTATCTGAACGATATCAAGCATAACGAAACCAACTGGGCTTATAATAACAAGAAACTCGGCGGCTACTGGACCGAATACTGGCGCGTGTTGCAAACCAACTTCTCGGCAGAATATCAGATTCCGGGTGTGAAAGGTTTGAGCGCGAGGGGAATGTATTCTTACTACATCGCCGACCGCGTCATGAACGGCCACGAGTACACCTACAAGGCTTACACCTACAATCCGAACGACGATACTTACACCGTAACCGGCGGCTCCACCAACCCGTGGCGCGAGCGCGGCACCAAAAAAGTCATGCGCAATGTGTACCAGGGACAGCTCGCCTACAACAACACATTCGGCAAACACACCGTCGGCGCGACATTCGTGTCCGAATGGCAGGACGAGCAGGTACAGGAGCAATGGGTGCATGCCGTTCCCAAAACCAACGTGCTGCCATTGATCTATTTCCCAACGATGGATACGTATAATGACAGCGATACGGAACTTGCACGTATAGGGTATATCGGTAGGGTGAATTACGATTATGCAGGCAAGTATTATCTCGAAGTTTCGGCCCGGCGCGACGCGTCGTGGAAGTTTGCGCCCGACCGTCGGGTAGGCTGGTTCCCGTCGGCTTCGGCAGGTTGGAGGATTTCGGAGGAAGACTTTTTCAAAAAAGTGGTTGGAGAGCACAGCATTCTGGATGACCTGAAATTCAGAGGGTCATACGGTATCCTGGGGGACGACAATATCCTTTTCGATAACGATCCCAACAGGCCGCTGAGCCCGTATGCATACCTGCCAGGCTACGATTACAACAAAGGAAATGTGATCCTGAGCGGCAATGCCGTGGTAACATCGCGGGATAAAGGCCAGATCATCAATACGATTTCATGGTTTAAAAGTAAAATCCTGGACATCGGCGCCGACTTCTCTCTCCTGGGAACGAAGATCACCGGTAGCGTGGACTATTTCTACCGGCTCCGCACAGGATTGCTTGGCCGCAAATACGACATCCTGGTACCCAGTGAATTAGGCTATTCATTGCCCGATGAGAACGTGAACAGCGACTCGCAGCGCGGATGGGAAGGCGCATTGACCTACAATGGCAAAGCCGGTAACATCAACTATTCGGTAGGCGGTAATGTATCGTTCTCACGCACAAGGTTCAATGAATCCTACAAGCCGATTTTCAACAACTCCTGGGACCGATTCCGTAACTCGAAGGAGAACCGCTACACTAATATTTTCTGGGGATATGAGGCCACTGGCCAGTTCCAATCGGCGCAGCAGATCGCGGAATATCCGGTGAATATCGACGGCCAGGGTAACCGCACCTTGCTGCCGGGAGATTTGATATACAAAGACATCAACGGCGATAATGTGATTAACGGACTGGACGAGAGACCGATAGGCTACAATGCAACCGGTCAGCCAAATGTAAACTTCGGATTGAACTTCTCGGTAAGCTGGAAAGGCATCGGTTTCAATGCCGACTTCTCGGGCGGCGCCATGTATTCCTGGAACCAGAACTACGAGCAGCGCTGGCCATACCAGAACGAAGGTGCATTGAACAGCATTTTCCTCGACAGATGGCACCGGGCAGACCCGTTCGACGTAAACAGTGAATGGATTCCTGGTAAATACCCCGCGCTACGCTACAACGATGGCGGCCATATCAATTACAAAAACTCGACTTTCTGGGTGCACAACGTGAAGTATATCCGGGCCAGAACGATCGAGCTTAGCTACTCGCTGCCGAAATCGATCCTGGAAAAACTTCGTCTGCAACGTGCCCGGTTCTATATCAACGGCTATAACCTGTTCTCGATCGACAATGTGAAAGAGTACGGCATCGACCCTGAAATCGAGAACGATAACGGGTTGCAATTCCCGCAGAATAAGTTTGTGAACGTAGGCATCAACCTATCTATTTAAACCGATTGGATTCCAACATGAAAAAGATATTTCAAATATTATCTATTGCCGTATTGACATTGGGTTGGAGCTGTAACGACGACGATTTTCTGAACCGTCCGCCAACCGGCCAGCTTTCTGAAGAACAGATCTGGACAGATGAAGGCCAGGTACTTTCGGTATTAGGCGATCTGTACAACCGCTACGTCGATCAATCCACATTCAAAACGATCAACGATTATCCCGGTTGGATGACTATCAGTGATTTCAACGAGGCTTTCTGGTCGGAGGCGGGCAGGTACAACAATTTCCAGAACAGCGGCTGGGGTTTCGGTTCATGGGCGCACTGGGATTACGCCTATATCCGCGAAATGAACCTGTTTATCCAGAAATGTACTGCTGCTGAAAAGCTCAGCCCGGCCGTTCGCGAGCGTTACCTCGCCGAGGCACGTTTCCTGCGTGCATCCTATTATTTCGAGCTGGCGAAAAGAATGGGCGGTGTGCCGCTGATCCTCGAACCGATGGTATACGATTACAGCGGCGACCCGAGCTACCTGCAACATCCGCGTGCGGAGGAGTCGGAAATCTATGATTTCATCATCAAAGAGGCTGAGGAGATCAAGGACAAACTCCCGGCGACACCCGGCGAGAAATCGCGTGCTACCAAGGCTGCGGCGCTGGCCATGGAGGTGAGAGCGGCCCTTTATGCGGGTTCGATTGCCAAATACGGGGCTAATACGCCAGCAGTATCACTTCCAGGCGGCGAGGTAGGCATTCCGGCGACGATGGCGAATGGTTATTATACCAAAGCATTGACAGCTGCCAAGGAAATCATTTCCGGTAAGGCGGGGACCTATGCATTGTATACCAAAAAGCCGGACCTGTCTGAAAACTTCGCCAGCATTTTCTATGATAAGGCCAATAATTCCGAAGTCATTTTTGTAGAGGATTTCAAACTGCAAAGTGGAAAGGTGCATTACTTCACCGGCTGGAACCAGCCGCGTTACGGTGCCGAGGAAGAGGAAGGAGGGCGCATTAACCCGTCGCTGCAATTTGTAGAAGCATTCGAGAAACTGGACAACACATTCGCGCCGATTCCCACCACCAATGCAAACGGAACGCCGATCTACTACAACGATCAAACCGACATTTTCGCAGGCCGCGACGCCCGCCTTGCCGGAACGGTGATCCTGCCGGGTACCACATTCAAAAGCCGTAAAGTGGATATCTGGGCCGGTTACCAGCTCGCCAATGGCACAATCATCAGCGGCGACGACCGCGGTGCCCAAAAAACGCTTCCGGGTAAAACGGTACCCGAACAAGTCGTAGGCTTCGACGGCCCGATCGACGGATTTGAATTCACTGCGCAAACCGGGTTTTACCTCCGCAAATACCTCGATCCGGTGCTCGGCTCCGGCCAGCGCGGGGTGAACAGCGAGGTGTGGCTCGTCCGCTACCGGTACGCCGAAGTGCTCCTGAATGCAGCAGAAGCCGCATTTGAACTGGGCCAGGCAGCAGAAGCGGCAGGTTACATGAATCAGGTCCGCGCACGTGCAGGATTGGTAACGCCCCTGAAAGCCTCCGAACTCAATTTCGACCGCTTCGTGCATGAACGCCGCGTGGAGTTTGCTTTCGAAGGGCATCTTTTGTATGACATGAAAAGATGGCGCATCGCCCACCTCATTCAGGACGGCAATGCGATTACCGTGGCGGAAGTTTCCAAAGACCTGGGTAAGGCCACCAAGCGCAACACGCAGCCGTGGGGATTGTGGTCGTACAAAATCTACGATCCGGGCTCTGCTAACAATGGCAAATGGATTTACAAGCCGGTCAAGCTGAGCCGTGTCACTGGCGCCGACCGTTTCCAGCTCGGTAACTACTATTCGTACATCGACGACGCGATCATCAGCAATAATCCGAAGCTCGTCAGAAACCCGAACCAATAGACCATCACATTCAAAGGATACGATATCATGAAAATCAGATTTCATATAATGCCGCTTATTGCGATGGTTGCGCTCCTGACGGCTTGCGACAAAGACAACTACACCGAACCCAAATCGACGCTCTCAGGCCAGATCGTGTACAAAGGCGAGCCTGTGGGGGTGGAAGAAGGCCAGGTGCGGCTCCAACTCTGGCAGCCCGGTTTTGGCAAGCTGGCGGCCATCGACGCGCCGATCGCGCAGGATGGTTCCTACTCCGCATTGCTTTTCGATGGCAGTTACAAACTGGTTTTTCCAAGAAACCGGGGGCCATTCAAAACGATTGTCAAGGACGCGGCTTCGAAGGATACGGTGTTCGTAAACCTTTCGGGCACCCAGACGTTGGATGTGGAGGTAATACCTTACTACATGATCCGCACGCCGCAGTTCAGCGGGGGCGAGAGTAAGGTGAATGTGTCGCTCAAACTCGAAAAAATCCTGACCGGCAGCGAGGGTAAAGACATCGAAAGGGTCTCATTGTATGTGAACAAAACAGATTTTGTGGCACGCGCTACCAATGTTGCAGTAACGGATATGCCCGGGGCTGATATCAAAGACCTGAATGCCATTAATCTCACAGCCAGCGTCCCAACGCTTTCGCCTGCCCAGGCCTACGTGTTCGCAAGGGTAGGCGTGAAGATTAAGGATGTGGAGGACATGGTTTTCTCGCCGGTCCAGAAAGTCAATTTATAAGGGGTTGATTCCCGCACTAAAACCGAAACTTTTCTTTAAAAACCAATTTGAATGAGGAATTACATTGCACTCCTGCTTGTCGGGCTGATGGCGCTGGCATGTGCAAAGAGTAAAATAGGAGGGCCTGCCGCCGGGGTACAAACCTCCGAGCGATCGGATCCCAAGGTCGGCGCTTCCAAGGGCCGAAGAGCCGAAGTATTGTTTCTGGGGCACAACAGCAAACACCACGATTCGGGTAAATATGCTCCCTGGTTGTCGATCAAGCTTTTCAAAAGCGGGATCAATATGTCGTACACGACCGATCTCAACGATATTAACCCCGAAAATCTCAGCAAATACGATGGCCTGATTATCTATGCCAACCACGATTCACTCCCGCCATCGCAGGAAAGCGCGATGAAAGCATTCGTCGAGGGAGGCAAGGGCCTTATCCCGATCCATTCGGCCTCCGGTTGTTTCAGGAATTCTTCCTGGTATATCAAAACCATCGGCGGCCAGTTTGCCTCGCACAAGACAGGCACATTTAAGAATACTATTCTAAAACCGGATCACCAGGTCATGAAAGGCATTACCGCCTTTCAGACCTGGGATGAAACTTACGTCCACAAAAACCTGAATCCCGATAAGACCGTCCTGGGCGAGCGCGTGGAAGCCCACCCGGAGGGCGAGGTGCACGAGCCTTACACATGGGTGCGCAACGAGGGCAAAGGACGGGTTTTTTACACCGCATATGGTCACGAGGATAGCACCTGGACTAACAAGGGATTTCTCGACCTGGTAAGAAATGGTGTGCTATGGGCGATCGGCGACCAGGTACAGGCGCAGATCGCGGCTCTGAACCTGCCAGACGTTGATATTTACGATGCCGACACAATTTCGCATTATACCAAACGGCACGTGGTGCCTAAAATGCAGGAATCGCTTTCACCCACCGAATCCAACAAGCTGACGCAGATCCCGCCGGATTTTGAAATACAACTTTTTGCTTCGGAGCCTGACATTACCAATCCCATAGCGATGTCGTGGGACGAGCGCGGGCGGCTTTGGGTCGTAGAGTCGGTCGATTACCCCAACACATTCAAGGAAACGGACGGCGCTTCGAACGACCGCATTAAGATTTGCGAAGATACCAATGGTGACGGCAAGGCTGATAAATTCACCGTTTTCGCCGATAAGCTGAACATTCCTACCAGCATGGTTTTTTCAAACGACGGTGTGATCGTTTCCATGGCGCCTGATTTCGTGTTTTTGAAAGACACCAATGGCGACGACGTGGCCGATGTGCGCGAGGTGATTATGACAGGCTGGGGCAAAAACGATACCCACGCCGGCCCGTCTAACCTGCAATATGGATTTGATAATAAAATCTGGGGCGTGCTGGGTTACTCGGCATTCGACGGGACTATCAATGGCAAGAAAATGAGTTTCTCACAGGGCCTTTACCATTTTAAACCGGACGGAAAAGACTTTGAATACCTCGGCAGCAGCAGTAACAACACCTGGGGGCTCGGTTTTACGGAGGATAACAACGTTTTCCTCTCCACTGCCAACAACACGCACAGCGCGTTCTTTTCGATGCCGGGTAGGTTGATGCAGCGTACTTTGGGTGAAGAACAGCAGTCGGTGCAGGCTATTCAGAAGATCGACGGGCATTACGATGCGCATGCCGTAACCCCGAACCTCCGGCAGGTCGACGTTGTAGGAGGCTTCACTTCCGCCGCAGGCCACCATTTTTACACGGCCAGAAATTACCCGAAAGAATACTGGAACCGGATAGCATTCGTCAGCGAGCCTACGATCCGTTTGGTGCACAAATCCATTCTGGAACCGGACGGAGCGGGTTTTAAGGAGAAGGATGGCTGGAACTTCATGGCCAGCTCCGACGAATGGTTTGGACCCGTGCAGGCCGAAGTGGGCCCCGACGGTGCTGTATGGGTTGCCGATTGGTATAATTTCATCATCCAGCATAATGTGTTCGTACCGGCGCAGTCGCCTTCGAAATTCATTCTCCCATTTGAAGAACAGCCGCATGGCCCGGGTAATGCATTCAGCAGCCCCATGCGCGACCTCAATCACGGCCGCATTTACAGAATTGTTTATAAAAAAGGCAGGAAGTCGAATGCATTGAAACTCTCGAAAGACGATTTGCCGGGACTGGTTGCCGCATTGGAAAACGACAATATGTTCTGGCGGATGACCGCCCAGCGCTTGCTTGTGGAGTCGAAAAAACTATCGGTCGTGCCGGATTTGTACAAGATTATCAACAATCCCAAGGTCGATGAAATTGGCTTGAACAGCCCTGCAGTACATGCTTTGTGGACGTTACACGGGCTGGGTATGTTTGATGGCCCGAATGCAGAAGCATTGCAGGTTGTGAACAAGGCATTGAGCCACCCGGCGGCAGGCGTGCGCAAAGCGGCCGCAAGCGTATTGCCGAGGCAAGAGCAGAGTTTTGAAATGCTTGAAAAAGGCATGAACGACGCCAGTTTGAATACCCGGCTAAGTGTGTTCGTGGCCATAGCGGAACTGCCGGCGTCGGAAAAAGCAGGTGCGGCCGTTTACCAGGCCACGCTCGATGAGCAGAATGCGAAGGACCAATGGCTTTCCCGCGCCCTTCTCGCTGCGGCGATCAAACATGAAAAGGGCTTTCTGGCGGCTGCGGGCAATGGTTCGCAGCAGTCGACATTCACCACCCAGGTAACGGAGGCGCTCAGCAAAGAGGTTTATCCATTGGGAAGAAGAAATACGCTGCAATTCCCACCCGATGTGACAGGCAAGGAGATCACAATCCGCGCCACCATTAACAAGGGACGCGACCGTGCATTGCAAGGCTTCATTGCCGGCCAGGGCGGAAAAGATGGCGGGTATGCCCTTTACATCCAGGATGGCAAGCTGATTATGGCCGTGAAACAGCATGGAATGCTCAGCCAGGCAGCCACAACCAGCACATTGCCGGACAAGTTTGACGTAGTAGCGAGCCTCACGCAAGGCGGTAACATCCGTATCGAGATTGATGGCAAAGAAGCGGCTACCGGCAAAGCGCATATGCTTTTCAATGCGCCGCTGAGCAATTCGGTGCGGAGCGGGGAGGATATGGAAGGAGAGGACAGGATCGGAGAATATGAAGGCCGTTTCGGGTTTGTAGGTAATTTTCAAAAAGCATCACTGGAACTGAACCGCCCGAACGAAGCTGGAAATAATGCAGGCGCATCTGCTAAATCTGCTCCGAAGGCCGTCGCTTCCGATGCGATGCTGATCGAACTGAAAGTCGAAAAGGAGATCATGCAGTATGACAAAAAGCTGATTACCGCAAAGGCAGGCCAGAAAGTAGTCATTAACCTTGAAAACCCAGACGGAATGCAGCATAACCTGCTGATCATCAAACCGGGCACGTTGCAGAAAGTAGGCAAGGCCGCGGATGAACTTCTCACTAATCCCAAAGCTGCAGAAATGCAATATGTTCCGAAAATCCCTGAAGTGCTGTATTCCACAAGATTGGTGAACACCGGTGAAACCGTAACACTGGAATTCACAGTACCCAACGAGCTGGGCGACTATCCCTACGTATGCACATTCCCAGGTCACTGGCGCGGTATGAACGGGATCCTGCGCGTGGTGAAGAGTTTATGAGTTTAGAGAGTTCAGGGTTTATGAGTTTAGAGTGGTGTTAATCATTGCTTATACTCGGGAACCTACCTAACGCAAGACTCTCAAATCCATCACCAGCAAGCCTTGACTAATAGCCCCTTAGACTCCTATACTCTGAACTCTAAACTTTAAACTCATAAACCAAAAATGACCCGATCAACCACAAAAGTCATTGCCGCATTACTGCTTCTGTTAGCTATGATTTCCGGCAATGCAATGGCAAACCCCGGAAAGAAAAAGGCGATCCGTGTGCTGCTGGTAGGCGGCGGCGCCTCGCACGATTTCGACCGGTGGTATAAGCAGGAAGATGTTCAAACGCTGCAAAAAGATGGCCTCGCGACGGTGGAATACACCAGCGACCCGACCACCATTCTGGCCAAACTGAAAGACATCGACGTGCTATACCTCAGCAACAACCAGCCTATTGCAGACGAAGCGACGCGCAAAGCCATTTTTGCATTTGTAGACTCGGGAAAAGGCCTGGTACTGGCGCACCCCGCGCTTTGGTACAACTGGGCGGATTGGCCAGAATACAACCAGAAGCTCGTAGGAGGCGGCTCGAAAGGTCATGATAAATACGGGCCGTTTGAAGTAACGATTACCCAAAAGCACCCTGTAACCAAGGGCGTCCCTGAGCATTTCAAGCTGGACGACGAGCTGTATTACTTCAAGCCGGATTCTGCCGGCACGCCCATCGAAGTACTGGCGACAGCCAGAGCCGAAAATTCGGACAAGGTTTTTCCAAGCATTTTCATTGTAAAATATCCGAAGGGAAGAATTGTAGGCATTGCATTGGGCCATGATGCAAAATCGCATACCATTGAGCCATATCAAACCATTCTGAGAAACGCAGTAGAATGGGCATCAAAGTAGGCCCCATTTCCTCGGGGTTGAAACCCCGGGCCGAAAATGTTCGAGCCTCTGGCTCAGAAAAAAGAGCCGTAGGCTCGAACAAAGAAGCAAATCAATCCATTTCTTAACCCCGGGTTTCAACCCGGGGGCTTTAAACAAAATAACAATGAGCGACAAGCAAATCACAGTAATTATCGTGGGTATGGGTTTCGGGAAGGAGTTTATTCCCATTTATCAAAGTCATCCGAATATCAAAGCCGTTGGTATCTGTACCCGCAGCAAACAAACCCGCGACGAGCTGACCGCCAAGTTCAATCTCGACCCTAACCTGGTTTTCGAACACTTCGAAGACGTTCCCAAGCGCGACGACGTGGACGCAATACACGTGGTAACTCCCGTACCCGACCACGCCCGCATGACGCTCGCGTCCCTGAATGCCAACAAACACACCGCGTGCACCATTCCGATGGCCATGACTGTCGAAGATTGCAAGGCCATTGTAGAGGCCAAGCGCCGCTCAGGTAAGGTGTATATGATGATGGAAACCGCGCTTTATACCCGTGAATTTCTCTATGGCCTGAACCTGGCACAAACCGGTCAGCTGGGACGCATTCAGTTTGTGCGCGGATCGCATATTCAGGATATGAGCATGGAAGGCTGGGGCGAGTACTGGAAAGGTTACCCGCCGATGCTGAATGGCACGCATGCCATTTCCCCGCTTTTGAAAATCAATAATACCATTGCTGAAACCGTCGTTTGCCATGGCTCCGGCCGTCTGAGCGATGATCTTGCTAGTCGCTACGGATCGCCTTTTGCCGTTGAAACAGCCACATTTACATTGAAAGGCACCGATGTGGTAGCAGAAGCAACCCGTTCGCTGTTCGACGTCGTGCGTCAGTACCGCGAGAGTTACGATGTGTATGGCACCAAAATGTCGTTCGAATGGGAGCAGTTGCAGGATGAGGAGCATGTGATATTTGATGGTGGTGAAAATGCGTCGCGCATCAATGTGCCGGATACCGACGAACTCCTGATTGAACCCATCAAGCATTTCACCAAACGCGAGAGGATCGACGATCCGAACCACGTTTCTTTCCTTCAGGGCGCCGGCCATGGCGGTTCCCACCCGCATTTGGTGCAGGAATTCGTGGCAGCGATTGTCGAAGGCCGTGATTCGGCAGTGGACGCCGCATTGGCCGCCAACTACACCTGCGCGGGCATTTGCGCACATGAGTCGGCCATGAAGGGCGGTATCCGTGTGAATGTCCCGAGTTTTGAAGCATAATTTATCCTACTAAAAGAGCCAGGCATTACAACCTGGCTTTTGCTAATCCTGAACCCTTATGTTATTTGGAGCCAGCACCTTCATCTGGGTATCCCCATTCTCGACGGCCAATATCGATCTGCTCACCAAGGTGAAGAACATGGGCTATGACATTATCGAAATAGCCGTCGAAGACACCAGTATCATCGACTGGAAACTCATCAAAGAGACAGCCCGCGACCTCAACCTGAAAATCACCATCAGTGGTGCATTCGGGCCGGAGCGGGACATTTCAAGTACCGATCCCGCATTTCGCGAGATTGGCAAGCAGTACATCATCGATTGCATCCGCATTGCCGAACAAATGGGCAGCCCGGTTTTTGGCGGGCCTGTTTATTCGGCCGTTGGCAAAACCCGCATTGTTTCGGAAGAACAGAAAAAGCAGGAACGCGAGTGGTGCGTGAATATATTGAAAGAAGTGAGTCAGATTGCCGGGGACTACGGGGTAATCCTTGGCCTGGAACCTTTGAACCGCTTCGAAACCGATATGATCAACACGGTCGATCAGGCATTGTCAATTTTAGGTGAAGTAGGGAGTCCGCATCTCAAAATCGTGCTCGACACGTTCCATTCCAATATCGAGGAAAAAGATATTCCGGCTTCGATCAGGAAAATCGGGAAAGATTTGCTTTGTCATGTACAAGGCAACGAAAGCGACCGCGGCACACCGGGAACCGGCCATCTGGAATGGCAGGGCATTCAGGAAGCGCTTACCAACATCGGTTATGACGGCGCCGTAGTGATCGAAACCTTCGGACAACCCTCCAAAGAACTTGCGCGTGCGGCCTGCATCTGGCGACCACTGGCGAACAGCGCCGATGAGCTGGCGGAAGAAGGGCTCGCCTTCTACAAGAAAATGTTTGTCCCAACACATTCTACCATCAATGCGTAACATCCTGATTATCTTCTTGTCCATCATAGCGGCAAACCTGAAAGCGCAGGTGCCCGTCGATTTAAAAGGTTTTGACAAGAAAAGTGGTGTCCAGGCGGTCGTCAGCGATGCAATGCTGAACGTGGAATGGCCCGCCGGCAATGCGGAAACGGGGAAAGTTTCCATTGATTTAAACAAAACAAATCCGCTGATCGGCAGCCTGGGTATTGGTACCAAAGAAAAGCAATACACCATCGCCCGCAATCTCGATCCGGCCGTTATCCTCACGGTAGGCAAGCGTGACCTCGTTTCGCAGAATGGCTGGAATATTTTCTTTGATAAAACCGCCTACCAGAAATACCAGAGCTACGCCGTCACGCTTGACAAAACCGATATAAAAGTGGCCAGCAATGGCTCCCGCACGGAAATTACCGTGAACGGCGCCAATGCGGGGCCGTTCTCCGGATCCATTCAATTCACATTGTACAACGGCAGTCCGCTGATGAACATCGCAGCGGTGATGTCGACGAACATCGATTCGCTGGCAGTGATTTACGACATAGGGCTTACGTCTCGCGAAAGCCCCTGGCAGAAACTTTTCTGGGCCGATACCGAGGATTTTATGCGTAATGTGACGGTAGCCAAAATGGATACGGTCGAGATGATGGCCGTCAAATACCGCACAATCATAGGTCAGGGAAAAGAAGGTAACCTGGCTGTATTCCCCGCGCCGCACCAGTATTTTTATCCGCTCGATAATTGCTATAACCTCGAACACATCTGGTATGGCGAGAACTATCGCAGCCTGCTTCCCGGGTTCGGCATCGGTATCCGCCACGATCTGCTCGGTGACCGCAGGTGGGTACCATGGTTCAATGCGCCTCCCGGGACGCAGCAGCGTTACAATTTCTTCTGCTTGCTGAGTCGGGAAAAGGATGGCAAGGTGCTGGAAAATGTGAAGGCATTTACGCATTCGGACAAATATGAGCCCATTCCTGGCTATTATACCATGTCCAGCCACTTTCATCAGGAGCATGTCGACGACGTTCTGACGCGCAAGCCGCTGCCCGATATGCCGGGCTTTGTAAAGGCTTTCAGAAATACGGGTGTGAATATCGTGCACCTGGCAGAGTTTCACGGTCCGGGCAGCCCGCGTGGGCCGGAGGCGAAGCGCTGGCCGGAACTGAAAATGATGTTTGCGGAATGTGCACGGCTTTCCGGAGGCAATTTTCTGTTGTTACCAGGCGAGGAGCCGAATAATTTCTTTGGCGGGCACTGGATGAATATTTTTCCAAAGCCGGTTTATTGGCTCATGTCTCGGGAGAAGGATCAGCCTTTTGTGGAAGACCACCCTGAATACGGCAAGGTTTACCGCATTGGCAACAAAGACGAAATGCTGAAATTACTGGAAATGGAAAACGGACTCGCGTGGACGGCCCACGCGCGTACGAAGGGCTCCACCGGTTTTCCCGACAAACATAAGGACGAGGCATTCTTTAAATCCGATCATTTTCTGGGCGCTGCATGGAAGGCTATGCCGGCCGATCTGTCGCAACCGAAACTCGGGAAACGCGTGCTGGACCTGATGGATGATATGGCCAATTGGGGTTATAAAAAGAATGTGCTGGCCGAAGCGGACCTTTTCCGGATTGAGCCGGATTATGAATTGTACGGGCATTTGAATGTCAATTACCTTCAACTCGACCAGCTTCCTCGCTTCGAAGACGGCTGGCAGCCAGTGTTGGATGCCATTCGGAAAGGGAGGTTTTTCGTCACGACCGGCGAGGTTTTGATCCCCTCATTTAAAGTGAATAATGCCGTGGTAGGCGAAACAACCAGGGCGGACCCGAAAGGGAATGTAGAAATCAGCCTGGACGCCCAATGGACTTTTCCCCTCAATCGCGCCGAGGTGATCTCCGGCGATGGAAAGGAAGTTTTTCACGACATGATTAATTTGAGCGACACACAGGCATTCGGCCAGAAGAGTTTTAAATTTACCCAAAACATGAAAGGCCGGAAATGGCTGCGTGTGGAGGTCTGGGATGTGGCCGCGAATGGCGCATTCACCCAGATTGTCTGGCTTGAATAACGATATTAAACCGAAACAAAATGATTAAACCACTCTTATCACTGCTAATACCACTGATGCTGACTGGTCCGGGAGGCCCGGGCGATAAGGAATACAAAAACCCGGTTTTCGAACCCATTCTGGCCGATCCGACGGTCGTGAAGGCCGACGACGGATACTTTTACGCTTACGGAACGCAGGACGACTGGGGAGATGGCAGCGGTTCACGGCTGGTACCGATTGTGCGTTCTAAAGACCTCGTGCATTGGGATTATGTCAAAGAGGCATTTACTACCAAACCTGCCTGGAAAGAAAAAGGCGGCATTTGGGCTCCTGACGTCGTGAAAGTGAATGGGAAGTATCACATGTATTATGCCTATTCGACCTGGGGCGATGTGAACCCGGGTGTTGGGCTCGCGATCGCAGATGCGCCGGCCGGTCCGTTTGTGGACCAGGGAAAGCTGTTTAATAGCGTGGACGTGGAAGTACCCAACTCGATCGATCCGTTTTACCTCGAAGTTGATGGCAAAAAGTATGTATTCTGGGGTAGTTTCAGCGACAAACCTACGCAAGGCACTTACGGCGTGGAACTGTCGGCCGACGGCAAATCGGTGCCGGATCTTTCGAAGAAATTCAAAATAGCAGCGGGCGATTTCGAGGCGGTGATGATCCAGAAAAAAGGCGATTACTACTACTTTTTAGGTTCGAAAGAAAGCTGCTGCGAATTTGAAAAAAGTAAATACCACATCCGGGTAGGGCGTTCCAAATCCATTTTCGGGCCGTTTCTCGACCAGGATGGCAAGGATTTGAAAGAACGCGGCACAGGCACCATATTGCTCCATGGCAATGATGTATATGCCGGGCCGGGGCATAATGCACGCTGGATAACCGACGATGCGGGCGCCGACTGGCTTTTGTACCATGCGATCCGCAAGGCCGAACCCAGGGTTTCTACCGGAGCCAATCGTCGCGTTTTAATGCTGGATAAATTGATCTGGAAAAACGGATGGCCCGAAATTTCCAATGCGGAGCCAAGCATAGAAAACCGGCCTGCACCGCTTTTTAAATAACAAAACCAATTCTAAACACCTGATGAAATTGTTAAAAACGACGATCTGGGCTGTTGCAGCCTGCCTGATGTTGCAGAACTGCGCCAAGAAAGCAGATGAAAAGAAAGAGGAAACGCCCGCACAGGAGCAAGCTGCCGGGAACCCGGGCGCCGGCCGTGAAATATGGCCCAAAGAGCAAGCCAAGGACTGGTATGCCAAGCAAGGCTGGCTGGTAGGCGCCGATTTCCTGCCTAGCACGGCTATTAACCAGCTCGAAATGTTCCAGGCGGAGTCTTTCGACACCGCTACCATCGATAAAGAGCTCGGCTGGGCGCAAAACATTGGTATGAACACTATGCGCGTATACCTGCACGATCTGCTCTACCAGCAGGATTCCGCAGGGTTCATCAAACGCCTCGACACTTTCCTGGACATTACCAAAAAGCACAATATCAAACCCGTGCTGGTGCTGTTCGATTCCTGCTGGGATCCATTTCCGAAACTGGGTAAGCAACGCGACCCTAAGCCAGGTGTTCATAACTCAGGCTGGGTACAAAACCCGGGTTTCAACGCATTGAAGGATAGCACGCAGTATCCGCGCCTGGAAAGGTATGTGAAAGGTACCGTTGCGGCATTCGCTAACGACGACAGGGTACTGATGTGGGATATCTGGAATGAGCCGGATAACACCAACAACAGCTCGTACGGTAAAGTGGAATTGCCCAACAAAGTGGCTTACGTTTTGCCACTGATGGTAAAATCGTTCGAATGGGCACGTTCGGTGAACCCTTCGCAGCCGCTGTCATCCGGCGTATGGGCAGGCGACTGGTCGACGCCGCAGACGTTGAAACCAATCGAAAAAGCGCAAATCGAGCAGTCGGACGTCATTACGTTCCATAACTACGAAAATGCGCAGGAGTTTGAAAAACGCATCAAGTGGTTGCAGCAATACGACCGTCCGCTGATCTGTACCGAATACATGTCGCGCGGAAATGGCAGCTTCTTTGAGGGTTCACTGCCTGTTGCCAAGAAATACAATGTGGGTGCCATCAACTGGGGCCTTGTGGATGGCAAATCACAGACTATTTATCCTTGGGACAGCTGGAAAAAGACCTACACCAAAGAGCCCGACCTGTGGTTCCACGATATTTTCAGAAAAGACGGAACGCCTTACAAGCAGGCTGAGGTCGATTTGATTAAGAAATTAACCAGCGAGAAAAAGAGCTAGTTTTAAATAACAAACAGCCCGGAAGCGATTCCGGGCTGTTTGTTATTGTTCCTGTTTTTGTTGCAATCGATTGTAAGCTGATTCCAAAAGACTCTCTAGGAAAAACCTGTTCATGTCTCTGCCCAGTTCGTCGGAATTGGCATAAACGCCTTTGAGAGGCTGCGGTTTGAAATCTTGCATTTTCTTTGCTTGTGTTTTCATCCTGATCATATTTAAATTAGAAATCGGCTGGTAACGAAGAAATATTGATAGGGCTGATTGGGTTCAAACAGTTCGCGTTTCCGTTATCATTTCTGATTCCCCATATCACATATTTTTCCAACAGTTTATCGAGATCTCGAGAAATGGCAATTCTGTATAGTCGGGTTTTTGCATCGGTATTTCCCATAAACACAATGACAGCCCTCGGATTGGCAGCGGTAAAAGTTTCAAATGTTTTGGTAATTGTCGCCATGGTGGGTTTTACGTCTGCATTGCTATTGTTGATAGTCGTTGAGAGCTTCCCGTCCCATTGGACTTCTGCTAATGTCAGGGAAAATAAAAAAGGAATCTCGGTCTCTTTGTAAAGTATCGCTTTATGGGTTGCAGTATAGCCAATACTTAGAAAGTCAAAGCGGCAACCATCTTCAAGAACTTTAACATCGTAAAAGGGCTGATCCATAACATAGTGCTGTATTCTCACAACATTACGCATTCCAACCCACCCTCTCCAAATCCGATTAGCAGGCGGTTGCCTTTTTTTCAAGATCCTGCTTCCGGGCAAAGTTTTCGATTTTCAACCGGCGAAATCATTCCGAATGAATATCTTCACGGCCAGAATTCTTAACCCCAACCTTATGAAATTGAAGTACTCATTGATGTCGCCGTGGCTACTGGCGGCAGCCATGCTTGTGCCGTTTGCGGTAAATGCGCAGAAAAAGCAATCCAAACCCAACGTCATTTTTATCTACGCCGACGATGTCGGCTATGGCGACCTTAGTGCTTATGGCGCCACAAAAATCAGCACACCTAATCTCGACCGCCTCGCCAAAGAAGGCATTCGCTTCACGAACGCGCACGCGAGCTCGGCTACGTGTACGCCCTCACGCTTCGCGCTCATGACAGGCAAGTATCCCTGGCGGCAAAAGGGTACGGGCGTGCTTCCCGGCGATGCGTCGCTGATCATTCCGACTAACCAACTTACATTGCCGGCAATCTTTCAGAATGCAGGTTATAAAACCGCATCAGTTGGCAAGTGGCACCTGGGACTGGGTGAAACCAATAAGACGATCAATTGGAATAAACCCATTACCAAAGGCCCAAATGAAGTCGGGTTTGATTATGCCTTCTTCTTTCCCGCAACCTCAGATCGTGTTCCGACGGTTTTTGTCGAAAATCACGATGTGCAGGACCTCGACCCGGCCGACCCTATCGAAGTCGATTATTCGAAGAAAATCGGCAATGAACCCACGGGACTTGAAAATCCCGATTTGCTAAAACTACCCGCTTCGCCCAATCATGGGCATAACAATACCATTGTAAACGGCATTGGTCGGATCGGCTGGATGACAGGCGGTAAACAGGCCCGGTGGACCGACGAAGAAATCGCGCATGTGTTTCTCAGCAAAGCAGAACAATTTATAGAAGACAACCGCAAAAGCCCGTTTTTTCTCTATTTCTCGCTCAACGATATCCACGTTCCCCGGATGCCCAGCACGCAGTTTAAAGGCAAAAGCAAAATGGGATTGCGGGGTGATGTGATCCTGCAAATGGACTGGATGGTAGGGGAGATTTTGAAGAAACTCGACGAGCTCAAAATCGCCGACAACACGCTGGTCATCTTTTCAAGCGACAACGGCCCGGTACTGGACGACGGCTACGCCGACCGCGCCGTCGAACTGGCGAAAGGCCACAGCGCCGCAGGCCTGCTGCGTGGTGGCAAATACAGCGCATTCGAGGGGGGCACCCGTGTCCCCTGGCTGGCGCGCTGGCCACAGGTGATTAAGCCAGGTACCGTTTCAGATGCGTTGATTTGCCAGATCGACATGATGGCTTCGTTCGCGCATTTCTTCCAGCAGAAACCGGAAAGTGAGGAGGCTGTGGACAGTTTTAATGTAATGGATGCGATGTTGGGCAAAAGCCAGATCGGCCGTAGCTGGCTGATCAAGCAGGGTGGGGCATTGTCGATCACGCAGGGGAACTGGAAGTACATCGAGCCGCGTGAAGGAAAGGCGGTGGCAGAGCTTACCAATATCGAGACTGGCGCTAATCCCAAACCTCAGTTGTATGATTTGAGTAAAGATATCGGGGAGAAAAACAATATGGCGGACAAGTATCCGGCGAGGGTAAAGGCGATGGCCGCGGAACTTGAAAAGGTTCGAGAGGCTGGACGAAGTCGTTGATTTTTTCAAAATTTACTACTACACCGCGTTACCATTTCAAACTCTCTGCGTCTAAATGCATAAACTCCTAACCGGTTTATGCTAAAAAGATACTTTACCTCCGTATTCGCGCTGCTGGCGTCATTGGCCGGCAGCGCCCAAAACGTTTATTTTCACCAGGATTTCAGCCAAACCACCGGGCTGATCAACCCGCAGCCCGATACCGGCCAGTTCAGCCACGTTATTCTCACGGCTCCGGCACTGTCCTACCACAAATTTCACAAGGGCTATATGGAGCTCACCCGTAGCCGGCTGGATTCAGCAACGGGAGGTATTATACGTGCTATGCGCGCCACGCCGTTCAGTCCCGGCCCCGAAACGCTCGTTGTCCGTATTACATTTAGCGTGGAAGGGATTCAGGCAGCTGCATTGAATGCCATCTATTTCTATGTTGGCGAGGATTTCAACCCTGTCAACAACTCATTCCCGGGTAACGGATTGATGTTTGCCAAATGCTCGGTTAACTTTCTTGAAAGTGGTTTTAATATTAAAGACCTGGAAACCAGGCAGGTAAGTGAAACTTACTCCGAAAAGAAGCAGGTGACCCTCACATGGGCGCTGAATAACTCGGAAAAGCCTTTTTCTTACCACGTTACGGCATCCACCGAAGAAACGGTGCAGCCGGGCACATACGATCTGTGGGCCGATAACCAGCCCGTAGCGAGGGCTACAAAAGCCTATCCCGGTGCGTCCGCCTATTCCAAAACCAAGCTTTCCAACTTCGAAATGCGCTTCCGGAATGGGGTAGGTAAGGTCCGGATCGATGAAATATCCATCGGCGACGAGAAAACGAAACCAGTCGAGAATAATGCATTCGTAGCACCGAATCCGGCCAAAAGAGACCATATTACGCTCTCCGCAAAAGAGGTAAATGCGGCCTCGGTCCGTCTGATCGATGTAAATGGTAAGGTACTGCCTTCGAAAACGGTTATCGAGGGCCTGGACAAATTAAGCCTGAAACCGTTGAGCCCGCCCGCTTCCGGGGTTTATTTTTTGCAATTACAAAATCAGAATGGTCAAAAGCAGGTACTTAAAGTGATGATCGAATAGTTTTTCAGATAGGACGATAACCTGATTCAATTAAACTTATCTTGTAAAATAAATTGAGTTTGCCGTTAAGTTTGACTTATTTAGTCTTCCCTTTCAACAAGTTATGAATTCAAAGTCCTCTTTTCCGGAAGATCGCGTGCTCTGGCAGGATTTCCTGGCAGGGGAGGTGCGGGCGTTCGAAAAGCTGATGTCCGATAATTTCCGCCTGCTTTTCCGCTACGGGAGCAAGTTTTCCAAAGACCGCGAACTGGTAAAGGACAGTATTCAGGACCTGTTTCTGATACTGTGGGAAAAAAGGGACAACCTCAGTCCTGACGCGGCAGTAAAGCCTTATCTGATGGCTTCGCTCCGGCGGCTTATGCACCGGCAGGTGTCTTCGCGCACATGGGTGGGCGGGGAGGCATTGCAGGAGGAGGACGACTATTTCGAAATCGAGTTCTCGGTGGAGGACGACTACATCCGAAACGAGGCGACCAATACCCGCACGTACCAATTGCAGAAACTGCTGAATGCATTGCCGCGACGGCAGAAGGAAGTGGTGTACCTCAAATTTTTCCAGGAACTCAGCCGGGAACAGATCGCCGAGGTAATGGCCATTACGCCGCAGACGGTTTCTAACTTGCTTCAAATCGCTATCCGGCATTTGAAAATGCATTGGAAAGTGGAATTCCTCATATTTTTTCTGCTGCATTTTCTATTCTAAATCCCAGATCATCAGTCTTTCCGGAGATTTTTATTCTTTTTTGAAGAAATAATTTAAAAATTGTTGGTATCCGGCGTCCGGCCTTGTCTATACTCATTTAGACACAATGAACTGGTATGGACCGCTACAACGATTTTTCTGTTGAAGACTTTGTCTGGGACGATTTCTTTCGCCAATGGACATTGTCGCCCACTCCTGAAACCGACGCGCTTTGGGACGACTGGATTGACGCTAATCCCGAAATGCTCGAAAAAATAGAGCAAGCCAAAGCTATTGTGCTTTCCCTGCGCCTGCACGAGGCGGAGATCGACGATGCGGAGATTAATCAGGTGGTGAAACAGACCGTCGGCCGGATTACCGAAACCAGTGAGGAGCCCGCCCGGACTTCCCGTCGGTTGGTACCGGTATTTTCCATCCCCTGGATGCAGTTTGCTGCCTCAGTGGCATTCATCATGCTCCTGGGCTGGGCCGTTTATTCGGTGATGATTAAAAGGGAAGAAAAGCCGCAGCTCGGCCAGCAGGACAGCATGATCGAGCGCAGCGAATCGCTTACCGAAAAGGTCAATTCGACCTCCCAAACCATGGAACTGGCATTGAGCGACGGCAGTAAGATCAGCCTTGCACCAAAAGGCCGCATTCGCTATCCCGAACGGTTCGATGGGGAGCGACGGGAGGTATTTCTTGAAGGAGAAGCGTTTTTCGACATTGCGAAAGATCCCGGTCATCCGTTTCTGGTGTATGCCAATGGATTGGTGACGAAGGTCCTCGGTACCAGTTTTCGCATCAAAGCCTATGGCGGTTCCCGCGAAGTGACCGTGGAAGTGAGAACTGGAAAAGTATCGGTATTCGCACAGTCGGATCCGCATTTGAAAGAGAAGGTGGCCGACAAGCAGTTGCAGGGCGTCGTGCTTACCCCGAACCAGAAGATCATCTACGCCCGTAACGAGGTCAAAATGGTGAAAACGCTGGTCGAAAAGCCTGAAATAGTGGTTGCCAAGGAGGAAATCCCCCAGTTTGAATTTGAAGATACACCAGCCAGCGACGTTTTTAACACCATCGCCAGGGCCTATGGCATCGATATTCTCTACGATGAGGCATTACTGAAAGATTGCCCGCTCACCGCACGCCTCGACAACCAGACACTTCATGACAAGCTCAGTATTATATGCAAGGCCGTAGAATCCAGCTATGAGATCGTCGATGGTCAGGTGATTATCCACAGCAAAGGATGCAGGAATTAACCACAAACAATCACGTAACCCTTTAAAAACCAGAACAGAAAAAACAGAAAGTTTACCCAAAGAAAAGAGCCGGCAATGTTCCCGCATCACCGGCTCCGAAAAATTCCCTGACAGGTTGGTCGCCATTACCCTCCCCAGTGGGAGGCAGGGATCGTTTTGCCAAATTTCCTATTCTACAAAACAATCAAATCTATGAAAAAACCTTTAAAGTACCGTAGGGTATTACTGTGGACCATGCGAATGACAGCTACTCAACTCATGCTTGCCTTTGTATTTATCGTTGCGGGTTATGCACGTGAAGGTAGCGCGCAATCCCTCCTCAGCCAGAAAGTGTCGGTGACAGCGAACGGCAGTGAAGTAAAGAAGGTACTCAGCCAGGTGGAAAAACAGGTCGATGTACGCTTCGTGTTCAGTTCCAAACTGATCAAATCGGCCCGGAAAGTGACAGTTTCACTAAAAGATAAGCCATTATACGAAGCGCTCGACCATATTCTGACGCCGCTCGGGCTCGACTACGAAGTGTCGGGCAAGATCATCATCCTTAGAAGAATAGAAACCAGTGCGCCCGATGCGCCGGCAGGGCAACCTATTCCGGCTAATGCACCCAAACGGGCAGTTTCCGGCAAAGTACTCGATGGCGAGTCGAACACGGGACTACCCGGCGTGAGCATTGTCCTGAAAGGAACGCAAACGGGCACAACCACTTACACCGACGGTACTTTTCAGCTCGAAATTCCCGAAACAAGCGCGCCCAATTCAGTGCTGGTTTTCAGTTTTGTAGGTTATAAATCCCAGGAAATTGTGCTGGGTAGCCAAACCGACCTGACGGTCAGTCTGATGCTGGAAGATAAGTCGTTACAGGAAATCGTCGTGATCGGTTACGGCCAGATCAAAAAAAGCGATCTTACAGGCTCGGTTTCTTCCATTAAATCGTCGGAACTGAATGCCTACCCGGCTACCAACCTGGTGCAGTCGCTCGCGGGGCGTGCGGCGGGTGTGTACGTTTCGCAGAATACGGGCGCTCCGGGCAGTCCCATCAGCGTGCGCGTCAGGGGAACCAACTCCATTCAGGGCAGCAACGAGCCGCTTTATGTGGTCGATGGTTTTCCCTATTCCGGCAATCCTACTTTGTTGAATAATGCTGATATAGAGTCGATTGAGGTTTTGAAAGACGCTTCCGCCACTGCTATTTACGGGTCGCGCGGGGCTAATGGCGTCGTTTTGATCACTACCAAAAAAGGCAAGGCAGGCCGCGTGAGCGTCGATTACGACGGTTATTATGGCGTGCAGACCATCCGTAAAAAGCTGGATCTGATGAATGCCACCGAATATGCCAACTTTTACAACGAACAGGCAGCTAACGACGGGCTTGCCCCGCATTTCACAGCCGACCAGATAGCAGGTTTCGGGAAAGGCACGGACTGGCAGGATTTGGTATTCCAAAAAGCGCCCGTGCAAAACCATGCATTGACTGTAAGCGGCGGTAACGAAAAAACACGCTTCTCGGTAGCAGCCAGTAATTTCAGTCAGGACGGGATTGTGATCGGTAGCGACTATGTCCGGAATGCGTTGCGCATTAACCTCAGCTCCGATATTGGCAAGAAGTTCAAATTCGATCTGAGCTCGCTGCTAAGCCGTATCGATTCCGACCGCAAAAATTCTGAAAGAGGAAACCGCGGAGGAACGCTGATGTCGGCGATGCTTTCGGGCTATCCGACCATTCCGGCGACGCTTCCCGACGGCAGCTATTCGAGATTGGCCGAGGCTTATGCGTGGGGTTCCAATGTGATTACTAACCCTTTGAACTACCTCTACCAGTATTCGGATGTAATCCGGTCCAACAAAGTGCTTACTAACGGCGCCATTACCTTTGAACCCATTAAGGGGCTGACATTCAAAACGCTGGCCGGTATTGAAAGCACCGACGACCGAACCGATACTTATACCACGACCAAGTTTGTAAACTCGAAAGGTAGCGCCGCAGTGGGCACGGCAAGGACAACCAGCATTTTAAGTGAAAACACCGTAAGCTACCTGAGAGATTTTGGCAAGCACAGCGTTTCAGCGGTAGCCGGTTTCACCTATCAGGATTATACACAAACCACGCTTTCAGCCTCCGGAGGCGGTTTTATTAGTGATTACCAGGAAACCTACGACATCGGTGCCGCCGCTACCCAGGGCGTTCCGAGCACATCCTATCTCAAATGGTCATTGCTCTCCTACCTGGCGCGTGTCAATTATACTTTTAACAGCAAAATACTTGCAACGGCCAGCTTCCGTGCGGACGGATCGTCGCGGTATAGTGCCGGGCAGAAATGGGGCTTTTTCCCGTCGGGAGCGCTGGCATGGCGTATGTCTGAGGAGGAGTTTATTAAGAATATCCCGTTCATTTCCGATCTGAAAATCAGGGCAGGGTACGGTGAAACGGGAAACACTTCCATCCAGCCATACTTCACATTGAACCAGCTTGCTTCGGGGCAGGTAGTATTTGGCGACGCATTCATGACCTCCTATGCACCAGGTACCCGGCTCGCGGGATCGTTGAGATGGGAAACTACCGCTCAGACCGACTTCGGTATCGACCTCGGGCTCTGGAATAACCGCGTGAATGTAACGGCCGATTATTATATCAAAAACACCCGAGACCTGCTGAACAACGTAGCGTTGCCATCGTCCTTGGGGTACACTTACACTATTCAGAATATCGGAAAAATTCAAAACAAGGGTTTCGAGCTGGGTATCAATGCAGCTGTCCTGGAAGGAGCATTTAAATGGAATGTGTCGACCAATCTGTCCATTAACAAGAACAAGGTCGTGAAGCTTTATGGCGGAAATGACATTCTGGGGCAGACAATCGGTGCAGCGGTGAACGATAACGTGAATATCCTCCGTGAAGGTTATCCGCTCGGATCGTTCTATGGTTATGTGGAAAAAGGGTACGACGACAAGGGTTTCATCGCCTACGAAGATTACAATAACAGCGGCAGCCGTGACGCCGGTGACAAGCAGATCATCGGTAACCCGAATCCCAAGTTTACATACGGCTTCAATTCGAACATGTCATTCAAGAACTTTGAACTGACATTCTTCATCCAGGGATCGCAGGGTAACGACATATTCAACCTCAGCGCGCAGGGACAAGGCTACGACTACGGGCAGGCCCTCAATATGCCACGGGGAGTGTATCTTGACCACTGGACGCCGCAGAACATCAATGCCAAATATCCGATTATCAAAACCTCTTCACAGGCGCAAATGTCGAACCGTTTTGTGGAGGACGGATCTTACCTCCGCTTCAAGAACATCCAGCTGAGCTACAATCTGCCGGTTTCGAAGCTGCACATCAAATGGATGAAATACGGACAGCTGTACGTGAGCGGCCAGAACCTGATCACATTGACCAAGTACTCGTGGTACGATCCGGAAGTGAATTCTTACGGAGGTAGTAACTCCTTCGTTCAGGGCGTCGACCACTACGTGTATCCGGTGGCGAAAACCACCACAGTGGGTCTCAGAGTAGGTTTTTAAGGTCAGTTTTTACAACCGGTTAAAGAAATTATTGATATGAAGAAGATATTCACCAGTTTGTTTTTGGCAGCGGTTTGCATGGCTTGCTCTGATATTTTGGAGGAAAAACCGAAGTCGCTATCCTCAGAGAACTTCTATAATACCGCATCGGAAGCGAAGGCGGCCGTAAATGCGATCTACGGGCCGATGCGCACCGATCCTGCATTGTCGACAAACTATCCCGCTCAGCTGGAAGGCTTGGCCGACTATGGCAACTCGCGCGGAACGCAGACGGCCGTAAGCTTGTACCAGGGCCTCGACAATACAAACATCAACCGCGTGGCGACGATTTGGGACAACTTTTACCAATCCATCCGGAATGCGAACCTGGTCATCGCCAATGTGCCGAAAGGAACCAGTATGACGGATGCCGAGAAGGCTTCGTTCGTAGCCGAAGCCAAGTATATGCGGGCGCTGATCTACTTTGCGCTCGTGCGTAACTGGGCGGGTGTGCCATTGCGCACGGAGGAGAATATGACCGTGGCCGACATTCCGAGGTCGAGCGTCGGTGATGTGTACAAACTCATCGTGGCAGACGCATTGATAGCCGAAAGCGGGCTGCCGGATAACCCCTCGGAGATTGGTCGTCCTACCAAATGGGCAGCCAAGACGCTGCTTTCGGAAGTTTATATGTACCTCGAACAATGGGAATCTTCCAGCGCGAAGGCGAAGGAAGTGATCGATTCGAAAAAATACTCGCTGGTACCGGTGACCGTTTCGGAGGACTTTCAGAAGATATACGGGCCCGAGGTCGTCAATACGCCGGAAGAGATATTTTATTTCAAATACTCACGTCAGCAGGGATTCGGCTTGGTAAGCTACGCCCACCGCAAAATCGGTCAGTATAACTATTATGGCCCGGGGGGCGTGTATGCGCAATACACCGATTCTGTGTCCAATCCGGTGATTAAAAACTGGGATTTCAAGGATTTGCGCAAAAATCACATGTTTTACAATGTGGACATTGGCCTTGGCAGTACTTCCTTGCTCTACCGCAAATACCGCGATCCGCTCGCAACCGGCGGCGCGGGCAACGACTACCCATGGTACCGCTATGCCGACCTGCTTCTTTTCCATGCCGAGGCAGACGCACGTGCAAACGGAAAACCAACCGCGGAAGCGCTCGAAAGCCTGAACAAAGTACACCGCCGTGCCTACGGTAAGCCCGCGGAAGCGGTTTCAGCGGTCGATTTCAAACTTGCTGATTTTACATTACAAACCTTCATTGACAAGGTGGTGCAGGAACGGGGCTACGAAACGATGTACGAAGGCAAGCGCTGGAACGACCTGAAACGGTTAGGAATTGCCAAACAGCGCATTTTGGAAGTAAAGAATATCGTGGTCGCTGAAAAGCACATGCTGTGGCCGATCCCGAACTCCGAGATTTTGTATAACAAGGCCATTACTGCCAAGGATCAGAATCCGGGTTACTAAACGTTTCATAATCATTTAAAAGACAATGAGAAAAAGAATAGCAATTGCGCATTTCGCCTGCTTGTTCGCATTTCTGTTCGCAGGGTTCCGGTCGGTTGCCGGGGCCCCGGTCCAGGCGGATGTCTGCATCTACGGCGCGACCTCCGCAGGTGTGATCGCGGCCTATACGGCGAAGAAGATGGGTAAGACGGTCGTGCTCATCGAGCCGGGCGGGCATTTGGGAGGTATGACTACCGGAGGCCTCGGCTATACCGATATTGGTAATAAATATGCCATTACCGGCCTTTCCCGCGACTTTTACCGGCGTATTGGCAAGCATTACGGCAAGTTCGAGCAATGGACATTTGAGCCGAAAGTTGCCAAACAATATTTGCAGCAATACCTCGATGAAGCGGGGATCAAGGTGATCTACCGAAGCCGGGTGATCAGCGCCAGCAAATCAGGTGCTGAGGTCAAATCCATTGTTTTGGAAAATAGTATTAAACCTGATTCCAAGACCAATCAGACCATTTCGGCAAAAATGTTCCTCGACTGCACTTATGAGGGCGATCTGATGGCGAAAGCCGGCGTTTCCTACGCGGTGGGCCGCGAGGCGAACAGCGATTACAACGAGACGATCAACGGGGTGCAATTGATGAAAGGGCATCAGCTGCCGGACGGCATCGATCCCTATAAAATCGAAGGAAAGCCGGAAAGCGGCCTGCTCTGGGGCGTTTCCCCGGCAACGCTGGAACCAAACGGTACGGGCGACAAAAAAGTGCAGGCCTATAATTACCGTATTTGCCTCACCTCGGATCCGGCCAATATGGTACCGATTACCAAACCGGAAGGTTACGATCCGACGCATTTCGAACTTCTTGCCCGCCTGATCGCGAAGCAGCCGGAACGGAAAACGTTGAACGATTACTTCATCTGGAGTAAAATGCCCAACAACAAAACGGACATTAACAACCGCAACGGCTTCTCGACGGACATGATCGGTATGAACTACGAATACCCGGATGCCGATTATAGAAAACGGGAAGCGATCATCAAATCCCACGAAGCCTATACCAAAGGCCTGCTTTACTTTTTTGGCCACGACACGCGCGTGCCAATGGAGCTGCGCGAGGCAATGCTGAAATGGGGTTATCCCAAAGACGAATATGTGGAAACCGGTAACTGGTCGCCCCAGCTGTATGTGCGTGAAGCGCGGCGGATGGTCGGAAGCTATGTGATGACCCAGGCGAATTGCGAGGGCAAGGAAGTGGTAAAAGACGGCGTGGGAATGGCGGCTTACACCATGGATTCGCATAATATCCAGCGCATTGTCGTGAATGGGATGGCCAAAAACGAAGGTAATGTCGAGATCGGCGGGTTTGGTCCGTACCCTATTGCTTACGGCTCGCTGGTGCCGAAAGAAAAAGAGTGTACCAACCTGCTGGTGCCTGTCTGCCTTTCGGCTACACACATTGCCTATGGCTCTATCCGCATGGAGCCTGTGTTTATGGTGCTCGCCCAATCATCGGCGATTGCTGCAGTGATGGCGATCGATTCGAAGAAGAGCGTGCAACAAATCGATATCACGAAATTGCAGGCAAAGCTGAAAGCTGATCCGTTGGTAAATGGTAAAACGCCGGAAATTTTGGTCGATAATGAGGATAGCAAGCATGTTTCTGTCAAAGGGAACTGGGAGCAGGTCAAAAAAGGAGGGTATGGGCCGTCTTTCCTAGCTTCTGAGGCAAACAGCGGTTCGGTGACTTTTACGCCTGAGGTGCCTTTTGCCGGCAGCTACCAGGTCTACGTCTATTTCCCGAAAGTGGCTAAACCGGCTTCGGAAATAAAGCTTTCGGTGAAAGCGGGAAATGAAATCAAGAACATTTCAGTACTTGAAAAGGACATTGTCGTCGAAGGACAAACCTCGGGTGAATGGTACCACGTAGGTAAATTCAATTTATCCAAAGGAAATGACTCTTCGGTGAATATTTCATCGGAAGGGGCCTCGGGGGCTGTGGCGGCCGATGCCGTTCTGTTCGTGCCTGAGTCGAAATAGAAATTTGGCTGTCGGCTGGCAGCTATCGGCTATCAATCAATCTTAAATCTTAATTCGGCATTAATGAAAAAAATACTCTTACTGGTTGCAATCGTTATTTCTCACCTCATGCCGCGCGTTGCTTTTTCGCAGTCGTACGAAGCGGATGTGATTGTTTACGGCGGTACTTGCGCGGCGGTTACGGCGGCGGTACAGGTCGTTAAATCCGGCAAAACCGTGCTCGTGGTTTCGCCAGACAAGCATTTGGGCGGGCTTTCCTCCGGTGGTCTGGGTTTTACCGATACCGGCAATAAATCGGTGATCGGTGGCCTCGCCCGCGAGTTTTACCACCGCGTTTACCTGCATTACGATAAACCCGAAGGCTGGCAGTGGCAGAAAAAAGAAGAGTACGGCAACAAAGGCCAGGGTACGGTAGCCATGGACGGTGCCGAACGCACGATGTGGATCTTCGAACCGCACGTGGCCGAGCAGGTTTTTGAGGATTTTGTGAAAGAAAACAATATCAAAATCTACCGCGACGAATGGCTCGACCGCGGCAGAAGCGGCGTTGAGAAGAGCAACGGACGCATTGCCTCGTTTAAAACTTTAAGCGGTAAGACTTTCAAGGGCAAAATGTTCATCGACGCCACTTACGAGGGTGATCTGATGGCCGCCGCGGACGTGAAATACCATGTAGGACGTGAGGCCAACAGCGTTTATAATGAGGAATGGAACGGTATTCAGGCGGGCGTTTTCCAGCACAGACATTATTTCGCAAAGAATATCAGCCCATATAAAGTGGAAGGCGATCCGAAAAGTGGCCTGCTGCCTTATGTAACAGCTGAAAAGATTGGTAAGAATGGCGACGGAGACCACAAAATCCAGGCCTACTGCTTCCGTATGTGCCTTTCGTCGCATCCCGACAACCGCATTCCGTTCGCCGAGCCCGCAGGTTACGATCCCGGCAAATATGAACTGCTCGCACGTGTGTACAAGGCCGGCTGGACTGAAACCTTCGACAAATACGATCCTATCCCCAACCGCAAAACGGACACCAACAACCACGGCCCGTTCAGCACGGATTTCATCGGCCAGAACTACGACTACCCCGATGCTTCCTACGAGCGTCGTAAGGAGATTATCAAAGAGCATGAACTGTACCAGAAAGGCCTGATGTATTTCCTCGCCAACGACCCCGCGGTACCGGCCGACGTGCGCACGAAGGTGAATGAATGGGGTTTGCCGAAAGACGAATTCAAGGATAATGGCGGCTGGCCGCACCAGATTTACGTCCGCGAGGCTCGCCGCATGCTCGGCCAGAGCGTGATGACCGAGAATGAAACGCTGGGTAAAAAAGCGGTATCACAATCGGTTGGAATGGGATCCTACTCGCTCGACGCACATAATGCGCAGCGCTACGTAAAGGAAGACGGTTTCGTGCAAAACGAAGGCGACATTGGTGTGCATCCCAAGACCCCTTATGCTATCTCCTACGGTTCTATTATTCCCAAAAAGGCGGAATGCGAAAACCTGCTGGTGCCGGTGTGTGTGTCGGCGTCGCATATTGCCTACGGATCGATTCGTATGGAGCCGGTTTTCATGATCCTCGGCCAGAGCGCAGCTACTGCCGCCGTGCAGGCGATCGATAGCAAAGTGGCCGTCCAGGATGTGGATTACGGCAAACTCAAAGAGCAGTTACTGAAAGACAAGCAAAAGCTGGAACTCTGAGGAAATGTGACCGGTCACTCAGTCGGCCTACCGGTCACTCGGTAATATGCCGTGTTGGAAAAATGGTAGTTTAATTTCGTGATTATTTATCACTAAAAAAGGCAACCATGAAAATTCCATCCATGAAAAATCTGGCAAATTACCTGATGTTATTTGTGTTCGCGGTAGCGATACTAGCGTGTAGTAAAGACTCCGACGATCCGACGCCGGAAAAACCTTCGGGCAATGCCGTCGAAGGCACCTGGAAAATCAAGGCGATGAACATCGACCCGGCCCAGAACGGCATTACCGACATACTCGCGTACTTCGAAGCGCTTACCGGGAAGAAATGCCTGTCGGAAACGGAGCTTACTTTTAAAAGCAATGGCACCGTAGGGGCGAAAGTGCCTATTGGCTGTGACGACATTCTTGACCAGGCAGATGTGGTAGATGACACGTCCAAATGGGCCGTAAAAGACAAGAAAATAGTCCTCACGGAAGGCTCCGACGTAACCGAGTTCGATCTCGAAACCAGCGCTAACGAAATGAAATGGTCGTCCAATGAGGAAGAAGACGGCGTCAAATACAAGATCACCATCGTATTCAAGAAAAGTTAGACAATGAAAGCAAGAGAAAGCCATTATCAACCAAACAAAACTTTCTCTTTAAATTTTATTAATTTACCAACGAATAGCCGGGCTTATGTCCGGCTATTTGCATAATATTGCAAGTTATTCCGATGAAACCCATACAAAAACAAATGTCAACCGTCACAGCAACGCGCTCAGACGCTTCCTACCTTTTCAGTGCTCCCGTAATTGTCGCTGCCCTTGGTTACTTTGTAGATATTTATGATTTGCTCCTTTTCGGGATCGTCCGCCTGCCAAGTTTGGCGGCGCTCGGCCTTTCCGAAGCAGACATTTCCGTTACCGGCGCCAGCATCCTGAACTGGCAAATGACCGGGCTGCTGCTTGGCGGTATTCTATGGGGTGTGCTGGGGGACAAAAAGGGGCGACTCTCGGTACTGTTCGGCTCTATCATCACGTATTCGCTTGCAAATATCGCCTGCGGGTTTGTCCAGGATGTGGCGGTTTATAAATCGCTCCGTTTCATTGCCGGTATCGGTCTTGCGGGAGAGCTGGGCGCGGGTATCACGCTGGTTTCCGAAATCCTTCCCAAGCACCTGCGGGCCATCGGTACCTCCCTGGTGGCGGGCATTGGTTTGCTGGGTGCCGTGGTGGCCTATTTTACGGTGGAGTTTTTCGACTGGCGCTATGCCTATTTCATCGGCGGCGGACTCGGTATTTCGCTGCTTTTGCTTCGGATCGGTGTTTTTGAGTCGGGTATTTTTAAGGATATCAAAGACCAGAAACACGTTGAAAAAGGCAACTTTTTTGCGTTGTTCAATAATAAGGACAGGCTCAGCCGGTATCTTAAATGCATCGGTATCGGATTGCCGACATGGTTCGTGATCGGCATTCTCGCCACATTCAGCAATGAATTCGGAAAAGCATTGGGGATCGCCGAACCGATCAAGCCCGGGCTCTCCATTATGTGGTGCTATGTAGGCCTTTCGGTAGGCGACCTTTCCAGCGGGTTTATCAGTCACTGGCTCGAATCGCGCAAGAAGGCGGTATTTTACCTCATGATATTTACATTCGTATGCAGCCTGGTGTACCTTTTTGCGGGCATCAAGTCGGCCTCGCTTTTCTACACGATTGCCACGCTGCTGGGCTTCGGGATTGGTTACTGGGCGATGTTCGTGACCATCGGGGCGGAACAGTTTGGCACCAATCTGCGAGCTACTGCTGCCACCACCGTCCCCAACATGGTGCGCGGAACGGTAGTGGGAATGACTACATTATTTGCTATTTTTAAAGGTTCTTTCACCGTCATTCAGGCAGGAGCGCTCGTGGGGCTGATCTGTTTTGCCATCGGCATTTTCTGCATCCTCACGATTCCCGAAACGCACGGCCGCGATCTGGACTTTCTCGAAGAGTAGCGGTTTTGGTCGGGTGTGGTCAGACTTAGTCAAGAATAGTCAGGTATGGTCAGGCGTAGTCAGGAATGGTCAGGTGTAGTCAGGAATGGTCAGGTGTAGTCAGGTGTGGTCAGGAATAGTCAGATATATATAGAGAGGAGATCTTGCCCAGTAAAAAAAGCAATCCCTGACAATGAATGACAACTCCTGACAACCAATGACAATCCCTGACAACCAATGATTCCTGACAATGAATGACAAAAAGAACAAACGATAACATTACAAATACCACGTTAAACAAAACGAAAATGGAGAGACGCGTAGCGCTAAAAAGCATGGCAGTTGCCGTGGGCGCCATGGCGGGTTTGCCTTCCTGGGCATCCGGTTGGAACAAAAGTGCAGTGGAGAAAGGAAGGTTGCTGTCGGCAGACCAATCCAAAAATCTTACTTTGATAGTCGAAACCATTATCCCTAAAACCGACACACCGGGCGCGGGAGAGCTGGGAGTAGGTGATTTTGTGCAGAAAATGGTGAAGGATTGCTACGACGCCAAAGCGCAGGCAAGCCTCGCAAGTGGCGTTTCGAATATTGACGAGCAGAGCGTTCAGCGTTTTGGCAAGTCGTTCGCGGACGCAAGCAAGGAACAGCGCCTGCAAATCCTTTCGGACATCGAGAAAGGCAGTGACGCAGCTCAGAAAGGATTTTTCAGTATGGTCAAAAACCTCACGATCCAGGGCTACATGACGTCCGAATACGTGATGACCAACATTACCCATTACGAAATGATCCCCGCCCGTTACCATGGGTGTGTACCTGTTAAAAAAGGATAAGAGGGAAGAGAGGGAGGAAGGAGGAAAGGGAGGAGGGATTTAGTCAATAAGTCATTGAGTGCTTTTTCTGCCCTCCTTTCTCCCCTTCCTCCATCCTCCCTTTCCTCCCTGTTTCATTAAACCGAACTATGGCAAACATAAATATTGATAGTAAAAAAGCCCGTACCTACGATGCTATTGTGATTGGCTCGGGGATTAGCGGTGGCTGGTCGGCGAAGGAGCTGACAGAAAAAGGATTGAAAACCCTCGTACTGGAACGTGGGCGGGATGTGCAGCATATCAAGGATTATCCTACGACGAACATGATGCCGTGGGAATTCGAGCACCGCGAGCGGCTTACCAAGGAAATTGCCGACGCTAACCCGATTGCGGCGCGCTGTTACAACTTCAAGGAATCGTCGATGCACTTTTTCGCGAAGGATAATGAGCATCCCTACATTCAGGAGAAGCCTTTCGACTGGCTGAGGGGGTACCAGGTGGGTGGAAAGTCACTGCTTTGGGCGCGCCAGACGCAGCGCTGGAGCAAATACGATTTCGAAGGTCCGGCACGTGACCAATTCGCAGTGGAATGGCCGATCGGCTACGACGATATTGCTCCCTGGTATAGCCACGTGGAGAAATTTGCGGGTATTACCGGCAACAAGGATGGCATCGACGCATTGCCCGATGGTGAATTCCTGCCTCCGCACGATTTGAACTGTGTTGAGAAGTATTTCAAAGAGCAGGTTTCAAAACAGTATAAAGACCGGCACATTATCATTGGCCGTGCTGCCCACATTACCGACCCGCAGCAGATTCACCTCGATCAGGGCCGTGCAAAATGCCAACATCGTGTGATGTGCGAGCGCGGGTGCCCGTTCGGAGGGTACTTCAGCAGCAATGCTTCTACGATTCCCTGGGCGATGAAAACCGGCAATATGACGCTCCGCCCGCATTCGGTGGTGCATTCGATCATTTATGACGACAAAAAACAAAAAGCCTCAGGCGTACGCGTGATCGACGCGAACACGAAACAGATGATCGAATTCTACGCCGACATCATCTTCCTGAATGCGGCAGCACTGAACTCGAACCTGGTATTGCTGAACTCGGTATCCAGCCGCTTCCCGAATGGGCTGGGCAACGACAGTGGTTTGCTGGGAAAATATGTGGCATTCCACAACTACCGGGCAACGGTTTCAGGAGAGTACGAAGGTTTCCTCGATTCAACTACCGACGGTAAACGCCCGAATAGCGGCTACATTCCCCGCTTCCGTAATGTTTACAAGCAGGAAACCGACTTCTTGCGCGGATATGCAGCCGGTTTCGGAGCCAACCGCGATACCTATAACGACCGCAATGGCCTGGGCGAATCGCTGAAAGCTGGTCTGCACGAAACCAAATACGGCAATTGGAGTGTAGGTTCGCACATGATGGGCGAGACAATCCCGAAAGAAGGCAACTACGTGGCCCTCGATAAGAATGAAAAGGACCCGTTCGGAATGCCTAAACTGAGAATCTCGGTCGATTACGACGATAACGACGAGAAGATGATCAAGGATTATATGGAACAGGTGAGCGAGATGTTTACCAAAGCGGGCTTCACCAATGTGAAAACGCACGATAACCACCGCAATCCGGGCAACGACATCCACGAAATGGGTGGTGTGCGCATGGGCAAGGACCCTAAGACGTCGCTGCTGAACAAATGGAACCAGCTGCACCATTGTAAGAACGTATTCGTGACAGACGGTGCCTGTATGACCTCGACCGCAACACAGAATCCGTCGCTTACTTACATGGCGCTTTCAGCCCGCGCGGTGGACTACGCTGTGAAGCAGAGCAAAGCGAAGAATTTGTAACCACTTATTGCTTTTTTAAGTCAGCTGGCCGCTATTCGGAAGGATAGCGGCTTTTTTTATACCTGTTTATTTAGTTTGAGATATAAATAAAAAAAGTTTTAGTTTTTTTTAATCAAGGGTAAGGGATTTTAAATGCAAAAAAGTCTTTTAATTATTACATACGAACAGATACTCAATGCACGATCCTTTGCTTAACCCGGAAACGAAGCGCCCCGGACCTTTTGTGTCCCCTGCACATGAAGGCAAGGCCCCCGTAAGTGAAATTGATTCTGCTACATTCCTCAAATCGGCTTTCGAGCAAAATCCGGGGAAAGGACTGGAATTACTGTTCAAAAGGTATTACAACCCACTTTGCAGCCACGCGGTGCGGTTTGTGTATTCCAAACAAATTGCCGAGGACCTGGTGAGCGAGGTGTTCTTTCAGTTTTACCGCACGAAAGCTTACGAGAACATCACGACATCGTATACCAGTTACCTCTTCCGCTCGGTGCGCAACGAGTGCTTTACGTATATGCGTAGGGAGTTCGGCAAGACGGACAGCCTCGAAATGAACGAGGAGCATTCGATTTCCACTTATCACCAGCAGCCTGATGCGGAAATCCACTACAATAACCTTTTTCTGAAAGTAAACGAGGTGATCGCGCGGTTACCTATGCAGTGCCAGAAGGTATTTCTCCTGAGCCGTTTCGAGAACAAAAAATACCACGAAATAGCCGACGAGCTGCATATTTCGCCTAAAACCGTAGAAGTACATATCTCTAAGGCATTGAAACACCTTCGTTCGGCCCTGCATGGCGAATGGATGATTTCGCTCTGCCTTGCCATTTTGAATATCCTCTAAAATCCGGCAGGGGCCAGTCTTGAAGGCGGTTCCCCGCGGGTTCTCGTCAACGTTGTAAACCGAACAAAAATGGAAAAAACTATATCGAAATATACGCTTTTCGAGTACCTGGCCGGGCGCGCCAATCCGCTCGAAAGGCAGCTTGTGGAAGAATGGATCGTGCAGAAAGAAAATGCCGAGGCATTCCACCGGTGGCTGCTCGAATATGAAACCAAATCACCACAGTTTATTCCCGATCAGGATGCTGCGCTTGAAAATTTGCTTCGGCGGGTGGATTCGACGATGGAGTATGAGGGAGAATGGAGGAAGGAGGAAGGGGAGGAGCGTGCACCTTCCTGGTTTGGGCGCCGGAGCAACCGCTTCTGGCTGGTAGCAGCGTCGGTAACCGCGTTGGTGAGCTGCGGATGGTGGTTTCGCGAGCCGCTACAATACAAATCGTACCAGACAGCCTATGGGCAGACTACCGACGTATACCTCGAAGACGGAAGCCGTGTCGCATTGAATTCGAACTCTAAACTGAAAGTGCCCCGGCTAGGTTTCTGGGGCGAGGTACGGGAAGTGGCGTTGGAAGGAGAGGCGGAGTTTTCGGTAAGCCATACCATTGACCACAAGCGTTTTGTGGTCAAGACTTCCAAGGCATTCCAGGTGGAAGTACTGGGTACTACATTCTCGGTCTTTGCACGGCCAAGGGGCACCAAAGTAGCATTGAAGTCCGGCAGCGTGCGCATCGACTATTCGCAGAACAACCAGCGCCGGGAGGTGATGATGGAGCCGGGAGACCTCGCCTTTCTCGATCATGAAGGGGCGGTGCAGCTGGAAAGAAAACAGGATATTAAAACATTCGCTCCCTGGACCGAACAGCGCTATGTGTTCAACGGAACGCCTATGAAGGAAATAATTGCGATGATCGAGGAGAATTTCGGACAAAAAGTAAGTCTCTCCGATTCGAACATAGCCCAGCGCTCGATCACCGGCAATTTCAAGACGAAAAATGCGGAAGAACTTTTGAAGACGATCTCGGAAGTGCTTGATCTCAGGGTCGAGCAAAATGGCGCAAGCATCCTTTTAACGAACAATTAATTATTCCAAACCATTTGATTATGAATCTAACGCTATCAGCCAAGCAATGGGTGGCGATCGGGATTGTGTTGATGACGCAGTCCTCACGGATCGTGCATTCACAGGTCATTGCATTTGCGTCGACGCCGGCCAAGCAGCATACTTCGCTCGGTCAGGAAATGAAGCTCAAGAATGTTTTGCTGGATCTTCAAAGACACTATGGGGTAGAAATCATTTTCGAAGACCGCCTGGTAGGCTCGGTGAACGTCGCTTCCAGCAACCTGGATTTTAACCAGCCAATCGAGAAAAACCTCGACGTGCTCCTGCGGCAGAATGGTCTGAAATATAAGAAGACACGGAAGAATACATTCGTCATAACGGAAGGTAAAGCAAAGGAAGCGACGCCGGTGAGGGAAAGCAAGGACGAGGCGATGGCGCTGCCGGAGGGGCAGATGATCCAGGAAAACCTGACCGCACCGGCACTGTTAACCCAGGCGGCCGTTGACAGAACGATCAAAGGGACTGTCTCGGACGAAAAAGGAGCGGCGCTTCCAGGCGTAAGCGTAGTGCTGAAAGGTACCCAGCGCGGAACTTCCACGGGTGCTGCGGGTGATTTCAGTCTGGAAATTCCGGACGGCGGCCAGCCGGTGCTGGTTTTTAGTTTTGTGGGTTACAAATCGCAGGAGCTGACAGTGGGAAACCAGTCGGCGCTGACGGTGAACCTGGCGCCCGACGAGAATGCATTGGAAGAAGTAGTGGTAGTGGGATATGGTACTGTTAAAAAATCCGACCTTACAGGTGCCGTCGGTACGATCAAAGCCGATGTGTTGCAGGAACGCCCCGCTTCCTCGTTGAACCAGGGACTTTCGGGCCGCATTACCGGCGTGAACGTATCGTCGAACTCGGGTCGCCCGGGTGGTCGCGCCAACATACGCATTCGTGGAGCGAGCTCTATCAGTGTTTCCAACAACCCGCTCTACGTGATCGACGGGGTTATCCTGAATGCCGTTGAACTGGCAAACGGAAGTACGCCGATAGACTATCTTAACCCGAACGATATTGCGTCGATCGAAGTCCTCAAAGATGCTTCTTCTACGGCGATCTACGGTGCGCGTGGTGCCAATGGGGTTATCCTTGTGACGACCAAACGTGGTACATCAGGCGGTGGAAAAGTCACCTATGACACCGATTTCAGCATTGGTGTAGCGCCCAAAAAACTTCCTGTTTTGAATTCGAAGGAGTTTTTGCAGGTAGAGGAAACCATTTATGCCAATGCGGCCAAATATGACCCTGTGGGCTGGGCTACTGGTACTAAATACACCGATCCGAAGCTGAAACGGACCAATCCGCTGCTTTTCGATTCGAATGGCAATCCGTTGTACGACACCGATTGGCAGAAAGAGACTTTCCAAAAGGCATTTACCCAAAACCATCAGCTGGGTTTCACGGGTGGTAATGAAAAAGGCAGCTTCGGCGCATTCCTGAACTACCGCAATGAGAATGGTATTATCAAAGATTCATGGCAGAAGCGTTTCTCAGGCCGTTTTGTATTTGATTCACAAATCAAAAGCTGGCTGAAAGTAGGTGGTACGCTGGGTTATACCGATCAGAACGAGAAGCAGATCGACCAGTTGGGCGGCGGCGGTATTACTGCTATGCGCCAGGTGCTCGAAGCGTTGCCGATTATCCCGGTGAAATATCCCGACGGCAAATGGGCCAGTAACCGCGATTACCCGGGTATGGAAGGAGGCGACAGCCCGCTACGCGTCGTAGCCGAACGCCTTTATTACCTGAAAACGCAGACTATGCTGGGTAATATGTATGCCAACATCCGCCTCGCCGACGGACTGGAACTGCGCTCTACCGTGGGTGCGAACGTGATCAACCAGCGCAACGACTACTTCGCCGCCGCAGGACTTCAGTACATTTCCAGCAATGGTGATGCATCGGTGGCCAGTAGCCGGTATAACTCGTGGCAGTTCGAAAACTACCTGACGTATTTCAAAGACTTTGGCAAGATCCATTCGATCAACGCCATGCTCGGGTTGTCGTGGCAACATGTGGATCGTTTCGATAATACGGCACGGAGCCAGAACTTTACAGACACTTATTTTCTGTATAATAACCTCGGAGCGGGCGCAACTGCATTGGCACCCAGCTCGGCTGCTACGGCTTACGGTCTGAATTCTTATTTCGCCAGGATCAATTACAGCCTGATGAACAAGTACCTGGTGACATTCACGGGCCGTATTGACGGTTCGTCCAAGTTCGGGGATGCCAACCGGTATGCATTCTTCCCGTCGGCCGCGGTAGCATGGCGTGTGAATGAGGAAGAATTCCTGAAAAACTCGAATTCGATCTCCAACTTGAAAATCCGGGCAAGCTATGGCGCCACCGGGAACTCGGAAATCCCCGCTTACCGTGCCCTTGCAGGTTTGGCGAGCTCCGATGTCATCTTCGGAGGAACCCGTAACATCGGTATCGGTGTCGGTAGGATGTCGAACTCGAACCTGCAATGGGAGAAAACACAACAGGTGGATTTGGGTATAGAACTCGGGTTGTTCCAAAACCGCGTTAATTTAGAACTCGACCTCTATCGCCGCAAAGTGAACGAAATGTTGCTGGATGCGCCACTTCCATTCAGCAGCGGCTACACAAGCATCTTCACCAATGTTGGCAGCATGGAGAACAAAGGTTTTGAATTCGCCGTCAACTCGACCAATATCAAAGCCGGTGATTTCTCTTGGAGCACCACATTCAATATTTCTGTAAACAAAAACAAAGTTCTGGCACTGTCGGGCGGTAGCGATATCTTCTCTGGCGCAACGGTGATCCGCGTAGGCGAGCCGGTAGGTTCATTCTTCGGACGCGTACATCAGGGCATCTGGTCGACCGCGGAAGCTGAGCAAGCCAAGAAATACAATATGCTGCCCGGTGACGTGAAATATGCCGATTTGAACAAAGACGGTACAATCAACGATAACGACCGGACGATCATCGGTAAAGGTATTCCCGATGGGTTTGGTACATTCCTGAACACATTCAATTTCAAGCAATGGTCATTAACTGTTGACTTGCAATACATGTACGGCAACGACGTGCTCGACCGCAGTATACACTCGGCGGAAGACCGCCAGGGTATTGCCAACAGCTACAAAACCGTGTTGAATGCATGGACGGAAACCAACCAGAACACGACGATTGCACAGATTCGTCCGATCAATGCCTACTACACGACCAACAACGACAGCCATAAGGTAACCGACGCATCGTTTATCCGCGGCCGCAACCTGTTGCTTGCTTATGCGTTCCCCTCGCACATTGCTTCGAAAATGAAACTGGAACGTCTGAGAGCTTATGCATCCGTTCAGAACTTCTTTGTAACGACCAAATACAAAGGTTATGATCCCGAAGTATCCAACTCCGGATCGCCATTCGACCAGGGATTTGGTTTATATGACTATCCGAAGCCAAGAGTATTTATGCTGGGCTTGAACATCGGTTTATAACAATATTGACTCTTACCGAAAGTAAAAATGACAATCATATCAAAGAAAATCGGCTTGCTCGCTATGCTGAGCTTATTTGGGGCGACAGGATGTTCCGACTTCCTGGATGAGTCGGACCCCAGTAACTTCACCGAAGAGAACTATTTTACGCAGCCCGCGCACGCACGCAGCTCCGTAAACGCGATCTACACACCATTGCGCGAGCCTATGAGCAGCGGTTTCGGTGGTGGTGCGTGGATGATGCCTGAGTTCGCGACCGGTTTGGCCGGCACCGACCTTGGTCAGGCTGTGAACAGCTATTTTATCAAAGACCTCCGGAATACTTCGGACAATGGCTACGGGCAAACGTACTGGACCCAATATTATAAGGGTATTGCCGGTGCTAACCTGTCGCTTGCGAAGATTCCTGGTATTACCATGGATGCCGCCGAAATGAAGAAGGTGCTGGGGGAGGCCTATTTCCTCCGCGCATTCTATTATTTCCAACTCGTGCAGATGTTCGGAAATATCCCGCTTGTGACGGCGCCTGTTAACCTGCAATCCGATCAGTTGCGCCCCTCAGCGGCCACACCGGAAGCAGTTTATAACCAGATTGTGGAAGATTTGAAGGCAGCGGAGGCATCGGGTCTTCCAATGACGGAGAATAGCGGTAAGGTGACGCTCGGGGCAGTGAAATCGCTGCTGGCAAAGGTGTATCTCACCATGGCAGGCTATCCGTTGCAAAAAGGGGCCGCCTATTATGATCTGGCGGCGAAAAAAGCCGAAGAAGTGATCGACTCGAAGGCATTCAAGCTGTTCACGACTTACGACGACCTGCATAACCCGGCCAAGAAGAACGTTGAAGAGAATATCTTCATGATCCAGTACAAAACCCAGCTGATCCCTTCCAACTGGCAGGTTTCTATTATTCCTTATAACAAAAATATCTCTGCGTATTCCGATGAAACGGGTGGTATTTATGCTACCGGTGATTTTGTGAAGTCTTTCGAAGCCGGGGATTTACGTGCGAAAGAGAAGCAGTTCTTCTTTACCAAATTCACCAACGAGAGTGACCGTAACAAGGTGGTGGATCTGGGAGGCTACTTTATCTACAAACATTTCGATAATGTGGCCCAAACCAGCAGCGCCAACAGTGACTTGAACTGGCCGGTAATCCGCTATGCCGACGTGCTGCTGATGTACGCGGAGGCTTCCAACGAGGTAGGAGGGCCGTCGGCCAAAGCTTACGAGGCTGTGAACGCGATCCGCGCCCGCGCCGAATTGCCTGCACTCGCTGGTCTTACCAAAGACACATTCCGGGAGGCGGTATGGGCGGAACGCTGGCATGAGCTATGTTTCGAAAACATCACCTGGTTCGATATGGCGCGTCTGCGGAAGGCCTACAATGTGACCACCAAGAAGTTCGAGAATTACGTTGGACACAAATTCTCCTACGGTCCTACCTTGACCGAACGTGAGCTGCTATTCCCTATCCCTACGCCCGAAATACGCAACAATACGAATCTGAAACAGAACTCAGGATATTAGCAGAACAGGTTATCAGTTAAACTAGCAGTTTAATGGTAGATAGAAAAAAATAGGCCGCCGGAGATTTCCGACGGCCTATTTGACTTTGTTGCCAACGAGGTTATTTAATTGATTTCAAATACTTCCCGGCAATGTCTTCCCAGCGGTAGAGATGGAAAGTCTTGTTGTCGCTCATGGCTACGAAAAGGCCACGGGGAAATTGCGCATTGAGGGGAATGGAGACTATGTCGGAGCCGTCGCTGTGGCTGGCTTTTACGGTCACTTTCCTTAATAAAGGGTGCTCGTTGGGCTTGCCGGAGGTTCCTTCTCGAGGAAATATCCGGAAACTGTTGGCGCCCTGGTCCGAAACGAGGATATAACCGGTACTGTCGGTGAGCTCGTAGATGGAAATGCCTTCATGATCTTCCGTGAACCCGGTGGTGGCGAATAATGCCAGCTCGTCGTTGCCTTTTTCAGGATCGGCATAATACTTGCGAACGCCTTTGCCTTCATCGGAATAATACACATAACCGAGCTGGTCGTCGACGGCAATGGCTTCGATCTCTTTCAACCCGCTGTATTGGCCGAATTTACGGACGAGGGATGCTTTTACCTGGCCTTTACCATCGTCTTCCAGGAGATATTGCCAGAGATAAGTCCCGTCGACAGGCCCCGATTTGCGGCCCACAATAGCGTAAATTTTACCTGATTTGTTCTTGTAAAGCGCAATGCCCATCAAATCCCGCACATTCTCGCCTGTTTCTCCTACAAAAACTTCAATACCACCATTGTCGACCGGCTTCATATCGGGCACGCTGTAAATGCGAAGTTTGTGCGTGAAACGTTCGGTAGTAACGGCAATATCGCTGGGCTTGCCGCCCAGTGACAGGCCATACTCGATATCCACATTATCAGGACGTTTCAGGCCGGTTACGGTTTTATCGCGCTGCAATTTGCCTTGCAGGTCGAACACGTATAAGCCGCCGTCCTGATCTTTGTCCGTGCCGATGATCAGGCTCTGGGCCGGGTTGGCCGGATTGATCCAGATCGCAGGGTCGTCGGTGTCGTGCGCAACGGTGTCGGTAATGAAAACCGGCTGGATAACCGCGCTGACGGTGTCGGCTTTGGCGGATTGGATGGGGGTGTTTTGATGGGCCTGGCAGGCAATGAAGGATGCGGCCAGGCCGAGAGCCGGGATGAATAATGCTTTCAATGGGTCAGAAGAATGAGATGTACTAAACTGAGAATGTCAGCCTGAGCGAAGCTGGCCCTCTGTCATGTTGAGCGAAGTCGAAACATCGTGCTTGATGCCTTCGACTCCGCTCAGGCTAACAATGCCGTCGTGCCACGTATAACTTGAATGAAATTACTTGGTCCCAAACGCCCCGATGTAGTCGGCAGGTGCGGGCGATTTGTAGGTTACACCATTAATTACAAGGCCGTCGCCGTACAGGCGCATGAAACCGGTTTTACCTTTGCCCAAGGCCGGTGAGCCGACTTGCAAATGGAAGTCCCAGGCAGTGTTGAAAGTTGCGTTTTTGCTGTCGGTCGTCAATGGATAATTCACGAATTTGGGATCGTTCTCACCCACTTTGACAGAAATCAGGTCGTTGACACCTTTCAGGATCTCGGCGGATGGCTGGAATTGTTTCACTCCCTCTTCGGTAGCGCCATAGTATAGTGAGTTACTAATCACCGAACGGTCATCCACCGACTTGTCGACATTCTCTTTCTTGATACCGAAGCGGTCGTTGGCCAGCAGGTTATTGTAAAGATCTGCACGAACGCCTTTTTCCAGCCAGATGGAGCCTCCTTTCGTAGTAGGCCTTCTCCAACCGGCATTAACAATCGTGTTGTTATATCCCACGATGTACGCTTGCGGCTTGCGGTCGCCTGAATTCGAGAGCTTTAATGCATTGGTGTTAGGGCTATAAACCACATTGAATGCAACATCAGCCTGAACGCCCGATTTGATATTGATCGCGTCGCCACCTGATACCCCGGTTGTGTTGAAGGTATTGTTGGCAATAATCACTTTACCGCCTTCGATGTAAAAGCCATCTTCATTGAAATTACGGATAATGCTGTTGATCACTACCAGCTTGCCGTTTAGGTTGGGATAATAAACAACCGGAACGTGCTCTCCCGCAGCCGCCTTGTACAATCCGGCTTTTACCGATGGCGATTCTTCGGTAGTTACCGCGCCTCCGTATTCGAGAATGGTATTGCTCAATACGAATTCAGCCGAATTAGGACCGGCGATAAGCCCGCCCCAAAGATTGCCAAACTGGTTGCCAGCTGTTTTCCAGGCATCTGGTACCGTGAATTTCACAGGCGCGGCGGCAGTACCGAGGCTGTACAGGTTACCTTTCACAACCACCTCCGGCTTGATCACCGAGTCGCTGAAAAGTACTGTCACACCTTCTTCAATCGTGAGCGATTTACCATCGGGGATCTGGATGTGGCCGGTCACCTTATAGGTGTTGCCTTTGGTCCAGGTGCCGGAAAGTTCCCCGGATACCGATTCTTCGGTGGGCTTTGGATCGACGGGAATGGGCTCCGATTTGTCGTCGCTGCAACCGGTGATCAGGAATGCGGCAAGCGCTGAAAGCGTGAATAGCTGTTTCATTTTGGATTGGTTCATGATATTAAAATTTTGATGACTGATGATTAAAATTTGTATCGTACGCCGATCAGGTAGGAGCGCTGGTAACGGTCGCGGCGGATGAGCGTTTTACCGCGCAGGTCCTGGTGCGGGATATGGGCATTGGAGGCACTGACATTCTTCATGTACACTTCCATAGGCGTGTCGAGGAGGTTGTTGGCTTTTACGAACACTCCGAGGCCATTACGAAAGGTCTTTTCAAGGGAGGCGTCCATTTGGACGAAGCCCTTTTGCCAGAGGTCGTTGTCGAGAAACTGCGAAACGGTGTTGATCCGCTCCCCCGTGTACCCGCCCGCCAGCTGGGCGTCGATGCCGCTCTCCTGGTTTTTGTAGAGAATAGAAAGGTTGCCCACATGCGCCGACTGCCCGTAAAGCGGTCGCGTTTGATCGACATTGATCGTTTCCAAATCACCGCTCTCGTTACGTATGCGCCTGGACTTAGGCGTGGTAATGCGCGAATGCGTGTAGGTGTAATTGGCTTTGATCCCGAACTGCTTTACATATTTGATATAATCGATTTCCAGACCGTAGTTTTTCGCATTTCCGAAATTGCCCGGCGAGTAATAAATGTCCTGTCCACGGATCGCATCGCGTTGTAATGTGTATTCAATAGGGTCTTTAATCATTTTGTAAAAAACACCCACCATAAATTGCTCCGAAGCCCGTGGGAACAACTCATAGCGCAAGTCGATATTATCGGCAATGGCGCGTTTCAAATCGGGATTACCGCGCTCCTGGTACTCTTCCTGCACAATGCGGTAAGGCACTATTTCGAAAAAGCCCGGGCGGTTGATCGAGCGGAAATAGGATGCCCGCAGGTTGACATTGCCTTCGGGTTTGTATTTCAAATGCAGGCTTGGGAGAATATCGGTGTATTTCTGTTTGCCATTCGGGCGGTCTTCGCCAACAGGGAAAAGCATCGAGTAACCCTGGTCGGTCGCTTCTGCCCGCACGCCGCCGAGTATTTCCAGGTTCTTCGTCTCCGCTTTAAATTGGATAAAACCCGCTTTAACCTGTTCGGTAGCATCGTAGCTCAATGCACTCGCTACCGAGCCGCGTGGGTTCTGGATCGTCCATCGGATCTGGCTGTAATCGGTAAAATCCTTTCCGTATTCTGCAAATGGGTCGGCCGGGCGGAGCTGGTAGTTGTTATAGAAGTTGGACCGCGATTTGTCGCGGAACAGGCCACCCGCTGTCCATTCAACCTGCGCCGGATCCATGGTCGTATGGTAGGTCAGATTAAGGTAACCGGATAGATCACGGTCGGAGTTGTGTTCCCAGCGCCGCGACGCATCGCCGACGGTCGTTTTTCTTTCCTGAAAATGCTCCATAACACCCATCAGCGGCACAGTCACATTGTCGGGTACCTCGTTGGTTGCTTTGGAATACACCGCCGACCATTGCAATGCGAGTGCATCGAGCAGTTGGTGATTGCCTTGCAATGTGCTATTGAAAATCTGCTGCCGGGTTAGCCGCGAGCGGGTCGAATAGCTGAGCGTTGCATTGCCCGCCACCGGATCATAGCCGCCGATGGTGAGCTGGGTAGCTTTCACATCCCGTACCTGTACATTCGTCAGGTTCATGAATGCATTGTAAAACTGGATTTTATGCTTCTCATTAATCCGGTAATCGATTTTGGAATGCAAACCATAGCGGATCTGCTGCTCGGAGTACTCACGCTCGCTCATCTTCGTAAGCACTTCGCCGCGCAGGGTGTCGGTGGTCTCGGAGTCGAAGAAAAGGCTGTTGCTACCGCGGTGGGTGTTCTGGTAACTTCCCGCGAGCAGGACGCCGAGCTTGTCGTGCAGAAAGCGGTTTCCTACCGCGATGCTGCCCAGCAGGTTGGGTAATGGGTTTTTGTATTTATAATTAACAGTAGCTGTGGAAAAGTCGGCCGGGGTTGCATTGTACTGGTTACCATTCCGCTCGTAAGGGGATTTCGACTGAATGTTTCTAAAATCATAACCCATGAATTTCCGGTCCATAAAAAGCTCGTTATAACCGGTTGAAACATTGGCAGACAGCGTAAACTTGTCGGGCGCATCCTTCATTACCATATTCACCGCTCCGCCAATCGCGTCGCCTTCCATGGAGGGCGTCAATGCCTTGTACACTTCAAGCCGGTCGAGGAGATCGGAGGGGAAAATATCCAGAGGGACGTAGCGGTACTTGTTATCGGGGCTCGGAATCTTCACGCCGTTCACGAGCGTGTAGTTATAACGTTTGTCCATGCCGCGCAGGATTGCGTACTGGCCGTCGCCATTGCTGTTGCGTTCGATGGAAATGCCCGAAATACGCTGGATCACGTTTGCTACCGTGAGGTCGGGGGAGATCTGGATCGTTTTGCCGGAGACAATATTCATGACCTGGCTCGCATTGCGCTCCATGAGTCGGGCGGTGTTGTCGCTCGCGCCGTCGCGCTTGCCGGTGACCGCTACCTCTTCCAATCCCAGCCCAGCAGCAGCTTCCAGCGAAAGCTCCATTTGAACAACCTCATTCCCATTGATCGCGAACTCCTTTTGTACGGGAGCATAGGAAATGTGGCGGACGGTGAGGCGGTACGAGCCCTTTTGAAGGTTAGCGATCGAGAACGAGCCATCGAGCCCTGAAATATCGTGCAGGTTGGTTCCTTCGATCGAGATCACCACGCCCAATGCAGGCTCGCCGGTGGCTGCTTCCAAAAGCTTGCCTTTGAGGGTACCGGCTCGCAGGCTGGTGAGTGTGAATAGAAGCAGGAAGGTATACAGGTAAATTCGGATCATCAGGTGAGATTTGTTATCGGCCGTCGGTTTGTCGTTTCGGTTGACGACACGAAGGTGTGCAGAACAAACTCAGTGATCCAAATCAGCCCCGTTAACAAAAGGGCAACAAGGCATTTTGGGGCGTTACATCAAGGCAACAAAGGTTTGTTTTTGTATTTAATTAATTGATATTCAGTGAATTAAATATAAGTGTTGCGCCATTATGTTTGCGTTACGGCACTGTTAAGAAATCGTTAACCGCCTTAGATCGACTGGATATAGGCCGAAAGATTATCCCCCGCTGCAAGGTTCAGTTTCTTGCGTAGTCGGTGGCGGATCACGCGCAGGCTGTCCTGCGAAATGCCGAGGAGCGTGGCAATGTCGGCGGAGGTAAGGTTCATTTTGATCAATGCGATCAGCCGCAGGTCGTTGGCGGTGAGCGGGCCGGTCTGCTGTTGGAGCCGGTCGAAAAACGATTGGTGCACCTGCTCAAATATGCCACGGAATTCTTCCCAGTGCTGGTCGTCTTGCAAGCCCTCGCCGATTTGTTCGGACAGCGCTTTAATCTGCTTCCGCTGGTCGCGCTTGTCATCTTTGATCATCTCGTCGAGTTTCGAACGGAGGTCTTCCAGCAGTTGGTTTTTACGGATCACGTGCAGGGTATAGCTGCTCAGCTCCTGCGTTTTGGTTTCGAGTTGTTGTTTAAGGTGCTCTTCTTCGAGCTTTTTGTTTTTTAATTCAACTTCCATCAACAGGTTTTGCGCCTCGTACACCTGCTTATGCTGAGCGCGGAGCTTTTGCTCGTTCCGGATTTTGAGGCGCTGCCGGCTGATGATCAGCGCGGCCACTGCGATAATCAACATCACGACAATGCCCGTAGCAATAGAAATAAGCGTATCAATGCGCCTCGCCTGGGTGAGTTGCGCAATTTCATTATCCTTCTTCTCGATTTCATACAGCGTTTGCAGCAATGCGAGCTGCTTGTTGCTTTCCTCGGAGTAAATGTCATTGAGCAGACTGCGGCTCAGCGTGAGGTAGTGGAACGCGCTGTCGTTGCGGGCGAGCAGGTTGTAGGCTTTGGAAATATCATTATAGGCGCTCGAAATCTGGTAACGTTCGCCGTTGGTTTGGGCGAGTTTCAAACTTTGCATGCTGTAAGCCAGTCCCTCGCGGAAACGGCCCGTTTTCCGAAGCACATCGCCCAGGTTATTGACCACTTCCACCTGTGCGCGTGTATTGTGCGTTTGCGCATTGAGCACATAAGCTTTGTTGAAATAGAAATAGGCGGAGTCGTATTTTTCCAGGTCTTCGTAAATGCTGCCGATGTTTTCGTAAATCTTCGCGGCGCCGTCCGTATGTCGGTCTACCTGGTAGGATTGCAGGGCCATGCGTTGGAAGTGGAAGGCGCTGTCGTACATTTCGCGCTTTTCGTAAAGGTGGCCGATGCGCCCGTAAATCTCCGCCTTACCTGATTCCTGTTTAAGGTTTTGGTAAATGGCCAATGCCTCGTCGTATTGTTTCCGGGCCAATTGCGGCCTGCGGGTGCGGTAATAAAGCTCGCCGAGCATGTTCAGGTTCAGGGCCAGCATCTTCTTCTCGTCCCGGTTGCGGAATATCTTCTCGGCTTGCAGCAGATAGTCGAGCGACTGCGGGTAATGTCCCGAAATGAAAAGCAATCTTCCGATTTGCTGCAAATAGACAGCAGCCTCCACTTCGTTGCTTTTCCCGACTGCCGAATTGTAACTGGCTTTCAGGCCAATCAGCAAGGAATCAGGGTTCCGCGGACTCATCTGAATGCCGCGATCCGGTTCTTTAAAGTTAGTTTGGGGAAATGCAGTCTGGGTAAATATGCAGGATATCGAAATTATCCGGGCCATAAGCAGGATAATGCCGGATAGGATAGGAGAGGGTGAATGCTTCTTGGCGCGGCCGGTATACATGGCAGAAAGCGCTGGGTTAATTTCATGCAAGTTACGGCGGTGTGCCTGCATGAATGCCAAAAGCCATTGAAATACATCAATGGCTTTTGAAAATTAATATTGAGTTAACATTGCTGCTAGTCTCAGATGAACCGGTTGATCAGGTTTTCGAGGTATTCCTGTTTGCCCGAAGTCGTCGCCGGCTCGCCTTTGGTTGCAGCGAGGTCGAACAGGTCTTCCAGCTTCAATGCACCTTTTTCGAAGTCGGCGCCTTTGCCGCTGTCGAAGCTTGCGTAACGGTTCTTGCGGATCTTGTCGTAATCTCCGTTCTGAATGATTTTGTCGGCAATGACCAATGCACGCGCAACGGTATCGATACCGCCGATGTGTGCGTGGAATACGTCGTCCACGTCGGTTGAGTTGCGGCGACGTTTCGCATCGAAGTTGATACCTCCGCCTTGCAGACCACCTGCGTTCAGGATCACGATCAATGCGCGGGTCCATTCGGCGATGTCGTTCGGGAACTGGTCGGTATCCCAGCCGTTCTGGTAGTCACCGCGGTTGGCGTCGATCGATCCCAGGATGCCGGCGTCGGCAGCTACCTGCAATTCGTGCTCGAAAGTGTGGCCGGCCAGTGTAGCGTGGTTCACTTCAAGGTTCAGGCTGAAATCAGCGAGCAGGTCGTGCTGGCGAAGGAAGCCTATTACGGTTGCCGCATCGTAGTCGTATTGATGCTTGGTAGGCTCGCAAGGTTTCGGTTCGATGAAGAATTTGCCTTTGAAACCATTTGCACGGGCATAAGCCACGGAGATTTTCAGCATTTGGGCAAAGTGCTCCTGCTCACGCTTCATATCGGTGTTCAAAAGGCTCATATAACCTTCACGTCCACCCCAGAATACGTAATTTTCGCCGCCAAGGGCAATGGTTGCGTCCAGGGCCATTTTCACCTGCGCACCTGCGTGAGCAACCACGTCGAAGTCAGGGTTAGTCGAAGCACCGTTCATATAGCGGTGGTGGCTGAACAAGTTGGCAGTTCCCCAGAGGAGTTTCACGCCGGATGCTTTTTGTTTTTCACCCAAATAGGCAGTCAGCGCTTGCAGGCGCTTTTCGTTGGTACGCACGTCGTCGGCGTAATCCACCACGTCTACATCATGGAAGCAGTAGTATGGCAAACCCAGCTTGGTAATGAATTCGAAAGCCGCATCCGCTTTGTCTTTTGCACGGTCCACCGCGTCAGGCTTTTTGTCCCAAGGGTAGAAAAGCGTTGGTCCGCCGAACGGATCCAGACCGGCACCGCAGAATGTATGCCAGTAAGCCACTGCAAAGCGCAGGTGGTCTTTCATTGTTTTACCGGCGATTACACGGTTTTCGTCATACCAGCGGTAAGCTAGTGGGTTGTCGGTTTCCGGGCCTTCGAAAGAGATCTTTCCGATACCCTTAAAATACTCCTGTTCTCCGAGTAGAATGCTCATTGTAATGTAGTTAATCGTTTTTGGAATGCTTTAACAAATCGGCGGATGTAATTTTCAGGAGAACCATCCCTGTGCGGGCCGCCCTTTCCTCCATCCTCCTTTTTCCCTATTTTAATTAATAAGTGTAGAATTGACATTTCATACTGCAATACTATCACTTTTTTCTGAAAAATTTGCAGCGTCAATAAAAAAGAGGAGCAGATTTAATTTCTGCTCCTCTTTTTTATTGAATTTTTCTGGACTTCAATCAGAAGAATTTCGCGCGGTGATCTTCGATTTTCGCGTTTTCGCGAATGGCTTCGTTCACCAGGTATGACATGCGGCTTTCCAGTGATTGGGTCAGCTGCGTTTTGTACTGAGTGAAATCAGCGATCTTAGGAGCGTCGGTTTTGTTAACCAGTTCCACGATGAAGACGCCGTTTTCGCCGGTAAATACACCAGACTTCTGTCCGGCCTTCAAACCGAATGCTTTTCCAAGCGCGATAGGATCGAAGCCTGCGCTGGTTAGGAAGCCGGTTGCCAGCGAGATGTCGTTAGCGGATTCAACCAATGCACCTGCACCGTATTTTTTGGCGATGTCTTCCAGTGAGCCGCTTGTACCTTTCAGCTTAGCGGTAATCTGCTCAGCTTTGATCTTGTTGCGAACCTTTGTGGTCAATTCGTCGCGGAAGTCATCCACTTTTACATCTTTCGCATCCGATTTACCCGTCAGAACAGCTACTACATATTGTTCTTCGGTTTCGAATACTGGAGAGACAGTAGAAGGTTTCGTATCTTCCTTGAATGCCCATCTTACGATTTCACGTGCGTTCTGGATCGCATTGATATTGGTAGCCGATTCAGGAATGCGGTTTGCATTTGCCAGAACCAGTGCTTTGTTTTTCTTAACGGCTTCTTCGAACTGCTCGCGGCTTTTTACCGTGTTGGCAAATTCGTCGGCTTTTCTGTAAGCTTCGTCACGTGTAGCCTGGCTTGGAGCAATTGTCTTTCCAATTGTCGCAATGCGGTACAGCGTATTCGATTTTGGAGCCGTTACTTTAATAATGTGGAAACCGAACTGGCTCTCTACCAGATGTGGGATCAGTCCGGGAGCGGTTGCCGAGAACACTGCTTCTTCAAAAGGCTTCACCATGGCGCCGTTGTTCTGAAAGTAGCCCAGGTCACCGCCACGCTGTGCCGAACCGGGATCTGCGCTGGAAGTGGCAGCCAATGCTTCGAAGTTCGCACCTGCCTTGATCTGCGCCAGAATGCCTTCCGCTTTCACACGGGCGGCTGTTTTCGCAGAATCCGACTGGTTTTCAGCACGGATCAGGATGTGGCTTGCTTTGGCAGACGAAACGGTATCGGAACGGGTTCCACCGTATTTGTAGATATAATAGGTATTGCCTTCGCGGTAAGGTCCGTAAACACCACCGGGAACGAATGTCTTCACAGCTTCTTTCAACTGGTCGCTCATGGTAGCGTACGACTGGTTGATAGGCGTCGGGATATCGCTGTTCATGGCCGCGAATGCAGAATCGCTTTGAGCCGTGGCCAGGCCGCGTGCGAGTTCTTTGATTTCGGTATACAATGCGGCGCTGTCGTCTTTCGCAGGCTGAACCGGGAATGTTACGTATTCAATCGAGCGGGTGTCGGTTCCCTTGTATTCTTTCTTGTGCGCGCTCAGGTACTCTTCCAGCTGAGCATCGGTTACTTTCACGGTAGTATCTACAACCGAGAAGAAAGGTACATACAGGTAGCGGAGACTGGCTTTGGTATTTTGCGCTACGTACTCTTTCTCAGCTTGTGCTTTCGGAGTGTAGGTCGAGAGGCGAAGCATGTTTTCATATTTTGCACGGGTACGTTCTTCGCGAAGGCTTTTCTCAAAATTCTCCCAGGATTTTTGTTGTTCCAAAGGAAGTGTCTTGAGGTTTTTCAGATAGTTGATTACGGCATTCTTGTCGAAACGGCCGGTAGTCGGGTCTGAAAATGCTTGCAGAATCGATGGGCTGATGTGGTTGCCCTGTACCATGTCGTACAGTTCTTCGTCGGTTACCGCCAGTCCCAGTTTGTCATATTGCTTTTTGTAAGCAATGTCCACCACGAACTGGTTCCAGGCCTGATCTCTCAAAGAAGCAAGCTCGCCTTCGTTCAGGCTGCGGCCCGACTGTGCTTCGTAGTTCTGACGGAACCCGTCCACCCGGCTTTGAAAATCTTTGATATTAATTTCTTTCCCGGCAATCTCTCCCACAGTTTGGTTGTCGTTGCCGCCCAAGAGGGAATTAGGGCCCAGCAAATCGCCTCCAACCATAAAAAGAATTAAACTGATAGCGATAACCGTGACGGCTATCCCGGATTTTTCTCTGATTTTGTTAATTAAAGCCATTTTCTCGATTCAAATTAGTGCGCAAAATAAAAAGTTTTCTTGATGGAATGCAAGAGCTTACAATCCTATTTACAATTATTGGCAACATCCGGACGTTGCGCGATGGGCCCGGGTGAGCAAGAGGACGGTTTTGAGGCTTTAATGCATGTGTTTCAGATTAAAAGCATAGAGGATCGCCATGAAAATACTGAAAAATACACCGGCCATAGCGGTAATGACACCCATCCAGCCGCCTATCATCAGTAACGGGGCTGCAAATGCGACCGCCATGCCGCCCAGGTAGAGGTAAAAACCTCTGCGTTGCAGGTTCCACATCAGATAAGCTGCGTAAAGCGAAAGGGATTCGAAAATCAGCATGATAATGGCTCCGGTCTTGATATTCTCGGCCGTAGTCTGCTCGATCACAGCCTCGAACATCTTATCCATTGTCTCGGCTTGGGCGGTGCTGCCCTGGCGATCCAGGTTTTCACGGACTGCCTCAAACGTCTCGCGGGTTTTGTCGGCCGTGATGCCGGGGTTCCAGAGCCTCTCGGACTGGGTCCATAGGCCCGAAACGGCACTCATAAAAGTAAGGAAACACAAAACGGTAAGGAACGTGGGGCGATTCACAGGTGCACTCATTCAGTTAATAACAGATCAGCAGGTTTTCTGATGATGGTTGTAAAATTTGCCGTTTTCGGTGAAAACACCAAAGGCATTTGAATATTCTTCCTGTCGGCCTACATTTGTCGTTTTTTAATCCAATAAAAACTCAAACTTTCTAACAAACAGTACTTATGAGCCTTCAAATTCTGACTGAACGCATTGCAAACATCCTGGGAACCGATAGCGGACTGGATGCCACAGCCAAATTTGTAACCGACGAAGGGGTCCTGTTTGTCGATGGTAAATCCGTACCCAACAGCGTTTCTAATACCGACGGCGAAGCCGATTGTACTTTCGAAGTTTCCGTGAAAAATGCATTGAAACTCATCGACGGCGACCTGAACGCCATGATGGCGCTTATGACCGGCAAGTTGAAAATAGACGGCGATATGGGCGTTGCAATGAAGATCGCAGAAACCTTCGGGCGCCGATAGTAGGCTTTCGGGCCGGGTGCCTTTTTTCTGGATACCATCAGTTTTCTACAAACGATCACACAGGCATGGACAACCACGAAAAGGCATCCGGAGATACCATCAGGAGAAGGGATTTTATCAAAACCGGTGCATTGGCGGCCGGCAGTTTTATGATCGTTCCCCGCCATGTGCTGGGACGCGGTTTTACCCCTCCGAGCGACAAGCTCAATATTGCAGCAGTCGGCTGTGGCGGAAAGGCCGATTTTAATATCAAGCAGGCATATAATAATGGTACGGAGAACATCGTCGCGCTTTGTGATGTCGACGACCGCCAATCTGAAAAGTACCGCAAGCAATTTCCGAATGCGCCTTATTACAAGGATTACCGGAAGATGTTTGAGAAGGAGGCTAAAACCTTCGATGCCGTTATCGTCACCACACCCGATCATATGCATTACCCCGTTGCGATCGCCGCGATGGAGCTGGGGAAACATGTTTATGTTGAAAAGCCTTTAACGAAAGATATCTGGGAAGCCCGGATGCTTACCGAAGCTGCGAAGAAATTCAAGGTAGTAACCCAAATGGGCAACCAGGGCAGCAGCAGCGATGGCACACGCAATACGGAAGCGCTCGTGCAATCGGGCGCGATCGGGGATGTGCATACGATCGAAGTATGGACCGACAGGCCCGTCTGGCCGCAGGGCGTGAAATCGCCGAAAGACAAAGGCGAGTCGCAGCCCGTTCCTGCCCGGGTCGATTGGGATCTCTGGCTCGGTACCGCGCCGAAACGCGATTATCATGAAGCATATATGCCGTTTCGCTGGCGCGGTTATTGGGATTTCGGTACCGGTGCATTGGGCGATATGGGCTGCCATTTCCTGGATGTGCCTTTCCGTGCGTTGAAATTGGGCTATCCTACATCCGTGGAATGCAGCGTCGGGTCAGTTTACGCCGATTTCTTTCAGCAGGCATTCTTCGACGACGTAGCCCCACCTTCCGCGAATATCCATTTGAAGTTCCCTTCCAAAACACCCGGAAAAGAAATCAACCTGAACTGGTACGACGGCGGAATGCGCCCGCAATTGCCGGATGGCTGTGATTATAAAACCGTTTTCGGTAGCGTCGACGGCGGGATGTTGTTTATTGGAACAAAAGGCATCATCAGCGCGGAAATGTTCGGCGAAAACCCGAGACTATGGCCTGAGAAGAAGTTTGCGAACGTTCGGATTGCCACCAAGCCGCGCGCGTTGGTACAGGGCGGCTGGCAAGGGCACCAGCAGCAATTTGTGCAGGCTTGTAAAAAGGGTTATGGGGCTTATACGAGCTCTTCGTTTGACCAGTCGGGCCCGTTGACGGAGATCGTGCTCATGGGCAACCTGGCCGTGCGCTCCTACCTGCACCGCGAGGCTAAGACGGATGGTAAGGGTTTTACGTTCCCGGGCCGGCAGCGGCTGATGTGGGACGGTGCGAATATGAAGATTACCAATTTCGATGTGGCGAACCAGTTTGTGAAAAGGGAATATCGGACCGGGTGGTAATTGCCGGAAAGACCGCATTTGTTGTTGCATGCCTACGGCATTTTGCGGATCATCGGTTATGCATGTTTTCTACCAATGTTACGTCGCTGACGCGACTGGGCATCTCGCAGCGAAGTGCCGTTAGGCACGTCACATTGGTAGAATAGATAAGTGAGGCGTCAAAATCCGAATCCCGTAGGGATGCAACGGCAAAGTATTGATGGCACGAAGCGGGAGCTTCGCGCCATTTATTACAACTCTAACTCCCGCAGATACATCTGGATCGTATTTTCCAATCCGATATATAATGCATCGCAGATCAATGCGTGGCCGATCGACACTTCGTCGAGCCAGGGAATGCATTGTTTGAGGAAATGCAGGTTATCCAGGCTGAGGTCGTGGCCGGCATTCAGGCCGAGGCCTACTTCCCGGGCCTTTTCAGCTGCTTTTATAAAGGGAAGCACCGCTTTCTGGCGGTTTTCAAAATAACCGGCTGCAAAGGGCTCGGTGTAAAGTTCTACGCGATCGGCGCCGCAAATTTTTGCCCCTTCAACCATCTCTTCATCGGGATCTACGAATACCGAAACGCGGATGCCTGCCGATTTGAATGTGCCTACCAGGTCGGTGAGGATCGTGCGGTAGGTGATCGTGTCCCAGCCTGCGTTGGAAGTAATGGCGCCCAATGCGTCGGGTACGAGCGTTACCTGATCCGGTTTGTTGGCCAGTACCAGCTCCACGAATTTCTTCTCCGACGGGTTGCCTTCGATATTGAACTCGGTGGTTACAAGGTCCCGGAGATCGTACACATCCTGGTATCGGATATGCCGCTCGTCGGGCCGCGGGTGTACGGTAATGCCCTGCGCCCCGAACCGTTCGCAGTCCAGCGCTACTTTCAATACATTGGGATTGTCACCGCCACGGGAATTGCGAAGGGTGGCGATCTTGTTGATGTTGACGCTTAGACGGGTCATGTGTTCAATTTTGAATGATTGAATGATTGAATGTGTGAATATTAAAAGTCAGGTATTGTCAATGGGTCATTGATTGTGTGACCGGATCGCCGGAGCGAAGTGTGAGTTTTGAATCTTAGAGATGAGTTTTCAAGTGAATTACTAACTTTGCCAGCTAGCTACAAATTTAACATTCGAGTGTATAAATACACCGAAACCGATAAATTTTAGCCTAAATCAATATAAAAGACAACAAATGACCGAATGACAATGCGTGACTAGCACTGACCAAAGATTTACTCATTAGTCACAATCATTCAGTCATTCAATCATTCAATCATTCAAAATTAAGTAACAATGTCTCTAAAAACCCAAGTAGAATCCGGAATCAAAGACGCGATGCGCGCCAAAGACCAGGATACATTGCGTGCATTACGCGCCATTAAGTCGTTGATTTTGCTGGAAGAAACCAAAGGCGGCGCCAGCGGGGAACTTTCTGCGGAAGATGAACTGAAACTTTTGACAAAAGCAGCCAAGCAACGCCGTGAATCGGCCGATATTTACAAAACACAGGGCCGTGCGGATTTGCTTGAAAAAGAAGAAGCGGAACTGGCTGTGATCGAGCAGTTTCTGCCAAAGCAATTGAGCGAGGACGAAGTGAAAGCCAAATTGCAGGAAATCATCGCTCGCGTAGGGGCGGCTGGGCCTTCGGATATGGGCAAAGTTATGGGTGTAGCCACCAAAGAACTCGCCGGCCAGGCCGACGGACGTGTCGTTTCCACGCTGGTTAAGGCATTGCTCGCATGAAATTACTGGATGTTCTCATCCTCCTTCCCTTGCTTTGGGGCGCATTACATGGTTACCGCAAAGGTCTGCTGATCGAGATCATCGGGATTCTGGGCATGGTGGTGGCTATGGTTTTGGGTTTCAAATTCCTGGGGTTGGGGATGGAGATCCTCACACCGTATTTTAGTGAGGGCGTCGCACGGAAAATCCTGCCTTATGTAGGCTTTTCGGCGATTTTCTTTCCTACTATTTTTCTTCTGAACCAATTCGGATACACTATCCGGCGGTCGCTGCGGTACTCTATTCTGGGCACTTTTGATAGTTTCGCGGGTGCTATGGTGGGTGTTTTTACCTGGGTTTTCGGTATCAGCGTGTTTTTCTGGCTGGTGAATGCGATCGGCGTGAAAATCCCCGCCCACCGCACAGATGACACTTATCTGTACCCGCTTGTGGTGCCGGTAGCACCTACCGTGATCACCAAAGGATTGTCGCTGATGCCGAAAGGTACCGACATTATCAGCGAATGGAAACGTGATTACCTCGAAGATTGAACTTTCAAATTTCCGTGTCGGTTAAGCATTCGTTATTGACTTTCAGTACCTTTGCAGAAAATTACAGTTGAATGCCCTGTGTGTTTGACAGATGACAGATTAAAATGACTACGACAGAACAAAAGCAGGACATCCGTAAACTTGGCGTCGACCAGATCAAAACCTGGATGACTGAACACGGGGAGAAGGCTTTCAGGGCAAAACAGATATACGAATGGATCTGGAAAAAATCAGCCCATTCATTCGACGAAATGACCAACCTCTCGCTCGCCACCCGGCAGCTGATGAACGAGCATTTCCTCATCCATTCACTCGATGTTGCCAAAAAACAGCACAGCAACGACGGCACGATCAAATCCGCATTCAAACTTTTCGACGGAAACCTCGTGGAAGGCGTGCTCATTCCCGCCGCCGACCGCATGACCGCCTGCGTGAGCAGCCAGGTTGGATGCTCGCTCACATGCAAGTTTTGCGCAACGGGTTATATGGACCGCAAGCGTAACCTCGAAGCCGGGGAAATCTACGATCAGGTGGTGGCGATTGCGCAACAGGCCGAAAAGACGTTCAACGCGCCGTTGACCAACATTGTATATATGGGAATGGGCGAGCCGTTGCTGAATTATGCCAATGTGCTCCAATCCATCGAATACATTACTTCACCGGAAGGGCTGAATATGTCGCCCAAACGCATTACGGTTTCAACGGCGGGCATTGCGAAGATGATCAAAAAGCTCGGCGACGACGAGGTGCGGTTCCGACTTGCATTGTCGCTGCACGCGGCCAATGATGAAAAGCGGAACCAGATCATGCCGATCAACGAGTCGAATTCGCTTGATAACCTGGCCGAGGCATTGAACTATTTTTATAAGAAGACAGGCAACCGCATTACTTTCGAGTATATTGTTTTTAATAATTTCAACGACACTTTGCAAGATGCGAAGGAGCTTTGGGAGTTCACCAAACGCGTTCCGGCACGTGTGAACATCATTGAATACAACCCGATCGCGGAAGCCGATTTTAAAAATACGGAAGCCGACCGACTGGATAAATTTGCCGCTTTCCTGGAAGACAGAGGGGTTTCGGTACACGTGAGAAGGAGCAGGGGAAAGGATATCGATGCCGCTTGCGGGCAGCTGGCTAACAAAGAAACAAACTGACACAGGTCCGACTTAACAATTTCTTAACATTGGGTCGGTCGTTTATAAGTAGTTTTGCGTCAATAATTCAACCTATCAACTTCTTTTATGTTTGGTCTTGAAACCGACATTTTCATCCTCCTCGCGTTTAGTATTTTAGCGGCCTGTGCATTCGAATTTGTCAACGGTTTTCACGATACCGCCAATGCGGTGGCAACCGTTATTTATACCAATTCTCTGAAACCGAATGTAGCGGTGATCTGGTCGGGTTTCATGAACTTCTGTGGCGTATTCTTCGGCGGTATTGCCGTGGCCATGGGTATCGTAAACCTGCTTCCTGTGGAGCTTCTGATCGATCAGAACGTTTATCATAGTGCCGCGATGGTCTTTGCCTTACTTTTCAGCGCGATTATATGGAACCTTGGTACCTGGTACTTCGGCTTGCCGAGTTCCAGTTCCCATACGCTGATCGGCTCAATTCTCGGCGTAGGTCTTGCCTTTACATTAATGCCTGAAAATACCCAGGGTACCGGTGTCAACTGGACAAAAGCGCAAGAGCTGTTCATGTCGCTTCTGACCTCTCCGATCTTTGGTTTTGCGCTGGCGATCATCATTATGTTTATCCTGAGAAGATCGTTGTCCAAGCCACTCCGCGAAATTGTTTTCAGCGAACCCAAGAAAAACGAGGCACCGCCGATGTGGATACGCGCCATTCTGATCACGACTTGTACGTTGGTGAGCTTTTTCCACGGTTCTAACGACGGCCAGAAGGGTGTAGGACTTGTCATGCTCATCCTGATCGGTATTGTTCCTGCGCATTTTGCGTTGGATAATTCCAAGGATCCGATCGATATGAAGGCTGATCTGATCGGTATTGAGCGGGCAGTGAATACAATCGATTCCACGCGCCTCTCCATTTCGGATCGCGCGCATTTGCATACGATTAAATCCGAGATCACGCATTTGCAGAAGCAGATCGATCATCCGCTGCCTGAGCACCGCCTTCCAAAAGAGGAGCGTATGGAAGCGCGCCGTTCGTTGTTACTCGTGAGCCGTAATATTAAAACGATCCTCGACAACGGCCAGGCTAACCTCAATGCAACCGATCTCGCATTCCTGAAAAAGCAATCGGGTGGTGAGCATGGCATCAGAAGATATACGGACTACGCCCCGGACTGGGTTATCCTTATGATTTCACTTTCACTGGGACTCGGAACAATGGTAGGCTGGAAGCGGATCGTTGTAACGATCGGGGAGAAGATTGGTAAGCAGCATTTGACTTACGCACAAGGTGCTTCGGCCGAATTGGTGGCCGCGAGCACGATCGGAGTGTCGTCATCCCTGGGTCTTCCGGTAAGTACGACCCACGTACTTTCATCAGGTATTGCGGGTTCCATGGTAGCCAGCAAGGGTGTGAAAAACCTGCAAGGCGGCACGATTCGTAACATAGTGATTGCCTGGGTACTAACCCTCCCGGTGACGATGCTGCTCTCCGGAACGCTCTATGCATTCTTCCGTTGGGTGTTGTAGGAAACAAGATTTAACTATATTGAAAAGCCGTCGGGACTGTTCCCGGCGGCTTTCGTTTTAATACGGTGGCCGCACTTTCTTTGCTTTTCATTGGTTTAATATCGTAAATTCGGCATGGATTTTAGTGTTAAATAAAAGCCAATTATTCACCATAATGACTACAATTGAAGCGCAGGTTAACCGCTACGGATATGTGACGGAGGCGATCGCGGAGGATATCGATCTGGTTGCGGAGATCAACCGCCTGAAAAAAGAAAAGAATGCGGTAATTCTCGCGCATTATTACGTGGACGCGGAAATCCAGGACCTGGCCGACTATATCGGTGACAGCCTCGGCCTTTCGCAGCAGGCCGCCGCTACCGATGCCGACATGATCGTTTTTTGCGGCGTGCACTTCATGGGTGAAACGGCCAAGATCCTCAGCCCCAACAAAAAGGTAGTAATCCCCGATCTGAATGCGGGATGCTCCCTGGCTGACTCGGCGCCTGCCGATAAGTTTGCAGCATTCAAGGCGCAATACCCCGATCATATCGTGATCAGTTATATCAACTGCTCCGCGGAGATCAAGGCGCTGACTGACATTGTTTGTACCTCGTCGAATGCATTGCAAATCGTGGAGAGCTTGCCGAAGGATCAGAAAATCATATTCGCGCCGGATGCGAACCTGGGGCGCTATGTTGCCCACAAAACCGGGCGTGATATGGTGCTTTGGGACGGCGCCTGCATTGTGCATATCGATATTTCGAGGGAGAAACTGGCCCAGCTTCGTGTAGAGAACCCCGATGCATTGCTGATCGCCCACCCGGAATGTAAAGAGGATATTTTGAAGCAGGCGGATTTCGTGAGCTCTACAACAGGCTTGCTGAAATTTGTGAAGGAATCAAGTCATGATAAATTTATCGTTGCGACTGAGGCCGGTATTTTGCACAAAATGAAACAGTCGGTGCCTGACAAAAAGCTGATACCAGCTCCCGGCTCTGATAACAATACCTGCGCATGCTCCGAATGTCCGTATATGAAAATGAATACCCTCGAAAAGGTCTATAATGCACTTTACTATGAGCAGCCGGAGATCTTTGTTCCCGAGGATATCCGCCTCAAAGCTTATGATTCCGTTGCACGAATGCTGGAACTGAGCAAAGGCATCTGACACCCGATTTAACCCTATTCCTGAATTATGCCCCAGTTTGATTTTCTGATTATCGGTTCGGGAATTGCCGGACTAAGCTACGCAGCCAAATTAGCCCGCCATTTCGACGAATTGAAAGAGGAAGTTTCCATTGCCGTGATCACTAAGGTCCAGGCCGATGAAACGAATACCAAATATGCCCAGGGAGGCATTGCGGTAGTCTGGGCCGAGTCCGACTCGTTTGAAAAGCATATTCAGGATACGATGGATGCGGGGGATGAGGTCAATAAAAGGAATATTGTTGAGATCGTCGTGCGCGAGGCCCCCGAACGCATTCAGGAACTGATCGATTACGGAACACGCTTTGATAAGGAAAAGGACGGGGACTATGATCTGGCGAAAGAAGGCGGGCATTCCGATCACCGGATCCTGCATTTCAAGGACATTACCGGCGCGGAAATAGAGCGGGCACTGCTGGAAGAGGTGAACCGGCACAAAAGCATCCAGATTTTTACCCATTATTATGCGGTGGAACTGATCACCCAGCACCACTTGGGCGAAACCGTTTACCGTTACCGTGAAGATATCAAATGCTTCGGCTCCTATGTGCTGAACCGCCGGACAGGAGAAGTGGAAAAGTTTTTAGCTAAAACTACCCTGCTCGCCACCGGAGGCATCGGTAATATCTACCAAAGCACCACCAACCCGACTATCGCGACGGGCGACGGGATCGCGATGGCCTACCGTGCCAAAGGCATTTGTGATAATATGGAATTTATCCAGTTCCACCCCACGAGCTTCCACCAACCCGGCCAGAAACCTTCTTTCCTCATTTCAGAAGCAGTACGCGGTTTTGGAGGAGTATTAAAAAGGGCAGACGGCAGCACATTCATGGAAAACTATGACAGCCGCTTGTCACTGGCCCCGCGCGACATTGTTGCCCGTGCGATTGACTCCGAGATGAAGAAAAACGGTGTCGACCACGTTTATCTCGACGTCCGGCACTGCGACTACGACAAGTTTGTGGAGCATTTTCCAAATATCACCGAGTACTGTCTGCAGCAAGGCGTGGACGTGCGGAAAGACATGATTCCCGTCGTGCCCGCGCAGCATTACATGTGTGGGGGCGTGCGCGTGAACGAGTGGGGTAAGACCAATATCGAGTTTTTGTATGCCGTAGGGGAGTGCTCCTGCACCGGCCTGCACGGCTCCAACCGCCTCGCGTCCAATTCCCTGTTGGAAGCGGTTGTATTCGGGCACCGGGCATACGAAAGTACCGTTGCCAACTTTGAAAACGCGGTAATCCCGCAGCATATCCCCGAATGGGACGATTCGGGTACTACGCATCCGGAAGAGCAGGTACTCGTAACCGAAATGACACGCGAACTCAACAGCATTATGTCCAATTATGTGGGCATCGTGCGCACCGACCGCCGTCTGAAACGCGCCTACGACCGTCTCGAACTTCTGCATAAGGAGCACGAAGAACTATACCGCGAATCCAAGGTTTCAGTGGCTATATGCGAACTGCGCAATATGATCTCGGTTTCCTACCTGATCATTAAAATGGCCATGGCCCGACGCGAGAACATCGGGCTCCATTTTAATGCCGATCACGTGTAATTTCAGGGTTTCGGGTTTTGCGCGAGAACGTTCCGGCTCCGGCGGGTTACCGCCCGCTGCCATACGTTTTCGCCGACCTTCTGCCCAAGATGTGTTCCTTCTTCGACGCCGTCGCGGTAGTGAATACCTCCATATACGCGGCTGATGGATGCATCCCAATAGGCTTCTTCGAAAGATTTGAATGACTTAACGCCGTGCCCGTATTTTTTCTCGGTCGAGTCGGTGAAAGCGACATTACTACCGATCAAATGAGTGAGTACGACGCCGCATGCAGCTGAAATAGAGCTGTGCCCGCTGACGTATTCGGGGAATGCAGGGGTTTCCAGGAACGGCCGCCAGTTGGGGTCCCAATTGTTGTTAATCACCGTTTCGGGTCGGATGCGAACAGTCCGGTATTTCTCGTCCCAGCAGGCAATGAATGCGTCGTAAATCGAAAGTGCTCCCAACGTATACGCCTCAACCGATTGCATCAGGTCCAGTTTCTTATCCAATGCCACGGTTCTCACGATCGCCATCCAGTGACCGGCGGGAGTCATTTTTTTGTTGGCAAACATGGCGTGACCCACAACATTGGTCACAAACGCATTGTCGTCCCAGAAGTACGCAGTAGCTTTCTGCTCTTCGGTGAGATTATTACCGATATTGTAAACCTCCATGGCAAGCTGCATGAACTTGCTGCTTTTGGCGAGGTCGTATTTTGCGGGTGGTGGACAGCGGAACTGTGTCACCGAGTCCATGGCAAAAGTCCTGACGGTATTCCACATAGGTTCGCAGGCGTCGGCGTAGGCTGGCGGGGTGGGTACCCATGTACCCGGTTTATTGGTCACCGTATAGCGGTAACCGCGTATTTCTTTATAGTGGTCTTTAGCCGAATATGCCAATACGTGCTTCGCTACGGTGTCGCCGTATGCAATAGAGCGTTCATACACATCTTCCGGGATTCCCATTTCCTGAAACTGCTTGAAAAGTCCCTTCTCGTAGGCGTCCCACATGTTACCGGAAAAGGTCAGTGTTCTGCCCACGACGGTGAATGCCTTGATGCTCGCCAGCGGAAAGCAATAGGCCAGGGATGTGTCGGGGCTGGGTGGTGATTTGAATTTAACAAGCTGGTTTCCAAGTGATTGATAGTCCTTGTAGCCAGGGCTTAACGCCTCATAGGCCGCAAGGAATGAATAGCCGTAAATGCGGCTGGCGACCGGTGGCTTAAATATATCGTGGATAATGACATCGGTAAGGTGCGTAGCCGTTTCGTGAAAAAACTTAGGGTCGGCCGCTTTTGCATTATACTCGTCGGGCGAAGACTCTTTTTTACACCCGTATAAGAAGCAAATAAATAAGAAGGAGAGTAAACGGAACTTCATTCGGATTCGATGGGAATTTTTGTAACTGAAATGCTTTACGAATATAGCAAGAAATGGGAATTTGATGATAATTCTGTACAAAAGAATGATTTATTGTAACTTATATATCACTACATCATAAAAAATGTTCGATGGGTACTACTATTTATTGTTATTTTTTAAGAATGCATATTCATTAACCGGGAAACCTTTTTTTTGTTAAAAAATTAATATCTTTTTGTACAATCAAGCGAGTAAATCAAGCATTCTGGTACTTCTCTTACATATAAAAGGAGTATATTTATGAGATTGTGTTAGATGTACACTGTTTGAGATCCTGAACTCTTATCGATGAAAGTACTCACCCTAATCACTAAAATTACACTATGTAAAGAATTCTCCTAGCTACACTTTAATTCACCCGCCGCGGCAGATTTTCGGAATGAAAATCATTGCCCGACTCTACGTTCCGTGCTTATACGGTTAAGCAAACATTCTTACTATAAAAATTTTAATCTAACTATTAATCTATGAGATTTTCTACTGGATGGACGCCTCGTGCTGTATCACGAAGTGTTTTTTCTCTTTGTCTGGCCCTGGTGACGGTCATGGGTGCATTCGCCCAGAACACCATCAAGGGTAAGATCAAAGACGAACAGGGACAACCGCTGCCTGGCGTTAGCGTTGTCGTGAAGGGAACCACTGCAGGCACAGTAACAGATAATGAGGGGCTTTATACAGTGAACGCGGAAAAAAATGGCACGCTGGTCTACTCTTTTATCGGATACCTGACACAGGAGGTTGCTGTGGGCGGTAAGAGCATCATCGATGTGACCTTGCTTGCCGACACCAAAGCACTTGAAGAAGTGGTTGTAGTAGGTTATGGTACTGCCAAAAAGGCTACCCTCACGGGTTCGGTAACAGCCGTAAAAGGTGCAGAGCTTCAAAAGGCACCCGCTGCCAACTTATCTAACACGCTAGGTGGTCGTCTGCCTGGTATTTCTGCCGTACAATCGAGCGGTGAGCCCGGTTATGACGGTTCTGCAATCCGTATCCGTGGTACCAACTCATTGGGTAACAGCAACGCACTCATTGTAGTGGATGGTGTACCTAACCGTTCCGGCGGTCTCGACCGTATCAATCCTGCCGATATCGAAAGTATTTCGGTACTGAAAGATGCAGCGGCTGCGATTTACGGTTCGCGTGCGGGTAACGGGGTTATCCTCATCACCACCAAACGCGGAAAGTCGGGCAAGCCACAACTTTCTTATGACATGAACCTGGGTGTCTCGCAACCGACCCGTACCCCTGAAATGTCGAATGCAGCTGAATACGCTACGATCCGTAACGAATTGCAAATCTATGACAACCTGCCTGTTGGGCAGTGGCAAGGTGCTTTGCAAGGATTTAATACCAACGGTTCATACACCAGAACGGACAACGGAAACGTGATCAACGCCGTGTTTAATCCGGATGACATGAAGAAGTTCCGTGACGGTTCTGATCCGTTCCTGCACCCGAACACAGACTGGTATGGCTCGGTGATCCGCAAATGGGCTCCTCAGCAACGCCACAACCTGCAATTGACCGGTGGTAGCGAAAACATCAAATACCTTGCTTCGATTGGCCACATCAATCAGGATGGTTACTATGTGAATTCCGCGACAGGTTACAAGCAATACGACATGCGTTTGAACCTCGATACGAAGATCAACAAATACGTAACTGCAAACCTGGGTGTGACTTTGCGTGAAGAGTTCCGTCACTTCCCCAGTGGTGGAAACAGTGCCGGTGCGATCTTCCGTATGTTGATGCGCGGAAAACCAACCGAAATTGCTATCTGGCCGGACGGTCGTCCAGGTCCTGATATCGAGAACGGTCAGAACCCTGCGGTTATCACTACCAATACAACCGGCTATAACAACGACAGAAGAGATTACATCCAAACCAATGGAGGTCTGGAAATTCAGGTGCCAGGTGTACCAGGCTTGAAAATCAATGCAATGGCTGCGATCGATAAGCAACTGCGTCGTCAGAAAAACTTCGAGACCCCGTGGACATTGTATTTCTGGGACAAAAAGACCTACGAGGCTGATGGCAAAACACCATTCCTGACCGGAACCGTACGTTCTACATTCAAAGATCCACGTTTGAGAGAAAGTTCTTCACAAGAATTGTCCATCCAGCTGACCGGCCAGGTTTCCTACGAAAAATCGATCGACGGTCACAATTTCAACGTAATGGCCGGTGCCCAGCGTGAGAAAGTAGATGCAGACGGTTTCTTCGCATTCCGCCGCTACTTCATTTCACCAGCAGTTGACCAACTTTTCGCGGGTGGAACGGCTGAGCAGGATATGAACAACTTCGATTTGTACAGAAGAGCACGTTTGAGCTACTTCGGTCGTGCAGGTTACAACTTCAAGGAGAAATACCTGGCTGAGTTCCTGTGGCGCGTCGATGGTTCTTATGTATTCCCGAAAGAAGGCCGTTTCGGTTTCTTCCCGGGGGTATCGGCAGGATGGCGTATTTCGGAAGAAGGCTTCTGGAAAAACAACATTTCGCGCTACGTGAACAATGTGAAACTGCGCGGTTCATGGGGACAAATGGGTGCTGAACCTTACTTCCTCGGAACAGAAACACTGGCGGAATACCAATATCTGTCGACAATGGGCTTCGGTAGCTACATTATCAATGATCAGGTGGCCAAAACATTGCTCGAAAGCCGTGTTGCGAACCCTACATTCACCTGGGAGGTTGCGAACAACTCCAACTTCGGTATCGAAGGTACCTTGTTCAACGACAAGCTTTCATTCGAGTTTGACTATTTCGTAAACAACCGTTCGAAGATCCTGATCCCGAAAGTAGGTTCAACTCCATCGTCGGCTGGTATCGATGGCAAGCTTCCACCTCAAAACTTGGGTAAGCTGCAAAACAAAGGATGGGAGTTCAAAGTTAGCTACGACGGTAATGCCGGTGACTTCACGTATTCAGTAAGTGTGAATGGTGGTTATGCTAAAAACAAAATCACTTACTGGGACGAAACACCAGGCGCTCCTTCCTATCAGAGAACGACCGGAATGCCTTATAACTCATTCCTTGTATACCAATTCGATGGTGCATTCAAGAGCCAGGAGGAAATCGATGCCAACAAGCTTGATTACAGCCCGATCACAGGTAACCTTCGCCCTGGTGATATGAAGTTCAAAGACGTGAATGGTGACAACAAAATCAATGGTGACGACCGTATCCGTTCTGAAAAAGTACAACGTCCATGGTTTACAGGTGGTGCTTCGATCAACCTTGGTTACAAACAATTCGATCTGGCTATGTTGTTCCAGGGTACGTTGGGAGGTCTTCAGATCGTAGGTCTGACAGAATCCGGAGACATTGGTAACTACCTGAAATATGACTACGATCACCGCTGGACGATCGATAATCCGACCGATAAATACCCACGTCTGACTAACCGTAACAACCGTTACTACACCAACACAGGTCAGGCAGGTATCAACAACTACTTCCTGAAAAGCAACAACTACCTGCGTTTGAAAAACATCGAACTGGGGTATAACCTGCCATCGGAAATCGGTTCGAAAATCGGTTTGAGCAACCTGAGAATCTATGTGAACGGATTGAACCTGCTGACTTTCGACAAGATCAAGGTATGGGATCCGGAAGCGACTACCAACAGTGGTCAGTACTATCCGCAGGCAAGAGTTGTTAGCGCAGGTGTACGTTTAGCATTTTAACGAATAAGAAATATGAAATTGAGATATAAAAGTCTATTGTTAATAGCATTGCTGGCCGGGGGACTTACGTCGTGCGATACAGACTTTCTGGATGTAACGCCGCCGACCGAAATCCCTACCGACGCGGTGTGGAAAGATGGGGCCTTGGCCGAAGGTTTTGTGACCGGGATCTATGCAGGTCTTCAGCAGGGAGGTTTCAGTGAGCAGATGCTCGCTTCACTTACCGATGAAGCTGTATTTACCCACACAGGCCGTAACATCAATACCGTGAATGAAGGCAGTTTGAGCCCTTCTAACCTCGGTTGGGTGGATGCAACCTACGGTTGGAGCCAGATGTTCCAGTATATCCGCGCATCCAACATCGCCCTTACAAACCTCACTACTGCGACGTTTACGGACGAAACATTGAAGGGGCGCCTGAAAGGTGAAGCGTACTTCATGCGTGCTTATTACTATCAGCAACTGGTGCGCTATTACGGTGCCGTGCCTATCATCAAGAAAGTGTATGCGCTGAACGAAGATTACTCCGTTTCCCGCAATACATTTGATGAATGTGTGAAGCAGATCGTAAGCGATGCCGACAGTGCTGCACTCTTGCTCGATGGCAAAACGTTGGTAAAAGGCCGCGCTACCAAAGCTGCTGCGCTGGCATTGAAAGCACGGATCTTGTTGTATGCTGCAAGCGACTTGCATGACATCCCTACTGCAAAGGCAAAATCGGCCGTAATCGCGGCCTTCCCGAATCCTGAATTCCTGGGATATGTTTCGGGTGACCGCAAAGCTCGCTGGACCGCTGCCCAGGCTGCGGCAAAGGCTGCTCTCGACGCAGGTGGCGCTGGTTACAAGCTGAACCTGACTGCTCCCGTAACGGCTGAGCAGGGACGTCTGAACTATATTTCGATTGCTATGGCGGGTGCCAGTGCTGACAAATCCCTCGACGCTTCGGCGAACGAGATCATTTTTGGACGCTATTTCACGCCAAGCCAGAACGAAGGTGCACGCCAGACCGGCTTGAACAACGGTCCTAATGGCTACCACAACTGGGCTGGTAACACGCCGATCGGAACGCTGGTGGATGACTACGAAATGATGGACGGCACGCCGTTCTCATGGACTAACCCTACCCACAAGGCGAGCCCGTACGTGAACCGTGACCCACGTTTCTACGCAACAATTATGTATGATGGCGCGACATGGAAACCACGTCCTTCCGATGCGAAAGATCCTGCTAACCAAATCCAGACCGGTGCATATGACCTCCTGGACGACAAAGGTACATTGTTTAACCGCAAAGGATTGGATACCCGCAGTAGCTCGATCGAAGACTGGAACGGAAGCCGCACCGGTTATTACATGCGTAAGTTCATCGATCCGAACCCGTCGTTGTATGACAACACCGACCGTCAGAATATCCCCTGGCCGTTCTTCCGTGTGACAGAAAACGTATTCAACTATATCGAGGCAAGCATCGAAGTAGGAGAAGAAGCTGTTGCGCTGGAATGGTTGAACAAAATCCGTTTCCGTGCAGGTATGCCGGCATTGAAAGTTTCGGGTGCTGCGTTGAAAGAAGCTTATCGTCACGAAAAGCGCATTGAAATGGCTTATGAGGAGCAACGCTACCACGATGCACGTCGCTGGATGGTCGCTTCGACCACATTGGGCCGTCCTTTGCAGTATATCAATGTGATCGGCAAGTTCAAGCCCGGCAAATCGATGAAGGAACCATATCACTATGATCCAACGGTTTACGACTATACTTATACTCCGGTAGAAGAGAAGTCTCACGAAAACCGCACCTGGGTCGACAAGATGTATTTCCGTCCGTTCAGCCGCGATGAAATCAACCGTAACGCAAAACTGGTACAAAACCCGGGTTACGATAAATAGTTATATTTTATTGACTAATTTTACTGAAACTATGCCTTGGCTTACAAGGCATAGTTTCTTTTTTTACTCCTTTTTAAACTCTTCATTCCTGTCATGAAGCAAATATGGCCCTGGAAAGCAGGCAGCATTGTTCTGATCGCTGGACTGGTACTTTCCGGTTGTGACAAATCCTCCGATTCCAAAGAAGAAAAGAAAGGTCCCGCCGGGCCACCGCTTTTTACCCTTTTGCCGGCCGAAAAAACCAAGATTGATTTCGCCAATACATTGACAGAAGGTTTAAATACCAACGTGTTGATGTACGAATACTTTTATAATGGAGGGGGAGTAGCAGTGGGCGATGTGAATGGCGACGGGCTTGACGATATTTACTTCACCGGCAACATGGTGCCCAATAAATTATACCTGAACAAGGGCGGGATGACTTTCGAGGACATCACCGCCGTTGCGCAGGTGGGAGGACGCGAGCGTCCGTGGAAAACCGGTGTTACGATGGCCGATGTAAACGGCGACGGCAAACTCGATATTTACGTTTGCTACTCCGGCGCGGTATCGCCCGAGAGCCTGAAAGACCAGCTTTTTATCAACAAAGGCAACAATACCCAGGGAGTTCCGCAGTTTGAAGAAATGGCAGAGCAATATGGTCTGGGCATTTCAAGCAACAGCACACAAGCTGCATTCTTCGATTTTGATAAAGACGGTGACCTTGATATGTTCCTGCTTAACCATAATCCGAAAGCCCTTCCGATCCTCGATGAGGCAAGCACGGCGGATATCCTGAAAAAAGAAGACCCTGTCACTGGCGTAAGGCTGTTTCGCAACGATCCGCAAAACGGCACGCCGCATTTTACGGACATTACTAAAAAAGCGGGCATTCACAGCTCGCAGCTGACCTACGGCCTGGGCATCGGCATTGCCGATGTCAACCAGGACGGCTGGCAGGATATGTACATTTCCAACGATTACTCGGTCCCCGATTTTCTATATATCAACAATGGCAACGGCACGTTCACTGACGTGCTTGACGCGAGCATCGGTCACACCTCGCATTCCTCGATGGGGAACGACATTGCCGATTTTAACAACGACGGCCTGCCCGACATTTTTACGCTTGATATGCTTCCAGAGGATAACCGTCGCCAGAAACTACTGACGGGCCTGGATAACTACGAATTGTTTGATTTTAATGTCAAAATGGGCTTTCATCATCAGTATATGCGCAATATGCTGCAACTGAATGAAGGGCTGGGCAAAGGCACGAAACGTCCTGTATTTTCCGAGATAGGCCAGCTTTCGGGTGTTTCCAATACCGACTGGAGCTGGGCTCCGCTGTTTGCCGATTATGACAACGACGGCTGGAAGGACCTTTTTATTACAAACGGTAACCTGCGCGACTTCACCAACATGGATTTTGTGAAATTCATGGGCGACCATTTGAAACGCATTGAGGGGCAGGTTAAGCGGGAAGACGTGCTGCAACTGGTATATCAGATGCCCTCTTCGAATATGAAGAATTACCTGTTTCAAAATAAAAAAGACCTCACATTTACCAACGTAGCCGACAGCTGGGGGGTAGGAGAAATTTCCAACTCTGGAGGTGCAGCCTACGCCGACCTCGATAACGACGGCGACCTCGACCTTGTCGTAAACAATATCAATAAGCCCGCATTCATTTATCAGAACGACGGCGACAAGCATTTGAAAAACAATTACCTCAAAATAAAACTTACCGGAAATGGGCAGAATACGCTCGGTTTGGGAGCGAAAGTGACGATATACCAGAAAGGCCAGCAGCAATACCTCGAACAAATGCCGACCCGCGGGTACCAGTCGAGTGTGTCGCCGGTGTTGCATTTCGGATTGGGCAAGGAGGGTGCTATTGATTCGTTGGTGGTAACCTGGCTAAACGGCAGGCAGGAAAAGGTGATTAACCCGAAAGCAAATGCGACGCTGACGCTTTCTGAGGTAAATGCCAGGGAGAAAGCGAAAGCAGGCAAACCCATTACGCCTTTGTTCGCGTCTGTCGCTTCTCCGATTGCCTACAAGAGCCCGACAGTGAAACTAAACGATTTCAAACGTCAGCCGCTGCTGATCAATCCGATTTCATTCTCCAATCCTTGCATGAGAAAAGGGGATGTGAATGGAGATGGTCTGGACGACGTATTTATCGGCGGTACGACCGGCGAAGTGGCCAGGTTATACATCCAGCAAAAAAGCGGGGCGTTCGGTCTGAAATCGGTGCCTGCATTCGAAGCAGATAAGCAAAGTGAAGACGCCGATGCTTTGTTCTTCGATGCCAATGGCGATGGTACGCAGGATATTTTCGTTGCCAGCGGTGGTTATGCGAGTTTTATGCCCGAAGATCCGTTGCTGCAAAGCCGGTTATATCTCAATGACGGCAAAGGCAACTTTACCAAAAGCACCGGTGCATTACCGGTAATGCTCACGAGCGCAAGCTGTGTACGCACGGCGGATATCAATGGAGATGGAAAACCTGATCTTTTCGTGGGTGGGCGTGTGATACCCGGGCGCTATCCCGAGGCACCGCGCAGCTATGTCCTTATCAATGACGGGAAAGGGAAGTTTACCGATCAGACAGCCTCGATATCCAAAGAACTCGAACGCATTGGCCTCGTTACCGACGCGGCCTGGACGGACTTGAATGGCGACAAAAAAGCCGACCTGATCGTGGTTGGCGAATGGATGCCGGTGAGTGTTTTCATCAATACTAATGGTAAACTCGAAAACAAAACCACCGAATATTTTGATAAGCCCTACACCGGCTGGTGGAACAAAATCCTCGTCGAAGATCTGAATGGCGATGGTAAGGACGACCTCGTGATTGGTAATATGGGCACCAACACACAGTGCAAAGCCAGCGACGCCGAACCCGTGGAAATGGTTTACAAAGATTTCGACGACAATGGCTCTGTTGACCCGATCATGAGCTTCTATATTCAGGGGAAAAGCTATCCGTACGTGACCCGCGACGAAATGCTGGATCAGATGAGCATTATGCGTACCCGTTTCCAGGACTATAAAAGTTACGCGGACCTGACGGTGAAAGACATTTTTACGAAAGAAGAACTGGAAGGAGCGAAAGAGCTGAAAGCGGCTTATCTGAAAACAGCCTATTTTGAAAGATCAGGAAACGGCAAGTTTGCGGAGAAGGTGTTGCCATTACAGGTGCAGGTATCGCCGGTTTATACCATTACGCCGCTGGATTATAACGGAGATGGTAAAAAGGATTTATTGCTCTGTGGTAACGTCAGCAAAGCCAGGCTCCGTTTCGGGAAATATGATGCCAATTATGGCATATTGCTGCAAGGTAATGGCAAAGGACAGTTCGAATATGTGCATCAGGACAAGTCGGGCTTTGGGTTGAAGGGAGATGTCAGAAGTGTACTGCCACTTGGAAATAAATTGTTATTCGGAATTAATCAACAGGAAATAAAAGCATATCAAATTGGCAAAGTTCAATAACCTTCTTCTGATGATGTTGTTGGTCGTCGCATGGACGGCCTGCAAAAAAAATGAATCCAAGAAGGAGATCGACCCTACTGTAATAGGCCAGATAACGTTGCAAATGACCGATGTAATGGTGCATGACGTGACGAACCCGCCGCTTGGGGCCCGCTTCTACTCCTATGCATGCCTGGCCGGCTATGAGGTGGTAGCCGCGAACGATAAGGCGTATCCCACTATGCATGGTGTACTGAATGAATTTCCTGAGATCGAAAAGCCCGGGGTAAAGGAATATTCCTATCAGCTAGCGTCCGCGCTGGCAATGCTCGAAACGGCGAAGAAAATGCAGCCTTCCGGCGGTTTGCTGCTTCAAAAGTATCAGCAGAGCCTGATCGATTCCTGCAAGAAAGCTGGCTTTACGGACGAAGTGATAGCGGGTTCGCAGGAATATGCGCTGGCAGTCAGCAAGCAGATTTTGAAGTATGCCAAAGCAGACCGTTATAACAAGATCAGCAATTTCCCGAGGTACGAGCCGCACGGAGGCCCGGGAACCTGGTACCCTACGCCTCCGGGCTATTTCCCGCCGGTAGAGCCCTATTTCAAAACCGTGCGGCCATTTACGCTGGATTCGGCCTCACAGTTCCGTCCGGCGGCCCCGGTTGCATTTTCGGAAGCGAAAGAGTCGGAGTTTTTTAAGCTGATGAAACGCAATTACGACGACGATCAGAATACGCCGGAACATCGTGTTATCGCCGCATTCTGGGACTGCAACCCGTTTGCCTTGGAAAACAAAGGGCATTTATTGGTAGGAATGAAAAAAATCTCTCCCGGTGCGCATTGGATGGGCATTACCGACATTGCTTGCCGGAAAGCCAAAACTGATTTTTCCAAAACAATGCTAATCAATACTTCTGTTGCCATCGGGCTAATGGATGGTTTTATGGCGTGCTGGGACGAGAAGTACCGGAGTAACCGTATCCGTCCAGAAACAGCCATTCGCAAGTATATCGACCCAACCTGGAAGCCATTCCTGCAAACGCCGCCATTCCCGGAATATCTGAGCGGTCATTCGGTTATCTCGACAGCGGCAGCAATTATTCTCACCCATTATTTTGGGGATAATTTCGAATATACCGACACGGTTGAGGAGCGGTTCAATCTCAAAGCCCGCCCGTTCAAATCGTTCCTCGCAGCTTCGGAGGAGTCGGGGATGTCGCGGTTTTACGGTGGTATTCACTTCATGGACGCGATTGAGAACGGGCAGAAGCAGGGCCGGCAAGTGGGGGAATGGGTGGTTAGGAAGCTTGAAAACAAAACGCTGGCGTCAGGGAAGTAGGATTTGGTGGTCATTAAGCAATGTCAGCGTAAACCGGTAGCCCACCTCAAATAACTGATCGGCTTTCCTGAAATCGAAAATACTGAACCGGCTCAATGCAGGCGGTTCGATCAGCAGATTACATTGCGCGAAACGGGCTTTGGTTTTCGTGTGCATGGCCAGGATGAGGCTGCGGTAAACGATTTCGGTTGTTCGTTTCAGTGGCTTATCCAGATTGAAGGGATTGCAATGGCTGCCAATGATATAATCTGCCTCGCCGAGCACCGGTTCGACGGGCAGGTTGTTTAAAACACCTCCATCTACCAGGTCGTGACCCTGATAATGCATTGGACTGAAAAGCCCGGGAATGCAGCAGGACGCCAGGACGGGTAATGCAAGTTCTCCGCTCCGGAAACGCACTTCTTCTCCCGAAACAATGTCGGTTGCCGTTACTACCAGCGGTATTTTCAGTGATTCAAATGTATTTTCAGGAATGAATTTGCGGAAAACGTCCTCCATTTTTCGCATGTGCAACAAGCCATTAGCCCCGATTCCAAATCTTAAATAGGGGTAAAAACTCGTATCCCGGATGATTTTGAGAATATCGGCCGGTTCGTAACCATGCGCCAGCAATGCCCCGACAAATGCCCCCGAGCTCGTCGCGCTGATAACATCCGGCCGCACGCCACGTTCCCACAGCGCCTGCGCCACACCCACATGCGCGATCCCGCGCGCGCCCCCGCCTGAGAGGATTAGTGCTATTTTCATTTGGCTATATAAAATCCCTCAGACTCCCGCGCTCCCGAATCCTGATTCCTTTCTCTGTATTCTCAACAACCGCAGCCTCGTAAACCGGATCATGCTCGAAAAGTAACAGGCATTGTTCGTCAACAGCTTGTTGGAGGACACTTTGTTTTTCTGCCATTGTCTGGAGCGGGCGCATGTCATAGCTCATAACCCAGGGGATGGGAATATGATAGGACGAAGGAAAAAGGTCTGCACAATAGATGATCTTCTGGTTCTTGTACCGGATAACGGGCAGCATCATTTGCTCGGTGTGTCCGTCGACATGGATCAGACTGATACCCTCAAACGGCGATTGACCGTTTTCGATAAACTGCAATTGCCCGGATTCCTGCAAGGGAAGTATATTTTCCTTTAAAAAAGAGGCTTTTTCGCGGGGATTGGGATGGGTAGCCCATTGCCAATGCGCTTCGTTCGTCCAGTATGTTGCGTTGGTGAAAGTCGGTTCAAGGCGCGAGCCGTCGCGGCTGAACTGCACGGCGCCGCCAACATGGTCGAAATGGAGGTGGGTGAGAAGTACGTCGGTAATGTCGGCAGGGCTGAAACCTTTTTCGGCAATCGATGAATGCAGCGTGGCTTCACCGTGAAGGTCGTAATGGCCAAAAAATTTATCGTCCTGTTTGTTTCCCATCCCGGTGTCGACCAGTATCAGCTTTTCACCATCCTCGATCAGCAGACACCGCATCGCCCAGGAACAGAGGTTCTTCTCATCGGCCGGATTGTGTTTGTTCCAAAGCACTTTCGGGACCACGCCGAACATCGCCCCGCCATCAAGCTTGAAAAAACCAGTGTCGATGATATGGATTTTCATAGGGTTTGTGGGATTTTAATCGTCTAAATCAGTGGAATATCAACATTCTGTCGACCTAACATACCATTATTTTTTCGATCTTCCGCCCTGAATACCTAACAAACCTAACCATGCGCGTACCGTTCCTCCCAGTTAGTTTCATGTTATTGTCGACGTTTTTTGTTGATAATCAATCCTATGCACAAAAAATGCCCGTCGACTACGTAGCAACTATGATCGGTACCGCACCATCGGCAACGGAAAGCGCCAAAGCACACAGCGAGGCGGGTAGCGAGCTGAAAGGGCAAACGATCCCAGCAGCAGGTGTGCCGAATGGGATGACCCAATGGACGCCACAAACCCGCGCCACAGAAACCAAATGCATTGCACCGTTTTACTACAACGACAATAAATTCCAGGGATTTCGCGGTACACATTGGCTGAATGGCTCATGCGTGCAGGATTATGGTTCGCTTACGGTGATGCCCCTCTCGGGAGAGCTCATTACCGATCCCCAGAAAAGGGCCGTCGTTTTCAGTCACGAAAAGGAGCAAAGCACACCTGATCATTACAGTGTGTGGTTGCAGGATTCTCAGATTAATGCGGAAGTGACTGCCCTGGCGCGGACGGCCATCATGCGTTTTAAATTCGGGAGCGGGGAGGAATCGTTTATTATCATCGAACCCAATAGCGATGAAGGGGAAGGTTTTGTGGAGGTACTTCGCGAGCGTGGAGAGATTGTGGGGTACAATCCGGTTCACCGGATTTACCAGGGAGCGGGCCAGCCGGCGGGTATCAGCGGGTATTTTGTTATAAAGTTCGATAAGAAATTCATGCAGTCAGGTGTGTGGCTGGGCGATACCATCACGCCAATGGGAAGGATACTTACCGGCAAAGGCAACCGGGAGAGACTAGGGGCATATGTAGGCTTCGGAGATGAGAAGCAGGAGGTTATCGCTCGCATCGGTACGTCATTCACCAGTATCGAAGGAGCGCGTGCGAATCTTGAAAAGGAATTAGGTACAAAAACATTCGAGACCGTCCGGAAATCGTCGCAGGATGCATGGAATGAGGCGTTGGGGAAGGTCCAGGCTACCGGTAGTGAGCATGACAAGGTACTTTTTTACAGTGCATTATATCGGACTAAACTCTCACCGAGACTGTTTTCCGATGTCGATGGCAGCTATCCCTCATTTGCGGGTGGTACTCCGCTGCAAAAGGCCGAAGGCTTCGATTATTATTGCGATTTCAGTATGTGGGACACCTTCCGTGCTGCAATGCCGCTGGAAATAATGCTCGAACCCAAACGTGCCGGGGATATGATGCAGTCACTTGTAAAAAAGGCCGAGCAGGGAGGCTGGATGCCTATTTTTCCTTGCTGGAACCATTACACGGCCGCGATGGTCGGCGATCACGCATTGTCTGTAATCGCGGATGCGTATGCGAAGAATGTGCGGAACTTTGACGTGAACAGCGCCTATAACTTTTTGCGCAAAAATGCATTTGAAGTGAATACCAATGCCAAAAGCTACGAGGCAGGGCAGGGGCGCCGGGCGTTGAAGTCCTATTTGCAATATGGTTATGTGCCGTTGGAAGACAGCGTATGGCAGGCATTTCACAAACGCGAGCAGGTATCACGCACGCTCGAATATGCGTACGACGATTTTTGCCTGTCGACTCTGGCCGATGCCCTGGGTAAGAAGGAAGATGCGGGCCAGCTCCGAAGCAGGGCACTTAATTATCAGCATGTAATAGATCCGTCGACAGGCTATGCGCGTGGGCGGTATGCCAACGGGCGCTGGATTGCCAATTTTGACCCGTTTGCCAAACGCGCCAGCTTCATTACCGAGGGTTCTCCTGCGCAATACACCTGGTTTGTACCGCAGGATGTCGCGGGACTTCAAAAAATCATGGGCGGGAAGAGCGGTTTCACTGCCAAGCTCGATACATTGTTTGATCAGGGGCATTACTGGCATGGCAATGAGCCTAATCACCAGATTGCCTATCTCTATGCATTTGCCGGGCAACCCTGGAAAACGCAGCAATGGACCCGCACCATCATCCGGAGCGAATACGATACCAGTGTCGGCGGGTTGAGCGGTAATGAGGACGGTGGGCAGATGTCGGCCTGGCTGGCATTCAGTATGATCGGTTTTTACCCGGTAGCACCGGGGACGGACCAATATGTACTGGGAAGCCCCGTTTTTGAAGAAATTTCAATAGAAACGGGCAAGAACCGGAAGTTTAACGTCAAGGCAAAAGGCGTTTCCGACCAGGCGCGATACATTCAGTCGGCGACGCTGAACGGGAAACCTTTCACCCGGACCTACCTAACCCATGGCGAACTATTGAAGGGCGGGACATTGGTGTTGCAAATGGGGGATAAGCCCAATAAGCAATGGGGGACACAGGAAGCCGACATGCCTTTTTCGCTTTCCAAAAACTGATGTGCATTGCTAATAGCCATGTGGGTGGTGAAAATTGTGTTTGAAAAAAGAATGTTTTGATATTTTTTAATACGGCAATATAAAATTTGCATTCATAACGGTTGGTGGCTAAATTCCACAATTCCATTACTTTCACTCCCAACCCAATGAACCGCAGAGATTTCTTTGAAAAAGCCATCCCGGCCAGCTTCGCATTAGGTGCGGTAGCGACCTCCTGTGCGCCGAGAACCGAATTGAGGTATCCCGACAAACACTTTCATATCAGCCGGGGTTACCACCAGATTCCCAAATTACGCCTTTCGATGGACCGCATTGTGAAGGAAACCGTCGGTTTGAGGCCGTTTCGAGCCTCGGGGCCGAGGCTGGATGTGGAGCAGCTGGGCAACAAGACGATCGTTCACAACTACGGCCATGGCGGTAGCGGCTGGTCGTTGTCGTGGGGTACGGGCAACATCGCGAGGAAGAATGTGATGGCCACGGGCGAGAAGAAAGTGGCTGTGCTGGGCTGCGGAACGGTAGGGATAGCGACGTCGCGGCTGTTGCAGGAAAGCGGCTGCGAGGTGACCATTTACACCAAAGATGTACCGCCCAATATAACTAGCAACCTGGCTACCGGTACCTGGTCGCCCGCGTCGAGAGTTTGTGATAAAAAGATCGCCAAACCTGAATTTCAGGCAATATGGGAAGACGCGACGCGGTTCTCATTCCGGAGATTCCAGTTTCTGCTGGGAATGAATGACATTGCCTGTTGGGCGGAGGAATATGGCGTTTTCAAAGAGGAACCGGTTTATACGCCCGGTGCAGGCGGCGAAGATTTTGAGATACACGGCCTGTTACCCGAGCGGGTACGGCTGGAAAAGAAGGAGCACCCGTTTAAAGCCGACCACGTGACGCGCCGGACCAATATCATGTTCAATATCCCGACCTACCTGCGGCACCAGTTGCAGGATTTTACCATGTTCGGAGGGAAGGTGAAAATTCATGAAATCAAAAAGCTTGAAGATATCGACGCATTGCCCGAAAAGGTAGTTGTGAATTGCATGGGGCTGGGAGCGAAACCGGTTTTCAACGACCAGGAGCTGACACCCGTTTCCGGGCAGCTTTCGTGCCTGATTCCCCAGGGAGATATCAATTACAAATTGTACACGCAGGGCGCGAACTTCATTGCCCGGAAAGATGGCATTTATATCGGCAGCAACGGTATTGTAGGTAATTGGGACACGACGCCAAGCAAGGAGCAAACCGAAAAAACCGTCGGGATATTGATGAAGCTGATGGCGGAAATGAGGGGTTAAAACAACTGTCAGCCTGAGCGGCCCGGGCCGCACAGGGGGACAGTTGGGT
>NZ_JASATN010000018.1:0-118149 GCF_038440355.1 Dyadobacter sp. OTU695 | reverse complement strand
CATTTAAGCTAGCTCAACTTTCTATACTCTTGTGGTGTCAGGCCCGTTTTGCTTTTGAATAAGCGGCTGAAATAATGTGGATAGTTAAATCCTAAATGATAGGAAATACCACTAATGGTTTCCAATTCGCTGAGCAATAAGGTTTTGGCCTTTTCTATGATAAAATTATTAACGTGGTCTTTTACTGCATATCCGGTTTCTTTTTTGAGCAAGTCACTTAAATAATTCCCTGAAAGATGTATTTTATCCGAAAAGTACTCTACTGATGGGATTCCTGTTTCCGTGAATTTTCCACTTTTGTAGTAGCTGTTTAGCAGTGTATGAAATTGACTCACAACATCAGAGTTTTGTGCCGACCGGGTGTTGAATTGTCTTTCATAGTAACGTCTTGATAAATTCAATAGCAACTCCAATGAAGATGCAATGACGGTCTGGCTATGGTTGTCTATTCTTTCCAGAATTTCATTCTGAATCATAGTTTTACAATCGGTGATCGTCTTTTGTTCCGCATCTGACAAATGAAGTGCTTCATGCACATCGTAAGTAAAAAAGCCATAATCTCCGATACTATGCCCCAATGAGGTGTTGCGGACTAAGTCGGGATGGAAGAATAGCATCCATCCCTGTATTTCATTTAATTGCTGTGCCTTAGAAACGGATTGCACCTGGTCGGGTGCTGTAAAAAACAATACCCCTTCATCAAAATCATAAGTATTTCTACCGTATTGCAAACCACAACTTTTGTCTTTTAGACCAATAGTATACAATTCCGAGGTGTATTTTACGCCAATAAACTGTTCCGAGATTTCCCATTTTGACACATCGATAATACTGATTAACGGATGCGTGGGTTTGCCAAATCCGAAAATTTCATGCAGTTGGCTAATCGACTTTATGTTTTTAACGCCTTGTTTCATCTTCTGCCCAATTTCTTAGTCTACTTAACCTGGCTCATGATTATTTTGTCATACACTTTGTCGCCAAACCATTTTCTGATTGCCATGGCTGGTTTCGCCATATAACCTTTCACATACCTGGTTTTGGGTTTTTTGTCGGTGGCGGCTTGCGCAATGGTCTGCCCAAGTACATCCACATCAGTCAATTGGCTTCCAGTGTACATTTTAATCGTGTTCTCAGCTACCTTATTGGCAAAGCTAGAATAGGCACCTGTACTTGAGGTTTTCTTCAAATTTTCCGCTGCTATTGTGCCCCAGGGCGTTTTGATTCCTCCTGGTTCAACAACTACCACATCGATTCCAAACTCTTTCAACTCTAAACGCAGACAATCACTCCATCCTTCTACTGCATGTTTTGTGGCATGATACCATGCACCCAGCGGCGTATAAATTTTGCCACCCATTGAAGAGATGTTTACAATCCTGCCAGATTTTTGCTCTCGCATACTGGGTAATATCAGCTGTGTCAATCGTGCCATGCCAAAAAGATTTACTTCAAACTGTCTTCTGGCTTCGTCAAGGGATACGTCTTCAACAGAACCATAAGAACCATATCCAGCATTGTTTACCAGAATATCTATTCTGCCTTCTTTATCGAGAATACTGTTAACGGCTTCAACGATTGATGCGTCATTGGTTAAGTCAAGTGTAACTACACCCATTCCTTTTGCTTTCAGGTCATTCATTTCATCGGTACGTCTTGCCGCTCCATAAACTGTATAGCCTTGGCTATGCAATATGTTAGCTGTTGATTTCCCCATTCCTGAACTTGCTCCTGTGATTAATGCTACCTTTTTCATTGTTCTAAATTTTTGAGTGTTTTAAATTATTTACACTGCAAATTTAGATTGATGAATTACGGGACATAAACACAATAAAAGGGACGAATAACACAAATTACGGAATATGGTGGAGTTTTTATCTTGCGCGGTATTCTATCAAAAATCACTACATCCTAAAATCAGTTCAACGTCGCGGCTTTTGGGCCACATATGGCGGAACGACCATTATGGGTTGGCATTTTATGTTTTAAGATCAATGCCTTAAAATACCTTACCAATCCCAGTGCCGGTTTGCCAATTCAATCGTCATACACATCCAGGCCGGTCCTTTTACAATACTCACTCAGAAGCGGTTACCGAAATGTGGCTTTCCGATTAAGGCCACACCCCAGGCTTATGCCATGGGATGGCCCTATAAGAAATTTCCTACGTTTATAAAATCCAGGCCCCGGACATTCCTTTGCTGACACGCCGAGAGCTACGCTCGAGTTTGTAAACCGCACAGAAATCTTCCCCGAACGTACGGTTCTCAACAAAAGAAAAGCCTAGCCTCTCATAAAACTTTCTCGCTCTGACATTTGAGGCAAGGGGATCAATAATGATTGCGGTCACTTCCGGCGATGCGAAACAGCGGTCAATCGCTTGTCGCATCATCTCGGTGCCATAACCTTTTCCGAGATCATCGGCTTCACCAATCCAAATGTCTATCGCACGGAGGTTCTCTGGCACTTCGCCCCAGTAATGGCTGTCTTCCAGCAGAGGATCAATAATTTGCACAAAACCAATCGGGCGACCATCCAATTCGGCAATGAGTTGCTCGCGCCATTCGGGCGACCGTAACAGTTCCGTTTCCCATCCCCAATCATCGTTCGGATCAGAGACAACCGTGTGGGGCTGCTCATCCCAATGCCGCAAAAGGTTTAAATCATTGATAGTTGCTGCTCTGAATTTGATCATCGTCATTTTAGCTTGTTTTGTAGATTTCGCATAAAGCATTTGCGAAGTTACATGCTTCTGGCAGAGTATTTTATACAAACATTGCATGAAAACACTATGACCCATCGATACCATTTACGAGTACTGATGCCATTTTCATTGCCATCAGACGCGATAAATTCAGCAACCTACCAGTCCAGAAACACCATTCCAGCGCCACAAATCGTGATCGTAAGCCCGCCCAGGGCGTGCATGTACTTTTCAAGAGAGGACAAGCGAAAAATTGAAATACCAAAGAAACCCAGCAGGACCATGAGGAGCATCATAGCCAGCGTGCAAACCGTGTAGACGGCGATCATGGTTACCATTGTCGCCCAGGAGCTTTTCGCTGCCGGGAAGTACAGCAGCGGGATCATCGGCTCACAAGGCCCTAGCAGGAATATGATAAACATCACCCACGGCGTGACCTTATGCCGGTCGCCCGATGCAACTACCTGATTATGATTATGCTCGTACACATACAGTTCCCCGTTGTCACCGGCGTCGAAATGTTTGTGAGAATACCCACGCCGCATTTTCCATAGGCCCCATATCCCATAAACAATCCCGAGGCCTAATAACATCCAGCCTGCAATGCCTCCCCTAACACCTTCCAGCCATTCTATCCTGCTCAGCGACCAGCCCGCCGCTGCACCGCCGAGACCAAGCAGCACCGAACTCCAAACATGGGCGCAGCCGCAAATTACCGTCCAGCCAATAGTCCTCGGAAGCGACCAGTTTCTGCTTCGGGACAATGCAATAAATGGAACATAATGGTCGGGGCCGCTTAGCGTGTGCAGACAAGCGATGCTAATCGCCGCAGCCATTAATACCTGAAACTCGGTTTGCATAATATATCGTCGTTTGTAATCATTTCCGATGTCATTTTGAGCGCGTTCATAAGCTGTTCGGAATGGTTGCCCAGCATTCTCAGCGCGAACCCGTTTACCGACAAACCGGTAATACCAAAGTCGATACCCGGGATTGCAGCCAGCATTTCCGACAAGAGCGGGATCACGCGCACAACATCCACCTGCGCATCAATGCAAAGCAGCCCTCCCTGGTGTGTAAAACCTTCCAGCTGCCCAATGCCGCGGGGATCGGTGCGTTGCGGAAGCAGGCGCAGATTTTCTTTTAAAATGAGTTTGCCTTCCAGGAACACTTCGGTCACCGAGCGGTAATTGGAAAACTGAAACACCTCACCGTTCAGCTTACGCCCGCAAGTGACGATTTCGCCCCATATCAACCTGCTGTTCGCAGAGATGGATATCCGGTTATCGGCCCGGAAATCTGCCCCGGCCTGGGGTACGCAGGGATGTGGCAAATAGGTGAATGAAGCCCCGGGCGCCAGGCCCACCCGCACCTGCTGCCGCGCCGCCGACGCCATGCTGAACAAGCGCTGATACGATTGCGTATGCCAATGCACAGCCGCACCTTCTTCCAGTTGAATGCCTATTTGGTAATGGTCCCCGGCCAGCACGCCTGGCGATGCGCTCATTTGCATTAAATGCAAGGTGGGACGTCGCCTGTCTTCGGTAACGTCCGCTATTTTGAACGGAGGTTGCCAAAAACTCTTTTTCAGGTAAGTGCGACCGTCTCGCCGGGCGGCTGTAATATCCAGGGAGGCGATCATCGGACCAGCTCGGGCTCGGCGATGTCCTCCATCAATGCGTACCGGCGTATCCATCCGATCACCTGATCGAGGCCTTCGAGCGTCATCAGGTTGGTGAAAACAAAGGGAGCGCCATTTCGCATCCTGCGCGCGTCGCGCTCCATCACGCCCAGGTCCGCGTGCACATAAGGCGCGAGGTCTATCTTATTGATCACCAACAGATCGCTGCGGGTAATGCCCGGGCCGCCTTTTCGCGGAATTTTATCCCCCTCGGCTACGTCGATTACAAAAATACTCAGGTCGGCAAGGTCGGGGCTGAATGTGGCAGAAAGGTTATCGCCGCCGCTTTCGATGAAAATAATTTCCAGATCGGGAAAGCGCTCCGCCATTTCCTCGACGGCTTCCAGGTTCATACTCGCATCCTCACGGATGGCCGTGTGAGGGCAGCCCCCCGTTTCGACACCGATGATCCGCTCCGGTGGCAACAGGCTGTTGACGGTCAGGAACGCGGCGTCTTCGCGGGTGTAAATGTCGTTGGTAATCACCCCGACGCTATAAACCGAAGCCATGTGCCGCGTAAGCCGCTCGATGAGGGCCGTTTTACCGGAACCTACCGGCCCGGCCACCCCGATTTTGATGTAGTTGCGGGTCATATTTAGGACATATAAAGTCTTGAATACAAAGTTTCATGCTGCATGCAGCGGATATCGAACCCGGTACAGCAAAGTCCGAGCAGGTCGCGGTCCGGGTTCATCGTGTTTTCAACCAGCTCCGCTATCAATGGTTGCAATGAAAACAGCAGCTCCTGGCCCTCCTGCTGACCAAGCGGAACCATTTTGACGCTATTGGTAACCATTCCTACGCTGGTGTTGTAATAAAATCCAGCGAGCATATCTTTTTTAAGAATGCCCATCGCTGCAGCGCACATCCCGAAAGCCAGGCAATAATGCCCTGAAGCGCTCTTTTTACGAATGGCTTTGGCATACTGGTCCAATACAGGGCTTTGCAAAACTGGCTGGAAGACTTTTAATAACCTGTTGCCCAGCTTCGCGCTGGCTTCGCGGATCTCCCTGGGCAGTTTAAGCGCCGTGCATTCGGTATCCAGGCTCATGCATTCCTCAATATCGTTACTACAAACCGCGTCGTAAGCCAGCGAAGCAAATGCGGCATCGCCATAACGGATATTTTCGGTGAGCATATGCCGGATATAATCGCAGGCGCTGTCCCGGCTCCGCACTATTCCCGACTGCACGTAAGTTTCCAGCCCGCCCGAATGCGCATATCCGCCGATTGGCAGGGTGGGATCGCTTAATTGTAACAGGCTCAGCATGCGCATTTCCATAGCTATTTCAGGAGTTGGTTAACTGCATGATTTTCGAAAACAAACTGCCGCTATTATTCGACGGATGTGGCGAAACGGTTGTTTTAAGCGGTTGGAGCAACTTCCGGTCTTCCCGCCGCACAGCATAACCCTGCGCTACCAGTAAGCGATAAAGCGGCGCCTCGAAAGGCACCAGCAAGGCATCATCTTCGAAAAATAGCGGCAGGTGCTTGTTCCCTATTTCGTAACAGAGCGAGGCCGTTTCAAACAGGCTGCCGGGTTTCACCACCATACAATCGCAAGCGAGAATGCGGGCAACGACCAGCCGTTCCGCGTCGGCATACAGCACATCTCCTTCCGTGATTTCAGGAGATTCCGCCAGGAATTTCAGAGAGACGGCTATTCCCCGGCTGGTTGTTTTGTGTAAAATGCGTTTTCTGGTCTCAAACCATTCGAGGTCAAGCCAGTCCGGTTCTGCTCCCAGCCCCTTGTAATCGCCGATGCGTCCAGCCTTTTCTCTGATGATCATTCCGTAAATGCTCCGATAATCAATTCAATACTCTTGTCAAAACAAAAAATAGCGCTGCGCCAGCGGCACCACTGAAACCGGCTCGCAGGTAATATGCACACCGTCCACCTTCACTTCATAGTTCTCCGGGTTCACGTCGATCTGCGGCGTTGCGTCGTTATGGATCAGGTCCTTTTTGGAAATGCTGCGACAGTTCCGGACGGGTCGCAGCAACTTTTCCAGCCCGTACTGCTGCACAACACCTTCATCCAGCGAACATTGCGAAACAAAACTCATGCAGGTACCCGTCAGCGCCTTGCCGTAAGCCCCGAACATATGTCGGTATATAACAGGCTGAGGAGTAGGAATAGACGCATTCGGGTCGCCCATTTTGCTGCCTATGATCATCCCCCCCTTAATGATCATTTCAGGTTTCACCCCGAAAAAAGCGGGTTTCCATAACGCCAGATCGGCCAGTTTCCCCGGTTCGATGGAGCCTACATAGTCGGAAATGCCGTGGGTAATGGCCGGGTTGATCGTGTATTTGGCTACATACCGTTTGGCCCGGAAGTTATCGTTTCCGGCCTGGCTGTCTTCGGGCAGGAAACCGCGCTGCTTTTTCATCTTGTCGGCCGTCTGCCAGGTCCGTGTGATCACCTCCGCCACACGGCCCATGGCCTGCGAGTCGGAACTCATCATACTGAAAACGCCCATATCGTGCAGAATATCCTCGGCGGCGATCGTCTCCGGACGAATTCGCGAGTCGGCGAATGAAACATCCTCGGGCACGGATTTGTCCAGATGGTGGCAAACCATGAGCATATCAAGGTGTTCGTCGATGGTATTGACGGTAAATGGCCGTGTCGGGTTGGTAGACGACGGAAGGATGTTGGGATACATCGCCGCCTTGATAATATCGGGTGCATGGCCCCCACCCGCCCCCTCCGTGTGGTAAGTATGGATAACGCGCCCGCCGATGGCCTCCATGGTACTTTCCAAAAAACCGGCCTCATTCAGCGTGTCAGTGTGTATAGCCACTTGAATATCGAGCCGATCTGCAACCCGGAGCGATGCATGGATAACTGCCGGAGTGGCACCCCAGTCTTCGTGGATCTTCAACCCTATTGCCCCTGCCCTCACCTGCTCTTCGAGGGGTGCTTCGGTGGCACAATTGCCTTTGCCGGTAAATCCGAGGTTCATAGGGAAAGCCTCCGCGGCTTCGAGCATTTTACGGATATTCCAGGCACCCGGCGTAACGGTAGTTGCATTGGTGCCATCGGCCGGACCGGTCCCGCCCCCGATCATGGTGGTAATACCGCTGAACAACGCGTGGTCTATTTGCTGGGGACATATAAAGTGAATGTGTGTATCAATACCGCCCGCGGTCGCGATCAGTCCTGCGCCGCCGTGCACTTCCGTGGCCGCGCCTATAACCATTCCGGGGGTAATGCCGTCGGTGGTGTCGGGATTACCCGCCTTGCCGACAGCCACAATATGCCCATCGCGGATACCGACGTCTGCCTTTACAATGCCCCAGTGGTCGATGATCATCACGCTTGTAATGACCATATCCAGCACGCCAACGTCGCGCACGGCCGTTCCCGATTGCGCCATGCCGTCGCGGATCGTTTTGCCTCCACCGAATTTAGATTCCTCCCCGTAACCCTCCGGCCCTCCCACCGAAAGGTCCCGCTCGATCTCGATAATCAGATCCGTATCGCCCAGGCGTACCCTGTCGCCCGTGGTGGGGCCATACATATTGGCATATTTAATGCGATTGATGGGCAGACTCATGGCAGTTCATTTTTGAAATCCATGTTTAACGCTTTCGCCAGCGCAGTGCCCTCACTCCCTTCCAGCGGGCCGTCTACCAGGTTATTGAACCCGAAAACACGGCCATTACCAGCTAACGTTACCAACCATACGTCCTTCTCTTCACCTGGCTCGAAACGGACCGCCGTACCCGCCGGGATGTTCAGGCGCATGCCGTATGCCTTCAATCGCTCGAATGCAAGCTGCTTGTTGGCTTCAAAAAAATGGAAATGCGAGCCTACCTGAACCGGCCTGTCGCCTGTATTGACGACCGTGAGTTGCTGAGTGCGGCGGCCTGGATTCGCCATAATGTCGCCTTCTGCCAGAAAGTATTCACCTGGTATCATATCGTGACTGTTAACGTATCGGATTGTGGACGGTCACCAGCTTGGTACCGTCCGGAAAGGTGGCTTCGATCTGAATATCGTGGATCATTTCGGGAATGCCTTCCATGACATCCTCCCGTGTCAGAATGGTAGCGCCAAACTGCATGAGCTGCGCCACCGACTGCCCGTCACGCGCCGCTTCCTGCAACCTGCTGCTGATTAATGCGATCGATTCGGGATAGTTCAGTTTGAGCCCCCGGGTCTTTCGTTTTTCGGCCAGCTCGCCGGCCAGAAACAACATGAGCTTTTCCTGTTCTCTGGGAGATAAATGCATAGCGCTCAGAATTACTTAGGTAGTATTACGTACGTAAATATAACTACCTAATCCGAGCGCTGCAAGTTTTTGAAGTGTTTTTTAAACCAATAATGAAGCCGCCCGCGCATTTTCCATTGCTTCTTCAATGGTGCTGACCTGAAACTTGCGAAGAATGTTCAAACGGTGCGCTTCGATGGTGCGGATACTGATACCAAGCGTCTCGGCGATCTCCTTGTTGCTCACGCCCTGATGGATCATGCGGATAATCTGCTGCTCCCGTTTGGAAAGCGCGATTTCGGGTGCACCGACCGTCGAGATTTCACCGGTAACATTGCGTTGCTCGTGGTATTTCCGCACAACGGTGTCGGTCACATCGCCAATAAAATAGAAATGCCCATTATGCACCGAGCGGATCGCGTGCAGGAAAATCTTGTTGCTCGTATCCTTCAAAATGTAGCCGCTTGCGCCCATATCGAGCGCCGTGCTTACATAGTCGGGGTTATCGAAAAGACTAAAAAACAGCAGTTTTGCATTGGAATTCGCCTTAATAACCGACTTACCGGTATCCAGCCCACTGATACCCTGCATGCGGATGTCCATAATGATCACGTCCGCTTGCATATGTACGAGCGATGTGATCGCCTCTTCGCCCGACGAAGCCTCGCCCGACACTTCCATATCAGGCTCGTTGTTGATGAGCTGTTTGAGACCGTTTCTGAAAATTTCATGGTCGTCGACTAAAAAAACAGCGATTTTTTTCATGTGCATATGGTTGATTGTCTGTTATGACAAGGTGGTTTACAGGTGTTTCCGCAAAGGGAGTTCAAGTTGAACCGTGGTTCCCTTTCCTGGCTCGGAGCTGATATTCAGCGTTCCCCTCAACAGATCGGCCCGCTCTTTCATGCCGCGCAAGCCGTGCGCTTTCGGAAACTTCTCCCGCGAATAAATATATTGGTTATCGAAATAAAATCCTTTCCCGTTGTCCTGAATAATCATGTTCAGAAACTCGCTGTCGCTATCCACGTGAATTTCAACCATGGTTGCCGCTGAGTGCTTGATCACATTGTTCAGTGCTTCCTGCAAAATCCTGAAAACCCCTACCTCCAGCTCGCGCGGCAATGTTTCGGCTTTGATGTTTTCTTCCAGGTAAAAAGCGACCTGACCTGATGCTTCCCGGCACATTTTGACCAACTCCCTGATCGCCGACCGCAGGCCGAAATCTTCCAATACGCTGGGCAAAAGATCTGCGCAAATGCGTTTGGTTTCAAATATAATCGCTGCCAACAATTCGTTGATGCGATGAATTTCCGGGTCTTTGCGTTCCATCCGGTCGTCGACCTGTTCGAGTTTCATCCGCAGGCTGGTCAGCATTTGCCCGATACCGTCGTGGATCTCGGCCGCCACCCGCTCACGCTCTTTTTCCTGGCCGGTAATGATCGACAGCGACCGGATATGTTGCTCAGTCTCCTGCCGCCGCATTTTCTCATCGGTCAGCAGCCAGAGTTCCTTTTCGGTGTTTTTGCGTTTGGTAATGTCGTTGCACACTACCAGATACTGATACAACTCGCCCTGATTGTTGATGATCGGCATCAATGTCACGTCCAGCCAGAACCCCGACCCGTCGGAAGCCGTGTCGTAAACTTCTCCCTGCCAAACTTCCGTACGCCGCCGCGGGTCGCGGATGTGGCTGTAAATAATGCTCTCATTTCCGCCTTGGTTGTTATAAAAAAGCGGTCGGTCGCGCAGTTCGGAGCTGCTGTACTTCGTCACGTGGCAGTATTTGTCGTTGGCATAAATAATCCTGCCGTCCTCGTCCGTTTTGACCAGATAAGTTGCTTTTTCCAATGCATAATTCGTCTCCCGGAGTTCCTTATGCGATTTTTCAATGGAAATACTGCTTTCCTGCAATTGCTTTGCGAGCTGCTTCGAACGGTTTTCCGAGTCGATGAGCCCGGTCATCGTCTGCCGGATGCGGATCGAAAGCGGGAAGAAGATCAGCGCCGCTTCCAGCAGGAGCGTAAACAGCACGACGCCGAGCAGGATATACTCGATCTCTTTCAACGTACGTACCTTCTGCCGCCAGAAACGGTCATAGTCAAACACGATCAGTTCCATGCCCAGCAAGTATGATTTTTCGTATTCGAGTATTTTTTTCACATAAGGCCCGATATTCAGCGAATCCCCTGCCTTTTGCTTTTCCATCGCAGCCACCATTTTGTTGGATGCCGCCAATATCTCCTGGTACGGGTCTTTCACCATGTCGTACATCATGGCGATTTCCTTACGGTTATTGGGGGGTAGGTTTAAAAAGGAATTGCCGCTGATGAGCGATACGTGTGCCTTCTGCCATTGTTTGAGGGTATTCACAAATTCCTTCCGGTTGGATTCAACATCCCTCCCCGACTCGATGAGCAATGCAGTTTTGCTAAGCGTCTGGCTATAAGTACGTAAGCGACCGGCATAGTTGATAATATGCGAATCGTCCCGCTGGGCTGTGAGATATCGCTGGATCAGGATCTGGCTGAGGATCGAGATCACCGCCACAATCAGCAATGCCGACACATAGAGCCAGGTGAAGTACAGAAATGTCTTCCGCTCCTGGGTTTCGTCCTGGACTACTTGTTTTTTTAACATGGGCTGAAACTGGAAAAACTCATGTACCTACGCGTAAAGATACGTAGGTACACGAGCATATGCGTTATGCGAACCTGTAAAACTTACAGCGAAATGTGATTTTGCAGCTCTTCCATGCTCATTTCCTCCGCGCTCCCCTCCGACACCACAGCGCCCCGGCTCATGAAATAGTAATAATCCGTTACTGGGCTCGCAAAGTCGATCTTTTGTTCCACCAGCAATACCGAAATGCCCCTTTCCCGCGCCAGAGTTTTCAAAATCTGCCCGATCTCCTGCGAAATGGATGGCTGAATGCCTTCGGTAGGTTCATCGAGCAGCAATAGCGACGGCCTTCCCGTGAGTGCGCGGGCGATAGCGAGTTGTTGTTGCTGGCCTCCGCTCAGGTTGCCGCCCAGGCGGTTGCGGAAATCTTTGAGGATCGGGAATAAGGTGTAAATCTCCTCTTCAGGAATCTTTGCTTTCCGGTCGGTTACCGCTTCCAGACCGAGTTTTAGGTTTTCATAAACCGTTAGTTTTGGAATAATTTCCCTTCCCTGGGGCACGTACGCTATACCCATTCTCGATTTTTTGAATGCAGGCAGTTTCGTGACCGATTCTCCATTGTATTCGATGGTCCCGTCTTTCGGCGGCACAATGCCCATGATGGTTTTCAGCAAAGTAGTCTTCCCCACCCCGTTACGGCCCATTACTGTGGTAACCGTTCCTTTTTTCACTTCCAGCGACGTGCCCCAGAGAATCGTGCTTTGTCCATAGGCGGATGTCAGCGAACTGACTTTCAAGATCGGTGTTCCCATTTCTCAGAAATTTTCAAGTTGAACATTTGCCCGTCCCAGGTAGCTGTCTATCACCCGCTGGTCGTTACGTACGTCTTCGAAAGTGCCTTCCATCAGCAGTTTCCCGCGCACGAGCACGGTTACCAGGTCCTGCGCGATTTGCTCCACAAACTTCATATCGTGCTCGATCACGATGATGGCGTGCTGCCGGGCGAGTTGCAGCAGCAGTTCACCGGTTTTCTCCGTTTCTTCGTCCGACATCCCGGCCGCCGGCTCGTCGATCAGCATCAGTTTGGGGTCTTGCAAAACCACAATGGCGATTTCCAGCCACTGTTTCTGACCATGCGAGAGTTCTCCCGCAATTTTTCCGAGACATTTTTGCAAACCTACTTTGAGTGCTACCTCGTGAATACGTCCGTTGATCTCCTCGCTGGGCTTGAAAAAAAGCGAAGCAAAAATGCCTTTGTTCATCTTGAAGGCCAGCAACATATTATCATAAACGGTCAGGCTGGGAAATACCGAAGGCTTCTGGAATTTCCGGCCTATGCCCATGTCGGCGATACGCACTTCGCTTTTGCCCAATACCGAATGGCCGTCGAAACTGACCTCTCCTGCATCCGCTTTGGTTTTACCGCACAGGATATCCAGGAATGTCGATTTACCCGCACCATTCGGACCGATAATAACCCTGAGTTCGCGGTCCAGCAAATTAAAATGGCTAAGGTTCAGCGCATGGACGCCCCCGAAAGAGACGGATAAGTTTTTCACTGTCAATAGCATGATAATGGCAGTTTTGTGATTTGAAACAACAGATAACCAACAATGTAGCGTTACGACTGCACTACTTCCTGCCCGGCGGGCTGAGCCTTTGGCCTGCGCTTTCCGCCCAGTTTAGCCATCACCGATTCGAGCATTCCCAACAGTCCTTTATCAAAATACAATACCGTGGTAATGAACAGGAAACCTAGGATAAACAACCAGGAGTCGGGGAAGAGGCTGGTGCAAATACTGTACAGGAAATTGACGATCAACGAACCTAAAATAGCCCCTTTTAATTTTCCCCTGCCGCCTATCGCCACCCACATCACCATTTCTACCGATGCCCTTACGTCCATTCTTCCGGGTGTAATAATGCCTGTTTGAGGCGCATAGAGCATTCCGGCAATGGCGGCGAGCAATGCGGCTACGATGAATATCGCCAGTTTGTAATGCATGACACGGTAGGCCGTGTAACTCGTCCTCGATTCGCTGTCGCGGATAGCTTGCAATACCTTGCCAAACTTGGAGTCGACGAGCTTCGTGCTCAGCCAGAGTGCTATGCCCAGCGTGACGAGCGAAAGCAGGTAAAGGCCGAGCTTCACACTTGGTACGGAAAGGCTAAGCCCGAGCAGTGTTTTAAAATCGGTCAGGCCGTTGGTGCCGCCGAGCATGGTTTCGTTGCGGAGGAAAATGAGCCACATCGCCAATGCCAGCGCCTGGGTGATAATGGCCATGTAAACGCCTCGGATACGGCTTCGGAAAATAAAATACCCGAAAACCAGTGCAAATGCAGCCGGAATGAGCAATCCCAGCACCACCGATAATCCAAACGACTGGAACGGCACCCAGAAAAACGGAAGCGATTCCACCTGGTTCCAGGCCATGAAGTCGGGCATTGGTATACCGTTGGTACCAGAGGCTGTCGCTCCTTTGAGCACAATGTGCATGGCTACACTGTATCCGCCCAGGCAAAAGAAAAAGGCCTGGCACATAGAAAGAATGCCGGTATAACCCCAGATGAGATCCACCCCCAGCGCAACTATGGCAAAGCAGAAGTAACGGCCCCAGAGCGAGATCGTGTTACCGGATACGAAACCCAGCACATTTCCCAGCGGTAAAATGATCAGGAACAATGCAATGCAGCATGCGTACAACCCGAAATCCTTTTTATTTCCCATAATCGATGTGAGATAAGATTGGTTTAATCCTCGGCAACACGCCCCTTGTCGGGAAAGAGCCCGCGGGGTTTGAATTGCAGGAAGATCACAATGAGCGCCAGAATGAGCACTTTTCCATAAACGGCTTCGTAGAACGATTCCAGTACTTTGGTCAGAAAACCGATACCCAGTCCGGAAACAATGGCCCCGGCGATCTTCCCGACGCCACCCGTCACCACCACCAGGAAAGAATCGACGATGTAGGTCTGGCCCATATCAGGCACCACATTACCGATCAGCGTCATCGCGCAACCGGCCAGGCCAGCCAGTCCCGAACCCAGAAAGAATGTGATCGCATCCACGCGGCGCGTTTCCACGCCCAGGCAAGCGCTCATGGTGCGGTTCTGAGTGACCGCGCGGATGCGGATACCCAACCGGCTACGGTAAAGCATCAGGTAGGTAAGCGAGACGACTACAATCGTTAATCCAATGATAAACAACCGGTTAAATGGCAATACCAAATGCGGCATCAGCTGCCAGCCACCCGCCAGGAATGCGGGTGCTTTCACGGCAGTAAGGTCTCCGAAAATACTTCTGGCGGTTTGTACCATAATGAGGCTTACACCCCAGGTTGCCAGCAGACTTTCCAACGGCCTGGCGTACAAATGCCTGATGACAAGCCTTTCAAGCACCAACCCGAACACTCCTGCCACCACAAATGACGCTGGTAGCGATACCCAGAAGTATAAGTCCGATTTCATCCCCAGCGTGTCCATGAAGAGCGATTGCATACAAAAGGTCGTGTAAGCGCCGATCATCAGAAATTCGCCGTGCGCCATATTGATGATCCCCGCCAGCCCGTACACAATCGCCAGGCCGAGCGCGATGAGGATCAGTATGCTACCAAGGCTAATCCCGCTAAACAGGTTTTGCGCCTTTTCGATACGGCTTTGCAGGCTTTCTAGGGCCTTCACTTTTTCAGCTGCATAGGCCCTTGCGGACACGACTTTTCCATTTTTCTGGTATTCACTCAGGATGAGCCCTACGTTTTCACCCCAGTTGCTGTCGAGGCTGTCGATATAGGCTTTGGCCTGATGCCCGGAAGCGGTTTCGTTCAGTTTCATCTGAAAAAACACTTCCCTGCCCGCCGTCCGCGCGCCGGGGTCCGTTTCCTGCCGCAATGCTTTTTCGAGCAATGCGATCCTGTCCGGATCCGGCGCATTCACAAGCTGACCATACGCCATGATCCGCTTTTGGGGATCATGGCTGGTCAGGTTCAGATACGGCAAAACAACGTTGAGTAATAGTCTTTCGGATCGGCTGATCTCTACTTTTTGCAGTTGATCGGCTGACAGCTTCGTGACCGCCTGCTGGTTTTGGGGATAGAGGTAAAAGACCGTAAAAACCTCTTTTCCGCCGGAAGTCTCCGCCTCGCCCGTGGTTACGGGTTTGCCGCCCAGCATATAAAGCTTTTTGTCATTGATCGCCGCGAGCAACGGGAAGGTTGCGGGGTCTTTTTGCGCCGCCAGATACCGGAGCGCCTGGCTCCGGGCCGTGTCGTTTGGCGGGTTCAGTACAGCCGCAATTTGAATGGAAATGCTATCTGCCTGCTGTGCAATCGCCCCGCGGCCCATTCCGATGGCCAAAAGGATCACCAGCCACACCTTTTGAATGCAGTTCATAACCAGGGAATTTAAATGCGGCCGCGATGGCCGCGTTGAAACGGATGCTTATTTGCTTGCGACCGTGTACGTTCCGCCGTGCGCCACGTGGTCGCAGTCCTTGTCGGGGGAAGTCAGTTTGGACCAGGGCTCAGGATTCACCAGGCCCGTAGATTGCCAGATAATGTCGAATTGTCCGTCGGGTTTGATCTCGCCGATCATCACAGGCTTGGCCAGATGATGGTTTTTCATGTCCATTTTTACCAGACCGTCCGGCGAATCGAATTCCAGGCCGTACAATGCAGGGCGCACTTTGGAAACTTCGAAAGAACCGGCTTTTTCGGCTGCCTTCGCCCACAGGTACACGCCCGTGTAAGCCCAGCAGATCGGATCGTCGGTTACTCTTTTGTCGCCGCCGGGAAGGTTGTTTTTCTTGCAGAATGCGCGGAAATCTTCTACAAACTTCTTGTTTTCCGGCGATTCTTTGGATTGGAAATAATTCCACGCCGCCAGGTGACCTACCAGAAATTCGGTATCCGTTGCGCGCAGCTCGTCTTCCGCTACCGAGAACGCCATGATCGGGCAGGTAGCAGCCGAAAGCCCCTGATTTGCAAACTCTTTATAGAAAGGCACATTCGAATCGCCATTGATCGTCGACAGCACGCAAGCCTTGCCGCCCGCTGCGAATTGCTTCACCTTGGAAACGATCGTCTGGTAATCCTGGTGGTGAAACGGCGTGTATTCTTCCACGATATTCTCTTTGGGAACGCCTTTCGAAAGCAAAAATGCTTTCAGGATTTTGTTGGCTGTTCTTGGAAAAACATAATCGGTACCGAGCAGGTAGAATTTCTTATAACCGCCGCCGTCTTCGCTCATCATGTATTCGGCGGCGGGGATCAGCTGCTGGTTCGGCGTGGCGCCTGTGTAGATCACGCTGGTGGAGCATTCTTCTCCTTCGTACTGCACGGGATAGAACAGCAGGCCATTGTTTTCCTCAAAAACAGGCAGTACCGATTTGCGGGAAACAGACGTCCAGCAACCGAACACCGCGGACACCTTCTTATCCAGCAACAATTCCTTCGATTTTTCAGCAAAAAGGTCCCAGTCGGACGCCGGGTCTACGATTACGGGTTCGATCTGCTTGCCGAGCACCCCGCCTTTTGCATTGATTTCGTCGATCGCCATTTGCACGACATCTTTCAGTGAAACTTCGGAAATCGCCATCGTTCCGCTCAGCGAATGCAGGATCCCGACCTTCACAGTCTCTTTTTTGCCCCCTTCATTTCCCCCTGAACCCGAACCGCCGCAAGCCGCCAGCGCAAGCACCAGCACAACCATCCATACTACCTGGTAAGACATTTTGAATGTTTTCATCGGTAAATTTTAATAGTGATATGAGTGAAAATTAAGATCAACAGAAACACTCCGGACCACGCCGGAACGGATCAAAATAGGAAAAACTGCACTTGCAACCAAACCTGGCCGTATGTCTTCGAGCTGTACGCCCCGCCCGCATCGGCCACATTGTGCTTGCGCGCTACGTAGGAAAGACGAAGGTTGGTGGCGCTTCCATTAAAGAAGTAGTTCAACCCGCCGCCGTAAACGCTGCTCGATTTGGCCTTGTCGAAATTATCGATCAGCTCCGAGCCGACCTGTTCCTTACTGGCAGAGATATTCTGATTTTCGTAACGCACCCACGGCTGGATACGCGATTTTTTGAAATAGTAACCCAGTTCAAGGAACTGCACGGTCTGTTTGGGGATCTGGCGTGCGAACGAATATTTCGAGTTGACATTCGTCCCGCCCGTCATATACTGAAATGCAGCATTCAGGGTCACAGAGCCCGCCTCACCCGCTTTTTTGTCAATGAAAAGGTCGGTCCCGACATTATAATAAGAACCCTGCGTATCGAAACCCGCACCCCAGGCAATGGTGTTACCGGCGCCGAGCTTGGTGCCGGCATAGTAATAGTCCTTCTCCGGATCGAGGAAATTATAAGCAACGCGGCCCACTATACGTAACGGTGCCTGGCCGTCCAGGTTTCTTCCGGTGAACAAACCCAACCGGTATTCCAGCTTGTCCTTCAAGAGAAACCCACGTGCATTCACACCCAGGTCGCGACCAAAATTCCCTTGCAAAGGACTGTTGGCAAACAGGTTATAGGGATATTGGAAATAGGTAAAATCGTTGGCCATTAACCCTGCCGCACCTTGAAGACCGTTCCGGTTGCTGGAAACGAGCTGCATACCTGCTATTAGCTGGAATGCATTTGAAAAAGCGTATTCATATTGGCAGTCGAGCAGGATTGGCGCCACTTTTACATTCTTGGTGCTATCGCCCAGCTGGATGCCGATCGGCGAAGGAAGATCCGTTTCCATAAAAAAGCTACCCTTCCTGGAAAGCTGCCCGCCTACCAGCACCCGCGCCCTGTAAAGCGAAAACCCTTTGTTCCAGTCACTTGCCTTGTCAGTAACATTCCCACCAAAGCCCGACTGCTCCGCAGAAGCGAACATGTGCACGATCGCGCCTACGTGAATGGACGGTTTGAAGTCGTCCTCCACAGCCGGCACCGAATCTTTCGGCGCCAGATAACCAGGAAGCTCACGCAGCACACGCACTTTGCGCGCCGTCTTGCGAGCCTTCGCGTCGGGACCGTCATCAGCCAGGGCGATACCCTGGCAGAGCATCAGCAACAAGCCTGCATTTAGGAAAAGTCTTTTCATGATGATCGTTGATTTGTTTACGTAAGTAATACAGTTCAAAAATAGAAAGAAATTACGTACGTACAACAGGGATGGCCATTTTCATGAAAAGTTTACAAATATCCTTAATATAGGAATAAATTACTTCGAAAACAGTATCTTACAGATAGCAACAAAGTCGCAATTCCGTACTGGCAGGGTCTGAAATACCTACCTAAGTACGTAAATGCGACTTAGCATAACAACGGGACAACCCCATGCAATACACATTTCCAGCGACATCCGCTCAGTAACACAGAATCGCTTCTTCCCATTGGTATAATTCGTTCTTTATTTACGGACGTGTTCTAACCTGAGCAATTTCAAAATATTACCCCCAAGCACCATTGCCCGCTCCCGGAGAGGTAGGTTCAATGCATCGATCTTGGCCAGTTCAACAGCCGGGTGCAGCCAGGGGCCATCGGTTCCAAAAAGGATCTTTGCCGCTCCTGCCCGCTTGTAGGCCGTTTCCAATACGTCAAACCTGCGGACACCCGAGGTGTCGGTGTACACGTTGGAGTGGCGTGCCAGCACATCAACAAATGCAATTTGTGCTCGCCAGTCATCGGCAAAGCTGCTTAGGTGGGGAATAATGAAATTGACATCAGGGTATTCCCCGGCGATAAGTTCGACGGTAGAAACTTCACCAGTTGGGTCGTATAGTATAGGAATGCGATATTGCCTGGCTGCCTCGCAAATCTCCCGGGAAATGCGCGCATCATGGCGATGCACTTTCAGGCCTTTGAAGCCATATTGCTCCACGGCAGTTTTTACCATCGCCCCGATCTTGCCCTTGTCACGCTCGGCATGCAAGAATGCAAAACCAAAGAAACGGTCGGGATACCGATGGGTAATGCCGGCCACCAAGGCATTAGCCCTCGCATAGTCGGTGTGGAATGCGGGGAAAATGACGGTTTTCCGAATCCCGGCCTCTTGTGACCATTGCATGAATTTTTTCAGAGGTGCACGGGTATCCCAGGGGCCTGTGAAACCGTCCCCTTCACCTGCGTGGCAATGGCAGTCGATGATCAGCATGGTCATGAAAGGTTGATCAGTTCAAGTTCCAGTTCTCTCGGCAGGTTAAATGCCGCCTTGAATGCGCCGACCTGACGTACGACGCCTATCTGCTTATTAAGGCTCAGGCCCGGCGAGGGTAAGAACTGCACATCGCTTACGCTGTTGAAGTAAGTCGGGTCGAGCTTTAATGGTCCGCTCCGCCATTGGCCCAGTTTATCGAGTACAGCCTCTATTTTCTTCCGGGTGGTGGGTTTCGGCCCGGCAGCCTGGTCAATAGCCGCTCCGACGAGCACGTGTGTGAATGCATCCAGCGGAATGCTGAGCCGGTTGAGCTGGTCGAGGGTGTATTCGGGAAACAAGGCGGCGTATTTAAAAGGTATCCAGTGATGTACCTCCACGCCGATAGGCTGATGGCGTTTGGGCCTCTTGAAATGGCCTGTCCGCGCGACATTGCGAGCCAGACCTTTGATGTAATTGAGTTTCCCCTGGCCTTCGAAGTCACTGATGATCTTTGTCCAGTTTTTCGTTTTCACTCCCTCGTAGGTTTCCGCGTCGAGTGTTTCGAGCAGCACTTCCGATAGAATGGACTCCGCTCCCGCACGCTCCCTGACTTTCTCGAACACGGCATGAAGTTCGCCCGACAGCAGGGCCATTTCGTATTCAAGTTCCTGCCCTCCGGCCGCTGGCGGCTTTTGTGAGTTTCCAGAAGAAATTCTGTCCTTGCGGTCTCGGTCCTGAGCTCGTTGGTGGTCGGCATACGCCTTCTGCTCAATCGGCGGCTTTGCCGGATTTTCTGTACCGCCCTGCGCCGGAGAAACCAACCTGCCGACGATCTGCGCCACGGCCATGAGCTGTTGCGCCTTGGATTTGTTCCTATGCCATAGCGCTTTCAGGCGCTCGGTGAACGAGTTGAACTCCATTTCCAGCTCGGCCTGTTCCCACTCATTGGTGATCTCGTACATGTTTCCGATGGTTTTAAATCAATAGTTTGTACACTAGCGCCACCGGTTCACCCGCGGGGTATAGCGCCGGTCACGAAAAAACGCGAAGCGCCGCTTCGGAGCGGGTTTTACCCATTTCACCTGTACCTGTGAACCCGGAGGAAGTACCTTACCCAGGGACGCTTTCAGATGGTGGAAACATTTAGTGCATGGCTGGCCCTGGATCAGCATCCTGACCTGCCTGATCCCCCTGCCGAATGAAGGGTCACGTTGTTTCTGGTCATATAGCCAGCGGACCGCATCGGATTCAGGGTGGCTACCCTCGTGGCCAGAGACTGGTCCCTGTTGCCAGGTCAGCAGGTCGATCCGGTTTTGGTGCGGAGCAAAAGGATCTTCACGGCTGAAAACCAGCCGAAGCGCCGCGTACGAAGGCGGATTGTCACCTTGCATATCGTACGGGTTGAAACTATCGCCATGATCGATCAGGTCAAATAAATCGTCCCATTCCTCAGCGGGTTCCGGATCGCCGGTTAACGGCTCATCATCGTGGAAGTATTGCATGATAGCGGAGCATTAGGGCCCGTACGCGGCGCGCACAGGCCCGGATGGATAGTTACGACTGTGGTTGCGGTTTGCCTACCAGCCTGCTGTTGCGAAGCGGACCACGCTGCTCACCCTGCAATCGGCGCTGAATGAGCGTGGACGGCTGCATAAAGCTCGATTCGGTCAGTTGGGCGTCAGCTGATAGGTCGGCGCCGGTAACCGTGCGGTAGGAATGGAGGTAGCGTTGGATTTCATTCCGGAATGAGCTTGCCCAGCTTCCGGCTACCGCCGATCCTTCTTCATTAGACCAGTCGTGGGCGCGGATCGTCAGCAGCAATACCTCTCCGAATTGGGCCAGGTCGTAATAATTGGTAATGCTGGTACTGCCCCAGTTCTGGATTTGCCGCATTCTGTCAACACGGTCCATCCAGGGCTCCCGGTACGGCACCATCACCCGTCCGCCCAAGAATTCCCGCATTTCGGGCCGGGCCAACAGATATTGCTGGATCAGCATTTCCTGCCGGGCAGTCCAGGTGAGGTTGCCATAAGCATTGTGGTTACCTTCGGCCAGGAGCAAATGTACTTCGCGCAGGTTGTTGAGCACCGAAAAAGGGTCTGCCACACGTGTAGTGTCATCGGATTCCTTGAAGAAGATCGACGCGCTATGAAGCAGGTTATGGAATGCCTCGATGAATTTGGAGCGGCTGTCCACCGACTTGAACACTGGCACGGCCCGACCTTCGAGCTGTAATCCATAGGTATGGTCATACTCATAAGCGCGGCGCTTGATGGTCAGCGTGTGCTGCTCGTCCTGAATGTACCCCCAGAACAGATTGGCTAGCGGGCGCAAGGGATCAATGTCCATTTGCGCAAGCGGATCGGCACCCTGGTTGGTGGTGATATTCTGGAAGCGCAAGCTGATGGCATTCATCGTTTGCACCATCATACCTTGCTCGGTCCAGTAGCTCCAGATCAGCTCAATAGCCGGCAAGTGATCGATTCCGAAGAAATTATGCCGCGGATCGGCCATGCCGGGGTTGCTTTCAAAAAGGCTTGTCCTCCATTCACCCAGCTGTGCCAGAATATTCTGGATGTAAGGTGTAAACGTCCGGTCTTCTTCTGGCGGATCGTAGCTGTTGATATAGAAGTCCAATCCCTCATTTACCGTCGTGCCATTGGTGAATGTATTGTTCGTTGCCCACAGATAGGCCTGGGTAGCCGACTTCAACAGCCGGTAAGCTTGGATATTTGTGAATGGCAACGGATGAAGAATTTGGCGTCTGCCCAGAACGCCGCTATTAAGAAACTGTTGCCGACCCGAAATTTCGTTGGCCGGTATACCATTGGCGATATTACCACTGCCCAGGATCTGATTCATTAGATTATTGTACCTGGCAAAATCCGGTACACGGTTTCTAATGGCACGCCAGAGCGTGTGTGTACGATGCTCCGTATCATCGCTGATATTCCGCTGGGTTTGTACTTTTAAAACACCATTGCCGAGGATGCTGGACAGGTTGGAAAGACCTTTAGTCAGCATTCTTTCACCATGAGGCGCGGCGACATTGTTAACGAAAAGCTCGGTCGTATCCAGATATCTGGTTACACGTTTGTCCGCCGGTCCCTCGTTGACCCCTAAGACAAATTTCAGTTTTTCTATTCCCGCGAACTGATCAAAGGCAGCCTTTTCGAAAACTACTATATGGGCTCCATCCTGGCCTCCTTTGTGTTTTTCAAAAAGCTTAAACTTGTCATGAGGCGCGAACCTAAGCAACTTTTTGAAAGGGATTTCATACGTTTTATCTGCCGAAGCCAATTCTATACTTGTACAGATCGTAGCTTTAAAGAACAGGTCGTACCGATCAAGTTCCGCAGGATCTGTAATCGGGCCCAAATTGCTGACCGCTCTGAAAATAGCCAGACTCTCCGTTTTAGGATCACTTAGATCTATTTCCGGCTCGCATGCTTCAAGGGACGCCGAAAATAACCTGCGTTCTCCCTCAGGCTCGCAAATGGACCTTCCTCCCTTCGTTTCCTCGCAAAGCCATTCTTTGAACTTCTGGTATTCATCATGCTGCGCCGGATAGGCAGCTTCGTCCATTTTTGGAGAAGAGGCAATTTCAGGCGGCGGCTCTGGCAATCTTGTGTTAATAATCTTTTTCAGTTCATCGACGCCATCTACCTTTTTCGAAATCTCGGATATCTCCGAATACAGCGTGTTCTGAAACTTGGCCATATCTCCCTGGTTGACTTCGAATTTATTCTGCTTCTGTGCGACGTTCCTAAGACTCTTACCGGTCTCATCCATGAATACAGTGCTCTTCCTATGCAATTCTTCATACGCCAGGATGCGTTCCTGGGTCCAATAGGTTCTATCACTGTAATCAGGTTCAGGATTTCTGGATATTTCCGGTGAATCGTCATCCAATGGTGATCCTGAATCACTGCTTACTGCTCCCATGTCCTGCGCTGATGTCTCCTGACCCGCATTGGGCTGTCTGGGTTCTTGCAGGGAACTCAATATCCCAACCACATCGTTTGCAGTTGCCCGAACATTGGCATCCTGCGTGACGGTTGTCTGTTCGGCAAGCGGTGTTTGAGGTGTACCACCTGTTGCCGCTGTGGCGTCTGTTGGCGCGGGCGATGGGTTGCTATCCGCTGGCGTCCGGGAAGGTGACGCTGGCGTGCCAGGTCTAACCGGCCTGTTTGCTGATTTCTTTGCCATTATTGAAATGATTTAAAATGATACTTTTTTGATTTGATCCCCGGCTTTCGGCACGGCTCATCGCCCAGTGGTTCAGAAAGCGGGACAGCAGGTGGCCCTCGCGGGCGGCAGTAATTCGTCCATCAGCCCGTGCTTGCCCAATGATCGCAAACACCAGCGACGGCGGGGCTTTGATGGCCGTTTCAGGTCTGCTCATCAGTTGACTGTACAATTCGCGCAGCCGCTCGGGCTGCCTTGCCTCCAGTGGAAACAGACCGCCTAATGTAAAATTTTGCAATGCATTCGACCTGTGCCCTATCAATAGTTCAGTAAATGCGGGCATGACTGCGTCAAGTTGCGCGATAATGCTGCGTTTTTCCTCATCCAGTTTGACTATTGGGTAAATTTGCTGCCAAAGTTGTTCGAACTTCTGCCATTGCCGGTCGGGGAACAACAATGCACCTACGGCAAGACTGAGTTTTACACGAATCCACGGAAAAGGGTGCGGATCGTCGAGCTTGACCCGGAACATGAAGTACTCCGGCAGGCTCACAACACCCATCAATCCTTGCGTAGCCGTGATACCCAGGTGGCCCATAGCCCAGAAATCGGCTACGATTTCAGAGATCCACCGTTCATAGAGCATCCAGGCAAGCTTTTCGGGTTGAGGTGCCAACCCTATCCTTTTCATGAGCGTTTCCCGTAAGCTTTCCACCAGGCTGAGTAACGCGGCGCCCTGATGGCCTACTTCGTGGATCAGTGAAGATGCGATACCGCTACCTACCATACGTTCCCGCGGGACCTGGATAATAGCCAATGGGTTTAGGTCGCCCCCCGGCAGTCTGGTCCGGGCCCTCCTGATCGCCGCACCGTGCCCCCTTTCAAGAAAGCACATCATCGGGGTAGTCTCGTACAGGCCTTTTCGCGGCTGTAGCGCATCTGCGGCAACTACATCGAGCCCCGCGATCCATACACCCGTTTGATGCTCGGTTCGTTGTGTGATAACATCCGCAAAAATGTCCTGCTGATCGAGGATGTTGTTGAAACGAAGCTTCAATATCGCATACGAAGCCTGCGCCTCGGAAGCAGTGGCAAAACCGTCGGCACCCTGGGTTTTGAGCTTTGCAAGAAAGGAATTCACCTTGGCCCGAAGTTCCCGCTTGGTGTTGATCAGGTGATCGGTCACTGCGCGCAGCGCTTCATCGGACGGGCTGGCTGCTGCCACCATAGGTGTGCTCAATGAGAAAGGTTGCAACTGTCCTAACCGGGAGAGCATCGACGTGGCTTCGTTTTGCAGATAAGTATGGACCATTTCGGGGCAGTTCAGATACCGTAGATAATTATACTGTTACCCCGTCGCACCCAACGTCCACTCCGGCCACCACCACCCTGAACACCTTGTGAATACCCGGAGCTGAGAATACCCGGGGCATGGCGGCGTGCGGCCTCTGTGATACCCGTGCGCGCCGCAATCATAGGTTGGCGCATTTGCTGAGGTGAGCGCGATGTGCGGCGTGCAGCATCCGAAGCGAAGCGCACATAGGCGCGAGCTACTTCAAACTCCCGGTCTTCGGCGCTCAGGCCTTCCAGTTCCAGTCCAAATGCCTTGCCGGCCATCCCGGCGAGCTTGCCGCCGATGGCACCGCCTACGCCCGGAACGATCAGGTTCCCCAGGGCGGCACCGGCAATCGGCAATGCTTTTTTTGCCACGCTTTTGAGCATCCCTCCCAGGGCCTTACCAGCTGAGGATTTGGCAAAGTTCTTCACGCCTCCCGCTACCTTTTTAAATAACCCACCCAGGAATTGCTCCAACTCGGCTTCATTGGTCACCGAAAGCAGTTCGGTAGCGAGTTCCATTTCCATAGTCTCGTTCATTTCGCCGGAGTACTCATTTTCGAATTCAAAGGTTTCGTTGCCGAATTCGAACGTCTCATTGCCGAACTCAAATTCATTGCCGAATTCGAATGTTTCATTGCCAAACTCGTTGCCAATTCCGAAGCTTGTTTCACCTACGGTACGATCAATGTTGTGCATGGTAATAAATGTTTAAGATGAGCATGATTGGTTTGTATTTACATAGGCCAAACTTGTACCAAAGTTCTGGAAAGCCCTTTCAGACCACTTTTTGGAAGCTATGCGAATTCTTTTTCGCAGGATTTCGGATTGAAAAGGAAATTTACTTCGGCCAGGCGAACCGCCCCTTTTACCGTTGAATAAAAGGAAGTTAATGTGCGTAGTAGCCGCTGCTATTTTCGATATATTCGTCCCCCCTCAACGATTGGGACAAGATTATGGAGTACTGCGCTTTATGGTGTAAGGACTTAACAAGACGGTCACCGCACAGGAGAGAAGCCTTCATGAATTCAATTTCATCCGGTAGGTTGCGAATCAATCACGACCACACCGGATGCCCTTTCTGCATAGTACTTTTAGACAATGCAGACCAACTTGACGAGGCCAAAGGCATAGTACGAGCGTGGTCTGCGGGGCAACAGAAAAGCATCGTTGTCCTTTTTGATACCTGCCTTTGTAAAGCTGCATTAGTTTGGGAGCTGCTCTTCGCGGGCGCCTCCTATGTTTATGATTTTGAGAATACGCCCTTTCTGAACAAAGTGATCGAAGATCAGATAGGTCGCTGGCAGACGGTAGAGAGTTTGTTGCAGACATCCTTTGTGAAAGAGAACCTGCTGGGCGAATCCAAGGCCTGGAAAAGCACGGTCCGGGAAATGATCGAAGTGGCTGTATTCTCGCAATCATCAGTGCTCATTATTGGGGAGAGCGGTACAGGTAAAGAGATGCTCTCCAAGCTCGTACACCACTTTGATACGCGCAAAAGCAAGGGTGAACTGGTGTTATTGGATTGTTCCGCCATTTCGCCCGAGCTTTCCGGCAGCGAGTTTTTCGGGCACGAAAAAGGGGCATTCACAGGCGCCCACAATGTGCGCGAAGGTGCGTTCAGCCTGGCCGACCAGGGTACCTTGTTCCTGGATGAAATTGGGGAACTACCCGCAAGGCTACAATCGGAACTGCTCCGGGTGATTCAGGAAGGAATGTACAAACCAGTTGGGGGCAATTATTGGAAAAAGACGAATTTCAGGCTGGTTGGTGCTACCAACCGTACGCTGCATGAAGAAGTATCCGCGGGCCATTTCAGGCTTGATCTTTTCTATCGTTTATCGACCTGGGTTTGCAAAGTGCCCTGCCTGTCCGAACGACAAGAGGATATCCCCTTGCTCGTAGAGGGCTTTTTACATAGGTTTTTCGGGAGCGGCGATATCCCCAGGATCGACGGGTCGGTCATGGAGTACCTTATCGACCGCCAGTATCGTGGCAATGTACGCGAACTGCAACAGGTCGTGCAGCGCATCGCCAATCGGCATGTGGGCAGGGGGCCTATTACATTGAGTGATATCCCGCCCCTGGACCGTCCGGAATGTCGGCAGTCACAAACCGATTATTCCACACACAGTGATTATGAGAGGGCAATACAAAGCATTCTGGATCAAGGCTGCAACCTGGATGACATCAAAAAACTGACATCGCAGATTGCCATTGATTTAGCTATAAAAAGTGAGAATGGCAGTATCAACAAGGCAGCCGAGCGCTTGGGCATTACCACCAGGGCTATTCAGTATAACAAACAAAAGTAACAGCATGACGGCGGGACAGAAGCCTTGTGGGCCAGGTAAGGCGTTGAGGGAGTTACCATTGCCTTCGGGTGGAAGAAAGACGAATGTCATCGATCAATTTGTGCAAGATAACAGCATCGTCAAATGAAGGGGCTGAACTCGTTCCATGTAAAATATCGCTAGCAATTCTGCCGTATATTTCTCTGACATTAGTATGGGGTCCAAAGGGATCATCTGCGCTAGCAGTGTTGATCAGCTCCGGCTGCGGGCTTGACGGAGTATAATGGGTAATTTCAAACTCTGCCATCTGGGTGTGCCCGGTTTGGGCTGTAAGGACAATTTTACCCCTTGACCCTTCTATTTCCCAAATAAAAGGATCGCCATATTCCGGATGACCACCCTGGAAATTAATTGAAAGCGGGGCACCATTATCCAGATTTGCAATCACAGAGATGTAATCGGGAGCGTCAGCATCTATAACCTTGCCGGTATCAAGCGCTTTAACTTTTGGATATCGTGTGTGAACTACTGCGGACAAATGCTTGATATCTCCTAAAATATCGCAGGCTGCTGCAAGTGTATGAGCGAACGGAATTGTCAACAGATCAGCACCACTCTGCTCTTTTCGTAGATATTCCTCATTTTTTGTGCTGTTGATCGTATCCCCCCAGGGAGCTGCCCACCCCCGTATGCTGCTTGACAGGATAGAACCGATAAGATCATTCTTAATCAGATCGGCCACTTTACGCAAGGCAACAGAAACACGGGCTTGCGTCCCTGCAACAGCAACGAGTGATCTTCCACGTGCCAGTGCTGCCAATTCCTCTGCTTCGGCCAGGGTGCGCCCGAGCGGCCACTCGCAATACACATGCTTTCCATGCGAAAGTATAGTCTTGACAGCATCGTAGTGCAGTGGAACCCGGACTGTCACAACAATCAAATCCACTTCGTCCGATGAAGCCATTTCTTTAATGCTGCCGAAAGCCAGCGGAACTCCGCAGGCTTCGGCAGCAGCGCGCGAACTTTCCGGACTGGAATTCACGACACCCACTACTTCATATTGGTCACTCAACTGACCAAGAGCGGGCAGATGCGCAACGGCAGCCCAGCTTCTGCCTGCTTGCAGGCCAACAATTCCAACCCTTATTTTTGAATGATTTTGCATTGCTCTTTTTGCTTACAAAGTTGACATCAGTACATAAGGCGTGCAATAAGAGCGATAATGTTCCACCGGGGATAATTTTGTCCCCTATATGCCTGGTCTGTATCTATGCTTACTTTTGTATATAAGACAAAAAAGAAGATGTACGAAAAAAAGATACCCCTGCCGCTCGAATGCGGCCTGGCGATGACAAGAGAAGTCCTGGGCGGCAAGTGGAAACCGAATTTGTTACTTGCTATATCGGAGGGCATCAACCGCCCAAGCCTGTTACACCGTGCCATCCCACAGTCAACCAAACGGGTTTTAAATCTGCAGTTGAAGGAACTGGAAGAATTCGAAGTGATTGAGAAGAAAATCTATCATCAGCTACCACCTAAGGTCGAATATCGCCTTACCGAGCGCGGAGAAACATTGATGCCTCTTTTGAGGCAGATGAACGAATGGGGAGACAAAAATCGCCCATTCATTAAGGAAGTCATCTTAAACCGGACAAAGGCACAGGATTAACCGATGGGTTTCGGGTACGAATTGGCGAAATGTACCTGCCCCATCAACTTTTGTCCATTCTCTCCCCTATTTCAGCCTGCCAATTTTGCATTCAGTTTAGGGATGCGGCGCGGTGCCGCTCCTCTCACTTCAACTCAATGCAAAATGAAAAGACAACAGAACCGCACATTAGGTGCATTCGAAAAAACGTTTTGGCTGCTGGATCAGATTGATTCAAAAGACTTCTGCCTGGCCGCCGACATCTCAGGAACACAGCCCGCTGAAAAATGGCGGAACGCCATCGACACAGCACAGCAACGCCATCCAAACCTTTCGGTAAAGGTGGTGCTCGACAAGTTGGGAAGACCAACCTTGCAGCATGTGGACAACCTGCACATTCCGTTACGTGTGGTGCATGCGGAGCAGCATTATCGCTGGGAACAGGAAGTTGAAAAAGAGCTTTCCATCAGGTTCAATACAGCCGAAGGCCCATTGCTACGGGTTGTTTTGGTTCAAAAAACAGACCGCACCGTTTTAATTCTCGCTTCAAACCATACCGTGGCCGATGGCACATCATTAAGCTATTTGACTCGTGATATATTGCTTGCCGTTACCGGAAATGAACTAACATTAATGGAGCCGCAAGTATCTAATGATGAGACCCTGGGCCTTCCGGAAGACATGCCTGCACAGACAATCGAACAGGTACTCGAACTGAGAATGAAGGCAGATGTCGTGAAGCCATTGGTTTCGTCGCACCGCTTTTCTGAAACTACAACCCACGACCTTCTCGAACGCGCAAGAGCGGAAAATACAAGCGTTCATGGCGCCATTTGTGCCGCCGCGCTAATCGCTTCAAGAAAACTGCGTCCGGAATGGGACGAGACCAGAATGGAGCTGGTTTCGCCTGTCTGCACCAGGGCGGCGCTTGATCTGGACGATAACTTTGGGCTGAACATTACCACGCAATCCGTGTTTTTTGAAAACCAGCGGCATTTATCCTTCTGGGATCTGGCAAGGCTGGCGAAGGCCGGGCTCGGCGGGACTAGTTCAGCTGAATATACAACGGGCTATCTGTCGTTTTTCCGGGACCTGGTTTTTGGTCACAATGATATGCAGCAGATGCTGGATGCATTGAAACAGGCATTCAACCACCACATTATGGTTACTAACCTGGTGCGGGTGAGATATAAAACTGATTTCGGGCCGTTGAAGCTCGAAGCCTTGTATGGTCCGATGGTTCGGTCGGGAAAGGGAATGGAGCAGACGATCGGCGCATTGACAACCAATGGTTCGCTGGGCCTCACCAATACAAGCGATACACCGATTCCTGGTCTACTTGATGAAATGGAGCTAATTCTGGAAAAGGCTTGTCAGGAAAATGTGGTTACGAAGTCAGTATGTTCTTTTCGATAAGCTCCCGCAAGCGCTGGTCATTCTGATCGCCCCACTGCCCGATGGCTCCGATAACCGGAATGAGTGACTTTCCGAAATCGGTAAGATAATATTCGACTTTGGGCGGAACGACCGGGTAAATGATTTTCCCGACCAGCTCGTGGTTTTCAAGCTCTTTCAATTGCACATTCAACACCCGGCGGGATGCATCCGGAATTTTCCGTTGCAGCTCGCTGGGGCGTTGGAAGCCTTGGTGAATGAACCACAAAAGCCTCATTTTCCATTTGCCATACAGCACTTCACCGATCAGGTCGAGCCCGCAATTCAGGTTGGGCATTGTCTTTCTTTCGTACATGCTGCAAATATAAACATATGCCTTGGGCGGTTCAATAGGGATAAATTTATCCCTATATGAATCGTAAATCCGTACTTGTCAACGGGAAGCATAGTGCTGAAATTTGTCCTAAACAAAACCAGTAAGGACATGGATTTCAATTTCGAAAACGAACTAAAATACAAAATTGCGCTCGTAACCGGGGGATCAAAAGGCGCCGGAAAAGCCATTGCAGACCGGCTTTTGAAGGCAGGTGCAACGGTGATCATCACAGCCAGAAACAAGCCTGAGGAAGATAATGGCGCTCATTTTATATCGGCCGATTTAAGCAAACCCGAAGGCACCCAACAAGTGGTGGAAGAAGTTCAGAAACGATTCGGGCGACTGGATATTCTGGTCAATAACCTGGGCGGCTCGGAAACGCCGGGCGGCGGCTTTGCGGTGCTCACCGACGAACATTGGGAAGAATCCTTTCAAACCAATCTGCTGGCACCCGTGCGACTGGATCGCGGCTTCCTGCCCGGCATGATCGAGCAGCACGGCGGTGTGATCATTCACATTGCGTCCATTCAGGCGAAGTTGCCTTTGTACGAATCCACATTGCCTTATGCGGCGGCGAAAGCGGCTTTGGTCAATTATAGTAAAAGCTTATCGAACGAAGTCACCCCGAAAGGCGTACGCGTGCTCACCGTTTCGCCGGGCTGGATCATGACGACGGCATCCGTCCGAATGATGGAACGCATTGCCGAAAGCTCAGGCCGCACGATGGAAGAAGCTGAAAAAAGCGTCATGGATGCATTAGGCGGCATTCCATTCGGCAGAGCGGCCTGGCCAGAGGAGGTCGCCGAGTTGGTCGGTTTCCTGGTCTCGCCAAGAGCAAGTTATCTCACCGGGACCGAATACATCATCGACGGTGGCACGGTACGTACGGTTTAACCAGCATTGACCAATTTATCTAATACTAATTTTCAATACTAAAAATCATTTGTTTAACAACATAAACCATTCATAATCATGGAACTTCCTAAAAATATAGACGGGTTAATTAAAGCACAAAACGAAGCAGATAGCACCACATTTGCCAGTTTCTTTACAGAACACGCAACCGTTGTCGACGAAGGCTCGTCCTACACAGGTAGGGAGGAAATCAAACAGTGGATCCAAGAGGCGACTGAAAAGTATAACATGCAGACGAAAATCATTGACTTCACGCAAACCGGTGAAAGAGGAGCGCTTACCGTGGAAGCAAGCGGCACGTTTCCGGGGAGCCCGGCGGTGATGCATTACCATCTTAGCTTGGATGGAACGCTCATTAGCTCGTTAAGGATTACAGGATAAAGCAAGCTGGCGGTATGCCAATGAATTGCCCCTGCCCGGTAACTTACACTGGAACACTTGTAAGTTACCCGGGCACATTCCGGCAGATTTATATAAATTGCTTTTTCTAACCAAAAACCTTTCCACATGGCACATACTACCTCCAACCCCAAGATCCACGAAGGCCGTAACTTAAAGAGATTCAGGGAAATGATGTCTGTAAAACAGGACGCACTTGCCTTTGAGCTTGGAGAAGACTGGAACCAGCAGAAGATCTCGCTACTTGAACAGAGAGAAAAGATCGATTCCGATATCTTGGAGCAGGTGGCCGCAATTTTAAAAATACCAGCTGAGGCGATCCGTAATTTCAATGAAGACCAAGCAATTAATATTATCACCACTACTTTCCATGACAGGGCTTTCGGTAGCTCTGTTAATCATGGTACCATTCAATCAGATCCAATTGACAAGATTATTCAGCTACATGAGGAGAAGATTGCTTTGTACGAGCGGATGTTGAAGGAAAAGGATGAGATGATGGAGCGGTTGGAGCGTTTGATTAAGAATCGTTAGTGGAGCTAATCTTCATTCAACCAACTATTTGAAATTATTACATCGATGAACGAATTTCACACTAATGCAACGTCTTTAACAAAGGATATTGTACAAATTTTAAATTCCGCACGTCAAAATGCTTACAAGGCCGTGAATACGGCAATGCTTGAAGCTTACTGGCATATCGGCAAGAGAATTGTGGAGGAAGAACAATCGGGGAATATAAGAGCTGCGTATGGAGAAGGAGTTATCAAGCAACTTTCCAAGGATTTGAGCCGTGAAATCGGAAAAGGTTTTTCGATAGCAAATCTTGAAAACTTTCGGAAATTTTACCTGACATTTTCTGATGAACAGAAATCCTACGCAGTGCGTAGGGAATTGAGCTGGACACATTATAGGATACTTATGAGAGTCGATGATCCCGCTGCTCGCACGTATTATGTAAATGAATGTGCAACCCAAATGTGGAGTACAAGAACTTTGGAACGTCACATTAGTACGTTCTATTATCAACGATTACTTTCCTCTCAAAAACAATACGACCCGTTATCAAACAATGAAAGATCCGAAATTGTTTCGGCAAATGATTTTATCAAAGACCCTTACGTTTTTGAATTCCTGAATGTCTCTGAACCGGTAAATGCATTAGAGCTGGAAATTGAAAAAGCGTTGATCAATAATTTGCAACACTTCCTTCTTGAATTAGGAAAAGGCTTTTCGTTTGTTGGCAGACAATTCAGAATAAGCACCGAAACAAGTCATTTTTACATTGATCTGGTTTTCTACAATTACCTTCTTAAATGTTTTGTTCTTTTTGATCTAAAAACTGCAAAACTAACGCATCAGGACACGGGACAAATGGATATGTACATCCGCATGTTCGACGACCTTAAGAAACAAGATGATGACAATCCTACAATTGGGATCATTCTCTGTACTGAAAAAGACGAGACTGTGGTGAAGTATAGTATTCTAAATGACAGTAAGCAGCTATTTGCGACTAAGTACATGCTTTATTTACCAACGGAGGAAGAGCTAATTGCGGAGATAGAGCGCGAAAAGCGTCTTATTCAAACACAGATTAACGAAAAAATTGGCTAGTTAATTGGCATTTTTATCGCTATCTAAATAGTAAACCCCAACTTATCAACAATAAACATATTGCTGAAATTTGTCGTAGCACACATATATGATCAAAAAACCCATCATAAAAGGGACGGCTTCTGCTTTACTTATACTTTTTGTTTCAACATTCGCTTCGGCGCAAAGTCTGGATTCTACTTTAAAAAATGAAACGGAGCAGCTGATTAAAATTGCCCCCGAAAGCGTCTTCAAAATGTTCCGCGAAGCCGGGATGAAGCCAGTTAACCGTACGCTGACGACAGCTGAACAACAAAAAGTAATCAATGCTTTTGCCCAATTGCCACCGCTGCACCAGCGGATTTTGAAACAACATCTGCTCAGCATCAGCTTCATGGACAACATGCCGAACACGGCATTGACCTCGCCGGTTGACCCGGTCGGTGGGATTAAAATGTTTAACATCACTTTTCGAGGCGGCTTATTGAATGAAAATGTTTCAGAATGGGCGACCTGGAAAGAGAATACTTGCTTTACGCCCGCAGCGGATTCCAGTTACAAAGTACGCGTGGAAGCCGGGAGGATGGACGCGATGATCTATGTGTTGCTGCACGAGGCCACACACATTGTCGATGTGGTAACCGGGATTACGCCGCATCCCGAAGATGCAGATGCAGTGGTGGAGCCGACAGCGTTCACAAAAGATATCTGGCGACTGATGAACAAGCCTGCCGAGCCCTACATTGATTCCCTGCTGGAACAAACGCGTTTCCGGAGCGGGAAGCCAGTTTCGATCAGCCTGGCGCCGGATGTTTATGCAAAGCTTTCGAAAACACCTTTTCCTTCCTTATATGCTACGGCGGCGTGGTCTGAGGATGCCGCAGAGCTGCTCTCGATCTACCACATGACCACCCGATTAAAGCAACCGTTTTATGTGGTGGTCACCAAGAACAATGTGGAAGTGGCCCGGTTTGAACCCATGAAAAATCCGCTGGTCAAGGGGCGATTGGGTCAGTTAGCGGCTTTCTATGAGCCATAATTTCACCTCACGGGAAAAATGTACAAGGAGCTTGGACTTTTATCCATTCTTCTGCGCGGTTTAACCTGCCACCTTTGTAATGTCAAAACGATATGACAATCGGCTAACGGTTAGCAGATTAACTCAAACATTCAAACTTACTACTCAGATGAAAACTATTGCCTTGACTATCGCATTCCTTTTCACTTTTATCCAAAGCCAATCCCTTTTCGCACAAACACGCAAGCCCGCAGCATTTGGAAGAGAAGAATACATTGAAGTTGAAAAAAACGTAAAACTGCACGTGATCGACCTTGGCGAAGGCCAGCCCGTCGTGCTCATCCACGGATGGCCGTTGAACAACGAGATGTATGAATATCAATACCAGTATCTGGTTGAAAAAGGGTTCAGGGTCATCGGCATTTCCCTCCGCGGTTTCGGAAAATCGGACAGACCTTATGGAAAATACGACTTCGATACCTTCTCCGACGACATTAAGGTGGTTTTGGAAAAACTGAAAATCGAGAACGCAACACTAGGTGGATTTTCATTGGGAAGCGCGGTAACATTGCACTTTATAACCAAATACAATGGGGCTCATATCAAGAAGTTAGCCTTATTCGGTGCAACAGGACCATCATGGAAACAACGCGAAGGCCATCCTTACGGAATCACCGAGCAAGGCGCTATCGATCTGATCAAACAAACCAAAACAAACCGGGAACAATTGGTAGCAGGATTTGGAAAAGCATTTGAAGGACAGGAAGGCGGACTTTCACCGGAATCGATCAAATGGTTGGAAAGCATCAACCTGAATGCATCACCATACGCTACTACACAGGCTATCAGTGCCTTGGGTGACCTCGATCTGCGCCCTGTGCTTGGAAAAATTAAAATGCCGGTTGCGATATTCCACGGTGTAAATGACAAATTGTGTGACTATGCTCAGGCTGAGCAGCTTAACAAAGCCATCAAAGGATCTTACATCGTGAAATTCGAAAAAGGCGGACACGGGTTGTTCTTGGAAGAAATGGATAAATTCAACTCCGAGCTTGAAAAGTTTGCAAGAAACTAACAGAAGATGACGCCTGTGAAGCAAAGATTTGCTTCACAGGTTTTTTGTCTATTTTAAAAAAAGAAAGCGTATATAGCCATGAGTACTGTTTTCAATAACAATTTAAAGACGCTGGGACTGCTGCAAGTAAGCAAGGAGCAAACGGAGATCATCAACGGGCCAGCCTACAAAGAATACATCAAGATCCTCTATCTGCCCGCTGGCTACAAGCTGAGGGTTGATTTTGCGTGTTACGATACCCAGCAGCCTACATTGTTTTTTATCAGCCCAAACCAATATCTTGAACTGGAAGTCGCTGGTGAGGAAAGCGGCTATTTTATTTTCTACAACCGTGATTTTTACTGCATTCAGATTCACGATCAGGAAGTTGCCTGCGATGGCTTACTTTTCAACAACATCCGGAACATGCCCAAAGTGGAGCTCCTGGAAAACGAAATTGCTTTCCTCGGAGGTTTGTTTAAGGAAATGATCGGGGAATTTCAGTTGAACGACAGCTCGCTGGAAGAAATGATGCGGACTTACCTTAAACAACTCCTCATCCGCGCAACGCGCTCCTGGAAACGGCAGCATTTGACCCATGATGTGACGGACCAGCAAAGTGATCTGGAATTTTTCCGCAAATTCACCAGGCTTGTAGAGGAGCATTATAAATCCAAACACACCGTAGCAGATTACGCTGATTTTCTTTGCATGGCGCCAAAAACGATCACGCACAAGTTCAACCGATTACGGTTACCACAGCCTAATGAGGTGATTAAAAACCGGATTATCCTGGAAGCAAAACGCTTGTTAGTCCATACTTCGCTAACAGCCAAAGAAATTGCTTACGAACTCGGTTATAATGACCCAGCATATTTTAGCAGACTATTTCAGACGAAAACGGGTGAATCTCCATCGGGTTTTCGGGCTAACTTTTAGGCTGACACTGCTTTATTGGGGTCGTAAGCGATTACAAGCAATTTGGATTGTGCGACATTATTTTCCGGCAGTAGTCTGTCAGTTTTTGCAACTTTTTGAAGCCATGGCTGTCCAATGACTAGCAATGGATCAGAAAGAACATTACAGGCCGACAGACCGCATACTGGTGGAACGAGTGCTCAGTGGAAACACGAGGGCATTTGGTATGATCATCAAGCAGACCGAAAACCTGGTTGCGCAGATTGTCTTCAAAATGATTTCCGACAGGGAAGAACGTCGCGACCTTGCACAGGATATCTATGTGCAAGTCTTCCAAAAGCTAAACACTTTCCGTTTTCAGGCCAAGCTCTCAACCTGGATAGCCAGGATCGCTTACAATACCTGCATCAATTATCTGGAAAAACACCGGTCATCACCGTTCCAAAATCCCGATGATCTGTGTAATGACGATGAAACGGGGCCTATTCAGCAATATGCCGATGAGAATGATATGGAAGAGAGGCTGCTCAATAGCGAGTTCAACGCGATACTACAATTGGAACTTGAAAAGCTCCCCGCGATATATAAACTGCTTGTCACACTTTACCATCACCAGGAACTGAGCTATTCGGAGATCGCGCAGATCGTCGCCCTCCCCGAGGGAACGGTTAAAAGTTACCTTTTCCGTGCCCGGAAAAGGTTAAGAAAGCAGCTTGAAATGATTTATAACAAAGGTTTATGAAAAACGAAAATCACTTAACGGATGCTGAAATCCAGCAATACGCATTCGGCGAAACAAGGGTAGACGAAGGCATAGCCAAGCATTTAGATCAATGCACGCATTGCTCGGCTCGTGCGGCATTATACCGGGAAATGGCGGCCTCAATTGCCGCCACTTCCGAGCTGGCTTTCGATTTTGAGCTCGTCCCCGCGGTACTGGCAAAGCTACCGGCGCCAAAGCCCCGGCGGCGGTCGCAAATCCGGTTGATCGTAGCCTCGGTCGCGATAACGGGCGTACTGGTCTGCATTTTCTGTTTTTACTATCTATATAATGGACTACTGAAGGGAATGTCTTTGGATTACGCACCGGCAATCTATGGCGTTGCCGCAGTCTGTGCGCTACTCTTTGCTTTGCTGATGGCAGACCTTTGGCAACAGTATACCCGTAAAGCCCAGTGGCTGGATACTTCTGGAATATTGCAACAAAATCTCCGCGGGGCGGTCTAATTCAAAAACTGGCTTATAATTATGAAAAAGATCTTATCGATATTGCCCTTCGCCTTATTTCCCAGGCAGGCAACTGCCCAGAGGTTCGAGTGCGCCTATATCGACCGCGACCAGATTGCGCTTGGTGTCACGGTACTGCTTGTTGTATTCATAATGGCTTTTTTGTTAGAACTCGTCAAACGGTACCTGGACTACCGTCTCAAAGAAAAAGCCCTTGAATCAGGCGTCACCCAGGAGCTGGCAGCGCTTTTGTTACAACGGGACCCGCAAGAGGTTCTACGGGCCAGCATTAAATGGCTGGCTATTTTTCTGGGCCTCGCCTGTGGTTTTGGCATTGTCGCTGTTATCCAGCTGCCGGTCTGGGGAGCTGTGGCCGTCATCGCGCTATGTCTGGCTGGCAGTTTTCTGGCTTATTACTTTTTTCTTAAAAGATCTGTTCACTAGGGTTTTATAAATTAACTGCTCATGCTATACGCAAAAATCCCCATTCAATGGGACAGGCTCCTTATTGCCCTTTCGCTGCTCCTTTCGACCTGTAATGCATCCGGGCAGATAACACAGCAAGTGGATTTTCGCCGTCCGCTGGAAACATCTCAGCTTCGGGAGGATTTTCAAAGATTTCGCTCGGCCTTAACCGAAAATCATCCGGATTTGTATCGTCACCGCTCCCAGGAATTGGTAGACCACATGCTGGACAGTTGCCAAACGAGCATTGTTGGGCCGATGGACCTGATTGCATTCGGCAACCTGGTCCGTTTTGCCGTCGGAGCCATTGAATGCGGGCACACCAGTGGTAGTCTACCGGGTGAGCTCATGGAACAATATGCGGCTTTGGTACCCATGTTTCCGCTCAAATTATGGTTTACCGGTGACCGGGCGTTCGTGTTGTGCAGTAAAGAAGCCGACGCACCCGTCGGATCAGAAATCCTTTCGATCGACAGTGAGCCTATTAAACGGATTCGTCAGAAGTTGTTTCATTACCTGCCCTCGGACGGCAAAATCCAGACCAAGAAAAATGCCACCCTGAACAATGACGCATTCCTGTTTCTATACAGTTTCATTTATGGCGAAAAAACGCATTTCAAAATCAAGTTAACAATGCCTGATGGACAGCATCGGGAAGTAACTTTGAAGGCGACGCATTTTGAAAATACCCAATGTCCAGCTTATCAAACTGCAGACAACGCCAAACCCCTCGAAATCAACTTCACCGACAGCACTAGCGCCTTGTTGACAATCCGGACATTCAGTAAAGACCGGATTTCCAATGCTGGCCAGGATTTTCCCGTTTTCCTGCAAACCGCATTTGAGCAAATAGGGCAGCGAAAAACTCAGCATCTACTTATTGATTTGCGAGGAAACGGCGGTGGTGACGACGTGTATGGGGCGATGCTTTATTCCTACCTGACCAGTAAACCATTCCGGTACTTCTCAACGCTTCAATCCAAGTCCAAGCCGGTGATGACCCCGGAGGATCATCCAGGATTGGCCGTGCAGCAACCGGCAAATATTAGTTTCGGCGGAAAAGTGTACATGCTAATTGACGGGCGGACATTTTCTACTGCGGCCGATTTTTGCGCCATCGCCCGAAGTAATGCAAGGGGTATTTTTATCGGCGAGGAAACCGGTGGAGGTTATGAAGGCAATAACTCGGGGGGAACCGTCCGGGTCGACCTTCCGCATTCGGGCATCCGGGTGGCGGTCCCCACCGTCAGGTATTCCAATGCCGTGACACCCGGCACTGAGCCGGGACGGGGCATTATTCCCGATTATCCCGTCAGCCCTTCCATTTGGGAGATACTGGCAAAAAAAGATGTGCAACTGCAAAAGGCGCTTGAAATAGCGCTTCATGATTGATCCCCCGGCGGCGTGGCTGCCCGGGAACTTAGCGCACCCGATGCTCCTGACGCGAGTTGCAAACTTTTTCCAGTATGGCCCGGCACTGGATCAAATGAACATTTGGCAAGAAATCGTAATAAAGGAGCTGAATATAAACCTACAAAAAACAATGATGTCACTTTCAATGCTATACAGCATTGATACCGTGAGTTGATTAAAAATGGACGCTTCGTCAAAAAAGATGGGTGAACTGATTGGGGGGCGATGCCGCGTCTTTTATAATTGGCATTTATTACAAATATTTAGTATTTGCATGCATAACTCGATAACGCATTATAATACCAACGGATATATGAAACATTCCTTTATTCTGATGCTACTTCTCTCAATTAGCGTGTCTGCTCAACGGGTGGAGGTTGTTCTGATAGGCGTATCTCATAATTACAGCCAATATCAGCAACAAGACCTTTCAGCGATTTATCGCAAAATCAAAAATTTCGGTCCAGCGGGCTTTTTTGGAGAGTTCCTGAGTAAGGAAGATGAGCGGTTAGTGATGGATTATTGGTGTAAACAGGACAATATTAAAAGGCTTGAAACACTAAGAAAAAAACGAAATATAGCAACAGACTTGCTCCCAAAAACCATTGATAGTTTGGTAAAAAGATCAATACAGAACCCAACAGACTATCGGATTAAGGCAGATTTAGCCCATGCATACTACCTTAACCAGGATGTTGCAAATGGCCATTACCAATTCTGGCAAGTATTCGACCATCTTCAACGAACACCCAATACAGCACTTGCGCACTATTTCAATGAACTGCTGAGCCCTCACCTGGATACAACAGGGCGAAGTATGAAAAGGCTGAAAACTTCCGAATATGCACTTATCGCATTTCCTGTGATGCGGGAACTGAAAATTCCAGAATTACTTTCAATGGATTGCCAGGATTATGATTTGAATTGGATGGCATCTTCGTCGGCGTTCCACCAGAAATTTAAAAAGTTCAGCGAAGACACCGCCGCAGCTTATACAAATGAATTTAACGCACTACTCACGAAAAGAGAGAAAGGGCTTGAAAAAACCGCGGGTATCGAAAAAAGCTCAACACACTTAACGGAATGGTTTAATACGGACGAGGCATCAGCCATCTTTGCCTCGGGGGACTTTTATGTCCCCGAGATGTATAACATTGAAGCATTTCCTAAGGAGGAAATGCTTTCGAAAATACATTGGTGGCTAATGAGAAATAAAGGAATGTGCGACAATGTTGTAAATCGGGCAAGGGCCCTGGGCTTAAACAAGGTAGTTGTCCTCGCCGGTGCTAATCATCGGAAGTATATGCAGGATATATTTCTTACAATGCCAAATGTCACAGTAAGAAACATTAATGAAATTAAATAGCGGAAACCTGGCTGTGTTAGGCTAATATTTCGAAAGTGTCCCAGAACGGAGTAGTCATTTTACTTAAAACTTATAGAGACCTATGTACCTTTCCCGAGGAGAAAAACCTTACTGACTGGATAATCAGAAGCGGAAACAACCCCGCCGCCAATATCAATCCCAGAGATTGCCTATCCAGATCCTGCAATGAGAGCATTTGTTTAATAAAAGGGATATAATACGTTGCCAACAGGATCAGAACACACAAAGCCTGTGCCTGCCAAATGAATTTGTTTCGGGTGATTTCATTGCCAAAAAACTTTCCTTTTCCCGAATACAGGTTGAAAACATGCAGCAACTGCGCCAGCGACAAGGCGTAAAAAGTGACGGTGTTGCCTTCCTGATGGCTAAGCCCTAGCTGACTTGTTCCAAACCAAAATACCCCTAAAACGCAGACCGTCATCACCAGCGCGTAGTAAACGATCCTGCGCCAGTCTTTCAATTCGAGAACCGGCTTTTTCGGATCTCTGGGCGGGAACCGCATTAGTTTATCATTCTCTTTGCCCACTCCCAATGCAAGGGCCGGAAATACATCTGTGACGATGTTGATAAAAAGGATTTGCAACGGCAGCAACGGGTTGCCTACATTCAAAAAACCTGCAAAAGTGACGACGAAAATCTCGCTCATATTACACGAGAGCAGGAAGACAATAAACTTTCTGATATTCTCGAAAATAACACGCCCCTGGCCGATTGCTTTCACGATAGACGTAAAAGAATCGTCCTTTAAGATCATATCCGCTGCTTCTGCGGCCACGGCTGTACCACGCAGTCCCATGGCAATGCCTATGTCGGATTTTTTCAGCGCCGGTGCATCATTCACGCCGTCGCCGGTCATGCCGACGATATCGCCCTGCTTTTGGTAGAAATCGATCATATCCAGTTTTTGAGCAGGGTTTACCCGTGCGAACACCTGGCATTTCAGCATCTTTTCCTGATCGGTTTTGGAAGAAAAATCAAACGACTGAAGATCCTTTCCTGTTAAGACCAGCTGCTCATCCGGCTGAACGAGATTGACTTGTTTGGCAATGTTCAAAGAAGTCGCGGGGTGATCGCCGGTTACCATAATTACCTTAATACCGGCATTATGGCAAGCCATCAGGGCTGGCGTTACTTCTTTACGCGGCGGGTCCAGGAAACCAATGAGGCCGAGGTAAGTGAGCTTCTCTTCCCTGGTAAAATCCGCGGAAGGCATTTGCGCTGACTCGCGGTAGGCAAAGGCCAGCGTGCGCAATCCGTCGGCAGCCATGCGCTCGGAAATTTCGAGTTCGTTTTTCCTGTCGGCATCATTCTCCCAATGGCAAAGTTCGGACACTTCCTCCACAGCACCTTTTGCAGCTACATAATAGGTCGCCGCCGACTCGTGCAGCGTGGCCATAATGCGCGTGTCCGAGCTGAATGCTTCTTCTGCCTTTCTGATGTAACTAGAACCTAAATCTTCCAAATCGATTCCTGTTGCCTGGGCAAATCGCAGTAACGCAATTTCAACCGGATCGCCTATTTGCTTCCTGTCCGAGTGACTGGAAGTCAGCTGGGCGTTGTTGGCTAGCGCTCCTATCCTCGCCAGTAATGCGAATTCTTTGGAACTGGAAAGCCCTGTTTCTGCGCCTGTTAGCTCCATAGCTTCACTTCCTTTTTTATCCGGGTGCAGGATCACCGATACATCACCGGCTGGAAAGTGAAGTTGGCGCACTTCGATCTTATTTTGAGTAAGCGTGCCCGTTTTATCCGTGAAAATAACATTGGTACCTCCCAGCGTTTCAACTGCCGAAAGCCTTTTGACAATCACTTTCTTTTCCGCCAATCTGAGCATTCCGTAAGCCAGCGCAACCGTGGCTACCACCGACATCCCTTCCGGTATGGCGGCAATGGCAAGCGCAACGGCCGTTTCTATCAATTGCTTGGTTTCGGCACCGCGTATGAGCCCTACTACTAAAAACAACATCGCTAAACCGATCGTGATCCAGATCAGCACTTTGGCAAGCGAATCGAGTTTGGCTTCCAGCGGCGTCGCGGTGCGTTTCGCTTGTTGGACCATCGTCGCGATTTTGCCCAATTCGGTTGCCTGCCCAATGCCGGTAACAATGGCTTTCGCATTCCCGTTGGTAATCGCGGTTCCTTTAAATAACCGGTTATGCTGATCACCCAAAGGCGCATCCGAGGCCGACGGGTCAACACGCTTGGCAGATGGGACGGATTCACCTGTCAATGTCGATTCATCGACTTCCAGCTGGTTGGTCTGGACGATGTTGGCATCCGCCGGGATCAAATCACCGGCTTCCAGCACCAGAATATCGCCCTCTGTGACAAGTTCAGAAGGTATTTCGTCAATTTGCCCATCCCTCAACACTCTCGCGGGCGTGGTGTCGAGCTTGCGGAGCGCCTCCATGGACTCGCGCGCGTTGTATTCCAATATGAAACCCGTTGCTGCATTGATGACAATGACGGCGAGCACGGCGAAGCCTTCAACGGTGTCCCCTAACCAAAATGACACGATTGCCGCGGCCGCCAATATCCACACGATCAGGCTATTGACCTGCCTCAGCAATATCGACCAAAGGCCTTCAGGCTTTTCCTGGTTCAGCTCATTAAGCCCCAAACGCTCGTTCCTTGCTGCCGCCTCCGCATTAGAAAGCCCTTTTGTAATATCCGTTTGAAGCTCTTCCGCCAATTGCGGCGCACTTATTTCCTGCAAGGATTTCGACATAGATTTTCATTCAAAAACATGTATTAAACGACTCGTTGCAAAATGCGTGCTACCTCATGGAAAGATGGTATTGATACTCATTTCAAAAGATGATCTTGATCACCCTTCTGCAGGCCCGATAATAGTAGCTTGCATTAAACACGATCCGATGAAAAGGCTTGATCAATATGAACACGGAGAAATCACTGCTTATCATCAATGGAGGCTCATCGAGCATTCGGTTTGCCTTTTATCGGGTGACTGGTGCGGCGTTTACATTATTACTTAAAGGGAAGCTTCATAACATTGGGAACAATACTACTGAGCCTGTTTTAACTACGAATACTTCTGATAAGCCCAAAAACCTGCACGTCGGGGAAAACACCTATGAACATGCCGCACAGTTTCTCGTAGAATGGCTGGAAAATCAGCAAGAATTTCCCCAGGTTTCTGCCATCGGGCACCGGATCGTTCATGGGATGGAACAGACAAAGCCGCAGGAAATAACGCCTGAATTATTAGCCTATCTTAAAACGATCAGCCCTTATGATCCGGAGCATTTACCGGAAGAGATCAAGCTGATCGAGCTTTTCAGCAAACGCCATTCTGCATTAAAACAAGTCGCTTGTTTTGACACTGCATTCCATTCAAACATGCCCGCCGTCGCAAAACGGTTGCCTATCCCCCGTCGATTTAGCGGGAAGGGTCTACATAGGTACGGCTTTCACGGCATTTCCTATGCATATCTGATGGAAGAACTGGAACGCCTGGCAGGCAGCGAGGTTGCTAACGCGAAGGTTATACTGGCTCATTTGGGCAACGGGGCAAGTCTGGCCGCTGTAAAGGAAGGCCGATGCCTAGATACCAGCATGGGCTTCACCCCGGCCTCGGGCGTGATGATGGGAACCCGCAGCGGAGATTTGGACCCGGGTGTTGCCTGGTATATGATGCAATTTGAAAAGCTTAGCCCAAAAGAGTTTAACCACCTGGTCAACCACGAATCCGGACTGCTGGGTGTGTCTGAAACAAGTTCCGACATGCAGGAATTAATGCAGTTACAAGCTACCGATCACCGCGCGGCAGAAGCAATCGCGCTTTTTTGCTATCAGATAAAAAAACACATCGGCTCTTTCGCTGCTGTGCTGGGAGGCGTTGATACCCTCGTTTTTTCGGGTGGTATTGGTGAAAATATCCCGCAGGTCCGCAGCCGGATTTGCGAGGATCTTGGCTTTCTGGGCATTGGCCTGGATGAAGAACGAAATCAAAAAAATGGGGCAATTATCTCGGGCGTCGCTGGCAAAGTGACTGTTCGGGTAATCGCTACGAATGAAGAATTAATGATCGCAAGGCTCGTCAGCCAGGTTTTGAATTAAGTTATTAAACAATAAGGATTATGGAAATGGAAGATGTTAATACGGAGGTAAAAACCCTATCGCCAGAACTGTTAAGGAAAATGAATGCTTACTGGCATGCGGCCAACTATTTGTCGGTCGGCCAGATATACCTGTACGGAAATCCGTTGCTCAAAGAGCGATTGACGCTCGAACATATTAAGCCCCGCCTGCTAGGCCATTGGGGCACGACGCCCGGATTGAACTTCATCTACGTCCACCTGAACCGCATCATCAAGCAGTACGACCTGAACATTATCTACGTCGCCGGCCCCGGCCACGGCGGACCCGGACTGGTAGCGAATACCTATCTGGAAGGGACGTATAGCGAGGTTTACCCGGACATTTCAGAGAACGAAATGGGAATGGAGAAACTTTTCAAACAGTTTTCCTTTCCCGGCGGCATTCCCAGTCACGTGGCGCCGGAAACGCCTGGTTCCATCCACGAAGGCGGCGAGCTCGGTTACTCGCTCGTGCACGCATTCGGGGCTGTTTTTGACAATCCTTACCTGATCGCGGCCTGTGTCGTGGGCGATGGGGAGGCCGAAACCGGGGCGCTGGCCGCGAGCTGGCATTCCAACAAATTCCTGAACCCGGCCCATGACGGCGCAGTACTTCCGATCCTGCATTTGAATGGTTATAAAATTGCCAATCCTACTGTGCTGGCACGGATTCCGAAAGCGGAATTAGAGCAGCTTTTCCGCGGGTATGGCTATAATCCGTACTTCGTGGAAGGTGACGACCCGGATACCATGCACGAATTGCTGGCTTCGACTTTGGATATTGTCGTGGAAGAAATCAGGCAAATTCAAAGCGACGCGCGGGTGTATGGATTCAAGGAACGAACCGCCTGGCCGATGATCATTTTCCGCACGCCCAAGGGTTGGACGGGCCCTAAAACCGTGGACGGCCTGCCCATTGAAGGCACCTGGCGCGCGCATCAGGTTCCATTGGCCGAGCTCGCTACGAAACCCGAGCATGTGCAAATGCTGGAAGCCTGGATGAAAAGCTATCATCCTGAATTGCTTTTCGATGAAAATGGAAAGCTCGTTCGCGAACTGGCCGAACTCGCCCCGGAAGCGAACAGGCGAATGGGCGCCAATCCGAGTGCCAATGGCGGCTCGCTGCTCGTTGACTTACAAATGCCTGATTTCCGCGCGCATGCCGTGCCGGTGCCGGCGCCTGGAAACAGTAAGGCCGAAGCGACGTCGGTTATGGGTGAATTTCTGAGGGACATCATGAAAGCCAACTGGCGCGAACGGAATTTCCGGATATTCGGGCCGGATGAGACCTCCTCCAACCGGCTTTCTCACCTGTTCGACATTACCGACCGGACTTCCACGGCGGAAATCATTCCGGGCGACAACCATATTTCCCCCGATGGTCGTGTGATGGAGGTTTTGAGCGAACATCTTTGTCAGGGCTGGCTGGAAGGTTACCTGCTCACCGGCAGGCACGGGCTGTTTTCCTGCTACGAAGCATTCATTCACATTGTGGATTCGATGTTTAACCAGCATGCGAAATGGCTGAAAGTTACCCGAAACCTGCCCTGGCGCAAGCCGATCGCTTCGCTGAATTACCTCCTTACCTCGCACGTATGGAGGCAGGACCATAACGGAAACAGCCACCAGGACCCGGGATTTCTGGACGTTGTGGCGAACAAAACATCGGATATCGTCCGCATTTACCTCCCGCCGGATGCCAATACGCTGCTTTCGGTAACCGATCACTGTCTCAGAAGCCGGGACTATATCAACGTGATCGTCGCCGGAAAACAACCCGAAATGCAATGGCTGGATATGGATGCGGCTGTCAAACACTGCACAGCCGGTCTGGGGATCTGGAAATGGGCCAGCAACGACGAAGGTTTCGAACCCGATGTGGTGATGGCCTGCGCCGGAGATGTGCCCACACTCGAAACGATCGCCGCCGTTCAAATCCTGAGAGAACACTTACCGGAATTGAAAGTGAGGGTGATCAATGTGGTGGACCTGATGACGCTCCAACCCGCAAGCGAGCATCCGCACGGTCTGAACGACAAGGATTTCGATATCCTTTTCACCAAAGACAAACCCATTATTTTCGCCTTTCACGGCTACCCGCTACTGATCCACCGCCTCACCTACCGCCGGACAAACCACAAAAACCTCCACGTACGCGGCTACAAAGGCGAAGGGACCACCACGACACCGTTCGATATGGTGGTGCTCAACGACCTCGACCGGTTCCATCTGGTGAGCGACGTGATCGACCGCCTGCCCGACCTCGGCGCAAAAGGCGCATATATCAAACAATATCTCCGAGATAAGCTGATCGACCACAAGGCTTATATTGAAATGCACGGGGAGGATATGCCTGAGATTTTGGAATGGAAGTGGGATGTGGCGGCCCCGACGAATCTGGTTTAAAATATGATCCTGTTTGAAAAGATGTTCTATCCAGTAAATCGGCTTAGTGTTAGTATCATCCGGCGGTACCGTTGTTGGTTTTTGGTAAGATGTAGGGCGCGAGTGCAAACCTCATTCCAGTTAATTTCCTATCTTTGAGTGTAAAACTTTCGGCAATGGACGCAATCAAAATAAAGGTAAACAAGCAAATGGATGGATATTCATTTAGTATCTCGCCATCTATTCGTGAGCTCATCAGGAAACTTTTCCCTAATGCTCATCCTGCTAATAATATTTTCGTTGGGTATGACACACAAAGCAATTTTGAAATTTATGCCGGGAAACTGGAGAGTCATATATATCCAGCTTTATTAGGTGTTGAAAATAAGAGTGATCTTGATCAATTCGACGAAATTCAGTTCGTTGACACTCAGACTGGAAACGTACTACACAAAGTAAAACCGCGTGACGAAAAAATTTAATCAATATCTCGGGAAGGCTGGGCATCTGGCAATTATGTCTGAGTTTTTGATGCTCGGCTGGAATGTCGCTATTCCCGAAGTTGATATCGGAGATGACATATTTGTGGTTCAGGACGACAATGGTACATTAAGACGAGTACAAGTCAAAACGTCAACTTCAACCTCACGAAAAGATAGTTTCAGCGACCAATTCAGTGTGTCTGTTAAAAATCTTCAGAATATTTCTAATATCCCGGTTCACTATGTATTCATTGTCAGGCATAACGATGAGTGGTCGAAGCCAGTTATCATTAGGCAGGATTATCTACTCAACCATTTTGAGAATAATAAAATAGGTTCGGAATCTAGGGGAAATATTACGTTCTATTTTTCTTTCACAAAAGGGAAAGCGGAATGTTCCGGGCAAGATTTCACGAAGTATATTAATGATTTTACAGATTTTCCTAAGATAGAGCATTGATTCGCCTATTTCCACCGGTATTTATAATACATATCAAATGTCAATTTACCATTACACGACGATAAAATCATTAGCTCTAATCTTAAATTCAAAGAAAATAAGATTTACGAGACTCGATTTGCTAGATGATTTGAGCGAAATTGATGGGCTAACTGACGAATTTAAAACTCTTTTTTATGTCTCTTGTTGGACCGAAGATAGTGAAGAAAACATATCCCTATGGAGTCTATACACAGATATGAAAGGAATTAGACTTGAATTCCCTAATTACTTCTTTCAAAGTCATTACATAGAAAAGGGAGATTATGGATACTGGGGATATACGAAAGATTTTATTTCACCCCTACCGATTGAAAAAATTAGAACTGATGACTATTTTATTGGAAACCTTACTGGGGAGCAAGATTCATTTTATGTTCAAGTAAATTACACAAGTAACCATACGAAGCTGAAAACAAAGTCTATTACTACAATCAATGATCAGACTCAAGTAACGCCAATTTGCAACCTTTTGCGCTTCAAACATCCTATTTGGAAATTCCAGAATGAATCACGATTTTTCTTGATGTCAGTTCCACTTCCTCCCCTACAATCTTTCAATGGAGATAGAATTGAACAAATGAAGAGTTACCAGGGTATCGGGTTATCTAACGAGCATAAGTTTATAGATGTTGATATTGACACCGCTATTTTGAACAATATAATTGTTCGACTGCACCCAAACTGTGACTATGCGGACAAACTTATAGTTGAATCTTTATTAAAGATGTACTCTTCAAATGGTGAAATGGAAAATAGCAATCTAGACGGGATATTCAGAAGCAAATAAAGATGACCCATTTTATCTCTGTAATAATGCTCAACCAATGACGTTCATTAGAGAACTCATAAAAATTTGCAAAAAACCCGGCAAAAATTAATTGCCTAACACCCCCCCCCACACACACATGAAATCCACCCTCTCCCACCTCCCCGAAGACAAACAGGAAGAACTAAAAACACTCACCAAGATCATTGTTGAAAAAGTCCCCGCCGAAATGGTCATCCTTTTTGGCAGCCACGCGCGCGGCGATTGGGTGGAAGATTTTCAGGAGAATTATGAGTATGTAAGCGATTATGACATTCTTGTCATTACCAAAGACAGGAAGTCTGCCAAGGATGGCGAAAAGTGGTGGGACCTAAACAAATACATTAACGGTAATGATGAGCACACAAGAGTTACCATCATCCAGCATAGCATTGGGTTTGTAAATGATAAAATTGAACGGAATGAATATTTTTTCGTCGATATTTTAAAAGAAGGAGTTATGCTTTTTGATTCGGGAAAATGCAAATTATCTGAGTCAAAAAATATGAATCCCGAGGAAAGACAGAAAAAAGCAAAAGAGCAGTTTGAACCTTGGTTTAGTTCTGCGAATGAGTTCCTGGATATAGATGCAGATTTGGAAAAGGGCCATTTTAAGAAAGCAGCTTTCCTACTTCATCAATCAACAGAAAGATATTATGCCGCTATTCTCCTCGTCTTCACCGACTACAAACCAAAAATCCACGACATAGAGAAATTAGGCAATCAGGCTGAAAAACTTCATTCTGCTTTTGGAACGGTTTTTCCGAAAAATACACCGGAAGAAAAGCGGCTGTTTGAACTCTTGCAAAAGGCATACATCGATGCGAGATACAATATGAACTACAAGATTGAAAAAGAAGAATTAGATTATTTATCCGATCGTGTAAAACTGCTGAGAGATTTAACGGAACGCATTTGTAATGAACGCATTGCGCAATTTACGGAAGGGTGACGCGGGAATACGATTAGCTATTAAGCACGCAGTTATATTGAATATCAATGCGTTCGAAAGTCCCGTAAGTCAGTTCCCGGCCGGGATAATTGTAAATGGTCTCCGCATTACGCATCAAATTGTACCCATTGATGATGCTTCTACCTTATAGCCTTCAACGGCCAGCCACTCGTCGGTGGGCGTACCGGTGGCCAATGCGCTGTTACTGGTAACAAACGATGAAACGTTGTGGATATTCGTGGGTTTGCTGTAACCGTCCAATCCATATCGAAAAATGGCCGGGTCCCGTGTTCGAGCGCTATGCAAATTTTCATAAATTGCGTTTAAACAGTCCATTAACTTAACGAGCCCGGGGATCCATTGAGTCACCCCCCCGCAATCTGCGTAAGGCATTGTCTCGCCGATAGCATCCTCGTATCAAAAATCTAAAACCCATGGCAGGACAACGGGTAGTTACCACAGCGATGCTCGATGCCGCTGTCAAAGCTGGCGACGAGATTGAACTGTCTTCCCTGCTTGACAATTTTCCTCATCCTGAGCAGCTGCCTGACCTGTACCGGGATAATGGTTATCAGCCGGGGAATTTAGCTGAAAGCAATGCCAGGCAAATCATTTGTTGTCACCACTGCTTCGATACCTGGCAAGAATATGCTGCATTCCGCGCCGAATTATCGGAGGCAAATTCCCGGTCTGTTTACTTTGAAGCCGCCGCCGGAGCGATTGCAAATGGTGATATCGATATACTCCGTGGCTTGCTGGCCGCATTTCCCGAAATGGTCCACATGCGCTCGCCGCGAAATCACCATTCGACGCTCCTGAATTACGTCGGGGCCAATGGCATTGAATCCTGGCGGCAACAAACACCCTACAATGCTGCAAAAATAGCCCAATTGCTTTTGGAAGCCGGAGCCGAGGTTGACGCCTGGGGAGATATGTACCGCGGCACTTCCACCCTTGGGCTGGTGGCTACCAGCGTACATCCGGTTATCACCGGTGTACAACAGGAGCTGATGGATGTTTTAATCCGTCACGGGGCAGACCCGGACCACGCCGTCGCCCCTGATTACACCGAAGGTATGCTCATACTGGCCTGTATACATAATGGCAGGTACGAGCCGATTCACTACCTGGCCAGACATGGTGCCAGGGTTGATTTTGAAGGGGCCTGTGCATTGGGAGACCTCCAAAAAGCCCAGCTGCTTTTCGCAAATGCCAGTCCTGAAAAGCATGCTATGGGCCTGATCTGGTCGTGCCAATATGATCACCGGGAAGTAGCCGCTTTTTTGCTTGGTCAGGGCATTCCCATCAACATATATATCAATGGAACCACGCCATTGCTTGCAGCGGCCTACGAGGGCCAGCTGCAAATGGTCAAGATCCTGTTGGAGCGTGGCGCAGATATGGAAGTCACCAATGATTATGGTGGCACGGCGCTGGGCCAGACCCTGTGGTGCCTTTCCCATCATCGCAGGTCAGCGCATATGCAGATCATGGAGCTGCTTATTGCCAAAGGAGCCATTATCCATCAAGACTGGCTGGCCTCTATCAATGAACTTCGTAAGCAAGCGCAACCGTAAACACTTGCCTGACCGAAGCAGGATAGCTATTTGAATATTTACTGGCTGACCTCGGTTTGATAAAGAAGTCTACGTGAGCGCCTTATCGCAGGGATTGGCACATGACAGCAGTATGCTACGCCCATTTAGACGGGAAGCTTTCTAATAGCCGCTGCCTGATTGGTATGGTTTCAAAAATCAGTCCGTTAAAAATTCGCCAATTCAAAGATGATAAACAACAACGAAGTCCTAGATGATTTTGCCCTTCAAGAACTCGTTTGTACCTGTTCTCCGAGGTTCCTGACTATCAAGTAAGCAACAATCATATTCGGTATCCAGCACGCCCATGCAACAATGATATAAGCTGTAACAAAATCATTAAGGATATACACCAGCAGTGGTAGAAGAACTCGCAGTGAAACGGCGGCAAGACACGCCGCGTAGCTGTATACCATCATTTTTCGGTGCCTGTCGATGTCTCTTTTTACAATTGACTTGTATCCGCTGAACGTAGTTGTAAACCAGGCGAATGCAAGACAGAGAAACCCCGCTGTTGCCATGACGCCTCCGGCTGCATAAAATGCTATATAACCGGCTGACAACGAGCTCACCAGCGCCATCACAGTGTATATTTTCCCGATATTGCGGTGCAATCCCGGTTTGGCTATTCTCAGTCTGTGGTTGAACTGAACCCATCCAATCATGAGTGCTAGCCCACCGGTGCTGATGTGCAAATAGAATGCGGAATTCCAAATCATACTTCCCAATACTGCCGGGCCCTTGTTTGCTAAAATTCCAAATCTTTCAGACACAAAATATAGAACCGGGTAGAACCCTATTACCGACGCCAGTAGGGCAATCAGTATCCGGACGACCGCTTTAAATTTCGGCTGCACTCTTTCATATAGCATTGTTTCCATTTTCTCTTATGATGCAGATAAGCTAATCTGGGTTGCGTCAGGGCACAAGTAAGTTGGATGTGTGAGGCAACGTTCCCATATTTTTGTGAAAGGTGCTCGCAGCCGCAATACCCATACACCAATATACCGTTCTGGCGGCTATTCCTAATATGCGTTCTGGCGGTCAATTTGTCACGAAATCACGCGGTCTGCGGCACCGCATTTTCCACTTCCCCGCCTATCCATATTGTTGATAAGTCAGCGCCCTTATTTAACGTTGACAAACACATTGATTTTACCGACGCCGTTCCCATCGAAATTCTGTAAGGCTTTACCCAGAACTTGACCAGCCTGTACCCTGCCCTTATCGGCCTTCATCGCAACGCCAGGTATCGACGAAGTGACCAGCAAATCACCTCGCCGGATCATACCGCCCTCCCCACATACCTTCGTGGGAATCACACCGACGACACCCATGGGCACTTTTCCGGTTAGATCGCTATCGATATTTTCTTCGGTCAGCAACACGCCCGGCTTGGTCGCATACACGCCTAGCACCAGATCCGAATAGGCACCGGCGCTTTTTTCAATGGTGCGATCTCTGGACGTAGCGATACTTAGAACATCGCCTGGCTCATAATCAGAAACTTCGCTGAGTACGTCGAATGATTCCGCGATATCAGCGCCACTGTTTTGAGTCCCTCCGTTAAAAAAGCCTACTCCTGTTTTGCTGATGCGCACTACATTCACACCGAAGTTTTGGAAAATCGCATGATCTCCGCCTGCTCCTGTATGGTCGGCTGATATGGTCGTCCCTAAACCTGCGTTGGAAACGGAGAGTACCGGATTGGGAGTCCACGTGTTGAAGTTGACAAACCGTGCGACGCCACCTATTCCAGAGAATGAATTAGAGCCAAAAATGGCATGGCCATTGCCGTATGCGGTGGCTACTACTCCATTCCCGTGGCCAAGAGCATTTGCGATAATGCCATTTCCCTCTCCTTCCGTCATCGCGACCAAGGCGTGGCCAGCACCCTGATTCTTAATTGAAAACAAGGGGGTCGCATCGTTCCCGGACCCGGAGTAAGGTAATGTAAATGCCGCATTGTTGATCGCTACCCAGCCCGTCCCGTTTTTGAAATACCAAAAACCTTTTGCATCCGTGTCATAAACCAGCAAACCGTCCGCGGGAGTCAGGATAGCTGTGCGCTGTACCGTTGTCAGGCGAGGAACCAATACGCCTTTTTTGTCAGACGTCACATCGAGTTGTGCGCTTGCGTCCGGCATAGTGGTTCCGATGCCGACCTGAGCATCGGCCGCTAATGCCATAAGGACCAAAAGGGCGGTAAGGGGCACAGCATTCCATTTAGAACGGGTGGAAAAGACATTGGAAACAGACGTTACATTCATAAACATAAGGTAATTATTGCGCACTATTAAAAGCTCCGGACTTGCCGGTAACTGTTTTTATCTTGGTGACAAACTTCAAACCAAATCTGGTGTTGCCTTCACAATATAGCAGTTCAAAGCAGGATAATTATCTCGAATGTTCACCTTCTTCCTGTCGACCGCGCTGACGAAATTATTTTTGCTAGCTAAGCTAGCTCGAACCAAAGAAGTTAAATATTACATGAGACTGAGGGTGAGTATAATAGCGGCAAGCTACCTTATTGACTCTACCGCGCGTTAAAAAAATACTCATTGATTTGTCTTCTGTTAAATAATATGCTCTCTGTAATACAAGACGTGCTCCATACAAATACATTTCAATCACCTCAATTGGCTAATTTGCCCTTTGCCACTTAAGAACTTCCTGGCTGGCGACGAATGGCAATAACCCAATCATAACCCTTACAAAAATGACGAAACTTGTCAACCAACTCGGAGTAGAGAGTCATGATGTTCACAACTGACCTGTGACCAGAACAATCCCGAAAGATGGGCGGTACGGTTTTTCCGCTGCCCGGGACCCATTTTGTGTTAATTCAATAATAAACTATAATATTTATACAAAATTTGTCAAAAATTAAAAATCGAAGTATAATTGTTAAGTCCACATTTAGTTACAGAAAATAATAGTTGGCCTTTTCTTTCTATCGCCGCGCATCGCCAAACTCTTATTTGTAACTGGTCCAGCCGCAGGGATTAATGGATTGTGTATAAATCGAATTCATACATGTGATGACATTTACAATATCCTAAACCATGACCCCCCACTACGACGAAAGATCGTTGGTAAGGCGAGTTTCAGAAGGTGACGAAAAAGCCTTTTCAGAGCTCTACTATCGCTACAAGCCGGTTTTATACCGTTTTGTATTCAACATCCTGAAATCTGCGGATCAGACAAACGACTCCTGCCAGGATATTTTTATCAAAATTTGGGAGGATCGCACCAGGCTGGCGGATGTCTTTTCTTTCAGGTACTATCTGCTCACGGTCGGTAAAAACCACAGCCTCAACACCCTCAAAAAGATACTCGCCGATGAGAAAATGCAGAGTGCATTCGTCAGCGCCTACAATGAACGTACCAATGATCTGGAAGACGAGATCCAGTCCACCGAGTACAAACAATTCATCACTTCAGTTTTCGAAACTTTAACACCTCAAAGCCAGCGTATTTTCCAGCTTTGCCGCCAGCACGGTATGTCCTATGACGAAGCTGCGCAGGTAATGGGGGTTTCGCGAAATATTATCAAGAAACACATGGTGAGATCGATGAAGATCTTTCGTAATGCGGTTGAAAAAGACCTCGGCATTGCGTTTCATTCTTTACTCTACTCTTCCTGCACAGCAATTAGCAAATACTTTTTCTAGCGTGATATGCGACAAAACCAAACATTATGCTGCGACTCAGTCGAAATTGCAAAATAACGCTCAAAAATATAAACTTTCTCCAAATATTAATTATTTCTCAGAACAGGGGGATCCTGCCGCCCGCCGGGAACTGTCTTACAGTTGAGAATCGAAAACTATGACTGATCCCAGATTACTTCGGAGGCTTGTCGAGAGATATTATGCAAACGAGGCGACCGCCGAAGAGCTTGCTGTTTTTGCACAACTGCTCCAAGAAGGGGTGTTGGACAACGTCCTGAACGATTACCTGGATGAACAGATCGCCGGAAAGTCGCAAGAGCCTGAAAATGCTGAAAAGAATTGGCTGCCACGCAGACATTTCTGGAAATACGCTGCGTCGGTCGGCCTTTTACTGATTAGCGGATATTTACTGACAATCAGCTATCTGGCAAAAGACGATTACATTACCGTTCAGACTGATCAGTATAAAGAGAAAAAAATAGAATTGTCGGACGGTTCCATTGTGACATTGAACCGGAACAGCGAGTTTACCTATCCAAAAAAATGGACGGGGCTGACTCGCGAGGTCAGGCTGGAATCAGGCGAAGCTTATTTTCAGATAACCAAAAACAAAGATTATAAATCGTTCATCGTCCACATGCCCGACAAGCTGGAAATTGGCGTGCTAGGCACGGCGTTCAATGTGACAAGCCGCGGGGGCGAAACGCGTGTATACCTGGAAACGGGTGAACTGGAAATTGATTGTGAGGGCAAAAATGCCCATTTAAAACCCGGCGAGCTGGCCTACTTCAATGCATCAACAAAAGAACTGGAAGTCAAAGAAGGCAATGCCGACGCATCGCTGGCATGGAAAGATAATATGTTTTTCTTTGACGACGCCCCGCTTTCGGAAGTCGCTGAAACATTGAAAGACTTCTATCACACGGATATCGTGATGGAAAGCAACAGTGGACAAGACCTGAGATTTACGGGAAAAATGTCCCGCGCCGATATGGATGCGGTGCTCACGATCATCTCCCGCACACTTCAGATCGAAGTCAAGGCAGACACTAGCCGGATTGGCCCGGCCGGCACTGCTCCGGCCCCTCTCCCTCAGCTATCGGATTAGTATCTAACTAATTTACCTACATAAACTTGCAGACTTATGAGATTCATCTTATCCAGGGAGAAATTCCTGTGGCTGACGTTTCTTTTGCCCGGGGCTGTCTGTCCGGCAAATGGGCAGGGGGATGTTTGGGCACGGGGAAACGATAGGCAAAAAGCGGGGACCGTGAATGTGCGACCTACCACATTAACCGAGGTTTTACTGGAACTGGAAAAAAAGTACAACATTACTTTCGCTTACCAGAAAGGTCAATTACAAGGAAAACGTATAGCAAGACCGTTAGCAAAGGATGAGCCGCTCGAAAAATATCTGAATGATGTCCTGGTGCCGCTGAACCTGTCTTATGAAAAAGTCCAGAAAACCTATGTAATCTCCGAATCCGTGAGGCCGGTACCGGTTAAAAAAGGCGGGTTGCCCGAACAATCACCAAAGGTTTTGCTTGATGTCCGGGTAAAGGGAAAAGTATCGGCTAAGGAAGACGGGGCTGCACTCGCAGGTGTGAACGTGATCGTGAAAGGCACCCAGATAGGCACCACGACGGACACAGAGGGAGCTTATACCATTCAGGTACCCGGACCGGAATCGGTACTGGTTTACTCCTTCCTCGGTTTCACGACGCATGAGGTACCCGTTCAAAGTCAGGCGGTGATAGATGTGCAGTTACAGGCAGATACCAGGCTGCTTAGTGAGGTCGTGGTGACGGCAGCGGGTATTGAAAGACAGTCGAGTACGCTCGGCTATTCGGTTGCTACATTGAAAGCCCAGGACCTCGCACAAAAAAGTGAGCCTGATCCAATGCGAGCGCTCACAGGCAAAATGGCCGGTGTGAACATTCAGGGCGGTGGCGGTGTAGCAGGTGGCTCCACCAATGTGACGATCCGCGGAAATTCATCACTGGGCAACAACAACCAACCGCTGTATGTAGTTGACGGTGTCCCATTTGACAATTCCACATACGCACCATCCGGTGACCGGCAGACTCAAAGTAACCAGTCGACAGCAAGTCGGGCATTTGACATTGACCCTAACAACATCCAGAGCCTGACGGTTCTGAAAGGTGCGGCGGCGGCGGCGCTATATGGCTCACGAGCCGCAAACGGCGCGATCATCATTACGACAAAGGCATCTGCGAAAAAAGGCAAAAAAGGTACAGAGATCACCTACACCTCTTCCTATTCGCTGGAAGAAATTGCAGGATTGCCTGACTACCAGCATACGTACGGGCAAGGAACGAACTTTGATTACCGCACAGCTGTATACGGCTCCAATGGCTCGGCATATAGCAGCCGCGAAACAATCCCTCATCCGCTCGCCCGACCCGGGTACAATTCCACGGATTTCCCTTCATTTTATATGGAAGATGGCGTGACGCCCGTACAGGTTCCTTACCGATCATACGCGGGCAAAAGTCAGCGGGATTTTTTCAGGACCGGCTCGGTATTTGAGAATGGCCTGACGATTAACAGCGGTAGTGAAAAAGGAAATTTCACAGTCGGTTTGGGACGCACCAATAACAAAGGGATCGTGCCTGGCAATGAAATTTCGCGCACTTCTTTCAACGTGGGCGGCAATCTCCGGCTCGAAAACAAGTTTTACACCCGCGGAACAATCAATTACGTAATGACCGATCAGAAAAGCCCACCGATCGGCGGCAGCGGTGATATCATGAGCAACCTCTATTATCTGCCCACCAGCTACGATCTGTCGGGACTGCCATTTGAAAACCCGAATACAGGCGCGAACGTCTACGACCGCGACGGTCTTGACAACCCTTACTGGTCGGTACGGCACAGTCCCTCGACATCGAACGTGGACCGCTACTATGGCAACTTTGTGCTCGGATTTGACCCAACTCCCTGGCTGAACATTCAAAACACGGCAGGTTTTAATGCCTACACCGACCGCCGGATGAGCGTTTTGGGAAAGGGCTCGTCGGTTTACGCAAATGGCACGATCAACACGGATCACATCTACCGCCAGGAGCTCGACAATACATTGCTCTTAACCGTCACAAAAGATCTTACACCGAACCTGGCGATCCGTGCGATTCTTGGAAATAACATCAACCAAAGAAAAACAGAGCGATCCGCATTCAGCGGCGACAACATTATTACGGCGGGGATTAACGATATCACCAATACTTCAACCATCACATTGGGCAGTCTCCCGAATAACAGGGCGAGGATCAAACAGCGGTATTTCGCATTTTTTACCGATGTAACGCTGGATTACAAAAAATTCTTGTCGTTGAACATCGTGGGCAGGAACGATGTATCCTCTACCCTGCCACCACAGAACAGAAGCTATTTTTATGGCGGTGCAAACGGCTCTTTGGTTTTCACGGAGGCATTCAAGATGAACAACAAAACGCTGACTTCCGGTAAAGTGCGACTGGGTTATACGCGTGTCGGCAATGAGGCTAACCCCTACCTTACTACGAATGTATTTACAGCCAATGCAGATGCAAATGGACTCGGCGCACCGTTCTCCAATGGTGTGGCAACAAATGTGAGTACATTGACCATGTCCGATATTTTGACCAACGCAAACCTGAAACCCGAGTTTATTACTGAATTTGAAACAGGTACAAACCTGGAATTTTTCAATGGCCGCTTTACATTCGATTTGACTTATTACCACAAGAAAAGTACCTCACAGATCTTTACGGTAAGATCGGCGCCATCGACAGGCTACACCGACCGGATCATCAACCTTGGCCAAACTTCTAACCGCGGAATCGAGGTAACCCTGGGTGCGACGCCGATCGAAGCGCCAAATGGTTTCAGATGGAATGTTGATGCCAATTTTACCAAAAACAAAAACATGGTGGACGAACTGGGGGGCTTTGCACAGCTCGTTTATGGCAACAACGTGCATATCGCCGGACAACCCTATGGTCAGATTTATCGCGGACGTTACGCGCGTGACGAAGAGGGAAATATCCTTGTAAACCCCCAAACGGCGAAACCGATCTCGGCATCCACCTCAGGCGTGGTAGGAAACCCGAATCCCGATTTTATGGCGGGTATCAGCAATACACTATCCTTCAAAAGGTTCACCCTGGGTTTCCTTTTTGACTGGAAACAGGGTGGAGCGATCTATTCGAGCAACATTGGCGAGGCGATGGCGCGTGGAGTGAGCAAGGACACAGAAGACCGCTACCGGCTGCTGATCGCCCCGGGAGTATTGGGAAATGTCAATACGTTACAGCCGATTTTGGATGAAAACGGCAACAAGATCCCCAACAACACTGCCATTACGGTGATCGATTACTATTTCTCCGGGGGGTATGGTCCCGGTGGAGTTGCGGAAGGTTCGGTTTTCGATGCCACTGTATTTCGTCTGCGGGAGGTTTCACTTGGCTACCAGGTGCCCGCCGGCATTTTGAACAAAACGCCGTTCGGGGCAATCTCCATCTCAATCAGCGGACGCAACCTTTGGTACAAGGCACCGAATTTTCCAAAATACATGAACTACGACCCGGAAGTAAGTACCGGCGCGGCCAACAATGCAGGTGCGGATTCTTACGGCGTCCCCACCACACGTCGCTACGGTGTGAATCTGCGAATCAGTTTTTAATCCTATCAAAACCGAAAGTATTATGAGAGGAAAATACAACTTATACAAAATGCTCCTGCCGGTATTATTACTGGTGGCGAGTTCCTGCAAAGATTTTGTGGACATTAACAATGACCCCAACAACCCTACCGAACCGACTTTGGCGTTGCTTTTGCCCGCAACACAACTGTCGCTGGCAGGACATTTCAACGCTGTCAATGGTGCCGGATCGGCTGTAATGCAACACTTTGCATCGGGAAACCTCAACCGATGGAACCAGTCGGGAACGACGTTTTCGACGGCCTGGTCCGGATTTTACACCGCCACCATTCCCGATCTCGAAACAATTATCCGCGAGGGGACCAAGCAGCAAGCCTGGGGCTATGTCGCTATCGCCAAACTGGAAAAGGCCTATTTGTACAGCATCATGGTGGATTTATGGGGTGATATCCCCTATTCGCAGGCAGTGGGCGATTTTACCGATCCAAGCCTGGACAAAGGGGCTGAAATCTATAACAGTCTTTTTACATTAATCGATGAGGCCTTGGCTGATATGGACAAAAGTTTCTCGGTCTCGTCGAGTTCCGACCTGTTTTATCAAGGATCAAAAATCGGCTGGACGCGCATGGCCAATTCATTGAAACTGAAAATGTTCATCCAGATACGATTGGCAGACCCGGAGCGATCAACGACGGGAATCAAAAAGTTGCTCACCACCAATGCGCCATTGATCACCGAAAACGCGCACGACTTTACCTTCAAATATGGCACAAACGTCACGCCGAATGCCCGCCACCCGTGGTTCACTTCCTGGTACAGCTCGGGCCGGGGAGGTTATGTGAGCATGCCATTGGTGAATTATCTGAAAGACAACGACGATCCCAGGCTGCGCTATTACATTTTCCGTCAGAATGCCAATGCAGGGCTGGCCAATTCGATGAACGGCGAGGGGTACTACGGCCGTGAACCCGGCGATGGGACTGCCTCCCCTGCGGACGCTAACACAAGGGCGCTGGTGGGCATTTATCCTGCCGCGGGACTCTACGACAACGGCACCATTAAAACGTTAACGGCCGGTAATGTTTACCTGAACAATACCGGTGCAGTTTCTACCACTACCTCCAACTCCTTCAAGATCCCGCTCGCTACGTCCGGCGACGGAACGGGCGCGGGGATCCTTCCGCTGATCACGAATTCCATGGTCAAGTTTATGCGCGCCGAAGCAGCATTGACGCTGGGAACAGGCGAGGATGCAGCACAGCTGACGACAGACGGCGTGATCGCCCAGCTCACGGCCGTAAGTGAACTGGCCGGCAGCAACAAGGGAACCGTGATACCAGCCGCGACGATTTCCGGGTTTTCGGATCGGGTAAAAGCAAAGTTTACGGCGGCGACCGAAGCTGGGAAAATGGAGCTTCTAATGACTCAGAAGTGGGTCGCATTGTTCGGCAACGGGATCGAGTCATACAATGACTACCGCAGAACAGGTTTGCCCAAACTGGCTGACCTGGTATCTCCGCTGGACGTGTTCCCGATGCGTTTCTATTACTCGGAAACGGAGCTTACTTCGAATGAATTGCTCATCGCAGACCGGGAAGCCATCCAACGGGCACAACAGACTACTCCGGTGTTCTGGGACAAATAATTTATCAAAACATGTCTGAATTTTTTAAACCTGCTGATATGAAAAAGTTGTTTGCGTACACCATACTAATCGCGGCCATCGCGATGGATTCGTGCAAAAACGTGGAATATGACTGGGAAAAATACACGACCGCTGCTACGCCGGATGTGACGGTCAATATTGCCAAATCAGCACTACCGACCGTGCAAACCGGAAATGTTTCTTTTTTCAATATGAAGGACCCCAACTATGCGACGGACCAGGAGTTTGAATGGACGCTGAGCTATCATGATTTCGGGAGAACAACTGTGCAGTCAATCGAAGTTTACCTGAGCTATAACCGGAAAGAATCGAGCCCGCCTGCGTATCCGATCACATTCTCGCTTGCCGGAGAATTCCCGAATATTCGTCAGTTCCCGCTGCCGAGTACGGTACAGGCTACGGATAAGCTGTTTGAAACGGTGACCACCTTTCCAAAAACATTTACGCATACGCCCGCGCAGTTAGCCGAATTTACCGGGACCAACCTGGCCAATGTGAGCGTAAACGACTATTTCCTGTTCAAATTCATATTGACGATGGGCGATGGGAGAAGGATCGTGCAATACCAGGATAACGGATGTGACGAATCCCGGGGTGAGCCTTGCGACTGCCGTGTAGGTGTCCGTTTTAAAAATCAGTAAAATTGTGAATGTCAACTGTCGATTATGATACGAAAACATCTTTATCTGCTCTTGTTTATCTTCTCTGTGTCTGTTTCCCCGGCACAGAAAATCCCTACGCCAAAAGAGCATTTTGGCTTTGATATCGGCGACGATTACGCCCTTGCCACTTTTACACAGGCAGAGGCCTATTTTAAAAAAGTCGCGGCAGCCTCGGACCGTGTGAAGTTTGTAGATATCGGCCCGACTGAGGAAGGCCGCCGCCAGCCGATGATGATCGTCACCTCCCCGGAAAATTTGAAAAAAATTGATCGGTATAAAGAGATTTCCCAAAAACTGGCACAGGCCGAAATATCCGGAGAAGAAGCACAGGCCCTGGTTTCGGAAGGAAAGCCGGTAGTGTGGATAGACGGAGGCCTGCACGCCACAGAAACCGTTGGTTCACATCAGCTTATAGAAACACTTTATCAGCTGGCCAGTCGCACGGACCCCGAAACAATGAAGATCCTCGACAATGTAATCGTCCTTCTTTCGCAGGTAAACCCCGACGGCCAGGAGCTCGTGGCAAGCTGGTATATGGGCGAAAAAGATCCCAAAAAACGGAATATGAACATTCCGAGGTTATATCAGAAATACATCGGCCATGACAATAACCGGGACTTTTTCATGATGAATATGAAAGAGACCACTAACACATCCATGCAGCAATACGTGGAATGGCTCCCGCAGATCATTTACAACCACCACCAGACGTCTCCCGCCGGCGCTGTCGTGGCAGGGCCTCCGTACCGCGACCCATTCAACCATGTCCTTGACCCATTGATCATTACCGGCATAGAGGGCGTTGCCGCTTCCATGATCAACCGCTTGCATGTCGAAAACAAACCCGGATATACCCGTCTCGCAGGTTCCGTGTTTTCTACCTGGTGGAACGGTGGGCTGCGTACCACGCCTTATTTTCACAATATCATCGGCATTCTCACGGAAATCACGGGAAACCCTACCCCTGCCACAATTCCGCTGGTTCCCGACAGGCTGATTCCGAACAATGCGAATCCGTTCCCGGTAATGCCGCAAAAATGGCCATACCGACGCTCCATTGAATATTCCGTTTCGTTGAACTATGGAATCCTCAACTACGCCCGGCGCAATGGCGACGAGCTTTTGTACAATATTTACAAAATGGGCCGCAACTCGATCGAGCGCGGCGAAAAGGATACGTGGACGCTTTATCCCAAATATGCCGAGGCCGTAAAGTCCGGTTTCGAGGCTTCGAAAAAAGCCTCACCTCCTGCTCCCCGGCCCGGGCCGGATAGCGCGGCCACCGCTCTGGTTTCAGGAGCGCCGGAATCGAACGCAAACACGATCCCGCAGAAGTTTTTTGATACAGTATATACTAATCCGGTATTGAGGGACCCGAGAGGTTTCATCATCCCGGCAGACCAGGCTGATTTTCCGACAGCCGTCAAATTTATCAACGCATTGATCAAATCGGGCATTCTGGTCCATAAAGCAAGTTCAGCCTTTACAGTGGAAGGCAAAAGTTACCCTGCCGGATCATACGTTGTCAAATCCGCCCAGGCATTTCGTCCGCACGTGCTTGATATGTTTGAGCCGCAAAACCACCCGAACGATTTCGCGTATCCCGGCGGCCCTCCTATTCGTCCGTACGATTCTGCCGGCTGGACTCTGGCGTTCCAGATGGGTATAAAATTCGACCGTGTCCTGAATGGCTTCGACGGGCCTTTCGAACGCATCCCTTATGGACAGATCCAGTTGCCTCCTGCCGTGAGCAGTCCCGCTTCCAAAGGCGGCTATCTGCTAGATCCGCGCGTCAACAACGCATTTATGGCCATCAACGACCTGCTCAAAGGCGGCGTGGACGTGTACCGGATCAAGGATAGCTCAGCAACTGCGCCCGCCGGTTCTTTTTTTGTTTCTGCAAAAGGTAAATCGATCCTGGAAAAAGCGGGAAAAGATTATGGGGTGAAAGGAACACCCATTTCTGCCCGTCCGGTCGGTTCTGTGAAGATTACTCCCGCACGTATCGCATTGTTCGACAATTATGGCGGTTCTATGCCCTCGGGCTGGGTGCGCTGGATGATGGAACAATACAATTTCCCGTTCGAGGTGATCTATCCTCAGGACATCGACAGGGGAGATTTGCAGTCCAGGTATGACGTGGTACTGTTTATCAGCGGCGGCATTCCCGGCTTGTCGGCAGGCGGCGGAGAGGGGTTCCGTGGTGGACGCCAACCGAAACCGGAAGAAGTTGCCGAAGAATTCCGCCCATGGCTGGGCAGCGTGACCACCGCCAAATCGATTCCCGAACTTAGGAAATTCATGGAAGCCGGAGGACAGGTTGTTACCGTCGGCAGCAGCACTGCGCTGGCGTACCATTTATCACTTCCTGTAACCAATGCATTGGTGGAAATCAACGGGAAAGGCGAAATTAAAAACCTCTCGGGCGAGCGGTATTATATTCCCGGCAGCATCTTGAAAGTCGCATTCGACACCAGCGTGCCTGCCAACTGGGGTATGGCCAAAGAAGCCGACGTGGTTTTCAGCAATAGCCCGGTATTCCGTCTCGGACCTGACGCTGCAATGAAAGGCGTGAAGCCGCTCGCCTGGTTTGCCACCGAGAAACCGCTCGTGAGTGGCTGGGCCTGGGGGGAAACCTACCTGAAAAATGGTGTTGTAGCGTTTGAAGCGCAAATTGGGAAAGGTAAACTCTACGCTTTTGGTCCGGAGATCACTTTCCGCGGTCAGGCTCACGGAACATTCAAGCTATTATTCAATGAACTTTATAAAACAAACCTAGCGCAATGAGAAATAACTTTAAACGATTACTTTTTGCATTATTGTTCTTAACCGGCGCAGCCCGGGCCCAGGTACCGACCCCAAAAGAACATTTTGGCTTCAACATCGGGGATGACTATATGCTGGCCAATTTCACCCAGACGGAAGCATATCTGAAAAAACTCGAAAAAGCGACCGATCGAATGAAACTGACCGTGATCGGCAAAACCGAAGAGGGCCGTGATCAGTACATGGCCATCGTATCATCCCCCGAAAATCTCAAAAAGCTCGATCGTTACAAGGAAATTTCGACAAAAATGGCGCGGGCCGAAGGGGTTACCGAGGAACAGGCCCGTGCAATGGCCGCCGAAGGGAAAGCGGTAGTGTGGATAGACGGCGGGCTTCATGCTACCGAGGTAGTGGGCATTCACCAGCTCGTTGAAACATTATACCAGGTGCTCACTCGCAATGATGCAGAAACAAAACGTATTCTTGATAACGTGATTATTCTCTTCACCCATGCCAACCCCGACGGCCAGGAGCTGACTTCCAACTGGTACATGCGGGAACAAGACCCCGCAAAACGGAAAAACGAAGGCTTACCCCGATTGTATCAGAAGTACATCGGCCATGATAACAACCGGGACTTCTACATTCAGAACATGAAGGAAAGTCGGAACATGGGTTATCAGCTTTTTGTAGAATGGATCCCGCAGATTATGTACAACCACCACCAGCGCGGTCCCGCTGGTTCTGTTCTGGCAGGCCCACCTTACCGCGACCCGTTCAACTACGTCTTTGATCCGATGATGGTTACCGGTATCGACGCCGTCGGGGCGGCGATGTACAATCGCCTGAATGCCGAGAACAAACCGGGGTTCACCCGTTTGAACGGTTCCAGTTTTTCGACCTGGTACAATGGTGGCCTGCGCACCACGACGCACTTTCATAACATGATCGGTCTTCTGACGGAGATCATTGGCAGTCCCACCCCTGAGGAAATCCCGCTTGTACCTGAGCGGCTCATCCCGAATAATGCTACGCCTTTTCCTGTAACACCACAGAAGAAGTGGCATTTCAGGCAGTCGATCGATTACTCCGTTTCCCTGAACTTTTCGGTGCTTGATTATGCCGCGCGCAACAGCGACCATTTGCTTTATAATATTTACACCATGGGCAAAAATTCTATCCGGCGAGGAAGCGAAGATTACTGGACCCCGTCACCAAAACGTGTCGAAGAAATCAACAAGGCCTATAAAGCGGATCAGGCCAAATCCAGGAAGCCCGAAGCAAACAACTCATTCAATGCGGCTTATGGAGGCAGTTTCCGCGGCGGAAGCGTTCCCGTAAAATACTATGACTCAATTTTCCAGGCTCCGTCTCGCCGCGATCCGAGGGGATACATTATCCCTTCCGACCAGCCCGATTTCCCGACTGCCGTGAAATACATCAACGCACTGGTCCGCACGGGTATCCAAATCGAAAAAGCGACCGCGGCATTTACCGTAGCAGGCAAGGCGTATCCGGCAGGCTCCTATGTGGTAAAGACCGCTCAGGCGTTCCGCCCGCATATTCTGGACATGTTCGAGCCACAGGATTACCCGAACGATTTTCAATATCCCGGTGGTCCTCCTATCCGACCTTACGATGCAGCGGGCTGGACGTTGGCTTTCCAAATGGGCGTAAAATTCGATCGGATACTGGACGCATTCGATGGCCCGTTCGAAAAGTTGCCTTACGGACAATTGCAGGTACCCATTGGTAAAGTGGCTTCCGGCGGTGCCGGCTATCAGATCAAAGCAGCGGTCAATGATGCGTTCATCGTGGTAAACGACTTGTTGAAAAATGGCGCGGAAGTGTACAGGTTGGCCGATGGCACATTTTATATCCCACAAAGTGCGAAAGCCAAAACCACCATTTCCGCCGCCGCAAAGGAATTTGGAATCGAGATCTCCGCCGTCAGTAAAAAACCGGCAGGTAGTATGCAGAAAGTTGCCCCACTGAAGATTGCACTTTGGGACACATATGGAGGTTCGATGCCATCGGGATGGGTACGCTGGATGCTGGAACAATATCGTTTTCCATTCAGCCTGACCTTCGCAAAAGAGATCGACGCAGGGGAGTTGCGTAAAAAATACGATGTGATCGTATTCGTAACGCGCGCTATTTCCGCGCCGTCCGCACGAGACTCGGCGATGGCCGCCGCGTTCCGTGGCAGAGGTCCGAAAGAAGAAGAAGTTCCGGAAGAGTATCGTCAGACCATGGGTTCAATGACTGCCGCCAAATCGTATCCCGAACTCAAAAAATTCATGGAGGCAGGTGGTAAGATTGTTACCATCGGAAGCAGCACTGCATTAGCTTATCATTTGAAACTACCCGTGCGCGATGCGATGACAGAACTTACCGAAGATGGGGACAGTCAACCACTACCAAACGGAAAATTCTTCATTCCCGGCAGCATACTGAATGTTGCGGTAGATACGACCGCAAAAGCCAATTGGGGAATGCCGGCAAACGCGGACATCTATTTTGACAATAGCCCGGTATTTACACTATCGCCGGAAGCTATCGCGAACGGCAGTATTAAACCGCTTGCATGGTTCCCGACCAACGCTCCGCTTCGCAGCGGATGGGCTTGGGGTCAGGCGTATCTTCAAGGTGGCGTCGCCGCATTTGAGGCAAAAGTTGGACGTGGAATGTTGTACGCATTCGGTCCGGAAATTACTTTCCGTGCGCAATCGCACGGCACTTTCAAATGGCTAATGAATCAGTTGTACTGACGGATGTATATTGATAAACCTGTTTGGACATTTAAAACCTGTCAAAACGAGAAACGAAGCTGTCCGAAAAGGCAGCTTCGTTTCTTATTTGTACAAGGCCTTTCTCTACCTTGAGCGGGGACGGGCTTTTTTTCAAAAATCATATTGCTTATTTCCCATCGCAAATTAATCCCCCTTGTTACATAAATTTCTTTTCGGTTACGGCAGTGGAAATAGCCAATTGGCTGGGTGCGATTCCGAACTGTTTTTTAAAGGCAAAAGAAAAATGCGACAGGTTTTCAAAGCCAACTTCATAGCATACATCCAATGGCTTTTTTCCCTTTTCTGTAAGCTGGTAATGCGCCAGCTCCAGCCGCTTTATTGTCAGCCAACGCTGCGGAGTGGTGGTGAAGGCTTTTTTAAAATCCCGCTTGAAGGTGGTAAGGCTTCTGCCGGTGAGATAACCGAATTTCTCCACGGGCAGGTTGAACATAAAGTTCTTTTCCATATAAGCCACCAGGTCTATTTTACCAGGCTCTTCAAAATTGGCAAGCACATCATCAATGTCCCCGTCGAGTGTTCTGAGGATGCTGATCGCCTCTGTTATTTTTATAGAAGCTATATCCTCCGGTATATCCTTCATATCAAAATAAGGGATGAGTGATGCCAGACAGCTTTCCAATAGAGGGTGATTGCTAAAACTGTAGATTTTGGGCGATTGCAAAGGCTTGCTTCTTACATTCCTGTTGCTATAAAAACTTCTGAGCCTGTCTACCGACAGGTGCATCACTACCGTTTTATGCGGCTGTCCGTCTTTGGGATAGTTAATAATGGTGGCCAGCTGATTTCTTGGGATCAGGAATATATCGCCTTTCTTAAAAAAGTAAGTGGCATCCGCCTGAACGATCTTGGTTTCTCCGGAAAGGAACCATACCAGCATGTGCTGGTCAAACATAAAATCCGACTTGAAAAATTTATCCTCATAACTCGACAGCTTTATGTCATCAGTAATGTACCGTGCTTTGTATTCCATCATTTAGTTTTTTAAGGAAATCAGTAAAGCAAAGATATGGCATTGCACATAGTCTACTTTGTTTAAAAGGCCATATTTTGAAAGAATTGACTGCCCGCCATCTACCAAAAAGTTTGCATCTGTTGAAAAGGGTGCTTCCTCACTCGCCAGGTATTAGACCATACTTGCCACTTCTTCGGCTTTCCCCATGATGTTTAATGGAGATGTTATAGCGTGAATTTTATCCCCGTCATTTGTTCAGTAAGCGCCCACAGCTTTTTTGCACTGGCTTCATCCAGCGAATAAGGGTTTACGCCTTGGGGTTTGGAAATATCGGCAGCCAACGGAGCGATGTCCGCATCTTCGCAATACACACCGCCAATATTGTTTAATAAAGGGGAAGTGGCACACCAAACAGTTGTGGCAGCGCCTTGCGGAATTGTTTTTAGTGCGGCGGCTACTTCGGGTAGCATATTGCCGTTCGCATCCATAAAACCCATTCTCTGAAACAGCTCTAATGGCGCTTCCCTTCCCAATTCCGTCCCGCCAATAGAGCCGGGATGCAGCGAATAAGCCCTCACATTACTGCCGCGGGCACGATTGTCCAGTTCCATTGAAAAAAGATTGACGGCTGTTTTGGATTGGCCGTAGCCCAATAATGTTTCGTATTCCCTGTGCAGGAAATTAGGGTCTTCGAAGTTAAAAGGGGCAAAATGATGCCCATGAGAGGATACATTGATCACCCTGGCACCATTGGCTTTTTTAAGCGCCGGCCATAACCTTGCGATAAGTTGAAACTGTGCCAGGTAATTGGTAGCCAATTGCGACTCGATGCCGCGCTCGTCCCAACGGAGTGGCACCCACATAATCCCGGCGTTGTTGATGAGCAAATGCAGCGGTCTGCCCGATGCCAGAAAACGGTTGGCAAAACCGTCAACGGATGCTGGGTCCATTAAATCCATCGGCATTATTTCCACATTATGAATGCCCCGCAGATTTTTTTCGGCCTTTTCTATATCCCTTGCAGGCACTATGACCGTTGCGCCTGCCGCTGCCAGTACTTTCGTTGTTTCCAGGCCAATGCCTGTATTGCCGCCGGTTACAATGGCAACTTTTCCTGTAAGATCAATGCCCTTGATTACATCGCCGGCCGTTGATTTTGCGTTGAAGCCGGAGCCTGCTGGCTGTTGTAAAGCTCCCTGATAATTGTTCTGTTCCATTTTTTAATTGTTTTGTTGGAACAAAAGTAGCACGACCCAAAAGCAACGACTTTGTTCAAAAGTCCTAAGTTGCTTTGTTTAAAAGTCCGGTTATGCTCCATTGTAGGAATTGATGAGAACCCCGCAGGTACGCCAGGATCACATGATGCTGCACGTCTATCATTTTATCTGCCCGTTGTAAACTCATTACCTTCTTTCCAAACGTGAACCAGTGAAAGTGTATCTGAGATATGCTGCGTAGGATCACCTGCCACCAGGATCAGGTCAGCTCTCTTGCCGACTTCAATCGTGCCTCGGTCCAAAAGGCCGAATCTTCTCGCTGTGACCGAAGTGGCTGCCCTAAGGGCTTCAATGGGTGTAAGACCAGCCTCAACCAACAATTGTAGCTCGTGATGCACGCTTACTCCATGTGCCAAACCACCCAGGTGCGGCACAGGTACAGATACATCCGTACCCACCAGGATATCGACACCGGCCCGGTGCAGATCCAATACGTTTTGAAAGTTATCTTCCATCTTACCTTCGGGGAAGGTGTGGAAGCAGGAGCACATGGTTTTGGCCCATTGTTCGTCAAGCTTGGGAGCAACCCGTTTATCGTGTGCGATATCACAGGCGCTTTTTCCGATTATCGAAGAGTTCAACACCAGACAGGGGGTGACAAAAATGTTGTTGTCCGCTATCGCGTTAACCAGCTCAGGTGTCCAATCAGGCCTGTCGATGAATAAGTGCGCAAGACCGTCAACACCGATCGACACAGCTGTCCTGGCAGCTTCGGCCGTAAGAACGTGAGCTATGGCCAAGAGATTATGCTGGTGCGCTTCGGTGACAGCCGCCTCCATCACCTCTTCTCCGATCATCGGAAGGCCTGGCGCGTTCATCACCGTTCCTTCTTCGATCATCACTTTGAAGTAATCCGCTCCGTTTTCTACCTGCCTCCGCACGAACTGTATTGCCCCAGTAACCGTGGTTACATCGGTCTCGCTCTGGTCCGCATGTTCTTTTTCATGAGCGGCGATGAATGCGGCTTTTTCTTCTTCGCTCATTTTCTCCATCTCTTTCAACACGAAGTCAGGAATGCCTTCACCCTTCGGTATCAACTCATCGGGGTGGCCACCGGGAGCCGTCAGCCCCATACCTGCGGAACGTACATCGGCAATATCAAAGACGTCGGCGAGCTGCGCCTCCCGGCCTTTTTTGGTAAAACCTCCCATCATTTCCAATTCGGTAGTAACGCCAAAAGAAAGCGCGCACCGCAGGCTGTCGACCGACGTATGTGTATGCGCGTCGATCAGGCCTGGTAGCAGCGTACTGCCTTTGCCGTCAATCACTTCCGCACCCATCGGCACCGGACCACCTATACCGGTTATTATGCCATCCGAAAAAGTGACAGTAGTAATTCCCAGTTGTTTGACGCCATCGAACACATTGGCATTTATGACGGCTGTAATTTTGTTTTTCACACGTTCCATTATTATTGTATTTTATACTGAATTACTGATTTGGTTTCAAACTTCTGGCAAAATTGGGTGCATAAACACGATTAAAATATCTACCTTCGAGCATAAAATAGTCCGATCCAACACAATGGTCTTTGAATATGCTGCCGGCTTGGGCAACCGGTCTCTGTTAGACGAGTTCGCCACGTTCTTAGGAAGCCCCTGTGTAAATAGTAGTATTAAGCTCCCGGAAAAACTAGGACACGGTTTGATAAAGGGTTATCGGCTAGGCAATTCGCTGAAGTTGATGACTCACAAGACAATACTGAAAGAAGATCTGGTTCTCAGGCGCATTGCAGACCGGTGGGAAGACCACGATATAGCCCTCACATTTCATTGGTACCTGAAAAGACCAGGAGAAGAAAATGAAGCAGCCGGTCCAAAGGCTTCCTATGAGGCCCCACATGTACAAATTACTTCGGCAAATATTGACTATGAAACAGTCTTTAAAGCAGACTGCGTAAATAGGGCAGTAATTATTGTGCTTCATCCCAAAGAACTCGTCAGTTGGCTTGGTCCAGCCTCTGATGGTCTACATATTCAACATCTTCTGCCTGAAAATGCGACTTATTATTACGATGAAGTATTAACTTCAAAAATGCAGGAAGTAGCAACTGAGCTGATTGACGTAGCCGAGCCAACCGGGATACGCGACCTATTACTCGAAGTAAAGTCGAAGGAGTTAATATATCTGGTACTTTCTTCTTTGTTGAAACGCAAGAACCAAAAAGCATACCCCATAAATGGTTCTGACGTAAAATCTGTCTATTTAGTACGCGATATCATAATAGCAGACCTGGCTGTCAGACCCAACCTGAGCGAACTCGCGACATTGGCAAACATGAGTGGAACAAAGTTGAGCCGGCTATTTAGACAAATCTTTGGCTATTCTATTTACGATTATTACTTGTGTATGAAGGTTAAGCAAGCCGCTGACTTGATTAGACAAAAGAAATTTTCTGTATCCGAAGCAGGGTATAGCGTGGGCTTTACTAATCTTAGCCACTTCTCTAGAATATTTGAACGTTACCTGGGAATGAAACCCAAAAAGTATTCCATGACATCTGGATAACAATTACAAAAGGAGATATCGACAAGTGTAGGCTTACCCGAAATTGTAGGCTAAACGCAGTTCGATGAACGAGGAGGCCCGCGGCCAATCACTGGATGCTACAAAATGACGGCGATTTGCATGGCAGATATATTGAGGTTATCGTAGGAAAGATGCTAGTGTGGCCTTTATTTGCCGAATGGAAACCCGGCGCCCGGACCGATGTTCGATTATAAGATGGCGTGCTTTAAGCGGTTGAAGAAACATGTGAAATACTTACTGTCGGAGGAAGTGCCCGTTCTGCTGGCGGGCGTGGATACACATATTCGCGGCTGGGAAAAATCCAGCGATCATGCACCGGCAAGGATTATCTTAGCACATGAAGATGAAACATAACCTTGGAAATGAATACTTACTATTTGCCTGATGACCTTTTAGGTAATTCTGCGCCGCGGCCGGACGAGGTTGTCATTCGGTATTACAATTCGGATCAGGATTCAGTAAAAAACAGGATCGTGTTGAATCAAAACATGATCAATCTGCTCGTCAGTGGAAAGAAAACGATCATTTATCCCGATGCCACTGCCGTAGTTAATGCGGGCGAGCTTGTCGTGCTGTCAACCGGTAACGTCCTTACTTCTGAGCTGCTGGCTGGTACGGATCAGTTTACAAGCATCCTGTTTTATTTTAGCAATGAGGTGTTCAGCCGGTTCCTGATCAAGTATGAGCATTTACTCAAACAAAACACGCCGAAGGCCCACAAGCAGCCATTTCTGATTTTCAGGCAAAACAGTTTCATTAAGCACTTTATCGCCTCATTACAAACAATGCTCGGCAGTGGCGGGACGTTACCGGCAGAAATCCGATTGCTTCGAATTGAAGAACTGTTACTTTACCTCTTCCAGTCCGATCCGGAAAGGTTTCACGCGATCGAAATCCTGACCCGAGACAAGCAACAATTGCAAATTAAGAAAGTTGTCGAAAGCCAGATCGGTCAGCCGACGACTGTGGACGACCTGGCGTTTTTATGCCACATGAGTACGTCCACCTTCAAGAGGAAATTCAGCAAGATTTACAATACATCCCCACAGAAATGGCTACTCTCTCGCAGACTCGAATTGGCGGCAGATCTGCTTAAATCATTCGATGAAAGTCCCTCCGGTATTTATATGAAGGTGGGCTATCAGAACCATTCGAGTTTTTCAGAAGCATTCCGAAACTACTTCGGAAGCACGCCAAGCGATTTCCAGCAAAAGCATTTGAACGTTACACCGTAGCTCTTGACCGTCTATCCCTAACTCCACAGCCGAGCTTGCAGGTACTTTTGAGTCATTAAATAAACATAGCAGTTATGGAAACAATGACCGAAATGAACAAAGCAGTGGTACGCCGCTTCAACCAGGAAGTAATTGGCGAGGGTAATCTCGAAAGTTTTAAGGAGCTAATGCACGAGCAGTTTGTGAACCGCTCTGCACCCGACGGCATGAGCAATGGTGCAGATGGAATGCTCTACTTCTTTAATGAAATTCTCCGTCCCGCGATGCCCGACGTTCATGTTACAATCCACCAGCAGGTTGCCCAGGGAGATTTAGTTACCACACGCAAAACGATCAGCGGTACGCACACCGGCACATTGCTGGGCATTCCGGCAACCGGACGGGTAGTTAACATCGATGTGATTGATATCGTCAGGGTAAAGGATGGCAAGTATTTTGAACATTGGGGAATCACTTCGCTGCCGGAAGTATTGTCGCAATTACAAAATTAGCGCGCTTGCAACAACAGCGTATCGGCTGAATAAGAGTCCCGCGCCATGCTGGTTTAGCAAGGTGCGGGACTTTTGTATGCGACAACTCTTAGTGCCTCAGTTAAAGCTCGCCCTGAATTCCACGGGGGAAAAGTTTGTCTTTGATTTAAATAACTTACTAAAAGACTGCGGATGCTCAAAACCGAGCTGGTAGGCGATTTCCCCTACCGTCAGATCACTGAACGTCAACACTTCCTTTGCTTTTTCGATAAGCTTATTGTGAATGTGCTGCTGCGTATTCTGGCCGGTCAATGCGCGGAGCATGTCGCCCAGGTAGCGGGGCGAAACGTGTAATTCGTCCGAAAGATACTGGACGCTCGGCAGCCCTTTGAGCAGGGCGGTTTCGTCGTTGAAATAATTATTCAGTAATTGGTCAAGTTTTTCCAGCAATGCATTGTTGATCGTCTTGCGGGTAATAAACTGGCGTTTGTAAAACCGCTGACTGTAATTCAGCATCAGTTCCAACTGCGAAATCAGCACATCCTGGCTCAGGTCGTCGATCGCCGTTTCGAGCTCGTCGCCGATGTTGCCGGCAATGCCCTCGATGATCACCTTTTCCTTGTCCGACAAATGCAGCGACTCGGTCACCGAGTAGGAAAAAAAGCCATAATGCTTGATTTTGGCGTCCAGTGAATAGTTTCGCAGAAAATCAGGGTGGATCAGCAATGTAAATCCGCGGGTCGATTCGGCCACTTGAATGCCCGTCAGCGGCTGGCCTGGCGATGAAAAAAACATTCCGCCTACCTGAAAATCGTAGGTCGTTTGCCCATATCGCATCCGGCAGCCCGCCGATTCATTGTAGGTGATATTATAAAAATCCATGGCGAAGGTGTCGGCCAGCATTTCGGCGGTAATCCGTACCTTATCGAAATCGAGCAGGCTGATCAGCGGGTGCAAAGGTTGCGGCAGGCCAAATGCACGCTGCATTTCGGCAATGGAGCGGTACACGCGCGGTTTGAGATGTTCCCTTTTCATAATCACATAATGGGCTGCCGGCGCAAATCGTTCCGGCCTGCACCGGCAGCCTTTTTGATTTTAAACAGCGGCTAACAATTGTTTGATCCCGTCCCGAAAAGCCTCGTCGCCCTTGGCCAGGCGCTGCGCGTACCATTCTTTGGCATCGTCGCCACAGACGTATCTTAATGTGTTGGTACCATCGGTAGCAGCGCCGTACACCACTTCGGCGATTTGTTCGGAAGTCGTCGCGGCTTTTTCGGGCACCAACATCGCCGTGAATTTGTTCATCAATGCTTCATAAGCCGGGTGTGTGGCAAACACCGACTTCGCACCGATTTCCGTCGCCACCAATCCGGGTTCAATGGTTTTAATCCCAATTCCAAATTCATTCAGCTCATAAGACAAGCTTTCCGCCCAGCCCTCCAGCGCAAATTTACTGGCATCGTACATCGAGCTTACCGGGAAAGCCATCAGCCCTGCCGAGGAGCCGGTCGTGATAAAAAGTCCCGCTTTCCGCTCGCGGAAGTGGGGAATAAAGGCCTGCGTCACCCGCACGACACCGAAAAAATTGGTTTCCATTTGCTGTACCAGCTGCTCGTCGGTCATCGCTTCCAATGCGCCGAACAATCCGTAACCCGCATTGTTAAATACCACGTCAACATCGCCCAAAGCCAGCGCCTGCTGTGTGGTTTCGCCGATTTGAGATGGGTTCGTAACGTCGAGCGGCAGCACGGTTACATTAGCTAACGCATGGAATTCTGTCTCATTTTCAGGCTTGCGCATGGTCGCGATCACCTTCCAGCCCTTGGCAGCAAATAATTTGGCCGTAGCCCTTCCGATACCTGTTGAAGCGCCGGTAATAAAAATCGTCTTTGTCATTTGTCTAACTTGTTATTTTCGTAAGACAAATTTCTGCGACGCGCGGCTTGCGCTTGGAGCGGATGTGGAAAATGTTGTAGCCGAAATGGTCTTGCTGAGCACGGCCAAAGTTCAGCTCAGCGATTTTACCGCTAAATGCGACCAATCATTTGACGAGATCACCAAGCGATAAAATGATGTTACGCCCATTAAACAACTAATTATTAATTAGTTAAACACATATCAAATACGACTCTAATACGATATATCGCCATTTCTTGAGAGCAGAGAAAATTTGCTTCTGATCTGTTTGAGCGACTATGAAAAGATTGTAAATTAGGATAATGAACTGCTGCGGTGTAATTGCAAGTCACCTCTTAGCCATTGTCAGTTATGATATCAAGCCTTTCCCGACGTCGAATCGAGAGCTCCGTAAGATTGTTATTATCTGCTATTTTTTTAACGTTGTTTAATGTCGCTGCTGCCCAGCCGACAATTTGACTACAAATTGGTCATGGGAAGAAACCAGGAGGAGCCCGTGAAAGTCGAACTTTAGATCAAAAATATTCAGCATAACGCATCGGCATATGACGCTCAAAGCAACACTGCTATTCGGCATTTTTCTCCTCCTGATCAAAGGGGTTGCCGCCCAGCCAACACCTGCCAAGGTTGGAGCCCGACGGGACCCGGTTTATCATCTTGCTTCCTATCTGGACCAGCTAAAAAAAGCAAAGGAGGATACGTCAAAAGTCGATTTGCTTTTGGGAGCCAGCGCTATATATCATAGGAACGAATCAAAAGGCTCTATCGACAGCGCACTGTTATTTGCTCATTCGGCGATCGCCCTCAGTAAATCACTGAAATATGCGAACGGATATAACAATGCAACTTATTTGGCTTTCGTGTCTTACTTTAAAAAGAAAGACTTCGCCGCTGCTCAACGGATGCTTAATGATGTATATGGAGAAATGAAAGTCTGTCTGCTTGCGGCGTTTGGTGAGTGTTATCTCGATAACAGAGACGCCAAGCCGGAAGAGTTGCGCAAGGCATATCCATACTTGCAAATGGCAAGCCGTTTAAGCACGCAACTCAAATCAAGGCAATGGATGAATGAAGTTTCCATTGCCGAGGGTAAATATCATTTTCGATTGGGTGAAATGACCCTGGGCAAGAATTGCTTTTACCGCGTTATCCAATACTATCAGCAAATTGGCGACAAAGCTGGTTTGGCACATTGGTGGGATGAATTAGGCCGAAATTTACCTGACTCAGATAGCACTTACGCATTAGAAATTTACAGTTACAATCAGGCAACCAAACTTTACAAAGAGATTGGAGACTACAAAACAGCGGGAGATTGCGAGTCAAATATCGCATACGTCCATTCTCACCATAACAGATTTGACCTGACTGAAAAGTTTTACCTCGCTGCCTTGGAAACCTTTAAGTCTGCTCATATTACCAAAAGATTGCCCGGGGCATATCGTAAACTTTCTAAATTTTACCAGAAGCAGGGTGATCTGGATAAGGCGTTGCAATATGCTTTGCTGGATCTAAAAGCCTCAAAAACGATGGGAGACAGTACTCAGATTGATTTCACTTATGCGGCAATTGGAAGTTTGTATTATAGCCTGGGCGACCTTCCTTCCAGCATCAGGTATTTTAAATTGTCGTTATCAAAAATGTATGTAAATGACGCTGAAATTTACACGACGCTAAAATCCTTGACTAATGCTCAAATCAGCGTTGGAAATGCAAAAGAGGCACTTCATTTTCTCCAATCCTTTCTGAAAAACAAGCATTCCCCGAAGATGGCACAAAGCAGGCAGCTGGTGGCAGCGATGTTTGGAGATTGCTTTGCCGCGTTAAAGGATTTCAAGTTGGCTGAAAGGTACTACCTTGAAATGATTCGGCTAAACAATGACGTCGAATATTCCGAAAAGTATACCACAAGAAAAACTTGGACAATTGCAGGTGCCGAAGCCTATTTAACGATCGGGAGATTCTATACTGAAAGAGGAAAATTTGGACAGGCAGATCGTTATCTCAAAAACGGGCTGGCTTCAAGACGACTAAGTCCGGCATTTGAAATTGAGAGTAGACTGCTCCTTTTTAAAGTGGATTCTGCTGCTGGTAATTACCTTTCATCTATCAGTAATTACCAACGCTATGTATCTCTTAGGGACTCAATCGCAAAAAATACCAAGGATAAGGAGTTCTCCATTTTAAAGGCCAATTTCAATGCTGCCCAAAAAGAAAAGGATTTCAAAATCTTGCAAAAGGAGGCGACGCTGCAAAAGCAGAAACTGGAGTTATCGGCTCGAACAGCAAAATTCGCTTATGCCGGACTTGTCGCCCTGTTTTGTCTGCTTGGTCTGTTATACAACCGGTACCGGCTCAAGCAAAACAAAAACCTTCAACTGGAAGAACAGCAGAAAACAATCAACATTAAAAATTCTTCCCTTATCCGGTTGGTCAATGAAAAGGAATGGCTGCTCAAAGAAGTGCATCATCGCGTTAAAAATAACTTGCAGATCGTCATCAGCCTTTTGAATTCCCAATCCGCATACCTTAAGGAAGACGTGGCCGTCAATGCTATATTAGAAAGCCGTCACCGGATCCAGGCGATGTCCATGCTGCACCAAAGAATTTATCAATCCCAAAATATGAGCGGCATTGCTATGCCCAGTTATATTCATGAGCTGGTGTACTACCTCGAAAACAGCTTTCATTTAGGTAAGCGCATTATTTTCAATGTCAGCGTTGAGGATATCGAACTGGACCTTGTTCAGGCGGTACCAGTGGGTTTGATCTTAAATGAAGCCATTACAAATTCACTTAAATATGCTTTCCCCAATCAGCGGGAAGGAGAAATTAAGGTCAGTTTAACAAAAGTCCATGAAGGAAACCTGCTGCTCTCCATTGCGGATGACGGAATTGGGCTCCCTCAGGATTTTAGTATTGACGAAATCAAGTCTTTTGGCCTGAAACTGATCAAGGGCCTTACCGAAGACCTGGAAGGAGATTTTACCATCAGGGGATTCCCTGGAACAACGCTGCTGATCGAATTTGACTACAAATCGGTCATGGGGCCGCACCAGGAAGCGTTGCAGGAAATAGCCATTTAGGTTTGCATTATCCGGAAACAAAGCTTCAGTGGATCCCCAGTTTTTCATTTTTGAAACCAGTGTCGCGGCAGGCAGGTTCAGGATCTCTGCCGCTCCGCCTTTGCCGGAAACCTTCCCATTGCTTTTGGTAAGCTCCCTGATATTGTAAGTACCCCAAAATTCCTGCAATGCGATCGTAGAAAAAAAATAATAGACAGACTTGTATGTCTACAACTAGCTATGTACCTTTGTATCGCAACAACAACGATCATGAACTCACCAAAAGAAAGAATACTTGACACAGCCTCGAACTTGTTTCACCGGCAGGGCTACAATAGCACAGGCATTAATCAGATCATTAGTGAAGCCGCAGTGGCCAAAGCAAGTTTTTATCATCACTTTAAGTCGAAGGATGATCTTTGTCTTGCGTTCCTGAATGCGAGACATGAATATTGGTTTTCAGAGTTGAACACGTTTTGTTCAAAATCAACAGGAACTAAGCAACGCCTGTTAGCTGCATTTAACTTCATAATATACATGAATGAAAAGGAAGATTTCAGGGGATGCAGTTTCCTGAATATTTTATCAGAAATATCAAAAGATCAGGCTTCAATACTTTCTCTTATACAATCACACAAAAACGACCTAAGAAAATTTTTCAAAAACGAGGATGTAAGCGAGTCGATATCCGACCACATATATCTATTATTTGAGAGTTCAATCATTGAAAGTCAACTATTTAGATCAAATGAGTTGGTCCATAAATCAAGAGAAATTGTAGAAAGTTTAATATAGTTTTCACTTAAATTGTTAAAAAAAATGGAACAGAAATTCCCTTTGCCCCCATTCACATTAGAAACTGCGCTACAAAAGATCCAATTGGCAGAAGATGCCTGGAACAGCCAAAACCCGGAAAAAGTCTCAATGGCTTACACCGTCGACAGCGAGTGGCGGAATAGAAATGTATTTGTTAATGGCCGGGACGAAATTGTAAAATTTTTGACTAAAAAATGGGAGAAAGAGCTAGACTATAAACTTAAAAAAGAGTATTGGGCGCATACTGACGACAGAATTGCTGTGAGGTTTGAGTATGAGTATAGGAACAAAGATGGCAAATGGTTCAGAGCGTACGGTAATGAAAATTGGGAGTTTGATGAAAATGGACTCATGGCAAAACGATATGCGAGTATCAATGATCTCGAAATCAACGAGGCAGACAGGCATGTATAATCTCTTTAGAGACTTCCATTATATTCAGGAGAACTTACACGGTCAATATCAGTAAATGCTAAAACGGTCAGTCCGGTTATAAACCAGGCTTATAGTGTTACCGAGCATCAGATATCTAACTTATCGAATCCCTTTTGCAAGCGTTAAAATACAATTGGCAGTAGATTTCAGCCGAATCCCTCAGTGCTCTGTAGTCCGGATTATTGAAGGATATTCGGCTGAAAACGGAGATCACAGTACCAATCCAGATCAATATCTCATAGAAGAAAGTAAGTTTGGTACTTAAAATGAACTAAAATACATCTCCAAACAGTACACGGGAATGTTTTGGCAGAGTCTTCAATTTACACTTTAGCGATGGTATTCATGTACCAGAGAACAAGCTTAATAAATCGAACCGGCGGGCGTCTTACCGCTTTACGGACGATGCTCCGGTGCCAGGCATCAACTACTAACTAAACAGGATAAAGACATCCTCCGGGAACACATGCTTAATGTGTAGAACGATTATTTGACGGGTGCTTTGACAGCGATGCACTGTAAAAATTCGATCAAGCACTTTCCAAATATTTATAGAAAGAATTTTACAATTATCCAACTATTCAATTTAGTCGTCAGTTATATGTCGAATAGTTGTAAGTTTTAAAACGCAGTAAAAAGCGCTGTACCCATCAATCATCTCCTTGAAAAAATGGAAAACACCAACAGACCAAAACCAATAATGGCCGTCACTATGCTGGCAAAGACAAGTCTCTCGTTGATTATTATGTTGCCAAAGTCCTGCACGAATGCAAAAACCAATATTACAGGGGCCACAAAAATTATGACGAGCGAAATTAATATTCTGTCTGTTTTACTGATTTTTGGCATATCGTTCCCCTGATTAGTTAATTAGCAATTGAATGGTAACAATGCCAGCATACGCTGCGCCAAGCTAGTAAATGTCCCCTTTGGGAGTTATTCAAAGCCATTCCAGGCGCTATTTTCCTTGTTTTCATCCAAATAGCCATCAACACTTGCCTAAGAAGGTAAAAGCAATTATGCATCGATTTAACCTCCGTTGTTTTCGGCCCACATCGAGCTGCACAAGCGCTTCCGGCAACTTGAACCAGTTCCTTTTTATTATTGAAAACCAACATCTTATACTTTAAAAAGACCAGTATATGGAGCTCCGTTCGACGAGATCCAATTCCATGAGTCTGAATCCGCTGACTTGAAATTAAACGATTGTCTTTGAAACAGAATTGTGTCTTCTTTTACGTTCATCACTGTAAATGTATGCACTTCAACCACATGTCCGTTAAAAATGCGGGGAAGCTTACACAATTGCGTCGTATGGAAGTAAGATGCTACATGGACGATGCGCTTGCTTTCCGAAACGCTGTCCGCCATATGTTTGAATAAATCTGAAAGTTTAACGTTAGGATCAGCGGTGGCATAGAAGGGTTTACCATTATAAATCTCGAAAGCTTTGTTTCGGGTTTTCCATCTACCACATTGACCCATTCGAAAATCGAAAGGGTATTTGATCCCCCTCTTCTCAGGTCTATATTATGGCTGTGAGAAAAGAACGAAGGGGATGGGAAAACAAAGCGAACTGAACAATGAGCAGATATTGCGTGTCGTCAAACACCTAAAGGCATGAGGCGTGCCAAAAAAGAAGGAAGGTGGATGGCAACAGCATCAATGGGTTACCGAAACGTGACAACCTCCGCTGGCCGTAAAACGATAATCCCTGATGAAAGCAAAGCATCTATTCTTAAGTGGGTCTTCGAAGAATTAGCTATTGATAGATCTAACTCCGAACAAGTTTGGAAAATGGCAGTCAAACGAGGCCTAAAGTGTAGCAAAAACAATTTCTGGCTGGCGATAAGAAATCCGGTGTATTGTGGCAAAATATTAATACCACAGTTTGAAGACGAGAAGGCCTACTGTGTCCGAGGGCTCCACGAACCTATCATAACCTCAACAATCTTCGATAGAGTGCAGGACGTACTCGATGGAAGGAAAAGGAATCCTTTTAACAGACCCAAAATCGTTTCAAGAGAGGAGTTGCCGCTGCGAGGATTTCTTATTTGTCCGGAATGTAATCGCAAGCTTTCCGGCAGCGCTTCCAAGGGAAAGAAGTATTACTATCACTATTACCACTGCAAAGCGCCATGTGGCGTGCGATATAAAGCTGAGGAAGTAAACGAAAAATTTAAAGTGCAGCTCAGAAAGTTGATTCCTCGCCCAGGGAGAATGAAAATCTATGAAAACCTGGTCCTGGCAAGGTTCAAGGAAGAGGCTCAAAGAAGAAACAAAGATCGGCGCGATCTACTTCAAGAGCTGGATAAGATTAACGAGCGAATGCAAAGTGCCCGCATTAAAATGGTTGATGGCGTTTTGAGCACGGAAGATTTTCAACAGGTAAAAGAAATTTGCACTAAGCAAGCTTCCGATTAGAAAAAGGCTTAACAATTTCTCTTCTGGCCAAGAGGAAGTTACGAACTTATTGAAGAAAACCCTTACGGGGCTCGAACACCTTACAGCCATTTATGAATCAGGCACTTTGGAGGAAAAAAGACAACTGGTGGGTTCGATCTTTCCCGAAAATTTGGTGTTTGACGGAATCGAAGTTCGAACACCTCGAATAAACGAAGGCATCGATCTTATATATCAGATTTCCAACAAATTACAGAACAAAAAAACGGGACAAATCCCTTTAAATTGGACTTGTCCCGTGAGGTGCGCCCGAAGATACAAAAGTCGAACCATTTGCTGGAAGATTTGAGGAAATTGGCTGCGTTGTTTGAAACGCGTTAACAGACCCGGTAGGCAATCTTCTATTACTTTTAGCGATCACTCACTGCGGACCAAGATAAATTATGCACTGCCATAAACAGTGCCAACGCTGGTTATGGACAGCATCACAATGGCCGATGATGTTATCGAGCGGCTACCTGTTAATAATTGTTATGATAGGTTCAAGCTAAGTTCTGGCTATTACTAACTTCTCCGTTGAATGTTGCTTTTACTTTTACCCTGTGATGTTGCCCCCAGTTAGCCATTTCCCACAGGATAGGCCTCAAGGTCTCACCATAAGCGGTAAGCGCGTACTCCACCGTAACCGGTTTGGTAGGCTGCACCGTGCGGCTGATTAAACCGTTGATTTCCAGTTCACGCAACTCTTTGGACAGCATTTTGGAGCCAATCCCTTTTACTTCCCGCATTAAGTCCATGAACCGTTTGTCGCCGAAGGCAAGGCACCCAATGATTGTGATTTTCCATTTGCCGCTTAAAATATCCATCGTGTCATGGATAGCCCTGAGCTGACTTGGACAGTGCAGGGGCTTTTGATCAATAAAAACTTTCTTTTTCATCTGTCTTGGCGCAACTTAGTTTCTCTAGGGAAACTACTTTCTAAAGGGAAACTCATTCCCAGGGTAAAGTTCGTTCATTTAGCTTTGTCAAAAAAAGATATCATGAAAATAGATTTGACACAGAAGATTGCCATCGTTACCGGCAGCTCAAAGGGTATTGGTGCTGCCATCGCTAAGGAACTTGCCGCCTGTGGCGCGATTGTCATTGTTACCTATCATTCGGCGGCAAGTGATGCGGAAGGCGTGGTTACCGGCATTCGGGAGACAGGCGGACAGGCCATTGCCCTTCAGGCCGATATGGCCCGGCATACCGATATTATTGATTTGTTCACACACGTGAAGGAGCGGTTTGGCAAGCTGGATGTTCTGGTGAATAACGCTGGCATCGCCCGGTTCGGCCCTATCGAAGCCGTTACGGAGGAGGATTTCCTGGACCAGTACCGGGTCAATGTATTAGGTCCCATGCTGACGATCCGGGAGTCTTTGAAGTATTTTCCCCCAACAGGAGGTAGCATTGTCAATATCAGTTCAGTAGGCGGACAGAACCCCGGGCCATACACGAGTATTTATACGTCATCGAAGGCGGCCCTGAACGCGTTAACCGTTTCTTTATCAAGAGAACTGGTGAACCGGCACATCCGGGTCAACACGGTGGCACCGGGCCCGACTGATACCGAAGGGTCAAAGGCGCTGGGCCTGGCGGGTAGCGCCATCGAAAAGGGCATGATTGCAGCCATACCGATGGGTAGATTCGGCCAACCAAATGAAATAGCCCCGGCAGTCGCTTTCCTGGCTTCGGACAATGCGGGCTGGATCACTGGTCAAAAATTAGTTGTTTCAGGAGGAATGCGCTAAGACGGATGCTAATCTAGCAGGTATTTACATCGCGTTGTTTGCCGGCATCTTGAATCCTGATAGGCACATTAGCTCGTTGGAAAAACGAACACGCCAATCCGCCTTTTGAACACTTCTATGTCTGGGTAAGTCACCATCTTTGTTCCCTAAACAATGAAAAAATGAATGTATCATTGATAACGGGAGCCACGAGTGGAATTGGAGAATCACTGGCACGAGGCTTAGCCGAACGAAAACACAACCTGCTGCTGGTGGCCCGTAACGAACAGAAATTGCAGCAACTATGCAGGCACTTGTCCGGTAAAAACGGAATCGTTGCACAGTACATTGCCGCTGATCTCAGCCAGCCCGGCGCAGCCGAACAAGTTTTTGAAGAAAGCCTTAAAAGGCGGCTGGTGGTCAATTTACTGGTGAATAATGCGGCGATCGGATCGAGTGGAGAGTTTGCAAAGAACGATTTGCACGGGGACCTGAAAATGCTCCAACTCAACAATGACTCGTTAGTCACGCTATGCAGGCTCTTTCTGCCCGAAATGATCGGTCGTAGAAATGGAAGCATTGTGAATGTGGGCTCGCTGGCTTCGTTCTTTCCCAGCCCGTACATGGCTGTGTATGCCGCGTCAAAGATGTTTGTCCGGTCATTTACACAGTCATTGACCGAAGAATACAAACCGTATGGCGTCCACGTAATGTTGTTTTGCCCCGGCCTGACCACCACCAATTTTATGAGTACTACGGCCAACGACAACGATTGGGGGAAAATACTTGTTAAAGGGGCTTACACGCAAACGTCAGATCAGGTGGCCCTGGAAATGATTCAGGCGCTGGATAGGAAGAAAACAATTCATATTTCCGGAAAAAGAAATGCACTGCTCGTGAAAATGGGCTCGCTCTTTTCCTATGCCATGATCACAAAAATATTCGCTGAGCGCAAACGCAAACAAATGGGATTCGCAGTTTCCAATCAATAAGTATTCAGGATTGCCATGAGCAAGCAAGAAATTACCACCGTGCATATCCATTCCATTACCCAACTACATCAATTGCTGGGAATAGCCAAACCGAAACATCCGCTATTCAGCCTGGTTCGGTTTGAAGATTTTTCGAGGAACGAAGTGACGCAGCGTGTCAGGCTGATTTCAGATTGCTATCAGATTACCCTGAAGAAGGATTGCCCCTGCAAATTGCAATATGGCCAGACCACCTACGACTTTGATGAGGGCGTAATGTCCTTTTTTTCGCCCAAACAGATCAATATCGTGGAACCAGGCGGCTTTCTTCCAACGGCTGGTTGGCTGCTGACCATCCATCCCGACTTTTTGAATGGGTCTCTCCTGGCTAATAAGATCAAATGCTATGGCTTTTTCAATTATTCGGTGAATGAAGCCTTGATTCTATCAGATGATGAGCAAAACTCGCTTGAAACTATTTTTGGGCAGCTGCAAAAGGAGATTGACCTACCGATCGATACTTTCAGCCAGGACGTCATCCTCTCCCATCTGGATTTGCTCTTAACCTACTGCAATCGGTATTACAACCGGCAATTCATAACCCGAAAAACAACCAGCAACGATCTATTAAACCGGATGGAACGTCTGCTGGACGAACACTTTTCAAAAGAAACCACGGAGAAAGGGATCCCCACGGTAAGTCAGCTTGCATCGCTGCTTAACCTGTCGCCAAAGTATTTAAGCGATTGCCTCAAACAACTCACCGGGCAAACGGCGCTACAACATATCCATGAAAAGCTCATCGACAAAGCGAAAGAGAAATTGGCGAGTACAGAGCTATCAGTGAGCGAAATAGCTTACCATTTTGGTTTTGAATTTCCCCAGTCGTTCAGCAAGCTCTTTAAAAGTAAGACCAGTCAGACCCCGCTGGAGTATCGGCAATCGGTCAACTAGTGAAGACCCGCGCCCGGGCTAATGTCTCGAAATTAGCGCGCTCATGTCCTGTCGCTTTGCCTCGGATGATATACCATTGCGACTCCGCCCGTATAGATTTTGCCGCGGTCTTTTCTTCTTTGATCAGGCTATTTTCTGAATTTTTAATCAATCGTTGTTTTAGCTACAACAACCGTTGTTTTGATTATTTGGCCGGGTAGATGTACAGCCATCTTTGTAGTGTAATTATTTAACAACTAAAATCTTAAAAAAATGGACACAAAGAAAGTATGGTTCGTAACAGGAGCATCAAAAGGCTTAGGCTTATCCCTGATAAAAAGATTATTGAAAGAAGGCTACAAAGTAGCCGCTACTTCCAGAACTATCGAGAGCCTGGAAAAGGAAATAGGTGCTTCGGCATCCTTTCTTCCCCTGGAGGTAAATATTACAGATGAGAAGAGTGTAAGCACCGCCATTGCTAAAACCATTGAAACATTTGGCGGCATTGATGTAGTGGTAAATAATGCTGGCTATGGACAGCTAGGCACTTTAGAAGAATTGAGTGATCGCGAAGCGCGCGAAAATTTCGAAACCAATGTATTCGGCCTGTTGAATGTAATGAGAAATGTAATGCCGCATTTGCGCGAAAGAAAGTCCGGACATATAATCAATCTCTCATCCATCGCGGGTTTTCTGGGGGCATTTCCTGGCTGGGGCATTTATAACGCTACTAAATTTGCAGTCGCGGGATTGACCGAAGCCTTTTCGGCGGAGGCAGCATCACTGGGTATCAAAGCCACTATTGTCTACCCCGGTTATTTCAAGACCAATTTCTTACTGCAAGGATCGCTTCGCCTGGCTGAACATCCGATTGCCGATTACATAGAAGCAAGGAATCTCGAAGAAATTCATGATACCCAGATTATCGGCAATCAACCTGGGGATCCTGAAAAAGCGGCGCTAGCTTTTATACAACTAGCAGAAAACGAGCAGCCTCCTCTTCATTTCTTTATGGGTAGTGATTCATTCGGAATGGCAGGCAACAAAATTCAGTTGCTCCAAAATGCCCTGAATGAGAATGAAGCTCTAAGCAAATCAACCGACTTCGAAAAATAATTCAGTCGACCATTAAACTGCGAAAACTCAGTCCGGAATTCGATTGCCGGATTGAGTTTCCTGTTAGTCAGATAACGAATTGAAAATTAAAATTACCTTTGGGCGAATGCCTTGCATGAGGGCCTTTATGCTAATCATCTGCCTGATTTATCTAAATATGCTACATTTATGAATCCTTCGGGGTTCACCAAAAACAGAAACGGTTCATGCAGCAAAAACATGTTTATACATTTAACACTCTGAGTGAGTTTCACAAAATGAGTGGACTGCCCAGGCCGGAACATCCGCTGGTTAGCCTGGTGGATTACAGTTTGGTGGAATACCAGACTGACGAAAAGGAAATAAGTTGGTTGCAGAATTTCTATACTATCGGACTTAAGCGGAACATCCAAGGAAAGTTCCGTTATGGCCAGCAACAATACGACTTCGATGAGGGCCTCATGGCCTTTGTATCGCCGGGGCAATTGGTGCACCTTTCAACCGAGAAACCCGAAGTGAAGCCTAGTGGTTTTTTACTGCTTATTCATCCGGATTTTATCTGGAATACGACCTTGGCTAAAAGTGTGAAGCAATATGAGTTCTTTGGCTACGCAGTAAACGAAGCTTTATTTTTGTCGGAGAAGGAAGAAAGTACCGTCACGGCAATATTCGAGAATATTCAGAAAGAATATCATTCCAATATTGACAAATTCAGTCAGAATATTATCATTGCGCAAATTGAGCTCCTGCTGAACTACTGCGAACGTTTTTATCAACGGCAATTCATTACGAGAAAAAAAGGAAATCATCAGATACTGGAACGGCTGGAACAAATACTGGACGGTTATTTTTCTGACGGCAGCCTGATCAACAAAGGTTTGCCTACGGCACAATACATTTCCGGGCTACTACATGTGTCTCCAAATTATCTGGGCAGCCTGCTGAAAGCTCTGACCGGACATACTACACAGCAGCATATTCACAACAAGCTCATTGAGGAAGCGAAGGAAAAACTGTCGACAACAAGTTTGTCCGTAAGTGAAATCGCCTATGATTTGGGCTTCGAGCATCCCCAATCTTTCAGCAAGCTGTTTAAGACCAAAACCAAAGTGTCCCCTTTGGAATTTAGAGCTTCGTTCAATTGACCGTGTCGTTTTCATCCATATGAAAACCCCTGTCATACGCGAATGCCAGACAGGACGCTAAGAGCGCCATAGAAGAGTTCATACTCGGACGTGACAGAGCTTAACAAGCTACCTGGTCGAGTGCCGTCATACTGCTTAAGTATAGCCAAAATCCGAGTGGCTGAATTCTCAGCCCGAGTATACAGGCATGGGCCTACGACATCCAAAGTATCGAGGGCTTTACCGCCAGTTCTTAATGCCGTACTCTATAATAAACAACAAACCTTGTACGCCAGGTTGGGTCAAAGCGCTTCCTTAGCGAGATTTCCCTTCGATGCACTCAGCGACACGAGCATTCCTTCGGGACGGGTGGCCGCACCATTCCATTGGTATTTGTCAATGTTTAATGCGCACTTATATCGTGGTCACTTCATGGTATCGCATCATAATTTCATCCTGATGTAGCAGCTTTTGAAGCCTCAATTTTTGTGCTTTCCAATAAGCTAAGTCCACGTCCTGCATCATGATTTCGTAAATGATCATTTCATCTGCTACAAGAGAGCTGCCAGATTCCTTCCAGAGACCTTTAACGGGTGAGCGGCTATAAATTGTTATCCCACCGAACTTTATCGCCAGTGCGTCACGAAGGTCTGTGAAGTAGTGTTCAGGGAAAAGACCGCCGTTCTCATCCTTGATCGGCAACAGCATTTGGAGTAGTTTCATGTCAGTTCTCTAAATGTGAATGTCTGTGAGGATATGTGACCCGATGACGATCACCCCTAGTTAAGGTTTAAGCCGACAGTGAGCCCCAGGTATGGCTTTTCCTGGTATATCCAGTATTTTCTATTACTATCCAGTAAATGATCAATGCCCAGTGCGAGCCCGAAATTCAGCTTCTCTACTGCCATCAGTATGCAAACCGCCTTCGACCAGATAAAGCCATCATATTCCACATTGATGTTGTTATCTGTAACCCATGGATTGAGCGGTGTCACCCCTATGCCCGTTGCCAGCCCGGCTGAAAAACCAAGATGCGTTACGCGTTGTTGGAGCCTACCGATCGGGTTGCTTTTGTAAGACAATTCGTAGGTGTCATTTCGGTATCCTACATACAACGCGCCATTAAGGTGGTTGCTCAGTTGCGGTATAAACCTGTGTTTTCTGCCCACCCATCTTTGTATTGTAGACACCGTCAGTCATGTTATACTTTGGACTGTTTTTCAGGGCGCTGCAGGAGGCTGTCATCACCGATACTGCAAAAACAAGTATAATCCTGGTCATAAAGTCACGCGATTGTTTATGAGTAGTTGAATCAATTTGCAATCGAAACGATATATCCAAGTCTGTTACATGAAGTCCGATTGGTCCACTTGTTGCATCGCAACAAAGATGTGCCAGTGTTAGGCCGGGCAGGCATTACTAATATAATTCTCGGATCTAACAAAACTACTACCTTAACTTTCTTTCGTTGGCGCGCGACAAATACGCAGTTGTCGAAGCCGCCCAGGGAATGGCCGTCAGATCACATAGCTCCCTGTAAGGGCTTTGCGTTCAATACTTTTGGCAAAGAGAGGGGTCTCTTCTTCATTGTGCAGTCCGGACGCCAATTGCCTGGCAGCCGCCGCCTGCCCGAGTGTAATCCCATTTGCTGCAATGAATTCCAGGAACTCAGGTGTTGCAGTGGCATGGATCTCGTTGGTATACTCGCATGTATCGTCGTCGATCCGGGTAGCTTTCAACTCCCAGAGCACCTGGACTTTAGTGCGGCCATTCTTTCCTATCACATCCGATTGCGACAACATACGGCAATAGTCAGGCCTGAGCTGCGTAGCGACATAATGCTGTACAACGAGTGCATCACCGATCATTTCTACATTGATGGACATCGGCTGGCCGTCGTAGGTGCTGGTTATGCCTGCAGCAATATGGTTGACGGAGCATTTCTGGTATTCGGCATCGGGAAGATTCAATAGCCAATCGGCAATATCGACTTTTTCAAATGGCGCGTTAATAATTGCTTTGGCCACTACATGGGATAAAGCGTTGGCGGGAGTTTGTCGGATTTCCATGATCTGTTCTTTTTTTGTTGTTTGACAGGTCAAAGGTCGAACAGATATATTAATTGTCTAAACTCATTTTTTCAATAAACTTCATCGATAAAAACGATTAACTTGCCACCATGGAACTCCGACAGCTGAAATATTTTATCAAGGCAGCCGAGCTGCAAAACTTTACCAACGCGGCAGAGGTACTGTTCATAACGCAGAGCACACTCTCACAGCAGATCAAGCAATTGGAGGATGAGCTCGGCATCCCTTTGTTCGACAGGATTGCGAAGCGCGTAAGGCTAACCGAAGCGGGCACCGCCTTTCTGCCTTATGCGAAAAAGACGATAAAGGACGCCAAGGATGGTCGCGATGTGCTAACCGACTTAATGAACCTGAATACCGGAGCTCTGAATATTGGCCTGACCTATGGATTAAGCGAACTGCTTGCCAGAGCGATTACAGGCTTCAGTGCCGAGTATCCCGGCATCAAGCTCAACATCAGCTTCGGCACCACAACCGAGCTCCTCGCGCAGATGGAAGCAGGCGGCTTGGACATGATCCTTTCGTTTTATGAAAAAAACAGCAACGATCGATTGACGACCGACCGGCTTTTCGTTTCCCACCTTTCGCTGATCGTGGGGAGCAAGCACGCCATCGCCAAAAGGAAATCGGTAAGTATACAGGAGCTCTCTGCGCTTCCGCTGATCTTGCCATCAAACGGTTACAGCATCCGCAACCATCTCAACAAAGTGCTCGGCGAGCATGACCTGACCCCGGCACCGGTTATGGAGATCAACGATATCCACACCCTGCTGAAACTGGTGGACCTCGGCGGATGGGCCACCGTATTGATGAGCTCTACGATTGCCGATCAGCCGCAGCTTAGGGCGGTAAAACTTACCGGAGCCGACATGGTCAGGCGGGCGACTATCACCTGGCCCAAAGATGCGTACCGAAAAAAAGCCGCTACCCTATTGGCCGGTTTTTTGTTACTGCATGCCGCAGCCTATGAACTACCTTGATACTCCCGTCATCCAGTAATCTGGCCAGTTGCGCCAGTTGTGTCCCGCTTGATCTTACCTGCACGGATGATACGTTGATCCCAAGTTTTTCGGCTTCTGCCCCACCCTCAAAACCCAAAGGATAAAACCGGGAATAATGCGCCACCACGCTTCAGCGTCTTTAGAAAACGCCCGGTTGATGCACCACCGACCGTGTCCACGACCAGGTCAAAGTCCCGGACAACATCCTCTGCCGCTGTTTTCGTGTAATCAATGAATTCATCTGCTCCGAGTTCCCGTCCGGCGAGATAATGTTAGCTGACATAATAAGGTAAAATTGACCGAGGTGATTTCCTCGGTCAAAGTGAACTATCACATCTAACTATCCTCGCCTGAAAAGGTAAGTACATTTGCCAAGCTACGGTTACTACAAAGAATTCGTTTCGGATAAATCAGCGTACGATTAGAATTAGGCCATTGAGCTACACCCAAGAAACGAAATCATAGTGAGTGCGATATTAGAATTAATTGATACCTATCTGATACAGGTAGAAGATAGATATCTTGTATGTAATTCTGTTCAATTCATCCCGTCAAAGCAACTACTGGCCGGAAAACAAAATGACTTACCTATAAGTACAACTTCAAATAACGTCCCGATAGAGAAATGAGGCCGCCCAATCAGGATATGATGAGCGGCCCTGTTGCATACTTCGCCTTGCTATTTCTTGACAACTTTGACGTGATAATTGCCGGTCGGCGATATAATATTTAACTGGTACAAGCCAGTCGGTAAGGCCTTCATATTGAAATCCAACCTGCCCTCGTTTGACCCTGTTAATCGATCTTCAAGCACGAGCCGTCCACCGGTAGTGAATACCCGAACATGAACCGTCGACGAGGCCGTTTCAGGCAACTCGATTACCACACGCTCGGAGGTTGGGTTCGGATAAGCATTCAATGAATGACTGATGCGATTGTCGATCGCAATAATCCGACTGAAAGTAGCCTGACCACCGATGTCAACCTGTTTAAGCCGGTAGTACGATATACCATTCAAAGACTCGCTATCCAGCCAATCATATCTATTTTCAACAGATGTTGTTCCATTTCCTTTGATTTTGCCAATCACCTGAAAGTTTACCGGCCTGCCCGACGCTCGCTCAACGGCGAAGTAATCATTGTCTATTTCTTCGGCCGTCCGCCAGCTAACACGGTTGCCTTCATTGGTGGCCTTACCTTCAAAGGATATTAGCTTAACAGGCAATGGGCTTTCCTGCACCAGGGCTGTGATCTGCTGATCGGAAAGCGCGTAATTATAAATGCTGAAATCCTCATAGGCCATATCGCTGTACGGGTCGTGGCCCCATTGGGAGCGGCCAAGATAGTTTTGATTGGTCACGCCCAGGTCGCTCGGTTTAAGATTAGCCTGCTGATCTGTGAAAATCAACGCCCCGTTCAGATAGACTTTGAAAGTGGTGCCGTTCTGACTGATCGCCAGGTGTACCCATTTGTTCAAAGGGACGGTGTGAGGAATAAACAGCGTGTAGTCGGCTGAGGAATTCCTGATCTGGTAGAAGATGTTGCTATCCGCCTTCGGAGCGAATGCCATGTATGCCCCCGTGCCGGTGCCGAAGTCAAACAGCCGCGCGTAGTCGTCCAGATTCTCGGGCAATTTTACCCATGTCGCAATCGTGAAATCAGAAAGTGTACTCACCAATCCGGGTTCAAGTTCAACATAGGATCGGTCCGTTCTGGATAAAATCACGCCGCCGCTTCCTGGTTTGGAAGCTGCCGTTCTGCCGTTGCCGGCATTGCCGCCTGTCCATGCACCCCCGTTCTTCAGCTGTCCGTGATAAGCGCCCCAGTCGTCGTACGCTCTGGTGCCCTGGTTTTCATCGAAAGCATAATGTGCCTGTTGACCCTGCATTGCCTTTCCTGATAGCACGCCGGACTCGACAACGCTACCCACTTCGTTATGGCCCACGATCTTGTAATAATTGGCATTTCCGTTAGGCACGGCATCTGCATGCCGGGTAGCAGATAAATTGCTGGCAATGCTTTCAAAATTTCCATCCGCCGTCTGCGCACGCAGCACATCGTAAGTTACGCCAAAGGCGGGATCCCAGGTCAGCGTGATTTTGCCGTCGCCATTGGCCACATGCGGATTTCGCACCTCCGCTGGATCGACTACCAGGTACTGGAATGATTCGACTTGCCCGGCCGACAAAAGCAGCCACCGCTGCGCCTTGGCAGCATCGGTAAAATCGAATGCCTGCGTTCCGGTTGTTCCGTCTGCTTTCGCCGCAAGTGTAGGCGGCGACATGTTGCGTTCAGGACTGACAATCCAGTACGCTTTGGCGGAAACGCTGTTTCCTTCGTCACCCAAGCTTGTGTTATACCGGGCACCCATCAACTGGAAAGATTGCGCTGGCGAAGCGGGATTAGAGGCGCCGAGACCAATGCCATTTTCCATTGTCCCCTGATAGGTGAAGAACTTGCCCGTTGCCGCGTTTTTGATCTGGTAGTAGCCTGTCGCCGGATTGAACTGGAAATACCAGGCGGCGTGGTCGTCATTCAGTGCATTCGGCCCGGTCAAAGGTTTATTCACAAGTTGCCCTGCCTCATTTTCTACCAGAAAGGAGGTATAAAGCCCCATCTTGTCGTCTTCCACTTTGATGTAATATTTGGTATTGTCAGCGTAGTCAAAGGTGTAGGCCGGACTGGCAAAACCGCCGGTGGGCGGCAGCCCGTCCTCTCCGAGGCCCTGCGTGATCAATGCATTGGCCGTGTAAAGGAATTCGCTACCATTGTCCTCGTGGGCACCGTTGATGCCGTAAGGCCACATATGTACCCCGTCCCCGGTCATGAATGCATCAGGATTGTTATCTAGGAATTGAAGTACCTTGTTGGCCCTTTCTCCTAACCATCTGCCTCCCGATCCTCCTTCCCGCAACGGGGAAGATGGTCCGTACCATATCCAATGCTGTCCTACGCCCACGGTGTGGTTCATTTCGTGCAGCGTCGTGCCTGTCCTTTGATAACTTGGGTTAGCGCCGAACTGCATGTAGCCGCCATAGCTCGCTTCGGCGGTTGGCGTGCCGGCGTTGTAGTTCACCGACAAATGGTGCCCGGTGATGCTGGTCAGGTGGTTATAGTAGAAAACACCGGATTCGACGGCGCTTGCGATGCGCGGATAATTTTCGCCGCTATTGGTGACACTTCCCTCCAATTGGTAGGTGACATTGCCCTGGGGGATCGTGATGACCTTGACCGCATCGCCATAGCCTACCGCATAATCCGGGCCAATGGCATATGCGCGGATGTAATACACGGTTGCAGGCTGCAAATTCTCGATCCGGTAGATCAGGCCATTATTCCAAAAGCTCTTGGTTGTTTTTTGATCGAAAATCGTCGGGTCTGGGTTGGTACCGTAGCAAAAGCCGTGTTCGCGCAGGTCATCCATGCTGACACCGGAAATCGTGCTACGACCAAAGGCCATCGTAGCACCCCGCGCAAAGCGGGGATCCGTTGTCACGACAGGAGGCGTTCCCGCCGAATTGGCCACACGGAATGCGAGAATGGCCGCATAAACGGCTTCCGGTGCCGATTGCACATCAGAAAGCTCCGCATCGAGATTGTTCGCAAGAGCCTGGTTGATGTCAATGACATCCCGAAGCACCGCCGCTTGATTACCGCTTCCGTCGCCATAAACTGAGTTTGCACTATCGAGCGCCGCTTGAAGTTTACGGTATGCGTCGATGGATATGACAGCCGAAGCAATGGCTGTCTGTAATTGCACAATGCGCTGTGTCAGTACCTGGTCCGGATTGTCCTGTGGCAATGGCTGCTGCGCTGTGGCGACCGCGCTTTGCACCGCGTTACGGTCGGAATTCTTCATCTTTGCCGCGAGCAATATTTGAGCGGAATCCACCAAAGATTGCAATTTTTCCTGCATGACGGCCCTGGAATATCCCTTGAATTGCAGCCTGAAATTGTCCAAACCAGCCCAGTTTCCCTGAGAGTTTTCCGTTTTGAAGCCGATGGTTGCTTTGCCTTCGATCACCAGAAAGTCCACGGCATATTCACCCAATACGCCGACCTCTTTTTGCCCGTCATTGCCGAAAATGAAAGCGCCGGGTTGGCCGCCGACAGGGTTTTGAGTAATATTCTGCCCTGCTGCCATCAGCGTATACTTGCCGTTGGGCAGCCCGGTAACGACCTGCGAAACGCTCACATTCGGCAAAGGAGGAGCCCCTACCCATTTTTCTACGTAGAGGTTACCCTGTTTGTATGCTCCCAGCCCATCATTGCCCTGTACCTGCATGCCGTTGTTATTCCAACCGGAAAGCGAAGACTCGAAACTGGGATTGGCGATGTATTCGGTCATCTCCAAGGGAGCGTCATCGGAGGCATTGGCCCGCTTGTAGGCAAGAATGGCCGCATCGATTTGGCCGGGTGCCGCCAGAATCTCGGAAAGTTCCGCCTCGAAATTATTCGCAAGGGCCTCATTGACGTCGAGTACTGCAAGCAACGTGGCCGCCCCTTCGCCGTTCACACTCCCGTAGGCTTGCTTTGCGGCATCGACGGCCGCTTGCAGTTTCGCGTATGCCTCAACAGATATTTTTGCCGCTTCTCCGGCCGTTTGCAGTTGTACAATTCGCTGGGCCAGCGCATCGTCAGCACCCTGTTGCGGCAAGGGTTCCTGAGCTGCGGCAAGGGCAGCTTCAAGCGCGGCCCGATTGGTATTCTTCATTTTTCCCGCCAGAAGCACTTGGGCCGAGTCGATCAGAACCTGCAACCGTTCCTGCATCGCCGGGGCATCGAATCCTCTGTACAGCAAGCGGAAATGATCGCAGCCAGTCCAGTTTCCCAAGGAGTTTTTAGTTTTAAAGCCAATGGTCGCCGTCCCATCTACGACCAGGAAATCTACCGAATATTCGCCTTTCGCCTGCACTTCGGTCTGCGCGTTATTTCCAAAGATGAATGCACCGGGCTGCGGGCCGAATGGGTCCTGCGAGATATTTTGTGCGCCAGCCGTCAAGGTATATGTGCCGTTGGGCAGGTTAGCAATGGTTTGTGACACGCTCACATCGGGCAACGGCGGTGAACTTACCCATTTCTCAATGTAAGTATTTCCTTGCCGGTAAGGGTCCAGGCCGTCGTTACCTTGTGTGGCCATTCCATTGTTGGTCCAACCCTCAAACGAAGATTCAAAACTTGGATTAACGATCTGGTCAGTCATGTCGACCGGATCGGCATTCGAAGCATGATTTGCCGCCGTTCTTGCATTCAAGTTCGCAGCCGGTAGCTGCTGCGCTGCCGCCTGAAGACTCCCGATGCCTATAAGCCGGAATAGCACCAGTAGAGAGAATAATCTGATGTGTTTCATATGTATTAATTTGATGGTGAATGCATACCAATCCTGCCAGGACTGCGCAGTGCAGTCCTAACGGATTAGGATACTAACAAATAGATGGGTGGCCGGTTATTGCAGTTTGACCGTCTCCGAATAGATCATATCTGAAACGCCGGCTGTTTTCACACCGATTCTGGCGAACAAATGTCCCGTTCTTTGCAGGTTCGCTTTCTCGACGACGGACAATTCCTTCAAATTCAACGTCACCGTGTTGGTGCCGGGGGTGATGGTGGTGAATGACTTCTCGTAAGCTTTGGACAGATTATCTACGATCGCGGTCGTTCCGAGCTCGACTACAATGCGTTCCAGCTCCGCTGATGCCACAATCTGTTCGAGCTTGAAAGTCGCGGTCAGGGTAGAATCGGCAAAGGAATCTTTGAAATCCGAAATCCAGAAATAAGGCGTCACCTCGAAAGCCAAATCGCGCTTTTCCCCATTCAAAGAGAAACGAACCGTGTCCATATTGGGCTGCCACGGACCTCTTCCGGGGGTCAGCGTGAGGTAATAGTCTCCATCGAAGGCATTTACCGTGAAGGTTCCGTCTTCTTTGGCAAATACTTTTACAAAACCCTGTATCCAGTCGCCGCCGGTCTGGTGCAATTGAAGCATATTGGAGCCGGTAGCGTCGGAAGCCGTCGACATGAGTTGCATCGGTTGACCTTTGTAAACAAACCGACCGGAAACAATCGAACGAGGGTAATCCCAGTTATCGATCTCCGTGCTGCACCCGGGCAGCAGAACAGTGATCAGTAAAAGCACGAATATCGCTTTGAAGATTGATCGAATAGCCATAGAGGTTCGCTTATTGTAGTGGATTGTTGACCAATTTAGGGTTTTTGGCCCGCCAATCCGGCTGGATAGCGGCATAGTAGCTCATGAGCGGGAAATTGCGCGGGTTGGGCGCCATTTTGAAGGAAACCTGTTTGGTAAAAATCCATTTACCGTCATTCTGATCGCCTTGTGCCACCACTTTGTACGGAAACAAGCTGTACATCTGCGCAGTCGGATCATTGGGTATCCCATTCCAGAGCTTATGTGCGAGCCTCCAGCGTTTCAGATCCCAAAGCCGGTGGTCCTCGAATGCAAACTCGACCCGGTATTCGTTTACGATGTGGTCGAATGTGATCTTCTCCACGGTCAGTGGCTGGATGCCGCCCCGTTTGCGGGTCGCATTGAGGTAGGTAACGGCCTTAGCTTTATCGCCCAGCTCAAAAGCCGCTTCGGCGGCGATCAGGTACGCTTCGGCGATCCGCAGACGCGGCCACCACATTTCGCTGAACAAGGGATTTAGGCCCGCATTAGGCGTTTCATCGACGAACTTGCGAATCAGGAAGCCCGTCTTATTGACAAAATTGTCCGAATTCGCTACCGGGCCATTGATGGAGGTAATCAGGTTACCCTGGGCATCGCGGCCACCTGCGGAAGACGTGCGCAAGACGTATGCATTGCCTGATTTGTTTACTTGCCCGGCCTGCAAAATCACCGGTGACTGCCGGTACGGCGCATTGGGATATATAACGGTACCCCATAAACGCGCATCCTTTTTACTGAACGGGTCCTCCACGGAATTGTAAAACACATAGCTTCCATCCGCATTTGCGGTTTTGATAGCCGGATTACTTCCATCCTTGTTTTCAAATGCCTCTACAAGATTCAACACGACTCCTAATGCATTCCCGTCTGTGAAATCGCGATGGGAATAAGGCATTGTAAAGTTGGTAAACTGGGTGACCACATTAGGTCTCAGCCTATCCAATGCCCATATGACTTCCGTGTTGCCGGCCTTGACGCTGGTGGCCTTGTAAAATGAATCGCCCAGGTTTGCTTCGTTGATCTGCAAAGCATATGGACTTTGAGTAATCACCTGTTCCGCCGTTTGAAGCGCCAGCTGGTAGTATTTCGCCGCCTGGTCCGCAGGGATGCCCGCTTCCCAATTCTGGGTATGCAGCGCTGGCGTAAGCTTGTTGCCGTAGTTGGCAATGGAAGCTGCGTAAACCGCCGCCCGCGCTTTGAGCAAGAGTGCTGCCCATTTGTTGGCCACACCGCCATTGGTCGTTTTGGCGGATGTCAGGCCGGTGGCGGCCAGGTCACATTGTGCGATCACGTAGTCGTAAATTCCTGCTTCGGTGGAGCGGGCGACCTGAAAACGCTCGGGGTCAATCCCTGATTCATAAGTAAACACCGTATCGCCCAAGATTGGCATTCCACCGTAGGAGCGGGCCATGCAGAAATGATACCAGGCCCGTAAAAAGATGCATTGCGCCTCCATATTGCTTCTGTCGCTTTCCAGCAATGCCGAGCGGGCCGCATTGGAGCGAATTCCAACCAAAAACTGGTTCATTCTCCGGACGAGGCCGTAATCGTAAGCCTGGAACAGGTCGCGGGGAATGATTTTCTCCGCATCCGTAGTTGTGGCCGGCCCGTAGGAAAGATTGGCTTCGTCGAGCAAATGGTAGCTTCCGTAATCACCGTTATTCTGGCCGTAGTTCACAGAAGCGTAGAAATTGGCCAATACGGATTCAGCCAGCGCCTTGTCGGTAAAAACGGCGCTCTCGGGTAGTATGTTGGTAGGTTCTGTATCAAGGTCTGTTGAACATCCCAGGACACCAGCCATCAAGGCTATGGTAAGGAAACCAATTAAGATTCTCATGATTTGTAAAATAAAAGGGATCAAAATTTTACAGTCAGACCGGCATTGACAAGCCTGGGGTTCGGATAAGCGATCCCAGCATCATGCGTCATTTCCGGGTCCAGGCCACCGGGCATGTTGGTGAAGGTCAAAATGTTCTGGGCCGAAACATAGATGCGCAGACCGGCCAGTTTTGCTTTTTTAATGACATGATCGGGCAGGTTGTAGCCCAATTCGATATTCCGCAATTTCAGGTAGGTCACGTTGGTTTGCCAGTTGCTGTTCGGCCAATGCGTGTTCATCCAGTTGTTGACACCTTTGGTCAGCAGCGGATAACGGCCGATGTCGTAGCCGCTGTTTTTGTCCCAGATGTCCTTGTACCAGGTGGAATTGTCGGCCAGATACTGCGAGACGTTCGTATTACCATCGAAATAGCGCATAATCCATTGCTGCTCGTAGGTAAACTTGGAACCTCCGGCGAACTCAGCCCTGAAATCGATGCCCTTCCAACTGGCCCCGGCCTGGAAAGCAAAGTTGAGCCAGGGCGTGCCGTTATTGACACGGTAGGTCACGTTTTGCATGTCCAGGTCCGTAATATAGCCGTCGTGATTGGTATCCTTAAAAATGTAGTCGCCGGGACGGAGCGTCGTGTTGCCATAATGGTCCTGGTCGATCGGATGATTGGCAATCTGCTCCCAGCTTTGGAACTGTCCATCAGCTACGAGCTGGAAACTGCCATCCCTGAAACGGCCTTCGGTATTCCAAAGATCGCGGTACCGGTCGTAAGAATTGGCCCATCTGGGACGATAGCGTGTACCGGTAATCCAGCGGGAAAAAGTGAAGTTACCGCCCAGGAAGTACGTAAAATTGCGAATGTTATCTTTCCAGTTCAAATTCATCTCGATCCCGCGGGTATGGTCGCTGTTCAGGTTTTCACTCGGCAGGCTGAACCCGATTTCATTTGGCAGCAGCACGTCATAGCGACTCGCCAGCTCACCGGTCTGGTGGCGGTCAAACCAGTCGAAGCCGCCGGTAAGGCGATTACTCAGCAGCCCCACATCCACACCCAGGTCCAGCACGTACACCCGCCCCCAGGTAATGTTGTCGGTTGCAAGGCCGGTAATGCGGCTGGAAACCACCTCCCTTCCATCCAGGATGGCAGAGCCCTGGTTAAAGTTATAACCCGTCAAGTATGTGAGGGGATTTCCCAATTCTTTTCCCAGAATACCGTAGGAGCCGCGGAACTTTACTTCATCAATGTTTCTGTTCAAAAATGCATTGTCCTTCCAGAAATTTTCCTGCGAAAGGCGGTAAGCGACCGATGCGGACGGGAAAAAGCCGAAACGTTTGCCTTTCTTGTAGAAGTATGACCCGTCGTACCGCCCCGACAGTTCGAGAATGTATTTGCTGTCGTAGTCGTAGTTGAACCGGCCGAGAACGCCTAACCGGTTTTGGTTAAATGGAATTTCGTCCCGCATGTAAGTGACCGTTTTGGTGGTCAGAAACGGTATGCCATTCGCCTCCGGGCTTCCTAAGAAATACACGCCGGGATAATTGGCCGATTTGGTTTCCATACCCGTTACCAAATGCACGTGGTGCTTTTGGAAGGTCTTTTCGTAATCCAGCTGCACGTTACTGGTCATCTCCTCCGAATTCTGCACATACCGCTCGGTGTATCTCGCATTACCCTGATAGGCAATGTCATAAGCCGAGGCCGCCTCATTGTATTTGTATAAAATCGGAGATTTCTCCCGCAGGTCCGTCCGGTAGTTTTTGAACCAATAACTTAGCAGGACCCGGGCTTTCAAATTATTGGTGATATTGTATTCACCCGTTCCGTTCAGCTGCATGATCCGGACCTCGGATTTGTACACCCCAGACATTTCTTCATTGATCCAGCCATAACTGAACTGCGGATCGATCGCCGAGATGCCCGGATAGCGCGAATCGTCATTGACAAAGGGGCGCTTGGTCGGCAGATTTCGGAATGCCGACTGCAATGCAAAATCGTAGTCGTCGCCGGGGAGCCCGGGCTGCCTGTTCCGCTCCAAGCGCCCGGTGACGTTCAGGCCGACTTTCAGTTTCTTGCTGAGATTGATGTTCACATTGCTCTGAAAATTGGTACGGTCAAAGCCGTGGAAATTCCGGAGCATACTTTTCTGCTCGATCCGGTTAAAGCTGATGTAATAATCGGTGTTATCGCTACCGCCGGAAACATTCAGGCTGCCATAGGTCTGCGGCCTTGTCTGCCAGATGTAGTTGAACCAGTCAAACGACTGGTAGCCGGGTTCCTTTCCCTCCACCCATTTGTTATACTCCTCGCGGGTGACCGTTCTTGCGGATTCCGGGACATTATTGTAAGTCTCGTCCTGAATGATCGCTTTCAGGTAGGTGGCCGCGTCGGCTGGTTTGTTGTAACCGGCCGGCATTTGCAATCCATAATAACCATTGAGCGTAATCACCGGCTTCTGATTGCGCTTGCCTTTTTTGGTCGTTACAACCAGTACGCCGTTTGCAGCTTGCATTCCGTAAATGGAAGCTGAGGCATCTTTCAGTACCGAAATGTTTTCAATGTCATTGAAATCCAGCTGTGCAAAGCTGCCATAATCCTTTTGGATTCCGTCGATAATCACCAGCGGCGATCCGTAGTTACGAATTTCAATGTCGGGCGCGCTGCCAGGCCTGCCTGTGCTTTGCCGGAATGCGATTCCAGGCATTTTGCCCACCAACGCCCCGGCGGCTGTAACCGTGCTGGCATGGGACAATTCATCAGCGTGGACCGTGGAAATGGCTCCGGATATTGTTTCTTTTTTGTTTTTCAAACCGAAACCAACGACTACTATTTCTTCCAACGAATTGTCGCTGAGGCTCATCGAGACATCCAGGATCGTCCGGTTGCCAACTTCTTTCTCGATGGTTTTATAACCCAGGAAACTAAAAACCAACACACCGGCACTATCGGGGATATTTAACGCATATTTGCCTTTGGCATCGGTATTCGTGCCGAACGGGGTTCCTTTCAGGATGACATTAACACCGGGCAACGCGTCGCCCTTTTCGTCTGTTACGGTACCCGAAACGGTCACGCTGGCTCTGGGGCCTCTCTGCGAAAGTTGTGACAGCTGGAAACTCAACGGCGAGCGTGAGGGTGCCAGGTTCAAGATGATCGTCCGTTTATTGACCTCGTAGGTGAGCCGGAGCGGCGAAAGGAACGATTGCAAAACCTGCTCCAGACGCTCATTGGTCACATCGAGCTTCACTTTCCGGCTGGCCTGGATTACCTCGGGGCTGTACATGAATTTCACTTTGGCAATACCCTCGATTTTGGCGAGAATAGTGCTGATTTCGCCTTCCTCTATTTTTAATGTGATCCTTTGTTCGAGAATTTCCTGTCCCAGGGAATCGTGCGCAAACACGAGCCCGGTGAACATGATTAACAGGCAGAATTGAATCAAGGTCACCTTCATAAAATTCAGCAGTAACGGTTGTGGGACTAAATTTCGCTTCATATATTTGACTTGGTTTTGTATCAACTAGTGAGATTTTTGGACAAAACATTCCCTTCTGGTTCTTCATGAAGAACCAGGCTTTTGACTAAGGAAAGGGATCGAAGGACCGGTAGTGGCGCAAACACTACTGGTCTTTTTTTGTTTAGGTAGCTATGTTATCATAGAGCTTGATCAGTTAGGTTAGACATTTATTGCATCGCCGCCCGGCAGCTTTTCACATTCATCACGATCCGGCCATCCACCGTTTCGTAGCTGGCATCCATTGTTTTGCAGATCATCTTCAATTTTTCAAGTAATGGTTCGTCCGAAAGCGAGGCCGTGAGTGAGCAGTCGCGCACCTGGTCCTCATCGTAAATAATGGGGATACCGTATGCTTTTTCAAGTTTTTCGAGCACGTCGCTAAGCGGTGTCCGGGCAAATTCAAAATCCGCTTCGGAGATTTCGGGGTTCACAATCTGACTGTTGATAGCGACGGCGCGCTCAAACCGATCTCCGCCTTTTTTGTAGAAGATTTCCTGGTTAGCCGTCAGCGTTACTGCGCGCGGCGCCTTCGTCAGCAGCCTTTCCCCGAAGTCTGCCTTGTCCGGAAGCACTGCGACCTTGCCCGTCCTCACCGTTACTCTTACGCTCCCCTCACTTGGAAATGAGCGGATATTAAAGCTTGTGCCTAGAACCTTTACGATCAGATTGTTAAAATGCACCAGGAATGGCTGCTTCGGATTCCTTTTTACCTCAAAAAACGCCTCTCCTTGCAACTGTACATTCCGCTCGGTCCCGTCGAAAACTTCGGGATAAGTGACCGAGCTATTGGGTTGCAAGGTAATCTTGCTCCCGTCTTGCAGGGTTATGATCTCCGCATGGGTTGACCCATTGCTTTTATTGACAAGTTTGTCCTCCGGTCCAAGCCAGGCCAGCATCCCGGACTGCTCAGAAGCATTCCTGTTTGTAGACAGCAGAAAGTACCAACCCAGGCCGAAAGCAAGGAAAATCGTGGCTGCCATATACAAAAGGCGGACCGGGTTCTTATACCAGCGTATCGGAAACTGTCTGGCCTCCGGAGAAGTCTTTTCGTTGTGTTTGCGAATAATATGATCGCCAAAGTTTTGAATGTAAGCGTCGGACACGTCGGGCTGCTCGTCGGACACGCTTTCCAAAAACAGCCTGGCCGCGTCCATTTCCTGCACGAGCGAGGGCTGCGCATCACCAAGTTGCTGCCAATCGACCGCAGTATCTTGGGGCCTGCCGTACACCCAGTCCCGGAAGCCGGGATCGTCGATAAAATCGGCAGCCTTGAAATTGTAATATTTATTCATAAAATCGAATAATTGCCTTCCCAATACGATTAGAAAAAACCGCACTGCCAATACTCAATTTCGCGAATGTTTTTTTGGGATATTTTCTATGGGAGCAATAACTAACTGTGCGTCAGAGTACTTTTAGTAGAATCCTTTAGCGCATCACGCCTATTTGATCTGCGTTGGTAGCAACAAAAACAGGATATGCACCCAGTTCTCACGAAGAACGACCAGGCATTGTGCAAGCAGGTTTGACACCGATTGCTTGTTGATATCCATGATCTCTGCGATTTCGTCGTTGCTGCGGTTCTCGTAGTACCGGAGAAACATGACTTCCTTTTGGCGTTTGGTGAGCGAGCGAAAAAGGATGGAAATTCGCTGCGACATCTCGTGCGAACTTTCGGTCCCCATAATGACATCCTGGATGTTTGTGGGTTCCGTAAAGAGGGCGTCGTCCTCTTCGATTGGCATCAACCGCGCCTTTTCCTTGACCTGTCTGATCAGGTTATTGCGCAGACATTTGAAGAGATAATTTTTCAGGTTGGCGGGGCTCCCCAAATCCTGCCTTTTTTCGAGAAACCCTAAAAACAAATCCTGAATGGTATCTTCTACAAGCGACCGGTCTGCTGAGAATTTGCTGCCGTAATGCAGAAGAGGGCGGAAATAACGCTGCAGTATCACATTCATCGCCTGGTCGTCCCCTTCTCGGAACATTTTCCAGGCCAGGTTGTCCGGTAAATCGTCACCATGATGTACATGCAGGTCTTCCATGTCGTAGAATGTACGAAGAAGGTTAGTAATTCAATGCAAAGAAAGCTGAGTATGACAAATATCAGTATTATTTTAATAAAAAATAGAAACTGCTTAATCGTCGATTGAGCCTCTCCAGACCGTCAGTGTCGAAAAACTGCCCAGGCTGATCTATACAGCGCTTCTGGGAAATAAATACGCAGGAAAAAGTTGCAGCGGTATCATCCGGTCGTTAAGCTATCCTTCAAGTGTTGAATATAATATGGCAATATGTTCAATACCTTCGCGATCTTCTGTACAGTCGGCAGCCCTGTTTGCGCATCCACAAACCGGTTAAGGACGTTTGCGAGGTGGACCAGGATCTCATCGGTGGCCACCTAGTGCTTATCAACCTCTCTGATCGAGCAAGAGCCATCAACTCACCTTTAAAAACAAAATCAACAGCGAGCAGCAACAAATCTTCAAAAACCGACTTTTAGACCAAACATGCCGAATAACGGACCTTTTTGACCAGACAAATATCTCCAACCTTTGCGGTGTTCATTATTCATTCATTCCAAGTTAAAAAACCTCTCATGGAGCCACTCCGGTTTACGATCCTGTCATCGCTGATGGCCGGTTTATGTTTGACGGCCTGCACCCCGCAGCCCAAACAAGAAGCAGAAAATCACCCAAAATCTATCAAGGTTACCACCTGGCAAATCACCCAGACCAGCGGGCCACAGCAACTTGCCTACACGGCCAGTATTGAAGCTGAAAACACTGCAAGAGTCGGTTTTGCGTTGCCTGGGGTCATCAAGACAATATCCGTGCAGGAAGGGGACTTTGTACGCCAGGGCCAGCTGTTGGCCACTATCGATGCGACCGAGTACGAAAATGCCTTTGCCATTGCGGATGCGAGCATGCAACAGGCCGAGGACCTTTACGGCAGGCTCAACGAGCTCTATCAGAAAGGCAGCCTGCCTGCCAAGGACTATATGGACATCAAAACAAAATTAGCACAGGCAAAAGCCAGCAAGAGCATCAACGCCAAGCATATCGCCGATAGTAAACTTTATGCGCCAATCTCGGGGATCATTACCGAAAAACTGGTCGAAAGAGGCAGCACTGCGGGGCCGGGCATTGCGGCCTTTACGATTATCAAGACCGACCGCGTTTATGCGCGGGTAACTGTGCCCGAAGCCGAGATAGGCTCGTTGCGCAAAGGCATGCAGGCATCGGTGTACGTGCCCACTATCGGGGACACGCTCAAGGGAACGATTAATATTATTAACCCGCAGGCCGACGCCAGTTCCAAGACTTATAGTGTGAAAATCGCTATCGCAAATCCCTCACAAAGGTTGCTGCCGGGCATGATGGCCACTGTGGCCTTACAAGCCGGGAAGGCACAGTCTCTTATCCTGATTCCAGCCACCGCCATTGTCCGCGACGAGGATGAAATCACCTACGTGTATGTAGTCGGTCAAAACCGGAAGGCCATACGCCGCAGGATTGCAGTTGGCGATATGACTGGCAGCGATCAACTCGCCGTTCTGAGCGGTCTTTCCGCGGGAGAGGCCATTGTCGTAGAAGGACAGAGCCACCTGCATGACGGCTCGCTTGTCAGTCTTTAACGCACCGTATACACAAAAGCGTTCGCGCCCGAGGTTGCGGATCACTTCAACTAATTGAAACAATGGATAAAAGGAAATTAAACTTCATCGAAGCAGCTATGAAGTACAGGCAGGTCACTCTGGTGATCACAACGCTGCTTGTGCTGTTCGGCTACTACTCGCTTCGCAACATGCCCCGGGCAGAAGACCCAAAAATCGATGCACCCGTAGCCCTGGTGTACGCCTTCTACCCCGGGGCCGACGAAATTCAGATGGAAAATCAGGTGACCAATAAGGTCGAGCAATACCTATTTTCGTTTGAAGAGGTCAATAAACAAAAGACCAGATCACAAACCAAGGAAGGTCAGGTTTTCATCACGGTCGAATTGCATCCGTCCGTGAAGGACCGCAAAAAATTCTGGTCGACCCTGCAGCATGGTCTCAATACGGTGGTCAGGGCAAACATACCCGCCGGGGTGATCGGCCCGGTGGTCAATAGCAATTTTGGGGACGTAACAGCCCAGATCATCGCGCTCTCGTCTTCATCGCGCAGTTATGCCGAACTGGACCAGTACCTGGACCGCATGGAAAGCGTGTTAAAGACGATCCCCGAGGTGTCCAAAATAAACCGCTCCGGTGGGCAGCGACAACAAATTTATGTGACCGTCGACGATGAAAAGATGCAGCGGCTGGGCTTTGATCTGTCCACCGTCGTTAGGGTCTTACAGTCACAGAACGTGACCGGATATTCCGGAGAGCTGTCCATAAGTTCCAATACCATCCCTGTATTCACCAACAGCCAGTTCAAAAATCAGCAGCAGATCGCCGATCAAATCGTCTACACAACCCCTGCGGGTGTCGTGGTCCGTTTAAAAGACGTGGCGCAAATAGAGCGTCGTTACGAGGAAGAGTCCTCCTACATCAGGATCGGAGACAATAAGGTAATGCTGGTTTCGACCGAAATGCAGCCAGGTAATAACATTGTTGCATTCGGTAAAAAGGTCGATGAGCAGCTCAGGGAATTGCAGAAAACCTTCCCGGACGATATTAAAATAGAAACGATTGTGAGCCAGCCGGATGTCGTCCAGGAAAGCATCAGCCATTTTATGGTTGAGTTTGGTATGGCGATCGCGTCCGTGATTATTGTCGTGATGCTGCTGATCCCGATCAGAATGGCGGCAGTGGCTTCTTTTGCCGCCCCGATATCGATCCTGATTACATTCGGGGTTATGAACATCATCGGCGTAGAGCTCCACCAGGTATCGCTGGCTGCGCTGATCATTGTGCTGGGTATGGTCGTGGACAATGCGATCGTTGTGGTGGACAACTATATTGAAAAGCTCGACGAAGGCATCACCCCCTGGACCGGCGCCTGGCAGGCGGCAACCCAGCTTGCCCTTCCAATCTTCACCGCAACCCTTGCCATCATCTTTGCGTTCGCGCCGCTGGCCCTGTTTATGAACGGCATTGCGAAGGATTTTATGGCATCGCTTCCTGTGACGGTTGCAGTGGCCCTGATCACTTCGATGCTGGTCGCCCTCTTCCTTACTCCTTACATGTGTTTTGTTTTTATCAAAAAAGGCCTCAAGCACAAAGTATCCGACAGGCCTCCCCGCAAGTCCATGCTCGACCGGCTGCAAAATGTGTTTAATGCCGGTGTGGAATTCTGTTTCCGTTGGCCGAAGCTAACCGTCACCTCGGCAGTGGCCGCAGTCGCCCTGGCATTCCTGGTGGCCGCCAATGTGGAACAGGAGTTCTTCCCTACCAGCGAACGCAACCAATTCAACATCGAAGTCTGGCTGCCGGAGGGTAGCTCCCTTCAGGCAACCGAAAAAGCTGTGCGTGGCGTGGAAACCATCCTTCGTAAAGATCCACGCGTGTTGAATATTTCCAGCTTCGTAGGCACCAGCTCACCGCGCTTTCAGACCTCTTATGCCCCCGAGCCGCCACGCCGGAATTTTGCCCAGTTATTCATCACCACAAAGGGAAATCAGGAAACCGATGAAATTGTCCGGGAATACCGGCCGAAATTTGAAGGTTTCCTCCGCGATGGATATATCCGCTTCCGGCAGCTGAGCTTTCAGGAAGGCTCGCCGATAGCGGTCAGGATTATCGGCGATAACCTGCGCGATCAAAAGCGTGTCGCCAGGCAGGTCGCGCAAATACTCGAAAAAACCAATGGCACCAATTGGGTCCGTTCCGACTATGAGAACGACTACCTGGGAATCAGCCTAAAAGTAAAAAAAGAACAAGCTGCACGGTTAGGGATCCCCAACCAGTTGATCACCCAGACCTTGGGTGCCGGTTTAAAGGGCTATGCGGTATCGCAAATCTGGGAAGGCGATAAGCCAGTCGATATTCTTTTGCGGCTCTCCGAGCAAAACCGGTCAGGGGCAAGCCAGCTTGCCGGTATCCATCTCACTTCGATGTACGGCAGTAAGGTAGCCCTCAAAGAGGTGGCGGATCTGTCGCCTTCCTGGCATACCGGCGTGATCGCACATCGAAACGGCCTGCGGACGCTGACGGTACTTGCAGAAGCCCAGAACGGGCTCAGGGCATCGGTGATCATGAAACATGCCATTCCGGAGATTGAGAAGATTGCCTTACCGGACGGAATCAGCATTCGCTACGGCGGGGACGCCGAATCCAGCAATGAAAACACGCCGGGCATGCTCACCTCGCTCTCGGTAAGCCTGATCCTGATCTTTGTCACCCTGCTGTTCCAATTCAAAAGCTTCGGCAAGACGCTGATCATCCTGGCAACGTTCCCACTGAGCCTGCTTGGCGCGTTCCTGGGGCTTTACCTTACCGGTAACCCGATTGGGATGACCGCTTTCATGGGTATCATTAGCCTGATCGGTATCGTGGTAAGAAATGGCATCATCCTGGTAGATTATGCGGACGAGCTGGTGCTGGAACATCAATACACGGTCAAAGCGGCGGCGCTGGCATCGGCCAAACGCAGGATGAGGCCCATATTTCTGACCTCTGCCGCTGCCGCTGTAGGCGTCGTACCGATGATCCTTGGGAAATCGCCCCTTTGGGCACCACTAGGCAGCGTATTGGCTTTCGGTTTGATCATTTCGATGGTATTGACCCTTTTTGTGGTCCCTGTCCTGTACTACATGTTCGTCAAGCCGCAGCCCGATCCCGCAGACGAAGCTGACGCGACCGTCCAGATCCAGTATAAACCCGACCATAATTAGAACGCTACACTCAGCGGGCAAGGCCGCCTACGGGGCTTTTGCCCGCAATTGCTCCACTTTAAATATCAAAGTACATGAATATCATAAAGCTAATAAAGTCGTCACTTTGGTTGACTGCCATTTTTACGGCTTTATCCTCACAAGCCCAGCCCAGCGTTTATAGCTTGCAAGATTACCGGCGCCTGGCCATGGAACACAACAAAAAGATCAAGGCGGCCCAGTCACAGGTACAGGCCTCCCAAGCGGCCTGGGAAGGCGCAAAACTAAATAACCGGCCATCGCTTGACGGCTCGGTCATGGGCATCTACGTCGGCAAGCCACTCGACAAGCTTCTTCCCCCTGTGATAGGAAGCGCATCGCTTTCAGCCACACAGCCCATTTACGCCGGGGGCAAAATCAGGCTCGGCGTTCAGGCAGCAGAAAAAGGTATACGGATTGCCGAAGGGCAAAAGACCATAGCCGAAGCGGACCTGATGCTGGCCGTGGAAACCGCCTACTGGCAGCTCTCCCAGGCGAAGGCACGCGTACAACTAACCGAGAAATACCGGCAGATGCTGCAAGGTCTCAGGGACGAACTGAAAAATGCCGTCGATGCGGGTTTGACCTACAAAAACGACCAGCTCAGGGCGGAGGTAAGTCTCAATGAAGCCGACTTGAATTATACCAGGGCCAGTGACGCGCTTACTCTTACCAGGCTTAATCTGGCGCAGTTGACCGGACTTCCCGCCGACGCGGATTTAAGCGTGCCCGATTCTGTAACCGTCGAACTTATACTGCCCTCCCACCTGGACACAACCTATGCGGACAACCGGCCGGAAGTGCAGGTGCTTAAAGACCTGATCGAAGTCCAGCAGATCCAGGCCGGCATGATCAGGGCCGATGCAAAGCCACAGATCGGGCTATCGGCTGGCGCATTTGGCTCGGCAGGCAAAAGGGTTAACTTTTCTAACAACGACAATTTACTGGGTTCCTACTTCGGGGTGGTTAGTCTATCGGTGCCGATCGTCGATTGGGGAAGAAACCACAAAAAGGTCACCGAGCAGCAGATGAAAGTACAGGCCAGCCGGTGGGAGCTGGACGATACCCGGGAACGCATCGGGATCGAGGTGCAGGGAGCCTTATTGCAGGTAAGGGAATCAGAAAAGAAGATCCAACTTTCCGACCTTTCCCTCTCCCAGGCCGAAGAAAACCTCAGGCTGGCGACCGACCGCTTTAAGGCAGGCACCATTACCGGCAAAGACGTGCTGGAAGCGCAGGCCGTCTGGCAACAGGCTTACGCGAGCACGATCGATGCGAGGGCAGAACTGCGTATCAACACCGCTTCTTACAAAAAGGCAATCGGGGAATTAAAATAAATGGCATTGAAAAATTTCGAGCTACAAATCATCCGGGTATCAGCACCCCTTTTCGCAAAGAATGGGGTAGCAAAGGTCTGCCCGGATGACGTTATCGGCCAAACGGGGTGCGATACGCGTCTGTTCTATAAGCACTTTCCAACCAAAGAGGACCTTCTCAGGGCTGTGGTCCAACACTACCTGGAAACCGCATCCCGGCGGCTGAAAGTTTGCGGCGCTGTATCTCCGAATGCAGTCTTTGAGCTGCAACACTTTTTTGACCAGATGCAAAGCGGGTTAGCAAATCTGTCACCCGTATTTGTGGCAGGACTTAAAACTGATTATCCCGATATCTATAAGCTGCTGCTGACAGGCAGAACACTGCTTCTTTCGTTTTTGGAAACCAATTATCAGCGCGGGGTTCGGGAGGGGTTTTACGCCGGACATGTCAAGGCCCAACATGTGATCAATTGGTATGTTTCACAAATACAGGCTATCCTCTTCGACCGATCAAATGAATACGCCGGTGGACAATCCGAGGCAGTTTCCTTTTCCAACCGTTTTTTTTTGCGGCTGTCAGTAAACGATGCGGGACAAAGAATGATTTCGTACCACCGGCCGCCTGGCTGCCAGGACGAAAGCCGGGTAGGCCCAAATACAATACTGCCGTCATGAAACAGTCGGTTATTGAAAATTTCTTTGGTCCAAACGAGCCAGCCGCGCCAATGGCGGAACTGTCCTGGGGCGCTCTTGCAGCGCGGCTTAGCGTAATTTCCAACGGCGCAGACCCGGTACAGGCATCGCGCTACCGCGCCCTTGCCGTTTATCTGAAAGACCAGGCGGTGCCTGGCGCAAACCTTTCCATTGACCAGGCAAAGTATTATCCAAAGCTGCTGGAAAAGTTGTTTCCGCTCATGTCAGCCACTTCACCAGCCGGGCAGCCCGTGGCCTGGGGGCTTTGTCCACCCCTGACACCTACCTTGCTTTATGGCACCGGGTTCCTTTTTGAGCTACTTGCTGACGTTTCCGGGCAAGGCCATCTCGAACTATACGGGGCTGCCGCCAACCTGATGCGGCAGATTGCCTACTCACTGATTTTACAGCGGTTGTATGACTTTAAGATTCCAGCAACCGCCGAGTATTTCTGCCGGGCCAAAACAGGCTCAACTTGCCGGTATCTCCAAATCGAAGTGAATACCGACTTCATTGAGGTCAGCTGTGTAAACCAGCAGCTGCCAGAACTCGATTTTGCAGGGCTATATAGCCAAATCCAGTCGGGACAGTTCTTCGCTGTGTTACAAAAACTTTTGCCCCTGCACGAGTTCATGTTTAGCGGAGTAATGGGCATCCAGTTCAGGGATGCGGCTGTGGCAGTAGCCAATGCAAGGCTCAAGGATATTTCCATCGATGTCAAATCAAGGAGCCTGCGCGATTTTTCAGAAGTTATTGAAATACTCCATTCGGTTGCGGCCGACACCAGCGTGGATTTTGACCTGCTGCCTTTTTTTAAGGTCAACAACCGGCTAGTCCACAGCCAGTCGATAGCGGGCTCTGGCATCATGCATCGAATCTGGGAGCAATCTGCTGGAGTCTCGGGCCAGATTCAGGAACTTGCCCAAGCCTATGCTTCGGCCCCTGAGTTCGTCTTCTGCCCGGACCTGGGCCAGCCGGCCGGCCAGCAGCAACCGGACCTGGAATTATTTCGGCACAATGGCGTGGGAGGAATAGCCTTGCTGCCAATTTACTATCACGGTGAGCCAGTCGGAATGCTATGCATCCATTCAGGACGCGGTCGAAAACTTGACCAGGGCGTCCTTGTCTTGGTCGCGCCTGTCCTGGAAGCACTGGGCCAGTTGCTATACTCAATCGTGCAGGCGCTATCGGCGGAGCTCGACCGGAGCGTCAAAGAACGGTTTACATTTATCCAACCGGCTGTCGAATGGAAATTCAACGAGGTGGCCTGGCAGGAGATGTCTGCTCAGCTATTGGAGCATGCTGCCATGCGGAAGAACCAGATTGTCTTCAACGGCCTGTTTCCTTTGTATGGGGCGATCGATGTCAGGGATTCCAGCATTCACCGCAGGAGTGCCGTGCAGGAAGACCTAAGGGAATATCTGGGCTTTGTTGATGATCTGTTAGACGAATTGCAGCGCGTGCCCGCTTTGGCAAATTCCCCGTCCCTGCGCCAACTCCGCCATAAGTGCCGCAATTGGTTGAAAGTAAGCCCGGCCGACCACCAGGGGACCGATATCGAATTTACCATCAAAGAATTTCTGCACTCAGAAGTAGATCAATACCTGCATTACTTGTGCGGCCAGGACACGGTGGCCAAAGGCCTTGTAGGCCCTTACATGGATCGCATGCAGCAAAAAGACCAGGCATTCAGCAGGAATTCGGCAGAACTCGATGATTCGATGCAAAGGATCAATGACCTGATCATCTGGCAACTGGAGGCAGATATCGCTGAATTGCAATTCCAGTTCCCCTTCTATTTCGAGAAGTTTCGCACCGATGGCTGTGAGTATGATATCTACATCGGTCAGGCCATAGCCCCTGAAAGGCGGTTCAGCGAGTTCCATTTACGGGATCTAAGACTCTGGCAACTTCATTCTATGATCAAGATCGGCAGGCTTGCAGGAGAGCTGGCTGCGGAGCTGCCCAAGCCCCTGCAAACCACCCAGTTGATTTTCGTTCATAATCAGCCGGTCGATATTTCCTTCCGGGAGGACGAAAAGCGATTCGATGTTGAAGGCGCATATAACATTCGCTACCAGATGATCAAGAAAAGGATTGACAAGATCCACATTCTCGGTACGCAGCATCGGCTGACCCAACCCGGTAAAGTGGCCATTATATATTCCCATGAGCGCGACATAAAGGACTATCTGCCCTTCATCGACTATTTAAAAGATGATGGTCAATTATTGGGGGAGACAGAGCACCTGCTGTTGGAAGAATTGCAGGGTGTATCCGGGCTTCGCGCCGTTAGACTGGCTTTTTCCAAAGAGTAACAAAATCTTACGATTGATATGAAAAGGGACGCACAAAACAATGCAAGCACTTCCGTACAGGCTTATCTGACGCTGAATAGTCTCAGTTTAATCCTTCATACTCTGCGCAACAGGGCCAACACCATACTCGATAAAGCCGGAATAGATCTCCGGGTAGACCAGTTACCCGTTTTTCTGCTCGTTTGTGAAAAGAAGATGCTTTGCCAGCAGGACATTGCCGACACCCTTTCACGGGATAAATCATCTGTTCAAAGGACGATTACGTGCCTGCAGCGCCTGCATTATGTAAAAGTTTCAACGCAACCCGGCGATCGAAGGAAAAGATCCATAAGCCTTACAGATCAGGGGAAAGCCTTGTTTGACAAATTACGCAATGATATCAATGAGGTCCAGGACAGCATTTTCGTCCCACTTCCGGAAACTGAGAAAAGATCTCTGCTTCATACGTTGTCAGCGCTCACTAAGAGCATATAAGGAGATGCGCTTAGTGCGTGCTGGAAGCTTGGGTATAGTGCCAGGGTTTTGTGTGTCCTCAAAAATATGGCGATTCTCTGATCATCCGGAGATTCGTCCGAACTGTCGCCGGTAAAGCTTGGGGGATACACCAGCATTCCGTTTAAAGAACTTCCCAAAATGGGACTGATCACTGAAATGTAGCAGGTCTGCAATTTCACCGATGCTAAGCTGCGGGTTGTCAAGTATCAACTTGGCTTCCTGCACCACGAAATCGTCTATGATTTGTCCCGCCGTTTTACCGGCTATTTCCTTAACGGTCTCGGTAAGATACTTAGGTGTTACATTCAACTTAGCAGCGTAACTTTGAAGATCTCGCTGCTCTATGAAGTGCAGCTGGACAAGGTTAACAAACCTAATCACCAGGTTTTCCTTTCTGGATAAGGCAGTACTAGCTGCCTGAACATATTTATTGCTAAGAGCGGCTAGTTCATAGACGAAATTATTGAAGGTATTATGAAGGATCTGCTTTCCAAAAGGGTGCTGCTCTAAAACCAGTTCCCGCTCATACAACAAACGGTACGCTACTTTTATCGCTTTTGCATCCTTATCGATCAACTTCCATACCGGAGAAAACCTTGTAGAAAAATAGCTGAACGCTTCCGGAGCGTTTGCGGAGATGCCCGTCTGGCCAAGAAAATTAGCTGTAAAGGCCACACCGCTCAATACACACGCTTTGTCAGCACTCAGAAATTGTCTGAGATCATTAGCACCGATTACCAGCAGATTATTTTTTTTCGCCGTGTAATCTTTCAAATTAATCTTAATCCTGAATGCACCTTTCAGGACCAGAAGAATCAGGAAAAAGTTGGAGCGGTATGGTCCGGTCATTAGGCTATCATCCAGGTGTTGAATATCAACCTGGATCGTAAACTCGTCCGACCTGAGCCTTAACGGAAGGTTTGAATCCCGGGCTACCTCTGAAAGATTGTATACCGGTGCATTGCTAGTCCTGGGTTTCATTAGCAGTTTTCCACTATCCAAATGTAGTGTATTTTGAGCCAAGTGTCAGTAGCACTTCAATACTAAGATTCAAACCAACCTATCTGTCATTTTGTTTTCGACTTGTCTCCAAAACCTGCAAGGACCTTGGCAATTACCCAAAAGGGGCCAGCAATACCAGAAAAATTTAAAGTAAAATGAGACCGCATGTAAACTTGAATTTCGAATCATTTTTCTCAACTTACCCATGCAAATCGTTGCAGTGGAGTTCCTGAACAGGACAATGATAATATCTGATAATGAGCCCCCCAGTGTGGCACTAACTACTGTAATGGTTTCCCTACATTTGGCCAAATTTTTTTAAAGAACAATTAAGCGGCCGCAAGTAGTGGCAAAAATAATTCAAAAATTGCTCTTACTATTAATTGGGTTGTCCCATATGTTCGGATGTAGGGAAAGGACTCCCGAACAACCCGGTGAAGTAATAGCGATTCCAGTAACATTTAAGGATGGTTTCGGCCCCTTTAATTCGGATTATGGCGGGCTTTCTCAGGAATACTCTCTAATTAACACTAGTTCAAGCATTTGGAGGAAGAATGATCTACTTCGCTACTACAAAGTAACCCACAAAATTGAGTACGATATCTACCAGAAGGGCCAAGTAGGTGACGGCATTAGGGTCGGCGAGTTTTTGGACATCGATTTCAGCGGAGAAACTTACAGATATCAGAATTTAGGTTTCGATGAGTACAACTGTTGGATGGCCCCGTTGATGCAAACCACTCATCCGCGGATACTGCAATCTGTGCGTGGCCCCCAAAAATTATCCATAGGACCCCATGACAAATCAAGAGGCCATAGAACTAATCGGTGGCGGTGCCAATGGCGAGCATGCGCAGTACTGGTTAGATTTGGGTTGTGGGACGGGGACTTTCACCGAAGCCTTGGCGACGATGCTGCCAGCGCACAGCAAGATTACCGGCGTCGACAAAAACAACCAACATCTTCCGCCTCAAATGGGCAACCAGGTTTCGATCAAATTTATCGAGGCCGATTTTGAAACAAAGGCGTTGGAAGTTGCGGGATTAGACGGGATACTGATGGCCAACTCCCTTCACTTCATCAAGGATAAAGAATCCTTAATCCGGCGCCTGGAAAAACATTTTAGTAAAGGTAGAAGGTTTTTGATTGTAGAATATGACACAACAGCATCCAACCCCTGGGTTCCATATCCAATTGACTTCAAAGCTTTAAAAATCCTTTTCGACCGTCTCGGGAATTATTCGATATCAAAACTTGGGGAGCGCAGCTCATTGTATGGTTCCGCGATGCTCTATGGTGCGCTAGTTACTTCCCCGGTTGAACCAATAAACTGATCGAAAACCGAGACCTTCAACAGATCAAAAAGCCACCGCCTAATTCAAGCTTTCACGGTACTGTATCGGAGACATGTTCGTCTTGTTCTTGAACAGCTTATGAAAAGATTGTGGATATTCAAAGCCCATTTGATAGGCAATTTTATTGACCTGTAAGTTCGTCGTCGCCAGTAGTTGTTTTGCCTTTTCGATCACCGGGGCTTGAATATGCTCACGCCACCCAGACCGCCGATGCTGAACTTTGTGGCATGGGCACCCAGGGCACTGATACGCCCCACGATCTCATGCCCTGGAACCATGGGGAAAATTCCTTCAAACCATTCGTTGCGGGTCAGGTGAATGTCGGTATGACAAACCCCGCAGTATAGAATTTCGATCTGTACATCGTGCGCGCCGAGCTCGCGTCTTTCAAATTGCCAGGGCGTTAGTGGACTCTCTGCCGTTTGCGCCGCATATCCTTTTGCTGTTATCATAATATCATTTTATGATG
>NZ_JASATN010000017.1:0-128681 GCF_038440355.1 Dyadobacter sp. OTU695 | reverse complement strand
GTCATTGAGGGCGGCAGAGCAACTTGAGCCACCTCCGGCGGAGCAAAGTGAGCCAGTCCCGGCGGAGCAACTTGAGCCACTTTTGAGCGATCAGATTTGGTAGCTGTAATTACCGAAGTTTATCCGGCATTGACCTTGAACCTAAGTATCCGGCCGATGAACTACATGTTGATTGACTCGGGGATTTTGTTGAAGTTTTGCGGGTAAAGGCTTTTGATGTGCTTGTGGTTAACTGTGCAGATGTTTTGCAGGGTGTGTTTTAGCCAATGGAAGGGATTGACGCTGTGTTTTTTGCAGATTGCAAAAAAAGAATAGATCATGGCAGCACGTTGTGCAGCATCGTGGGTTCCGGCGAACAACCGGGCCGCCGGGCGGTAATTTTTTCTGCCCAGGGCCAAGGGGCGAATGGCGTTTTCGATTTGGTTGTTGTCTATTAACAGATTTCCATCGTACAGATATGCACTTAGCGCATCCCAGCGGGCGTAGCTGTATTGCATTGCTTTTCCGATTTGGCTCTTTGGAAGCGTGCTTTCCATCTCTGAAAGATCACCTGCGGGGTAAATTTCGATCTCTTCAACAGGCAAGTGTGATGGAAGTGCCGCACGTCCTTTGTGATTGGGCCTGCTGCGGACGTAGTTGATCTTTTCTTTCAGGATTTCTTCTTGCGTGGTAATTTGCTCTGCGGGGGCTTGGAAGGGAAGTTCAATCTGGGCCGGATCACCTTCGAAGCGCTCCCGTTTTTGCCCAAACTGCATCCGCTTGTACATCGCAAGCTGCGATTTGAGATAAGCGTTTTCATCTTCCAGCTCTGCTATTCGCTCTTCACTGTAGGACTGCTTTTCCTTGTTTATAAGGGCTATCAGTTCTTCTTTTGAAAGTGATTCCAGCGACAAATCCATGCACTAAAGATACAGATCCGGAAGCATTTCGGCTAATAAAATGTGCCCTTTTTTATATCTAAAGACGGAATCTTGTCTTCTGTGTACTCTTTTGTATTTGGACGCCCTCTACCATCAGAACCAGTTCGGCCCAACTCAAAGATACCCGCCCATCCATCGCTTTGGGTAGTGGAAACGTCCCTTTTTTAAGTCGTTTATAATACAAAACAAAGCCCCCGTTTTCCCAATGCAGCAATTTGATATGGGTCCGCGGCCGATTCAGAAAAACGAATACTTTGCTTACGAACCGAGCAGGAAACGGCCGTATAGGCTATTTGCAAAGGCTTTTAAAACGAAAAGCGCCCGGTGTTTGCCGGGCGTTTTTCGTTAATTTCAATTAAAATTTACTCTAACAGTATTCTAATGATGTCTACCTTGTTCTCTTTCAACCTACTATTTTTGATATGGAGGTAATAGGTGCCGCGAGGTAATGCTTTTGCATCGATTTCTATCTGTTTGCCATTTTTGAGACCGTTGTGCTGATAAAGGGATTGAACGTCAACGTTCTTAACAGGATTAGTAGACTTTTCTGAAAACAATATAATCTCGTCAGGCAATGATTCCGCACTTTCAATGTGATCGAATTCAATCGTGATATGATCCTTTGCCGGGTTTGGAAACACAGTATATTTTGCGAAGCAGTTGTTAAGACATATTGTCAAATTTTCGCTTCTCGATCCGCATGAATTTGAAATACTGACATTTAGGTAATAACAACTAGCATTATATCCAGTAAAGGCAGTGCTAGATTGGCTTGCATTGGCTATAAAACCGTTTGGATCGCTTTGAGACCAATAGTAAGTCGAAGATGGATCATTAGGTACCGCAGCAATTGGAATATAGCTATTTGTACATCCTGTGCCATTCGATGTAGATTGACCATTCACTAGGAAACCAGCAAAGCTAGGTGGGCCGACTGTAACAGTCTTCGTGATAGTTCGTGAGCCACAACTATTTGGAACAGTGGCGGATATTGTTACCGTTCCAATAGCTGTTCCGGGCCTGGTAGCCGTACCGGAAGAGTTAATTGTTAACACAGACGTGTTACTACTAGACCAGCTAACTGAGGCACCAGATCCTAGGTTATCCACCGAAAAGTTTCCACTTGAACAAATTAGTGTAGGGCCGGAAATCCTAGAGAAAAACGTATTAACAGTAGTAACTCCTGTGTTATCAGGGTCGAGCCAATCTCGAAGCCGTGTATCACTGGTTGTACCAAGAGACCACGATTTATCGAAGCGGCCATAACGTTTTTGGATTGGTGCGCATCCGGCCGGTCCACCATGTAATTGACCGACAATCCTTTTGTTTTGATCAAATAGAGGCGAACCAGAAGAGCCGCCTTCAGTTGTTCCATTGTCGTATCCTACGTTCCAGTGACTATTGCTAGGAGATGTCGTTCCGTCTGTCCATGTGACGCTACTAGAATTTGTAGAAACTGCATTATTATCAAATGATATTTTTTTTACATCTCCATCTGGATGATGTATACCAACGGCGCTTGTTGCCGCGGAACCACTTCTGTCCCACCCTGCAAAAGAAACACCATGATTTATTCTAGGTTGCGTCATCAATTCAAGTAGCGTCATATCAGTAGCTTGTAATGCAGCTCTGAAGTTGGCACCGTTAAATGAAATATAGCAGTTGCCATCTGCCAGCGGAGAACATGTTGGGCTATGATATCTGAACCTATAAACCCAATTGTTAACGGCATTTCTCTCAGCAGTAGACAACGTGCCCGATGTTGCATCATTGTCCAAACAATGAAAGGCAGTAAGCACATAAGGTTTAAAGTCCTGACGTTGGTTATTAATCAAAGCCCCGCTGCACCATCGGGTGGCGTAGTCAAGCATTAGCATTACAACTGCATCACCTTCATCTCTCCAAGCACCACCGTCGCAGGTCCAATCACGGTGGCATGCCAGGGAAGTTCCGAAATTTTCTGGAACGTTGTCGGATCCCTGCTGAAAGGCTCTACGATAGCCATGAATCACGTTAGAAATATGTATGATACTTGACCCTGAGTTCTTATCATTTTCCGTCAGCTCTATAACTATTCTATTTCCCGGAATCAAATCAGTCCAGAAGATCCCGTTGGAAGGTACGTTTTCCGAGTTTACCGGACCATAAATAAACGAACGGTCATGGTTATATATGTTCAACTCTGCTCCTGGAGACAAAAATATCTTATCAAAAATCAAGTTAATGCTATAAGCATTAGTTGATTCAATTTCGTAGAGTCTTATCGATTTACCATTGATTACTTGTGCCTTCGCTTCCTTAATAATGTCGATATCACTTTCAAAATTTTTCCCAAATCGACGCGGGTAGTCATGTAAAGCTTCAACACTATCTTGCTTCAATAGCTCCTTTCGCTCATTTGGTGCCAAGCCAAAGGTTTTCATTGATTTGGAAATCACAACTCCGGCGGGAATTCTCGATGGTTGTACCCATTTCGACATGATCTGTGCCTTTGAAGCAAGTGCCAAAGTGAAGAATAGGCACGACAATAAAAATGTTTTCATACAGCTAATTTTTTAAAGTTTCAACTGATATAGTTAACTTAGGTAATCCGCCAATTTCACAATAATTTCCATCGGTAAGTCCTTGAATATAAGAGAATTGTAGGGTATCCCCAATTACGCGTCGGTCAAGCGGGACATTGCCGACAAGTACTGCATTCTCATAAGTGGCAGCTGGACTTGAACTATCAAATGGTCCTTCTAGATTGGCAAAAAATTTCCATTCTTCTCCTTTAAGCGAGCCATTGATGATTTGCATAACTGTCCCGCCACACGTCGGTTTTAGAATTCTAGCAGTTACAATCTCTGAAACCTCGTTTTCGGTACATCCTGTTTCGAAGACAAATGGAATCACCATTAGAATAAAATTTAGTATAGTTCTCATCAGTTCTAAAATTTAGATTAGCATTTATGTTTAGCTCTTGACACGATACTAAGCTAAATCGTTGTATCAATGCAGGAGCATTCAAATGAGTCAAAAGAGAAACATGAGATACAGCAAGCACATTGGTAGATGTACATTGTATGTACATAACCGGATGTATACAATTATGCGCTGGGTGCTTGGGCAGTCAGGGTCAGAAGAAACCCTTGGTTACTCCAAATATATGAAATAGAACTATTTTTGCAATTTTTATAATATTAATTTTACAATTTCTTTTGTATCGGTATTAAATGCAAAAGTTAATGAGAATTACGGTTTTAAGATGTTCTTACAAAGGATGGGGGGAAAATGTACATAAGTTGGTGAGAATAGTTTGGTGTTCTACAAGAGATGATGGGAGTGTTTTGACAAGGCTAAATTTACAACTGATTGATTACGAGCTAGAATGTTCGCAGGTTAGTTCTCATCTTCTGTTGTATTTGACAATAAAGACCGAAGGGCCAAAGAACCGTATACCGGCAAGCCTAGGTGGAGAAAGGGAAAAGTTGTCGGAGAAACGCCCGACAATCGCCGGGCGTTTCTCTTCTATGAAATTATTGCAAAAGTATTCTTATGATTTCTAACTCTTTGTCTTTCAGTCTACTGTTTTTGACATGGAGGTAGTAAGTTCCTCGTGGCAATTCTTTTACATTGATTTCTATCTGCTTGCCATTTTTGAGACCGTTGTTCTTGTAAACGCTTTGTACATTAACGCTTTTAACGGCCTTAGTTGATTTTTCGGACAGTAAAACGATTTCATCCGGCAAGGACTCTGCACTTTCAATATGATCAAAGTCAATCGTAATATAATCATTTGCAGGGTTTGGAAACACCGTGTACTTTGCAAAACAGCTGTTAAGGCATATTGTTAAATTTTCGCTTCTCGACCCGCACACATTTGAAATACTAACATTGAGATAATAGCAGCTTGCATTATATCCGGTGAAGGCAGTGCTCGATTGGCTTGCATTGGCTATAAAACCGTTCGGATCGCTTTGAGACCAATAGTAATTAGAGGATGGATCATTAGGTACCGCAGCAATTGGGATGTAGCTATTCGTGCATCCGGTTCCATTTGACGTGGACTGGCCGTTAACTAAGAAACCAGCAAATTGGGGTGGGCCAACTGCAATAGTTTTACTCATGCACAATCCCCCGGCTCTAACAGTAATTGTTGCAGGGCCATTAAAAAGTCTTTTTACGGTAAGTGTATTTGTACCTTGGCCTGAAACGATTGTTAGGTTTGAGACTGTCCAGTTAAGTGAAGTAGCGGAGCTGGTAACGGAGAATGTATAGTTATTGTTATCGCATATGGTGCCAATCCCGCTAATATCGCTCAACTGGACAAACCCCGAACGTGCGCCGCCTGGCACGAACAGTGCCTTCATACGGTTCATTTGCCCTGTTGTAAAGAGGTTCATACACGCGTCATCTGTGTAATCCATATAATTCATATACATATTGCTGGTACCACACGAAGACTTTTGACCTGAAGGGCATTGGCCAATATAATTTCCACCTTGATTTGGTGTATCTGCAACTTGATCAGTTCCAGTACAAGCGCTACCATCGTCACCCCAAATGTGAAATAGTGATAGCCAGTGCCCTACTTCATGAGTAGCAGTTCTACCTTTGTTATACGGAGAACTTACATTACCAGTTCGACCGAAGGCATTATACTGTACAACAACCCCGTCAACATTTGCTGCGCCACCGGGAAAAGTTGCGTAGCCCAATAAGCCTTGATTCAGGTCGCATGTCCAAATATTAAGGTACTGGTCGCGATTCCATGCAGGGTCATTTGCTTTTATACTAGTTGAAGCTTCATTGACTGTTCCATCTGCGTTCCGGACAAGTGTATAGCTTGCAAAGTTGCCTTGGACGCGGCGGATGCCATTCGTAGGGTTGCCATTGGGATCTGTACAAGCCAAGCGGAATTCAATTTTTGTATCGGCTGCTACACCTGCAAATTCAGAAGGGGTATTGACTCGGTCAGCATTTAATCGACGATAATCTTCGTTTAACACAGCGATTTGAGATGTAATTTGATCGTCACTAATGTTACGTCCCACACCAACCGGCTCGCCATTATGAATTACGTGAACTACAACTGGAATAGTGACGATCGTTCCCGTATTTGGAATACTTTTGGAGGAAAATTGGCCTTGCGCCTGCTTTTCGGAATACTCTGCGGCTTTTCTGTCGATTTCTTTAAAATAGTTCAGAAGGGTTGGATTGTACTTTTGCAGCTCTTCATAATTAACGGAAGATGCACATCTTTCACTTGTTTGATTCTGTCCTAATACTCCGAAATAGGCAAAAACCAGTAGGAATAGCAAAGGTAACTTCATGAAAATTAAGCGTTTAGGTGAGTGCTGAATTTTATTTAAGGTTTGATTCCAATGGAGGTTAAGTCAACAAAATAGCCATAGTTAGAGCGAAGCGTAGGGTCTGTCATGGCGCCATAGCATTTCTTACGTTTGTATGATACGATGACCTTTGTTCGTGCTTTTTGGTACTGCGTAGGTAATGAATCGCACGGTACTAGAATATTGTCACCGATGCTATATTCTGCACGTTCAAAATCCTTGGGCTCGGTGCTCAATACGTATTTGTCTGGGCCTTGGTTGCCACCAGGAGCTTGATTGCCGGCGATTAGAATTACAACCGCTTCTATATCTTTCCTTTCGGCTACTGTGGCACTTTGACAATCACACTGTTCTGGTTCAACTTCGGGATCTTCGGATGTGCATTGAATTAATGTGCAGAGTAATGCAAATGCTATCATAATTGGTCGTAGTTTTTTTTTGTGTGAATCCATAAGAAATCGTGTTTGGGGTTAAAAAATGCAAGAAAATTAGATCATGCGGCTGCATTGAGCAAGATGTACACTGATAGACACATAAACAGTAAAAAGCGTTGTAAAAGGCAATAAAATATTCGCATATTTATAGAAAAATGTAGAATTAGTTATTGTCTTTGGCCTCTGTTGTACGTATCATGACGGCATTACCTCAAATACTCGAGTTGATAAGAATAATCATCCGTTTTTCCATGAAGGGTCCAATCAAACTAATCGTCCAAGAGAGTTTCCCGGTTTTGGTTTGCAACGAACTTATGAGCCAAAGCTGTTGAGTGGGTGATGATTTTAAGAATGGCTACACTAAAAGAATCTCCGAAGATAATGTGGCATTCATTCAGGCCTTGGAAGCGTGCTTGCTGATAGGGCGGGCGCGAAAATGTAGAACGTATCCAGTTTGTCATTTCTTTCAAGGCAAGAGGTGAAAATGTTTCTGTTGTCCTGTTATACTCCTCCGGGCCACCTGTTTTGCATTTTTGAAACAAATGGTTCAGGCCGGGTATTTCAACAAGTTTTACATTCTTGTTCCTGCCTTTCCGGGTAGCTTGCATTATACCCTTGAAATGCTCTTTTGGAGGTACTTGGTAGTCTTTCTCGCCGTTTAGTGCCAAGATGGGGCACTTTACCTTTTCGAGTGCAGCTGTCGGGTCGTATTTCACCAAATACTGAGTCCATGCCGATGAAAAATTATTAATAACAACGGTACGGGATTGCGTAAGCGAAGCGCTGTCCGATGTGAATGCGGATACGCTGTCGAGATTTGCGTTGATATACTGCTTCAATTGCTCGCGTAGAATTACTCGATCAGTGGATTGCTTCACGATATTTAATGCACCTGCGAAGACTATTTGTGCTTGCTGGATTCGCGCTTCTGGGTATTTGCGAACGCGCTGGAAAGCGGCCATTTGCAATAATATGGAAGAATCGCACGGCATTCCGGGCCCTGCGAGCATGATGATGAATGCGACATCAGTTGAACGAGCTGCGACCATAGGTGCAATCATGCCTCCTTCGCTCCGGCCAGCGAGGCCGATTTGGTCAGGATTGATTTCCCTTCTCACTTTTAGGAAATGAATTGCGCTTTCTACATCGTCTGCAAAATCTGCCGAAGTGGCCGATTGATAGTCACCTTCCGATTGCTTAACGCCCCGGTCGTCAAATCTTAGAACTGCAATCCCATTTCGCGTGAGGTGATCGGCTATCACGAGGAACGGTTTATGACCCATCGACTCAACATTACGGTCGCTCGGGCCACCACCGCTGATCAGTATCACCGCAGGAAAATTACCGTCGCGCGCAGGCAGAGTGAGCGTCCCCGCAAGCTTAATCCCAGCCTTCGGATTTTCAAATGTAATTTCCTCCTGATAGTAAGGAAAAGGCGGTTTCGGCTCCTGGGGTCTTAGATTGATAGTCTCTTTACTCAGAACTGATTTGTCGAGAAAGAAAATGAATGCAGCTATCGTCAGTATGATCGCCGCGATTTCTAGTGAAGTAAGTTTTTTCATGGCAGAACTGGATATGTAATTCAAAAGCAGTTACATGTTCCAGTTTACTATCGGAAAATATCGTGCGTAGAGACAGCACTCGGGCGACCATCCCTCTCTCACAAAGTGACAGCTAGAGTATCATCGCTGGTTAACATATCGCTAGTTATGCAGGCCAGGGCGTTTTCTGGTTTCTGTCCTCTTTTCAGCCGCTGCCGGTGAAATAGAGGGGTTGGATTTTTTATGGACTGTCCCGCTACACACTCTTTCGAGCCCGCAAAAAATGGGAGAATCAGATTCTTTTTTGACAACCACAGACTGAACCATTAAAGATTATTGAAGATAAATACATCATTTACACTACACTGGCGTATTATAGATACATACTATCTACTTTTTAGAAGTACCTTGAAATCTTAACGTTTCGTTAATACTGTTCTTTAAATATTTGATGATATTTGGCCATCACTAATCATTCTCAATTAAACATGAAATCACATTTCGCAATTGTGTTGGGGATATTTGTTCTAACCGCGTGCTCCGGCGTAGACGAAAATTCGGCGATTGAAAATCAAAAAACCATTCAGGATGTCACTAACGATGTTACGGTCTCTGAATTAAATGAATTACAAGAAAATCATGCTGTTATGTTGGCCCGAAATGAGTTTAATCTCGCCAATGTAGATTTTGACATGATTAAGGAAGGTCGAAAAAATGTCAAAAGCAATAAAGAATTAATTCTCCTATATGAGAAAGCGGGTATGACAAATGCAGCAAAATACGTTCAAAATAATCAAAAAAGAATCGATATTCTTAGCTCCCTAGTTAGTAAAAATCCAAATATAAAAAACCTTAGCCAAGTCGAGTTAATGCGTATGTCTTCCAGAATGACCAATCTTGATAGCAATTTTGTCCGCAAACTAATTAAGATTCGTTCAGTATTCTAAATCACAATATTTATGAAAAAAGTTAGTTTTTTTGTCCTTGTTTTTCTTCTTGCCTTTCTTTCAGTCCCTGGCATATCTCAATATACACCGACAAGGCCACCAACCCAATGTGAGGACGCGTGCTTGAGAGAATTTTCTCGCCAAGCCGATGGGCATGTCGCAAGCTATAGATCAGCGTTAACATCTATCGCCTATCAAGCTTTTGGAACGGCGGTAACGGCCTGGGTATCTTTCTTTGACGCCGGCGGATTTACTACCACTGGCGGTGCGGCGAATCCCACTTGGGGAACAGTCGTCACGCCTTTATTGGCCTTATTTCAAAATAATGTTTATCAGGATGCAATTTTTCAGGCGGATTTATCTTACTATTCGAATATCCAGAATGACATGAATGGTCTAAACTTATGTCTTGGACAATGTCCCGCGCCATCGTTATGAAATTAACATTGCAAGTAGATAGCAAGATTATCGGGTTTCTAGGAACAAGGATTGGTATAGGAGATACGGTTTACAAACTTGATAGCAAGGATTATTTAGTCACCTTACCTACACGAGTTAGATTGATTTTTCCTCGTTTACTACTGGTTAGATCACGAGCTATCTCTGTTGACAATAGCATGAATGAAGTGGTTATAAAAGTGCTATTACCACTTAAAACTCGCGTTTTTGTTAGACTATTAATTCATCTGATAGCCTACCTGATCCTATTATACCCTGTCTACGGTAAAATAAATACTTGGTTATTTTTTACTAGTATATTTCTCTACATTTTATCATTGATAAGTATTCTTGCGCAGGAAATCATTGTAAAAACGGTTTCAAGCCATTAAGAGCATGTAAAGTATCTGTTTGTCGTTAAATGCTACGATAAAAAACCGTTTTAGACCTAAAAAACAACTGCTTGCCCAATTGGGCAAGCAGTTGTTTTTTACATTATCAAACCCATTCCTTTATCTTTCCCGATATCCAATCCCTGCCTGCGCAGCTGCGGCCGGTACCCGGCCAGCTCCATGGCATTTTTAGCCGTGTCTCTTTCCAGCCATTTTTCGAGCATGCTCCGCGCCGGCGGGACCGCTGTCCTGAGCAACAGTCCGGCAAATCAGCCCGATATCATCTTCCCCCAAGCTTTTCATGTACGTTGACACCTGTGGGCGCTGCCTTTGAAATTGGCGAAGATCCCGGCCATGATTGCTCATAATTCATGTTTTTGAATGATTTTAGCTTAAAGATAACTGGACGACCGTCTTGCATCGTGACATCTCCACGAAAAGCAATCCTAAAAGCTATCAAAAGTCTGTAAATCATTGATTTGCAGACTTTTTTCGTTTATGGCCTCGTCAAAACTTTCAAAAAATCTCAAAGTTCTGGTGAGCAATTCGGTGAGCAATTTTGAAGTTAATATGGTGCTCACCAAAGTTGTTTTAACTATTTGATTTAAAGCCTGTTTGCGTGGTGAGCGTCTTGATTTTTGCCGACATGAAGTGTTTCTTTAATCTAAAATTATGAATGTTATGTTGACAAAAAGCTTTGGTTTACTCTTTTACTTGAAAAAGAGGTCTGGCAAATCAAAAGGAAAATTGCCAGTATACATGCGCATTACGATTGACGGGAGACGCACCGAAATTGCTGTGAAATCGGAGTGCGAACCTGCCCGTTGGAATCCATCGTCGGGACGGGCGTCTGGTAATAGGGAAGAAATCAGGAAATTGAATACATATCTGGACATACTACAAGGCAAGGTTTACGATATCTATCGTGAGCTTGTTTCGAAGGGAGTTGAGGTAACGTCTGAGCAAATAAAGGCCGAACTAAGTGGGGCGAAGCAGGATAAAAGGATGATTATACAATTGTTTCAGGAACACAACGATAGGCTGCGTGCGCTAGTCGGTAGCGAATTTTCACACAACACCCATAAACGATATGTGACATCCATGACTCATACTCGCGAGTTTATTCGCTGGAAATACCAACTTGAGGACATTGAAATCACCCGCCTAGATTTCCAGTTTATCGAAGATTATGAGTTTTGGTTAAAATGTCAACGAAAATGCAACCACAACACGACCATGAAATACCTAGCCAATTTCAAGAAAATTGTTTTGTCCTGTGTGAAACGGGGGTGGCTACTTAAAGACCCATTTGAGTCGTTTAAAATGGGTAAGCATGAGGTTGATCGCGCGGTGCTGACGGAGGCAGAGTTAAACAAAGTAGTTATGAAAAAGATGCCGACCAGTCGTTTGGATCAGGTTCGGGACATTTTTGTGTTTTGTTGCTACACGGGTCTTTCATATGCGGATGTCTACAAGCTCAAACGAAGAGAAGTAATAGTAGGAACGGACAATAGTCGTTGGATTACTATAAAACGACAGAAAACAGACACCGCCTCGCGCGTTCCCCTTCTGGCACCCGCAGCGGAAATTCTAGATAAATACAAAGATCACTCGCAGTGCACATTAGCTGACCAGCTTTTACCTGTACTGTCAAATCAGAAGATGAACTCATATTTGAAGGAGATAGGAGATCTGTGCCATATCGATAAGAATATAACATTTCACCTTGCTAGACATACTTTCGCTACGACGGTCACCTTGGCAAATGGGGTGTCAATGGAGAGCGTCTCTAAGATGCTTGGACATAGGAACATACGGACAACCCAGCACTACGCAAAAATAATTGACAAAAAGGTCGGCGAAGATATGAAAGCATTGAGCGAGGTTTTGGCGAGAAAATAGGACTTCAATCAGGTTAACATTCGGCAAAGAAACTCGCCATAACAGCGGTTAAATATGCGGCCCGATTTATGGATGACTACTGAAAGCCGCCCAAAGCTTATGGCATAATGGGCGGCTTTTCCGTTGTGTCACACGATAAGCTGGGTAGGAATGGATCAGAAACGACAGGTTAGTGGGCTCATCGAGAAAAGCGGGCTTTCAGCCAGCCAGTTTTTTCTGACACTGGCGCTGGGAATACCGTTCAAAAGGCCTAAGAAAAGAACGCTTCCCAAAACGACCGCTGGCACGACCCTGATCTTGGAACAACTTGCAAGTGTTTTGTCTTTTGCCACATTGAAGACCATGGGCTATCTGATGCTTTCGGCGCAGTGGTAAAAGGCCTGCTTGGACGTGGACATTTTAAGCGGTACAGTCAAGAAACATCAAGGCTAGGCATCGAAAGTCGCGGCGTGGCTTTCACCTTTGCAGCAAGGCCTTCTGCTCCGCTTTCAAGATTATGGAAAAAGCTTCAACGAGTGCTTCGAGTAGCTCATACTGGAATACCTCATTGCATTCTCCCGTCGCCTCGCAGATACTCATCTTGCTTAAACCATACTCGACCCAGTCTTCCAAAATCTGATTCCATGCATCCTGGCTGTAAGCATCAAAAAATCGTTTAATGGCAAGCACAGGTTGTTCTGCTTCCAAGAGTGACAACCTCCTTATAGTCCCCCCGTATTTAGCTGCTAACTGCTTGATCTCACGCATATATTGGAAATCGTTCTCAATCTGCTCTTCGCTAAATGGTGGAAAATTGCTGGGCTGCTTATCATCCCCAAGTGCCCCTGTCGTATCAAGGATCAGCTTTCCGGTATCTATCATTTTGGACAACTGCTTATACAGGGAAATAACCGTTGATGGCTCTCCACGGAAAAGGAATGGCCTTTCACCCGTCACCGCCTTCAACCAGTGCCACAAATCCACTCGCAAGTATTCCAGATCCCCAGGTTGGAAGAACACTAAGATGTCCTGAAGTGCTTCTGCTACTTCACCGTTATAGTTTTGTGGTGGCTGCGATACATTGATACCTAAATTCTCCATAATCCGAGCTTTTAGAAGCAAGGAGCTAACCAGCTCTGAGGTAGCGAACCATGTAAGGTTGTATCCTACTATGCATTGCTTGTATAATACTTCCGGACTGAGGGTTGACCTTGGCTCCGATATTTACTTTATTTGTAACCATGAGCACAGCAACAAAACCCGACCATATCGGTCACAAGATCTCACGCATCCGTGAATTACGCGGTCTTAAGCAGGAGTATGTCGCGCACGAACTGAACGTCAGCCAGCAAACCGTATCGAAAATCGAGCAGAGCCAAACGGTGGAAGATCAGATACTGGAGCAGATTGCAGAAATTCTTGGAGTGACCCCAGAAGGAATTAAGAATTTTAGTGAAGAAGCAGTCTTCAATTACTTTAACAATTTCAGCGACAACAGTATAAACCAGGGGCCGATAGGCTCATACAATGTATGCAATTTTAATCCACTGGACAAGGTGATTGAATTATACGAACGTCTTTTGCAGAGCGAGCGAGAAAAAATAGAACTTCTAAAAAATAAGTAATAGCAAAAAGCCGCAATCCTGCGGCTTTTTCATTTGGGAGATATTTTGCGACAAAGCGAATACTACTCCGTCTGTACGCGAGGCCTTCTGCCACGCGGTTTTCCGGTGTATTCCGGTTTGGGCGTTTCGGTTTCAATTACCAGCTCATAACCTTTGGTAGCCTGGTCAAAATCAAAAGTCGAGATCTTGAAGATCAGTTTTTCGCCCTCGAAATTAAGGCCCCCTTTTTTCAAAATAACGGCTAACGGAATTACATGGCCGCGGCCACTTTTTTCAAAGGAAAAAGTTTGATCTGAACTTGCAGCCGGAAGAAGATAAATAGATTTGATTTTTCGCTTTCCATCCTGTGCGCCGATCTTAAAATGGGTAGACGCGGGATCGATTCCCAAATCGCCTAGCACGGCAGCCGGGAAGACAAGCTTGCCGGAACTGGAAATGTAGCCAGCCGGCAGCGGCGTTGCCTTGGCCTCTTTGGTTTTAGGTAGGTTTTCCTCTGGGGAAAAGAATTTAATTGCTTTTAGCTTCATGGTGTTATGGGTTATTTCAGGCTAAAATAGGATATTCGTTTGGTTTAGTCTATCATTTACAAATGAAGCCCTAAACTTCTCCGCTTCCTTTTTCTCTTTTTTAGCTCTGGATTCTGGGTTGTCGCCTGGTTAAAGCTAATCCGGTTTTCCAGCAGGCCCAGCGAGTAATCCCTGCCGATAACAGAACCTTTTACCTTCATTTTGCTCTGGATATGAAAAAATGCGATGCCCCGTCCCACATAGGTCTTGTATCCGTGCCCGAGTAAATGCTGTTTCAATTCCTGGATCGAAGAGACTTGTGGCATCAAACGGTCAATTAACAATTTAAGCTTTATATGCGCCTTGTCCGCCAAATGAATCTGCTGGCCCAGGGCCCGGTTGATCCGCATATCGCGCGTTGGTACCAGGCTCAACTCCTGTTCCATCCGGCGGCAGAACTTGCCGGTCCGCGCATAGTTTTTGAAATGGTCGGCAGTGTTCTTTCCGTTGTAATTGATGCGGTTGGCGATAATATGAAAGTGAGCGTTGGCTGAATCTTCGTGCTTAAAAACGACCATCTGGTTCTGCTCGAAGCCAAATTCCTTGGCAAATTCTCTGCAGATCTGCATGATCTTGTCATTGCCGAGCTTTTCGCCCGGCGAAAAGCTGAACGATTGATGCCAGACGTATTTGGTAAGCTTCTTGTTTTTGGAGTGGTTGTCCGTGTACTGCCGGGCAAGGTAATCCAGATCCAGCGTCCCATCGGGCCCTGTTTTAAGGGCAAGGTTCTGAATGTAAATCAGCTCCCCTCTGATGTTTTGTCCCTGGATTTGCTCGTCTGCCGTTGTTTGCTGACTTTTCTGATAATAGCAATACTCCAAAATTCCTTTGGCGTAACTGCCCAGTCCTGCTTTTCCGATCATCTGCTGGTTTGCTGGATGAATTCTTTGATGGCATTTTCAATCTCGTAGTGGACAGAGGCGATATCTGCCGCCTCGTTTTTCCAGGCAGGCGCAAGTTCCTCTAGGGGCCCTGCGTAGTAGCTTTCATATTTTGAAAGCAGCTCGCGCGCCGACCGGGACATGCCCAGGGCCTCCCTAAGAATTTGCTCTTTGCTTTCCCCGGCCCCAAGGACATGGCCCAGATAATCCGACAGAGAGGAAATCCATGCATCGATTTCAGTAAGCGTCTTTTGAAAGCTGCGGATCTCAAAGCTTTCAAAAACCCAGCGGGTAATAAGGTCAGCAAGCAGCCGTACCCGCTGGCTGCTTTGTTGCCACTGCATAGAGAGCATCTGAATACTACTCGGCCCCAAGCGGAACCAGCACACGTTTGCCCTGGGAGTCATAAATGTAGTGCTCACCGATCTGGACTTTCCCTTTTTTAGGCAAAGGCATTAGTTGCAGGTAGAGCATTTTGTCGTACTCGACGATTTTTCCTTGCTCCATGATCTGCTTGTAAGCCGGTGCAGTTTGGTACTCGTCCAAAATTCTTTGCCGCTCCGCATACTGCTGCCCATGGCGTATCAATACATAGAACAAGACGGCAATGATGATTCCTGCAACAGAGTAAGGAGCACTTACGCCCAAACCATAGAATAGCGCTTGGCTCCGGTCTTGAAACTGCAGGAAACGTTTCCTGCCTTTCAGCTCCAATGTAGCCCGGTCGATGGCTGCAATGGATTTACCGACTCTGATTTCCAGGCTTTGAAAATGCTCCTGGGTTTCGGTCAGAAACAGCGCCGACCAGTCATCGATCTCGTGGCCGTACGCATATTCTGATATGAAATCGTAGTCAAGCTTTGTGATATCAAATTCAGTCGTTTTATATTTCCACTCAATGAATGCCTTTGTGTGGTCGAACGAGGTTTTGTATCGTCCAAGCGTTCCCAAGGCATAGTCAGTGCCTACCATCCGCGCCAATTTCTCATTGTGATCCCGAAAAATTTCAAGGATATCTTTCGATTTGTCCGACACTCCATTAATTCTGTTCCGAAGTTTTTCAGCACTCAGATCGATGTTCGCTTCCAGCATCTGCTTTTGGATGTCATACACTTTGAGTTGCATGGCGTCAAGATAGCTATTCAAAACTCGTGCATCTTCCCTTGTCCCGTTTTTGCGCCCGGTAACCGAATTCCATTTTTCGGGCTCGCATTCTCTCTTTGTGGAAATCTCAAATCGTTCGCCATTGGTTGTTATCCGCAGATATATCGGTAACGGGCCCTTAACATAGCCGCTTCTTTTTTTTAGATAAAAGAGCGTTGTGAGGTTTCTAGATAACATAATGATAGTTTTAAGTGAATTAAATCTACTATCAATGCCGTCAAAAAATCAAGATGTTTCCTTCGTAAACAGGTTGTAATTCAGTGTGTTATATCGGTTCTGGTGAGCATATTTTTTACTTTGACAATGCTCACCAAATGCTCACCAGAATATTGCGAAAATTTGAATATTTTCGGTAACTCATGAAAAAGAAAAAGCCTGTAAATGAATCATTTACAGGCTTTTGTTGCTTTTTGTTACTCTTATCAGCAGAGAGGAAGAGATTCGAACTCTCGATGCAGTTACCCACATACTACCTTTCCAGGGTAGCCCCTTCAACCACTCGGGCACCTCTCTATCGGGCTGCAAATATAGTGAACAGATTGTGGTTTCCAAATGCTGCAGTGAAAATCAGATACTCATTTCGCCACGTAGCGGCCTGCCAAGCATTTCGATACAGGCGCCGCCGCGGCTTTCGCAGGCGAAGACATACATCATTTTGGTGATGGCCGCCTCGGCGGTGATGTCCGAGCCGCTGATCACGCCGATTTGTTGCAGGAATTTGCTGGTCTGGTACTGCCCCTGCGATACGCGGCCGCCGTCGCATTGAGATACGTTGAAAATGACAATATCTCGCTCGATGGCGTTGCTGATCGCATTCAGGAACCACGGATCGGTGGTGGCATTGCCCGCGCCGTAGGTTTCCAGCACGATGCCGCGCAGGCCTTCTATGTTCAGGATCGATTCCACGACTCGACTGCTAATGCCCGGAAACATTTTCAGGAATGCCACGTTTGTGTCCAGGCTTTGATGGACTTTCAGTTTCAGGCCGGGCTGGTAGGGCCGGATATATGGAAAGTTGTACTCGATATTCACGCCTGCATTCGCGAGTGCAGGGTAGTTTTCCGAGTGGAATGCGTTGAAATCCGAGCTTTCCTGCTTCTTGGAACGGTTGCCACGGAGCAAATTGGAATTAAAATAAATGCAAACCTCGGTGATAATGGGGTGTCCTTCGGCATTTTTCGCCGCGGCGAGCTCCAATGCGGTGATCACATTCTCACGCGCATCCGAGCGTGCTACGCCTATGGGCAATTGCGCACCTGTGAGGATGACTGGCTTGTTGAGGTTTTCGAGCAGGTAGCTTAAAGCCGAGGCGGTGTAGGCCATGGTATCAGTTCCATGCAGAATAACAAAGCTATCGAACTGTTCGTAATGTGCTTCAATAATGCCCGCCAGTTCGATCCAGATCGACGGGTGCATGTTTGAGGAGTCGATCGGTTCGGGAAGCGAGAGGAAGGTTATATCAAAATCCAGCCGGCTTATTTCCGGGACTTTCTCGATGATCTGCTGGAAATCGAATGGCACGAGCTGCTTGCCCTTGGTTTCGTAAACCATTCCCAGGGTTCCGCCCGTGTAGATGACGAGCACAGAGCCGGAGGTCGGTTCCGGGGAAATAGGGTTGATATGTATTTTGGTGTAATTCATCAGGATCGTTTGTTGAGCATGCTTTTCGCGTTGACCGTCGTTGCGGCGATGACATCGGCTTTGGTCATTTCTTTTAAATCGGCCACCCGTTGCGCCACGAGATCGATATAGGCTATCTCATTGCGTTTGCCGCGATAGGGGACAGGGGCCAGGTAAGGCGCATCCGTTTCAAGTACCAGATGTTCCAGGTCAACGTGTGGTATTACTTTGTCCAAACCGCCGTTTTTAAACGTTGCCACGCCGCCAATCCCAAGCTTAAAACCCAGTTCAATGGCTTTTTGCGCTTCTTCCAACGTTCCGGTGAAGCAATGGAAAATGCCGGTCAATGCCGGATCGGCAAAGGCTTCGATCAGCTTTACAGTTTCCCAAAACGCGCTGCGACTGTGAATGTCGATCCAGAGGTTGTGCTTGCGCGCGAGGCCGCATTGGTATAGAAATGCCTCTTCCTGCTGCGCTTTAAACCTAACATCCCAGAAAAGGTCCATCCCGATCTCACCAATAGCGATGAACTCGTATTTGCCCAGCCATTCTTCCATGACCTGCAATTCCTTTTCAAAATTCTCTTTTACATAAGTCGGGTGCAGTCCTATCATCGGGAGGCATTTGCCGGGATATTTTTCGGCAAGTTCGAGCATTCCGTTGATGGTTTCATGGTCGCAGTTGGGCATCCAGATCTGCTCAATGCCGGCATTCCAGGCACGGTCGAGCATGGCGGCACGGTCTTCGGTATAATCGTCGCTGTATATATGGGCGTGGGTGTCGATCATTGTTTTGCTTTAAGCGTTTTTATGCTTTAAGCTATAAGCCGTAAGCTTTAAGCTTCTTTGTTTGTGGTTTTAAAGTAATTGGTTGGGTTTTCAGCTGTCGGCTATCGGCTTTTGACTTTGAGCCTAGGGCTTTTAGCTTAAAGCTTACAGCCTAAAGCATCCCTATCGCTTCAAACCTGTAACCTCGTTCCGTAAAAGTTTCCAGGTATCTCGGCAATGTGTAAAGCATGTTTTTCGATGCTTTTATGCTGTCGTGAAAAAGTACAATGGAGCCGGGGCGGGTGTGTTGGATGGATTTTTTGAGACAAATTTCAGGGCCGATTTCAGGAGAGAAGTCGCCGCTGAGGACGTCCCACATAATGATCTGTTTGTCCTGCAAAACCACTCTGGACTGGCTTTTTTTAATACGTCCGTAAGGCGGACGGAAGAGCTTTGTTTTGAGGTTCAGTTGCACTTCGCATTGCCGGATGTTTTCCAGGTAAATGGCATCTTCGGTTTTCCAGCCGTTCATATGATTGAACGTGTGGTTACCAATGGAATGGCGGCCGTTTTTGACCATTTCGTATACGTCCGGATGTTTCAGTACATTATTTCCAATGCTGAAAAAAGTGGCCTGGGCTTTAAACTTAGCGAGTATTTCCAATACATTCTCGGTAATATCGGGAATCGGTCCATCGTCGAAAGTCAGGAAAATGATTTTTTCGTTCGTGGGAATATGCCAGGTAAAACCGGGGAAGAATGCTTTCAGCCAGAATGGAGAATGATGCAGGAACATGCCGTCGATGAAATTTTCCCTTCAAATATAAAGGGATATAAAACAAGAAGCTGCCGGGTGGGGCAGCTTTCTTGCAGTAACAATATATTGAGGTTTTGCTACCTTGTTCAATTACGCATGCGCGAATACTGGATTCAGCATCGATACAGCCTTAGCTTCGAGGAATGACTCGCCCATCAGATATTCGTCTACCGAACGAGCGGCTTCGCGGCCTTCGCTGATCGCCCACACTACGAGCGATTGTCCGCGGCGGCAGTCACCGGCTGCAAACACTTTCTCGTTGGAGGTCGATTGGTACCCGTTGGTTTTGATATTGCCGCGCTCGTCGAATTCCAGGTCGAGGTCGTTGAGGAGGCCTTCTTGCTGTGGATGCAGGAAGCCAGCCGCCAGGAAGGCCAGGTCGCAGGGAATGGTGCGCTCGCTGCCCTCTACCTCTCTCATCTGCATACGGCCCGTTTCAGGGTCTTTCTGCCAGTCGAGGTCAACGATCTTCAATGCGGTCAGGTTGCCGTTTTCGTCACCGATGAATTCTTTGGTATTGATCGACCAATGTCTGTCGCATCCTTCTTCGTGCGAAGTCGATGTGCGAAGCATCATAGGCCAGTTGGGCCATGGTGTGCTCGTATCACGCTCTTTCGGAGGAATAGGCATCAATTCGATCTGCGTTACGGATTTCGCTCCGTGACGGCCCGAAGTACCTACGCAGTCAGAACCTGTGTCACCTCCACCGATTACCACCACGTGCTTATCAGTAGCAAGGATTTCTCCGCCCGTGTAAGCCACGCCCCGGTGATCCACCACGCGGTCGATTCCGGCTACGCGTTTATTTTGCTGGCTCAGGAACTCCATCGCAAAGTGCACCCCTTTGAACTGACGACCGGTGATTTTCACGTCTCTTGGTACGGTCGATCCAACGGTCAGCAATACAGCGTCGAACTCGTTTTGCAGCTCTTCGGCCTTGATATCCACACCTACATTCACGCCGGTACGGAATTCAACGCCTTCCGCTTCCATGACCGCCAGACGGCGATCGATGATACCTTTGTCAAGTTTAAAATCGGGAATACCGTAACGTACCAGTCCGCCGATTTTATCCGCTCTTTCCAGCAATACTACCGAGTGGCCAGCCTGGTTGAGCTGGTTAGCCGCAGCTAATCCCGCAGGTCCGGAACCAACCACCGCCACTTTCTTACCCGTACGGGTCTTAGGAAGCTTTGGTTTTACCAGGTTCAGTTCGAATGCTTTCTCGATGATCGCTTTCTCGATGTACTCGATCGCTACCGGCGGCTTGTTGATACCCAGTACACAGGATGCCTCGCAGGGTGCGGGACAAATGCGGCCTGTAAATTCAGGGAAGTTGTTGGTAGACGCTAATATTTCGTAGGCCAGTCCCCAGTTTTCATCATACACCGCGTCGTTGAACTCGGGGATGATATTGCCCAGCGGACAACCATTATGGCAAAAAGGAATTCCGCAGTCCATACAACGGGCTGCCTGCTGTTTGGAATTAGAGTCGGTTGGTGCGGTTTCAATCTCACGGTAGTCTTTCAGACGCTCGTCTACTGCTCTCTTTTTTGGCAACTCCCTTTCAAACTCTAAAAATCCGGTTGGTTTTCCCATTCTTATTACTGATTTAAAAAATTCTGATAGTTGATCTTTAAACTGGAAATTACTGGTGTACCACGTCTACGACGATGTCCTTGTACACTACGTTCTTGTCTGCAATCTGCTGTGCGAGCGTGATACCGCGTCCTTCCAGCGCTTTGCGGAAGTCGGATGGCATTACTTTCACAAACTGTTTCACAGATTCTTCCCAGTTCTGGATCAATTGGAAAGCGATGTTGCTGGTGGTGTATTGGAAATGTTTATCCAAATACTCGCGGAGAATACCTTTGTCTTCGTCCGTCAATGCTTCCAGCGTCACCATTTCTTTATTTACTTTCTCTTCGAAGGTTCCGTTTTTGTCAAGCACGTAAGCTACGCCACCCGACATACCCGCCGCGAAGTTGCGGCCTGTTTCGCCGAGGATGATCGCCAGACCGCCCGTCATGTATTCGAGACCGTGGTCGCCCACACCTTCTACAACTACCTTCGCACCTGAGTTACGCACGCAGAAGCGCTCGCCCGCAGTTCCGCGGATGTAGGCATCACCCGAAGTAGCACCATAGAATGCCACGTTACCGATAATGATGTTCTCTTCCGGCTTGAACTTCGCGTCTCTGTCGGGGTACACGATCAGTTCGGCACCGCAGAGGCCTTTTCCGAAGTAGTCGTTCGCGTCTCCTTCCAGTTCGAGGCGTACACCCAGCGTGTTGAATGCACCGAAGCTCTGGCCCGCAGTACCGCGGAATTTGAAGTGGATGTTGCCGTTTGGCAGACCTGCGCCACCATATTTCTTCGAGATTTCGTTCGAAAGCATTGTTCCCACCGACCGGTTCAGGTTGTTGATCGGGAATTCTGCGTAAACTTCCTCCTTATTCTCCAATGCAGGCTCCGCCGAACGGATCAGGTCGAGGTCCAGAATGGCGTCGATACCGTGATCCTGCTCTTCCTGCTTGAATTGGGCTACCGAAAGGTCGCCTTCTTTGTACAGGATCGCGTCGAAGTTCAGGTTTTTGTATTTCCAATGTTTGATATCATTGCGCAGTTCGAGGTACTGAGCCTGACCAACCATTTCATTTACTGTTCTGAAACCAAGCTGTGCCATGATCTCACGAAGCTCTTCGGCCATGTAGGTAAACATGTTCACCACGTGCTCAGGTTTGCCCGAGAACAATGCGCGGAGTTCTTTGCGTTGCGTGGCCACACCCACAGGGCAGGTGTTCAGGTGGCATTTACGCATCATGATACAGCCGGCTGCAACCAATGCGGCGGTGGCTACACCCCATTCTTCGGCACCGAGCAATGCGGCGATCGCAAGGTCGCGGCCGGTACGGAGCTGTCCGTCGGCCTGAACGGTTACCCGTCCGCGCAATTTGTTTCTTACCAAAGTCTGATGGGTTTCAGCCAGGCCAAGCTCCCATGGCAGACCCGCGTGGCGGATCGAGCTCAATGGAGAGGCACCTGTTCCACCGTCGTAACCCGAGATCAGGATGTGGTCGGCGTGTGCTTTCGCTACACCCGATGCTACGGTACCTACGCCGGCTTCCGACACCAACTTCACGCTGATACGTGCCGCACGGTTGGCATTTTTAAGGTCAAAGATCAGCTGTGCCAAATCCTCGATCGAGTAAATATCGTGGTGAGGAGGAGGGGAGATCAGACCTACGCCCGGCGTCGAGTGACGGGTACGGCCGATCCAGTCGTCCACTTTGAAGCCCGGAAGCTGGCCACCTTCACCCGGTTTCGCACCTTGCGCAGTTTTGATTTGCAGCTCACCCGCATTGCTCAGGTAATGGCTCGTTACGCCGAAACGGCCCGATGCCACTTGCTTGATCTGCGAGTTCATGCTGTCGCCGTTTGGCAGGCGGTTGTAACGCAATTCGTCTTCACCACCTTCGCCGGAGTTGGATTTACCACCAATGCGGTTCATCGCAATCGCCAGCGTAGTGTGTGCTTCCCACGAAATCGATCCGAAGGACATCGCACCTGTGGCGAAGCGTTTGAAAATATTTTCAACCGGCTCCACCTCGTCCAACGGGATCGGGCTACCTTTTTTGAATCTCAATAATCCACGCAAAGTCAGCGCCTTGTGGCTCTGATCGTCGATCAGTTTAGAGTATTTCTTGAACTGTTCGTAGCTCGCATTGCGGGTAGATTGTTGCAGCAAATGCACCGACTGGGGATTAAAGATGTGTGCTTCACCACGTTGTTTCCATTGGTAAACACCACCTACTTCCAGTCTTGGCTTTTGCTCCGCGTTTTCGTGGTAGGCCACTTTATGACGCACCAGGATTTCGCGAGCGATCTCAGGGATGCCCATACCGCTGATCCGCGAGATGGTACCTGTGAAATATTTGTCGATTACATCCTTGTTCAAGCCCACGCATTCGAAGATCTGCGCACCCTGGTAGGATTGCAGCGTCGAGATTCCCATTTTAGAGAATATCTTCAAAAGCTCTTTGTTGACGGCCTTGATGTAATTGTAATGCAGTTTTTCGTCGGTGAACTCGCCTTCGATCATGCCCTTGCGGTTCATGTATGAAAGCGTTTCGAATGCCATGTAAGGGCAGATACCCGCCGCACCGTAGCCGATCAATGTCGCTACGTGGTGGGTTTCCCAAACGTCTCCCGCTTCCACGAGCAAACCTACCTTGCCACGTAATCCTTCGCGGATCAGGTGGTGGTGGATGGTTGCCGTTGCGAGCAATGATGGGATCGGCGCGTGGTCGGAGTCGATGGCGCGGTCGGAGAGGATCAGGATCTCAAATCCGTCTTCGATAGCGTCTACCGCGTAACGGCAGATTCTTTCCAAAGCCCTTTCCAGTGCTTTTCCGCCCTGGTCAGCGCGGAAGTAAGTATTGATGGTTTTAGCCTGGAAACCGTCTTTATCAACAAAACGTAGCTTGTCGAATTCTTGCACCGAAAGAATAGGGTGCGGCAATGCGATCTGGCGGCAATGCTTTGGTGTTTCTGTCAGAATGTTTTCTGTGCTGCCTACGAAAGAAATCAAAGACATGATCGCACGTTCACGGATCGAGTCGATCGGCGGGTTGGTTACCTGTGCGAAAAGCTGTTTGAAGTAGGTAGACAAATGCTGGCTTTGATCCGAAAGAACGGCAAGCGGGCTGTCCGTACCCATCGAACCGATCGCTTCCATGCCCGTCTGAGCCATTGGCCCCAGGATCATGCGAAGGTCTTCGGAAGTATAACCGAATGCTACCTGACGTTTCAGCAATGCATTCTCATCGTATGCGCGGTAGGTACGGATCGGGTGATCGAGCGCGTCTACGTGCAGCTTGTTATCATCCAGCCATTGCTGGTAAGGCTGCGCAGAGCAGATTTGTGATTTAATTTCTTCGTCGGGAACAATGCGGCCCTGCTCCATATCTACCACGAACATGCGTCCGGGTTGCAGGCGGCCTTTGGTCACAACACGTGCCTGATCTACCTCCAATACTCCCGCTTCCGATCCCATGATGATGGTGTCGTCGTCGAGTACCCAGTAGCGTGAAGGACGCAGACCGTTACGGTCGAGGGTAGCGCCCACCATTTTACCGTCGGTGAATGAGATCGACGCAGGACCGTCCCATGGCTCCATAATGGCAGCGTGGTATTCGTAGAATGCCTTGCGTTCGGGATCCATTTGTTCGTTGCCGTCCCATGCCTCCGGGATCAGCATCATCATTACGTGTGGCAGTGAGCGGCCCGAAAGGTGCAGCAATTCGATCGCATTGTCCAGGTTAGCGGAGTCGGATTGGTTCCTGTCGCAGATCGGCAGGAGCATATCCATTTCTTCTTTCGTAAAGAATTTAGACTCGAAGGATTTTTCTCCGGCGCGGATCCAGTTCACGTTACCTTTCACGGTGTTGATCTCCCCATTGTGCGCGATGTAGCGGAATGGCTGGGCGAGTTCCCATGAAGGGAAGGTGTTGGTAGAGAAGCGGGAGTGTACTACTGCCAATGCAGATACAACCGATTCGTTTTCCAGATCCGGGAAGTAATATTTCAACTGGGCAGTGGTAAGCTGTCCCTTATATGAGATCGTGCGGCATGAAAGCGAAGAGTAATAGAAATTCTTCGCGCCTTTTACCGTGTCTTTGATCAGTCGTGCAGATACCTGGCGGAGGATGAACAGTTTGCGTTCAAACGCCATATCGTCCGTAATGTCGTCCGGACGTTTAATGAAAACCTGCTCCACGTTGGGTTCAACGGAAAGCGATCCTTCACCCAGGGTGTTGTTCAGGGTAGGTACTTTTCGGTAGCCGAGCAATTGCAGGCCCAGCATCTTGATCTTTCGGTTCAGGATTTCCCTGCACTCTTCCCTTACGAGCTCATTGCCCGGGAAAAAGATCATCCCTACACCATACTCACCTGCCGGCGGCAAGTGGAAGCCCAACTTGGTAGATTCTTCTACAAAGAATTCGTGAGGGATCTGAATTAAAATACCAGCACCGTCACCGGTGTTAGGGTCAAAACCAGTAGCACCCCTATGCTCCATCCTTTCGAGCATATGAATGGCATCCGCCACGATCTGGTGCGACTTACGACCCTTGATGTTAGCCCGGAAACCGATTCCACATGCATCATGCTCAAATTCCGGGCGGTACAGTCCCTGATTTTCTACCATTTGTTCAGACATTTGCGACATTTATCGAATTGTAGGTAATTAACAAATTCGTAATTAGAATCTGTTTAAATAAGCACTTTAAAAGGAAAGCGAAAACGCCAGTGTGTGATGTTTTGGGTAAAGCCACGCAATATACCCATAAAAAATATTTGGCTTATTATGGGAATGGCAAAATTTTCTATCACCATTATGCATTTGGCCGATTAATTACAATTATTATCAAAATATTGATAATCGTGTAACGAATGCCCGTATTGGTTACCATTTTGATAACCCGGAAACGCCATTTTCGACTCCTTGGAGGATTACAAAAAGCGCCTAAGGAAAATATAAAAATGGTTGGATTAACCTCAAAAAAACGTCCCACCTGGGTTCGGCGGGACGTTCTCAAAATGACTGAAAATTATACTATTCAAATATCAGGGCTCTTTTGATTCGCTTACGCCTTCGTAGTCTTCGTCGTCGTAATCATCATCGCCCGCACCGAACTCATTTTCAAGACTGTGCATAAAAACAGCGTCGATCGCCTCTTCTTTCGTAGGCAAAACGGTGAGATCGGGGATGCGCAGATCTTCCAGCGTATCAATAAAATCGTCGTCGCGCGTGACGATCGCCAGCATGCCGAGGTCGTTTGCGCAGAGGCGGTTTACTTTTTTCAAAATTGTGATTCCGGCCGCGTCAAGTGATTTTACCGTTTGCATATTCACGATCAGGCTGTGATAGCCCTCCCTGAAAAGCGAGCGGGCTGTTTCTTCGAAAGACGCTGGTACATCACCGGCGAATGCGGCTGCATCCGTTTCGATATAGACGTATTGTTCTTTCTTTTCCAGTTTAAAATCCATTTCGGTTGTCGTTTTTGTCGAACAAATATTTGTTAAGTGAGTAGTTCGCCTCAGGCCATCGCACGCAGAATGGCTTTTTCGATTCTTTCCAACGGGTGGTCCATATTGTTTTTCTGGAATTTCATACCCGTAACCTTCTCGAAAAGCTCGATATACCGTTCCGAGATAGAGGTTACTTTTTCGTCGGTCATTTCGGGTACTGTCTGCCCGTCCTTGCCCTGGAAGCCATTCTCAATGAGCCATTCTCTTACAAATTCCTTACTAAGCTGTTTTTGGGCCACTCCGGCGCGTTGATTTTCCTCATAAGTATCTTTATAGAAGTATCTTGAGGAATCAGGCGTGTGGATTTCGTCGATCAAATAAATCGTGCCATCCAGTTGTCCAAACTCGTATTTTGTGTCTACCAGGATTAGTCCCTGATCGGCGGCCATCTCGGTGCCTCTTGCAAACAATGCGAGCGTGTACCGTTCGAGGTGCTCGTACTCGTCCTCGCTCACGAGCCCTTGCGCCAGGATCTGCTCGCGGGAAATGTCCTCATCGTGGCCTTCATGCGCCTTGGTGGTCGGGGTAATGATAGGCTGGGGGAGTCTGTCGTTCTCTTTCAGTCCTTCGGGCAATGCCACACCGCATACTTCGCGTTTTCCGGCCTTGTACTCGCGCCATGCGTGGCCGGCCAAATAACCCCTTACCACCATTTCCACCGGGTAAGCCTGACATTTAATACCAATGCTCACATTCGGATCAGGCACTTCTTCCAGCCAGTTGGGTACAATATCGGACGTGGCGTTGAGGAAGTGGGCGGCGATCTGGTTCAAAACCTGGCCTTTGTAGGGGATAGCACGTGGAAGGATCACGTCGAATGCCGAAATACGGTCGGTGGCGATCATTACCAGACGTTTTTCGAAGGAGTAAACGTCACGTACTTTCCCTTTGTAGAAGGCTGTCTGGCCGGGGAACTGGAAGTTGGTTGCTGGTATGCTGTTCATTAGATTATGGGAAAATTACCACTCGATTTCGCTCTTTTGTCCGGGCTTATTATTGTACTGTTTACGCCGGAGCTGGTAAATATATTGGGATTCGTTCGATTTCATGGCATCGAGAATGGCTCGTGCCTGCTCTTCCGACATGTTCATCGCTTTCAGGCTTTTCAGCAATTCCTCTTTTTTGAAATCCTCCGTCACTTCCCGCGATTCCTGAGGCGGCTCAGGCGGTGTCGCAGGCTGGCTTTGGGCCGTCTGCTGCTGGTTCGACCTCCTTTTTTGAGTAGTGAGGTCCGATGGCTGCTCCACGCCCGAGAAGCTCTTTTTCAGGATAATATAGTTGGTCCTCGCAAGTGCATTGCCCGGTTCTAAGCGTATTGCCGCCCTCAGGTTCGTCAGCGCGCCGGCTGTGTCTTTTTTGTTAACCAGGATCAATGCGATTTGTGCGTTGGCCACCGATGCAATGCTGTTATTTTCAATGTCGCTAAGTAACCGGTAATGTTTCAAAGCCTGTTTGTAGTCCCCCGCTTTGTACAGAGAGTGAGCCAGGTTCAGCCTTGCGGCGGGGTCGGAAAAGAGCGAGCCATAGGTGATTTGCTGGTACAGTTCGGCCGATTTTTTAAACTCGTTTTTTCGGAAAGCCTGTTCTGCGTCCAGTTTTCTCTGGTTTGCCTTGGTAATGGAATCAAACGTACGGTTATCCCAAAGCCAAAGCAGGACATAAAGGATCAGAGACGTCATATTGGTTCACATTTGGGTGCAAAAATAGGAAATTGCTGCTTACAGTCGAAACGTTCCAATGGTAATTAGTACGTCCAGCAGGATCAGCACCAGCGCCGCCCCCAGGAAATAATAGTACTTGTTTGAAACAACGGTAATCGTCCGCGAATCCACCAATGCGCCTTCCGCCTGGTTGATATCGCTGATCAGCTTTTGGATGTCGTTCTTTGAATTGTTGAGCTCATAATAGGTCCCGCGCGACGAATTCGCGATGCTGTGCAGAAAGTTTTCGTCCAGTTTGCTGATCACCAGTTTATCGTTTTTGTCCATAAGGGGCTTTCCGTTCTCCTGAATGCTGATGCCCACCTTAGTGCCCACCGCCACAGAATAAACCCCTATGCCGAAGCGCCGGAGGTTATTGAATAATGCATTGCTGCAACTTGAACTGTTTTCCCCGTCCGTAAAAAGTACCATCATCTTAGCACGGCTGGTCGGATCGGCCGAGTTCATGAGCTTGTTGTAAGCCATTTCGACGGCCCCGCATATATTGGTACCATTCGTCGGCAGCAAATCGGTTTGCAGCGACTGGATGAAAAGCTCGAGTGCGGCCACGTCGTATGTGAGTGGTACATGTACGTACGCGTCGTTCGAAAAAATAATGATCCCGATCCGGTTTGCCCGCTCGTTCTCGACAAACCGGTTCAGTTCAAACTTCACCTTTTCCAGGCGCGAAGGCGTGACATCCGCCGCATCCATCGACTTCGAAAGATCGACCACCATGAATATGTCCTTTCCTTTAGCCTGAATATCGCGCTCGGCCTCCCCAAACGACGGTCCGAGCAGACTGATGATCAAAAGCGAGAAGGTAATACTGCGTAAAAAGAGTTTGATGATGAGTGTCCGGGCAGTCGTTTGAAGCTGTCGGGCGACCCGGACAGTGCGTATGATGTAGGCTGTGTAGGCGACTATGAAAAAAAATATGAAAAAATATTCAGTGCTCTCAAAGGGGTAATTCCAGTTCATAATGAACGTATTGTGTAATTTAAACTTTGCCAAAAATAGGCATTTCAGGCTTCTGGTGAAGTTTTTTTTCTTGAAATGTTTGCTTTTCTGAAAACGAACCCGCTATATTTGCAACCCAGAACGACGGACGAAGGAGGGATGGGTGAGTGGCTGAAACCAGTAGTTTGCTAAACTGCCGTACTCGCAAGGGTACCGCGGGTTCGAATCCCGCTTCCTCCACGCGGTTTCTGAACGTTCAAAAAAGGGGTCTTTCTTAAAGTAGAAAGATAAAATCTCGGGGAGTGGCGCAGCCCGGTAGCGCATCTGGTTTGGGACCAGAGGGTCGCAGGTTCGAATCCTGTCTCCCCGACAAAAGCAAAAAGGCAGTAAGCCGTATGCAGTAAACCTGCACTGCTGACTGCCTTTTTTTATGACCAAAAGACCAGCAGTTTAGGCAGCACGTCATTTCAAAGTTTAGGTCCCGTAGCTCAGCTGGATAGAGCAACTGCCTTCTAAGCAGTAGGTCTTGTGTTCGAATCACAACGGGATCACTTGAAAATCAAGCACTTAGATTAATTTCTAAGTGCTTTTTTGTTGGACTAACAGTGAAACTATCAATGATAGTCAGGACGAAACAATAAAAAAGCCCGGTTGAGGCCGGGCTAATATTTGTATGTTCAGTCCAAACTATCGTTTGCCAAGGAATTGATCAGGGCGGAAACTGACAGAAGCAGACGAGTAGTCTGTATTTGAATGCTCTTCTCTCACCATAAGTCCGTTGACGAAGGCTTTAACATGTACAGGCCCGTTGTCTGTTCTAGCAAATACGCTTACGTGTGTATCCTGCTTTACGGAAATTGACTTTGACCATTCGTAACTCGGCGGGGATGGCTCTATCTCTATTTCATTTTCTCCGCCTGAATCGTTGATATAGGTAACTGTGCATTTGGCGCATATCACCTCGTATTTTACATCACAAGTAGATACTTCCGTTGTTGGACTAGATGGTTGTTCGGCCTTCAAAAGAAGTGAAATAGTGTACGCGGAGATGAGGCATGCAATTATGGGAAGTAATACATGTTTGTCTTTGAAGAAAGCTAGGAGTATAAAAACCGCGGTTGCAATCAGAACTAGCGAGACGAACAATTTGGGAACAAAAAGGCTACCAATAGACAATACCAGAGCTACCAATCCGAAGGTATTTGATTTTTGAGTTTGATCTGGTTGTGTTATATCCATTGATATGTTATTTATAATTTTTATAAATATAGTAATATGTTGTAGAGTATTTGCTACAAGCTTGACAATTTAGTAACTTCATTTGCACAAGTGATTAATATGGGATAAATGTTGAGTCGTAACACCCAATCATATATTTTTTACCGCTTCATTTTGTGTCCGCCACGTCCGTATTTCCTCAGAAAGCGCTTGGTTTTCTTTGGTAAGTGCATCAACCTTGAATTTCAGTGCCTCGATGTAGCCCTTCTGCATTTCGATGATCTCCTTCTCGCTCATGTCCATCTCTGTTTCTTTGATAGGTTTGGGATTGACGGGCTCTAACTTACCGCCGTACATTACACCAGTAAAGTCGCCGGTCGATGAATTTTCCTTATGTTTTTCTGACCGTTTAATCATTTCCCCCTTTCCCGCTATCAGCCATTCTAAATTTAAATCAGGATATTTGTCGAAAATTTTTCCTATTGAATCGCTGCCAATCGTTCTATTATTTTTGATCGGGGTCATTATTGAGCCCTTTGAGACGCCGATTACCTTCTCAAATGAATAAATTGTTATACCTAAGCCGCTGATAAACAGCGACAAACGTTCTGCTAGCGTAGATGTGTCGAAAATTTTTCCTTCCAATTGTTGTTTGTACAAAATTTTCACGTATTATTGCATTGTCCTTACAACATTACGGAAAATACGAGCATCAGGAAAGGAAATTGAGGGGTATACTGATTATTTGGGGCTGAACGGTATAGTATACGTGATGATTGGTATGGGGCAAAAACACGTTTTAAGAATTAAGAGGAGGGTTTACAGGGTCTGGCGGCAGGCGTTTGCTTGCTGCCAGCTTAAAGAATCGGACTACATTTCATCAACAAACTTGTCATATCAACTTTAAACAAATTTCTCATGAGCGAATTTGCTACTTCTAAACATATGATGGATGAGGTTCGACAGGACAATCCAGGTATGGAACTTCCAGAGCTTGAAGTGTGTCTAAAAATTCTTAACGACGAAATCGCTAATAATGCGGAGCTGGTCGCTATGTTTCGACATCATGTGTGCCTGCTTGCTCCGATGATAGCTGAGAAACAAGTAGATCACGGAGAAATAAAACCAGATGGAGCCATTGCGGTTCTACGCGAAAGGATTTCAATGCTGTCACGCCAAAACCTCGAATTGAAATCGATTCTAAATCATTTCCGGAGGCTGGTATAAAAGAGCAAGTCCTTTGCATGCCGGAGACGGAGATTGCAAAGGCGATCAAGAACAGTTTTGGAGCGGGATAAAAATTTCACATCGTAGCTCAGGGTTTGGCCTCAGGTTGACTTTGTTTGTGGTTCTGTTCTTGATTACAACAGTGCATAAGAAAGAGATTGATCCAGGCTGCTGGATTACTTGCGAGGTGGGTCGGCCTGAAGGTGGGTTCTTGTCGGAATCCGATAAGTGAACAATAAGTTTTGGGAGTACCTCATAACAAATATGCTTCCAGGATGGAGTGCAGTGCCGATTGTAAAGACCATAACTGCATTGTTCAAAAGACTGACTGCCGGGAAAGACCCGCACACATGGTAATAGCGCAGCTCGGTAGCGCATCTGGTTTGGGACCAGAGGGTCGCAGGTTCGAATCCTGCTTACCATACAACATCATGGCACTAACAACGAGGATGATGATTCGTGCGCGCGTGCGCACAAACAAGGGATGAGGGAATTGATCAACCCGAACCGACGCAAGACGTTTTCCGGTGGACGGTACCACCGGGCATGCAAATTAATTTTATCGAATATGGAAGAACTTACTTTCAAGGAAGAGGCTTTGGCGCGAAAGAATGGGCTTATAGCTCGTTTTGTTACGGCCAGGGAGAAGCTCGGGCGTCAGTGGCGGAAGCGGTTGGCAGAATCGGATCCGCTGTTCAACACAAACGTTGGGTATGATATGATGGTGAACGCTTCGGGTGCATTGTCTGACCCTACCCGGATTGGGATCGATCGCTTGAACAGCGTGGTAGTTGCTATGGAGAAGATTATCAACGAGCAACCGGCAGAGGTATGAAACTGTTGATTATGATTTTCGGGGGATTGGTGTTTTCCATTCCGGTCCTGGCTTTGGTTTGTGCTGAGGCTATCTGCGGATATCTGGCGGCAAATGTGAACTGGCCTCTTGTGTTCATTGTGGGCTTTTCGATCCTGATCGTGTATACGTTCCGTCGTATGGGTAAAGACGAAGAATCCAAAACGTATAAGCATCATGGTTAGTATCGATTTTAGCGATCTTATCGAGGCGCTTACCGAGAAGTTTCGGACCATCGTCAAGGAGGAATTACGGAACCTGCATGTGGACAAAAACGGGGTTGATACCGAGAAGTATCTGACGGTGGAGCAGACTGCACAGTTTTTGAATTGCTCTGTTCCTCATGTGTACAAGCTGAAAGACCGGATGCCTCATATCAAGAAGGGGGCAAAGCTGTACTACAAGGTAGAGGATTTGAACAATTACCTTGATTCCGGACGAAGCGTTCCTAACAAGCTAAGGAAGGTAGCCTGATGCCTAAAACCTGCGTCGTTGATGGATGCCCGAATAATGTGTTTTCAAAGAAGCATTGCCTTCGGCATCAGTATATCGTAAACCCGCCGAAGCGGATCAGTCCTGTGAGTAAGAACAGGGCCCGGAAGCTGCGCGAGTACACGGATTTGAAAAAGAAGTTTCTCGAAGAGAACAGGAAGTGCCAGGCGAATCTACCTGATTGTGAAGTAACGGTTACTGACCTTCACCATAAGGAAGGCAGGGGCAAGAACCTGAACGAGGTATCAACGTGGATGGCATTATGCCGGAAGTGTCACGACAAAATCCATAACAGCATGAGCATGGAAGAGGCGATAAAGAGAAAGCTGAGGATTAAAAGAATTTGAATGAATAGCCTACCCTCGTATGAATTACATCAAGGAAGTGAGCCAATTTTGGGACGATGCGCCGCACATGGATGGATATAAATCCGATTTCGGCCTACTGTATCTGGCTTTGATTGATTCCGTAAACCGGAACTTTTGGAGGGATACGGAGATCGAGTACGACAGGCTGATCAACAAAACCAAACTCAGTAAGCGGGTTTATTTGGAAGGTAGGGCTTGGTTGTTAGCAAACGGATTCATCATTTTCACTCCTGGAAAGAATGATTACGCGAAGGCAAAATTTAATATAGCGGTGCGAAACTGCACCGCTACTGATACCACAAGTGATACTGCTACTGATACCGCTAACAGCACCGCTACTGACACTGCTACCGATACCACAACTGAAACCGCTACTGTATCTTCTACTGCACCCATTTATAATAAAACAAAAAACAATAAAACAATAAACAAGGAAGAAGAAGAAGCGCGCGAAAATTTTTCGCCGTCGCCGATTGAGGTTCTTGTCGAAGATTTTAAAAATTCAAGAAAAGGGGATCCCCCCGAGTTGCGCGGCTCCCCCCTTACGCTGGACGAATACGAAGTTTTGCTCGGGGATAACCGTTTGCTCCTGGAAACATCCTGCAAGAACCGGAAGCTGTCCGAGCAACAGTACCGCAGGGCTTTGGCTTTTTTCTTCGCCGATAAGCGGGCGGTAGGTCATCAGCCGAAATCACAACAGGATGTGACACAGCATTTTTTGAACTGGTTACCGAAGTGGAAGGAGTCAGAGCAAACTAAAACAGTCAAGGGGAAGCTGACCCAAACCGTTGAGGCGGTAACCGAGGCGGCGGCAGAATCCGAGTATTTCACCTTCAATGATTTGAACAACCGATGAGCAACATCACAATCCAACAGCAAGCCAGTGACCTGCGAGATATCGCGGCCGGTAAACTTACCAGGACCGAAAGCGGAGTTGCGGCTGTTGCCATTCCGGCAGAGAACAATCCACGAATTTCCGACATGGGAGGCGCTCAGATTTCCCGCATCATTGCCGCCATCACTTTGAAAGCTGCTGTCCGCCTTGGAAGCAAGGCCCGCGATGCCGAGGAGCAGAAGATTATTAACCGGGAATTGAATAACGACCTGATGAAATTTCCGATGATGACAGAGCGTGAGATTATGGCGGCATTGGAAAACGGATTGGATGGGATGTACCTGAAAAAGCCAGAGGATCCAGTGATATTCTCCCCATCGAATTTTGTGCAGTGGATACGTGCATACATCGAGCAAACCAAAAAGCCGGTTATGAAAAAAGTAGCTCAGTTGGTACAGCAGCAGAACAGTGAGGAATGGGATGCGCCTGAAAGCGAGAAACTGAAAATGTCACATGATTTCTTTTTAACGATCATGAAGCGGGTTTTGGATGGCGAAGCCTACGAGGATTACGGCAATGTAGTTTACTCGTTTCTGGAAAAAATCGGATTTCTGCCGTTGAGCGCTGAGGACAAATGGAAGGCAATGGACATGGCAAAGCTGAAAATCATTGCCGAGGCAAGAGAAATAAAGGATCCGATCGTTCAGCGGACGTCGGTAAAAAATGCGATGGAGCTCATCGAGAAAGCGCAGACGGAAAAGCCGGATGATGCTATCATTTCGATGGCGAAGCGGATTTTGATAAGCAACAAATTGGCTTCATTCAAGAACATGCCGGTTGAGGAACAGACTGATCTTTTGGAGGCGATTCAGACCCGCGTGGAGTATTTGTGCATAGAATTGAAGAACCCCGAGCAGTACGGAAATCCTGGGTAATATCTCTACCTGAAAACTGGCATTACCTCAAATATTACCCAATCCTAAAAATCTACTTCTATGTGGTTAAAAGTCATTTGTTCGGCCGTGATGGGCTTCAATTCGATGTGTATAGCCCTGTTGGTTTTGGAAGTAGGCAAGGACGGAATCGATTCTATTCGGACGATGAGGAGAATAGTTTCAAAACCTTAAACGAGTCGAACCTATGTCAACTCAAAATGACCAATTCGTAAAGTATCCCGCTGACGGCGGCACCATCTATGAGTGCAGAAGACCGGAAGCCGATGGCAAGTGGACCGTTTTCCGCGTTGCCGTCCCAAATCCTGGGCCTGGTGAAATAAAGACTTTGCACACGCAAACCCTTCACCTGGATACAGTCGAAAGTAGCGAAGACGAATGGGAACTCGAATACATGAAAGTTCTGCACAGTGCAATGGAAGGCGAATTCATTGACGATTAACCACCTTAAACGAGTCGAACCCCTACCATTTTACGATGTGGATTTTACCAAACAATCACCCGTTGCACTCTCAGTTTGCCCAGGATTACGCGGACTCGAACGAGGACTTGAACGAATACTTCCAGAGCTCCGAACCTGTGCTTATGTGGAAATCGAAGCCTTTATCGTGGAAAACCTTCTGTCTGCAATGGAAGCGGGTTTGGTGGCTCCGGCACCTATCTGGTCGAATCTTAAAACCTTCAACCCAAAACCGTTTCGCGGAGTCGTTGACATCATACTTGGCGGATACCCATGTCAACCATTTTCGTATGCCGGAAACCGTGCCGGCACAGAAGATCCCCGACACCTTTGGTCGTATCTATACAAAATTGTTGACACAGTTAGACCTGTTCAGTGTTTCTTCGAAAACGTCGCCGGGCACCTTTCAATGGGATTCCCGGAAGTTTACCGAGGCCTTCGAGATTTGGGTTACCGAGTTGAGAGCGGAATCTACACAGCGTCAGAAGTTGGCGCACCGCATGAACGAGAACGCCTTTTCATACTTGCCATCTTGGAAAACGCCGGTGAGCTCGGAGCACGAGGGCGGGATAATGGAAGTACGCAGCGGCATGGATGCCAGGCTGAAACTACGCGACCAGGCGGTGAATTGGCGAACGCCAATGTCTCAGGACTTCGGCGGGACAACAAGGGCAGATTTCAGCCCAAAATTATCCGAACAGATACAAAAGTGGCCGACTCCGATCACGACGCGCGGAGACTATCAGAAGCAGCAGGACGGGACCAGGGCCCCAAAGCTCAGCGGCGCGGTACGGAATTGGCCAACGCCGACCACCATGGACAAGATGGATCCGAAATCCGACAAAGCCATTTTGCGAGAGGTTACGGAGGTACGGCCAGGGCGAAAGACATTCGCGAATCTCAGAGACTCCGTAGTTCGGGGCCCGGCGATCGATTTCCGGCTGGACAGGGCGCTTTCCAATTCGAATGGGAAGAACCGCGCACGATTGAATCCAGCCTGGTCTATACAATTGATGGGTACAACTTTACAGAAGACCTTCACCGTGCCATTGGCAATTCAGTGGTTGAACAGACCGCCGAACTCGCTTACATCGACCTCATGCGAAAACACTTCCCAGCTTGGGGCCCTTTCTGAATTGTAAACTTTAACAGCGTCGAACCCATATGATCTCTATCGCAAAATTCATTCTGATATCCTTATGGCTTTTAGCCTTTGTGCTGACTGTGATTATTGCTTCTCCTTTCCTGCTGGTTGATTTTGCTGTGCGGGTTCGTGCGTATTTCAAGACTATTTAATAACCATAAATTTTCAATCATCATGTCAGAATACTTTTCGGAGGCTGATTTCGAGCTTCCTATTCAACTCACTGAGGAGGAGATACAGCAGAAGTCTGCTGAGTACTTCGCAAATCAGAAGAAGATGAACCGGGCCAGCATGGCATTGGTCAATGCGAAGCACGTCTTCAAGTCCACAACGGATCCATTGAAGAAGCGGAACGCTGTTCTCGAACAGCAGATTGATGACGGTTTTGAGATGAGGAAATTCCGGGCAATTGAAATGGTCAATGAGGACCGGGCGACTATGGAGTACTACGATGCAGAGCATCACGACGTGCTCGTACATAGCAGACCGTTAACGCCTACTGAGAAGGTTCAGTTTAAGATCAAGTTCAGCAGGTCGAAGCAAGAAGCGTAATCCATCAAATCATTTTCCCACAATAACCAACAGTAATAATGGCAGACAATAACATGAATTTTGAATTTGGCGTCGTGGATGAAAAGGCGACGCTGACAGTACTTACCGGGCAGGCCGCAAAGATTTACGATCCTGAGAAAGTACAGCTTGACGGGATTATCACGGCGCCTTCGGAGTATTTTTCAAAGAGACGATTTGCTCATGTGGAAGATGCCCGCCTCGTGGATGTAGGCTTTACACTGCATTCGACCCATGTAATTTTCAATAAGGAACAACGCAAGATTGTCCTGACTGTGAATGAGCACGACAAATTTGCTACGGTTGTGATCGGTTCATTGAAGTTCAATAAATTCCTTGACTCGCTTGAAATTAATTCCCCGCAGTCTTATTCGATTGCCCAACTTGAAAAGGCTTTCCGGTTCGAACGCCGCTGGTTTGCGGATCCATCCAAACACAAGGACCTAATTTTAAAGCTGAGGAATTTCACCGCGAAAATTACGACCACAAGCCAGCAGGAAAACGACTTGCAGGGCAATAAGAAAGCCTTTTTTGAATCGAAGGTTTCGGAATTCACAAAGTCTACCGACCTGGGCTTTGTGCTGAGCCTGCCTGTGTTCGACGGATTGGAAAAGCGTCAGATACCTATCTCGGTTGAAATAGATGTTGTGGGCGGCTCGGTTGCGTTGTTCCTCGTTTGCTATGAGCTCGATGAGATCATTGATGAAATCGTAACGAGCATATTCGACCGCGAGAAAGAGATTTTCAAAGACATCGTAATTATCGAACAATAAGCCAAAGCCGGGGAGTGATCCTCCCCGCATCTTTAAATGCTATGGCAACAATAAGCAAGTTATTTAAATGTGACAAGTGCGAGGCTGGTATTGTCAGGGTAACGTATAAAGTTGGAAAGAATGGTGCATCAATAACAGTCGGAGACTGTAACAGATGCGGACATTCATTTGGGATTAAATCTGCTTCAAGTCTGAAACAAATCGAATAGTAATGCCAACAACTGGTAAGACCTGGAAGAGTAAGAATAGATACAACAGGGGGTCTTCACATCCAAGATCAGTACTGACAGAGGCTGATATCCATATAATCCGAGAATTGCTAAAATCTGGCCGTAGTTACCAGCAAATAGGAATCCGTTATGGCGTAGGCAAGCAGGCTATTTACTTAATAGCAAAGGGGATCAACTGGACACATGTTTAATAAAAACTTCAAGCCGTAAAAAAATATGAAAGTATTCGAAATTGAATTAAACAATTATACCCAATGGGTTGCAGCGCCCAACATGTGGGCCGCACTTGCTTTTATTCATAGCTGCACGCCGCTGGATGACAGCGATGAGCCTGCGGAAAATCTATCAGTGGAAATCATTCCCGAAAGCGGATGGGACGAAGAATGGATTGGTGACGAAGACAAGCCAGGTGAACATTATTCGATTCGTAAGGCATTGGAAGGGAATGTAGGCCATGAAGCATTTATAATCGCTGCTGAGCAATGAAAAAAGAACTGAACGATTCGCTCCGGTTGGCATTTCTTGCTCAATACCTTAATTGCTGTGAATGTGGTAATCCTGGGTGGAGCTGGCGAGCTCAATGGAATGAGGCATCCCTGATAATCCTGTTTGAGTCGAAGCAGAAAGAAGGATTCCTGTATCTGCGTCCGCTTTCAAGCATTACCGACGATGAGGCTCTTTTGCTTTGCCAAGTAATGGATCCAGATGTTGAGGATCGTTTTGCTGTGGCTGACTACAAAAAGCAGTTGATCAGATCCTTTCTGGAAGTTGACTACGAAGCTCATAGCCATGATATTAACCCTGTTAGGATTGCATGGGCTATGGAGTTTCTTCGTTCCCTGGGCTTTGCGGTCCCGTACATGGGCCATTCAGTAGGCGATCTGGTGAAAGTTGGATGGATTAAAGTTGTTGAATCTTCCACATTGCCCAAAGCTCGCAAAAAATGAAAGCAATCAGTGTACAACAGCCTTGGGCGGGCTTGCTCGTCCTTGGCATAAAGAAATGCGAGACTCGCAGCTGGAATACTAAGTTTAGGGGAAAGATAGCTATCCATGCTTCTGCAAAGATGCCTAAGGAAGGAGAGGCTTTATTGAAAGAGTTGTGTGAGCTTTTGCCTGATACCTTTTTCAAGGGGAGCCGGGCGTACAACATGTGTACAGTTCTGGGCTGTGTTCTCGGGCGGGTTCAGGTTGAGGATTGCAGATCGACAAACGATATGAAGCCGGTGAATGCCGGCGAAAAGATGCTCGGGGATTTCTCTGCGAACCGGTACTACTGGTGGTGCATTAATCCGGAAGCTTATTTAACGCCTATCCCTGCGGTAGGTCAACTCAGCATTTGGGAATGGGAGGATAATCAGGAACGTGTTTAACGATGAGGAAGCTTAACCGAGAATTCAGGATAGTTTTTCAGCCGAAAGACCGGAGCTTGTTCAGGGACCGGAGACGCTTCGCTGTTGGCGCTTACAGTTTATGGAAGTATGTAGGCAAGTACCACGCAAAAATCGCTTTGGAGCGGGCAAAAGATTGCTACCTAGACAAGTGTACGGTTAACGTAAGAACACGCGGCAGGGTTGATTTTTACTTTAAATAACTAACAGTGTTAGATTTTGAAAATTACTATGAATAGTTTCGAAGAATGCAAAAAACAGGTGGCCGATAAGCATGGGTTTAGGGACTGGAACCGGTTAATTATATTTAGTGATGGTTTGCCTGACTTATATTATACCGAAGCCGCCGAACTGTACGCCCGTCACAAGACGAACGAGGCAGTGAAGGAGGATCGGGAAGACATTATTAAGAAAGAAGGTATTATGACTGATTTGGGTGATTTTGAAAGAGAATGGTACCTGAATCACGACGCTGTAAGAAATCGACCACTTCCATACCCCGACGAGAAATGAATTTAAAAGAGAATTGGAAACCGTTTTCTACGGCCTTCCTTCAAGTGATGTTTGTTTGTTCTAATACCGTTATGGTCGCAAAGGAAAACTATGCCGGGATTGTGACGTGCAGTTTTCTAATCAGTTTGCTGTGGACGATGAACGTGCGTGCTGCCCTTGGCAGTTGGCAGTCCCGTTTGTTCTATTGTGCCGGCGCTTCCCTTGGCGCGATCGTCGGCGTGTTTATTTCGCAGGCTATTACAAAATAGATGAAACTGATAATTTGGTTGTAATCATAGTTTTTATCTATATTTGAGTCTCATCACAAATTTCATCAACAAACAATCTTTCCAAGAAATGAAAAAGTTCATTTTCCTCACATTGCTTGCATTCGCAACGATGCAGGTGGGTTATGCCCAATTATCGAAGGCAGTTTCCGACTTTAAGTCTGAGACGACCGGTAAGACGCTGGATACTTTGGTTAATGCGACAACCAAAAACCAGCAGGTAAAGGTTACAAAGTCCGCGAGCGCCGTTTACATCCAGGCTACGGCTACGAAGATTTCCGGTACCACTGCTGGCGTTATCCGGCTGTTCGGCAGTAATGATGGCATAGCCTGGAAGCGGGTAACTGCGACGGGAACGCTGTCGGCGGCGGATTCATTAAACCTTGCCAACGTTGCTACTCCTCAGACGATTTTCTTCAAGGATGCCCCGAGTCAGTATCTTTTCTATCGTGTAGCCGCTGCGGGGAGTGGTACGGCTTCTACTCAATTACGAGCGGTCGCAGTAGCAGACCAGAAATAAAAGCTACCGTGGGGTGGAGCAATTGGCAGCTCGTTGGGCTCATAACCCAAAGGTTCCGGGTTCGAGTCCCGGTCCCGCTACCAAGTTTCATGGCTTGATGAAGTAACATTTCCAGTGCAATACGGAGCGGGTTTCTCGCTCCAATATTGTTTACAGTAACCAAAGAAATTTATGGCGAAAAGCACAACGTTTAAAGGTAGACGTTCGAAGAAAACGGAGCTTGTCCGGTATGTTGAAGATGACAAACCTGATGAGCCTGTTCAGAGTACTGAGGTTGCTATCTTGAAAAATCTGAAAGTGGGTCATCGGGTTCTGTTAGAGCTTGAAGTAACTACGAAGGAGTACAAGGATGGGCCGGTTGTGTCGCTGATCGCTAAGGAGGGACCGCGCGAGATTATGGGCGCTATCCAGTTGTTGAAAATCAATTCAATTGAAACCTTATGAGCTGGCTTGAAATTACGCTACTAATTTTGGTTTACCTGATGTCTTCGGGATTTATCGCTGTTGCGTTGGCTGTGGCCGACAATATGAACCCGGTGTTTCATCGGGTTTTGACGTTTACGTGCTTTGTGCCTGGTGTGAACCTGGTCATGGCGCTGATTGTGATTTACGTGTTTATTCAACTCCTCATCTTGAATGGCAAGGCCGAAGCAGAAAAAGCCAGAGATACCCGCAGGTAGTCCCGGACTTATGGAAAATCTAACCCCAAAGCAGCGCCGCTTTGTCGAAGAATACACCAAGGATTGGAATGCATCCGGGGCTGCGTTTCGCGCGGGATACTCAGAAAAGACCTGTGGAGTAATTGGTTATGAGAACCTTAAAAAACCTGAAATTAAAAAAGCCATTGATGATCGGGTTGAAGCGCACTGTATGTCAGCTAATGAGGCGCTGATTCGGATGTCGGACTTTGGGCGAGGCAAGATGACGCCGTTTCTGGGAATTGATGATCAGAGCAATGTTGTGGTGGATTTGGCCTCACTTCCTGCTCAGGAGAATCTGCATTTGATCAAGAAGTTGAAGCAGACCAGGAGGACGATTATGGGAGATCCTAAAAAAGGGGTGCCAAATATCACCGAGGTTTACACTGAGATCGAGATCCACGATTCGAAAGATGCGGTTGCCAAGGTACTGCAAATGCATGGTAAGCTGATTGATCGGAAAACCATTGATCATACTTCGGGTGGGTTGCCGGTAGAGTCTACGACGATCGTATTTGGAAAGGGAATTCAGGATGTCGAGAACTCTGAAAATCAGTGAGAAGTATGAACCTTTATTTGCCTGGCTGAGTGCGAAGAAGAGCTCCCCGCTGTATGGTGTAGATACGGTTGTGATGACTGGCGGGCGGCATTCTCAAAAGTCATTTGCTACGGGGCTTTGGTCCTGTGTTGCTGCGAAGGACTATAACCACAGGATTCTGTATACGCGCTATACGCTGACAGCTGCACAGGATTCAATTGTGCCTGAGTTTGAGGAGAAGATAGATTTATTGAATTGCGCTTCGTCTTTCATTGTCAAGAATGGCCGGATAGACGGGACGACCAATAGGAGTAAAATAGTTTTCAAGGGTCATAAGACCAGCTCGGGCAACCAGACGGCTAGCCTTAAATCCTTGAAGGACTTTTCGATTTTCATCACTGAGGAGGCTGAGGAGGTTCCGACGTTTCAGGATTGGGATAAGATTCGAAAGTCAATACGGGCTGTGGATGTACGGAACTTGAACATCCTCATCCTTAACCCGGCGACCAAAGAACATTGGGTCTTTGAGGAGTTCTTTGAAGATAGGGGTGTGCCCGAAGGGTTTAATGGCGTAAAGGACAATGTGCTTTACATCCATGCTTCGTATCTGGATATGGAGCGGGAGCATATTGCAGACGCTATTTGGTTTGACTTTGAGGACAAGCGTAAGGCTTACGAGCTCTACGAGAAGATGACGCCGGAGCAGCGTCAGCGTGCCGACCGGGCGACGGTGAAGAAGTGGAGCTACTTCAAGCATGTTGTATTGGGCGGATGGCTTGACCGGGCTGAGGGTGTTATCTATGACAACTGGACGATCGATGATTTTCGTGAGATCGGCGTTCCGGTGTACGGCCAGGATTACGGGTTCAGTGTGGATCCGACGACGCTTGTCCGTGTATCGATCGACAGGGCTCAGAAGAAAATCTACCTCAAAGAGCAGCTTTATAAGCCTTTGATGGTAACCAGCGAGATTATCCGCAAGAACAAGGAGATTGCTGGAAACCATTTGATTATCGCTGATAGTGCAGAGCCGCGCCTGATCGCTGAGATCAAGAAAGGCGGGGTAAATATCCGGGAGGCATTTAAGCCGCCTGGTTCTATTACTGCCGGTATTGCGATGATGCAGGATTATGAATTGGTTATCGACCCTTCGAGCATCAACCTGATCAAGGAATTGAATAATTACGTGTGGCATGACAAGAAGTCAAAAACACCCGTTGACGCGTGGAATCACCTTTTGGATGCTGCCCGCTATGTAGTTTTCACATTGTTAAGCAAAGTTGTAGTACAAAACAGAGGAGGATAATGGGACTTTTCAATATTGGGCAGATGCCTAAACCGCCGCAGATTAAGCCGAAGCGGAGCAACCCTACACCGCAAGAGGTGCTTTTCCGTTACACTATGGGAGGGCAAGTACTTTGGTATAATGGCGCGGGTAAACAGTTTTTGGATGAGGGATTCAAGGGTAACAATGCTGTTTTCACTGTTATGGATTGGGTTGGCAAGAAGATTGCCCAGGCGCCACTTGTGCTTTATACAGTGAAGGACACGAAAGCGCTGTCAAAGTATAAATCACTTATTCAGCAGCCTGGCCGGCTACTGACTGAGGCAATGATAGAGAAGAGAAAAGCGCTTTCGGAGGTTGAAGACCCGAACCACGAAATCATGCGGGTGTTGAAGCGGCCCAACGAAATGATGCCTTCGTGGTCGGAGTTTGCCTACGGGTCGTTTATTTTCAAGTCTTCGAACGGGTCTTACTATTGGATGGGCACCAGAAGCGGTAGCGTGATGGATCCGACAAAAGGCAAGATAGGAAAGCTTACCCTACTACCCTCTCATTACGTCGGCATCCGGTCGGGTGGTATGATGCAGCCCATTGAATCGTATTTTTTGCAGCACAATGAGCAGGTTAAGATTCCTGCGGCCAACGTTGGGCAGGGCCGTAATTTCTCGCCTGATTACGAAAATGAAATTGATTGGCTCAGAGGGATGCCGACGCTTTATCCACTGCGTAAGATCGTGCAGAAGTACAACGAGGGCAACGAGGCAGAAACTGATTTGTTTCAAAAGAAGGGTATCCGTGATATCGTCTTTAACACCAACACGCCGGACAACAGCGAGGTTAATTTTGAGCAGTTTCAGAAGACCCGCGATATCTGGGATAAGAAAATCAATAATTCTGGGCCTGGAAGTATTCTGATTAATTCAGACCCGCTTGGCGTTATCCGTGTTGGTTTCAGTCCGCAGGATCTTGGCATTGCTGAGAGTCAAAAGATTTCCAAGGCTGATATCTGTGCAGCCTTCCATGTTCAGTCGATCATTTTTAACTGGTCAGACCAGACTACTTACAACAACATGGAATCGGCAACTAAAATGTCGCTGACCGACGCTGTACTTCCCGAGTTGCGCACGATGGCTGAAACGCTTAATACATGGTTTCTACCCTCCTATGATGCTGCCGGCAAATATTATCTTGACTTTGATTTGGATGTATTTCCCGAGCTGCAAGAAAAACTTGTGGATAAGGTGAAGTATCTGGAAAAGATCCCGCTTTCGTCAAACGAGTTCCGCGCTGCATGCGGATGGGATGAGGACACTGAGCATGAGAACATGGACGAACCTCTGATCCCTTCCGGGAAGCAAATGGTATCTAAAATGGGTCTTGACCCTATCGGCCCTCAGGTTGATGCAAGCATGTATGAACAAGATGAGGAGGATAAGGAACCTAAACAATAATTCATATGACTGGCACTGAGTTTATTAACAAATTCTTTTTGCAGTTTTTATTTGTTCGACTCACAAAGTGGATGACAAAAGACCGCAAAGGCAACTACACCATTGTTTCTCGATGGGGTTTCATGTATTGGGTTAAACCTTTAACAGGGTGGAAATCAGATTTTAAATACTTGGGAGGAAAACAAAGAACTATCTGGTTACCTAAATTGAAATGACAGAGCGTGAGCAAAACCTTTTGATTGATCTGGGCTTGCAAAGCAAGATGCTTGCAGATATGGCCCAGGAACTGATACGCCTCAGGGAATTGTCCGGTAACGATTCTGTTCAGGCGATCTTGGGTATTATTTCGGATGGGATATTGAATGTCCCTTACGTACAGGCTACCCCGTGCATGCAGCCAATGCAAATGGAGGATCCCGATATGGTCTTCAAAGGCGATGGAGGATTGGTTTCAGACCTGCATGCGATGATCGACGGAGGTAGTTACAGTACGGTATGGAAAACGGACGATTTCATGCATAGGTTGAATTTCCTTCGACATGGATGCATCAATCTGGTTATCCACGGAAACCGGATTCCTCCGCTGTCAATCCGGAATGATATCGATGGCCGGTTTACTTTCACCAACAACGAGAAGAAATGAACGCTGCGGAAAGGAAGCGGTATTGGTTCCGGTATGCGAAGGAGAATGCCCGTTACGAGCGTAGTGGTGTTGCTCATTTTCGAAAGGCGATTTTGAGCACTATTGCGCCGGTAATGACGTATGCGGCAGCGCATGGTCCTCAGGCTGCATTGTCGAATCTGGATACATTGGTTGACCGTAGGATTATTGAGCGGGCTTTCATTGACTTTTACCTTTACGTGGGCAAGGTTCATTACATTTGGGCTGAGAAAGATATCAAGACCAGACTTCCGAAGGAGCGGCAGAAACGCGGACGTATAACTGTCGATGTGGGTTCTGCTGACTCTGGCTTTGGGGCGAACTTCTTTAATCCGGATTGGCTCCGGCGTTTAAAGAACCTGGTTTATTCGCTCAATGTGGCAAGGCGAGTAACGAGTGTTTCCAATACCATCAAGAAAAAGCTACGCGCGGTCCTGGGCCAGGCTGTGAAGGAGGAAGTAAGGCCGAGCGCCATCGCGCGCCGTATGCACCAGGAAATGGACGGCCAGTGGAGCGAGGAGCGTGCAAAGCTGATTGCCCGGACTGAGACAACCTACATCGCCAACGCGGCGGCAAAAGAATCGGCTTATGAGTCTATTAAGGGCATGGGGATTAAGCTGGATAAAATCTGGATTCATACTCAGGACGAACGGGTTCGGGATACGCACTGGAAGAACCCAGATCCGATCGGTGCAGATGAGAAGTTTACGGTAGGTGAATCGCGGATGGATTTCCCTGGCGATCCCGCGGGCGGCGCAGCTGAGTGCTGCAACTGCCGGTGTACGGTGGCTTACCTTCCGAGCGGCGACCGTGAGGATATTTTCCCTGATCCATATTTGTTGAACCCGCTTCCAAAAATTTGATTATAAATATCTTCAATGAAATTTATAATTGAATAGATATTATCTATATTTGTCAAAATTGATTCTTCTCAGGTCCAAATGGATATCTTCAAAGGCGTAGGTCAGGCGTACAAGGATGGTACAACCTTTCGGGATGTTGACGTTAAAGGCGGCAAGGTTGAAGGTTACTTTTCGTCGTTTGGTTTTGCAGACGATGACGGAGATATCATCCATCCCGGATCCTACAAAAAGACCATTGCTGAGATAGGGCCAAAGTCATCCTTCCCGCGCATTAAGCACGTGATTGATCACGAAGAGAAGCGGCCGTTTACCCGGTTGCTTGAATTGGAGGAGGATAGTTTCGGACTTCGTTATGTGGGGTTGGTAGGTCCGCACGCTGATGCGCAGGATTTCCTTTTGAAGTGTCATCACGGATTGATTACAGAACACTCTATCCGTATCGTTCCTACACAGCAGAAGCCGGATGCAATTGCGAAGGTCAATAACATTTACGAGTGCAAAATGAAGGAAGGTTCGAGCCTTCACTTCTGGGGCGCGAACAAGCATACCCCTCTTATTTCAATTTCCAAATCCATTGACGATCTGCATGCGATGTACGGGCGCTTGAAAAAGGCGCTTACAGACGGAACGTATACAGATAAGAGTATGGAGGAATTTCAAACTGTTTACAACCAAATCGGCGAACTACTGAAATCGATTCAACAGCCGGACCCAAAAGGCCAGGGCACCACTGCGGATGAGGATCTAAGCCAGGCGTCACTCATAAATATCATCGACAAATTTAAAAACGCAGTTCAAAATGGCACTAACTGAGGCAGAAATTGTCAAGAAGGTGGAGGACCTTGGTGCGGATCTTCATAAGGCTATCAAAGGTCTGGAAGAAAGCATCAAAGAGAATAAATCCGGACTTGATAAGGTTAAAGAGCTGGAAGGGCAGCTTGAAACCCTGAAAGATAACCCTGATAAAATCAAAGGTTTGTCCGAACAGGTGGAGGAAGTTGTTATGAAACTGAACACACCTAATTTCGGTCAGCAACAGGTAAGCAAGTCTTTCAAAGACCGCTTAGGCGAAGGCTTGACCGAGGCGTTGAAAGGTGAATCGTTCACCAACCAGAGTGCGAAAGCTTCGTTTAAAATGGATAAAATCCAGGAAGAACTTTCAGAGCGCTCCAAAGCGGCAGGTCTGATGACGACCGCAGTTACTTTGGTTGATGGCGGTGGTAATCCTATCAGTGCAAATCCCGAGTATCGTCAGAATCCGTATTTGGGCCCGCAGCGACTGGTCCACTTTCGCGACCTGGTTGCAAACTCTCCTATGGGATCAGATATTATTTTCTATCCGCAATGGTTGAGCAGCGAGGGTGATTTCGCAGTGCAGGTAAACGAGGGCGATACCAAGGCGCAACTGCAAGAAAAATTCAAGATGGAGCAGGCTGTTGCCTACACCATTGCGGGTTGGTACCTGGTATCAAAGCAGAACCTGAAAAATATCCCTTGGTTGCAGGATTCCATTCTTTCGAAAGGAACCGAGCGTTTCTACAAGGCGGAGGACAGGTATATGTTCTACGGTAGCGGAGTCAACGAGATTAAGGGATTGAAAGAGGTGGCACCGGAGTTCACGGGTGCAATGCCGAATATGTATGAGGCAATCCTGAATACGGTTTTTGATCTTCTTGACAAGGATTACAATCCGACTGGCGCGGTTCTTCGGCCGTTGAACTATGCGGAATTGCTGAAATACAAGACGACTACCGGCGAATATTCATTCCCGATGTTGTTCTTGCCAAATCAACAGTTCCCGATGGCGATCGCCGGCGTTCCTCTGGTAATGAGCACGGCGGTAAATCAGAATGATTTGTTTGTCGGGGATTGGGCTGGCGACAAAATCCGTATGCTGACCCGTGAATCACTCAATATCGAGTTTAGCTACGAGGATGTCGACAACTTCCGGAAAAACTTGGTAACCATTCGTCTTGAAGCAGAAGAAGGCTTGGAGATCGATGAACCGCTCGCGTTCCGTTACGTTGACCTGGCTAACGTCGCAACGACAATCTAAGCATTTCATCAGCAAATAAGTAGAAACCAGAAAGGGTACCGGGCTCACCCTGTGCCCTTTTTTAACTTCGTTCGTATGAAAAATTACATCGTTCTTAAACCTGTTTCGGACAGTAAAGACAATCACAAATATTACGGCACGGATTCGACGATCAAGCTCGATAAAGCCCGCGCAGATGTTCTTTTGGCGAGCGGTACGATCCGTGAGCTTGATGAGGAGACTGCAAATCCTGCCGAAGAGTCGAAGGAGAGCAAAGAGAAGTCTGTTACCAAGGAGGCCAAGGAAACGGGCAAAACCAAAGCTCAGACCGAACAGTAACCTATGCCAACACGCGGATTCGATATCATCAAGACTGAAACTAGCGCGACGGAGCCGGTTAGTTTGGATATGCTTAAAACGTATGTCCAGGTTCGCTCTGTTGGGCATGATTCGGTCTTGGAAAGTCTTCTCAGGGCTGCTCGCATTCACATTGAGGGTTTCCTTTGCATTAGCCTGGTGCCGACTGATATCGTTGTTCGTTGGGAGGAAGTGGATTGCACCTACGGGGCTGAGGAGTTACCCTATGGGCCGGTAAACGAGATTTCCAGTGTTGCCGACGATGAAGCCGAAGCTGTTGACTACAAACGTGAGGGGCTTATGGGCTCATTCGTCAGCATCAATGTTACCAGGACCGAGCCGACTGTGATCAGCTACAAGGCTGGTTATGCAGACGATAAGATTCCGGAAGATATCAAGCTGGCGATTATGAAGCATGCCTTGGATAGTTTTGAGCAGCGCCCCGGCGTGTCTTTCGAGGTTGTACAGAAGCTGCCTAATGATTGGAAAGCAACCTGCCGGCGTTACCGGCGAATCCCTTGGACGGCATGAATCCCGGAGAATTAAGAGATGCTATTGGGTTTTACAGCTTGACGCGTACGCGGACTTCACGTGGCGGCAGTTCTGGCGCGTACGAGTTTGTATTCGAATTGATGGCAAAAGTTGTCCCAGGCAAGACGCTAACTAGCGTTGAGAATGGCAAAATGACTGTTATTCAGCTCTACAATGTAACCGTTCGCTACGAGGATGGTATGATTCCCAAGGAGGATATGCAGGTGGTTTTTGAGGGTGAGAAATACCTGATCAAAAACATCAAGCAGGTCGATACCCGTAACCGGGTGGTTTTTTTTATGATGACCAAAGTGAAGCAGGGATGAAGATTGAAGTCGGTGGTGTTGAATCTTTCATTGCGAGAATCAACAATTGGGAAAAGGATCTGATACTGAAAGCAAATCAGGAAGTACTCGGCACCGCGCTGCGGACTGAGGCTATGGCGAAGCGGCGTTGTCAGCCTTTTCAGGACGACGATGCTGAGACTGCTTCCGACATTGCTGCTGTTCGTTCAAGCATCAACATGAAACATGACCGTGAGAAGCTTACGGCATGGGTGTTTGCGGGCAATACGCAGAAGGATCACTTTGCGGCATACGTGGAGTTTGGTACGGGTCCTTTCGCCGCTGTACGCGTGAAGCAATTACCGTTCGAATGGGAGGCGGTTGCATGGCAATTCTACAAAAACGGAAAAGGGACAATGAAGGCTCACCCGTATTTGGTGGATACCTACATTGAAGAGGGTAATCGGTTCATCGAAAATATGAGGAAGCTTAACCCGCGTGGCTAATGAAAGACATTATTGGGCCGCTGACGATAGGCTATTGCAGTTTGCTGGACGGAATGGTTGTCAATGGCAAGACGATTCGGTTTTATGAGTTGACTGCCGATTACGACACGCTCGAACCTTATATACTTCTGACTTCAATCGGGACCAGCAACACGAATACCCGGGATTCCTTTGACGGAAAGGTAATTGTTCATCTGACTGTTTTTACTGCATTCGACGGTGACTTTGGCGACGGATTATTGGCCGACGCTATTGGTAATGAAATACTTGAACGGGTAATACCGCTACCGGGGACTACCAACATTCAGGCAGAGGGCTTTAATATCATGGGTGCTAAGCTGGCAGATAACCGACCATACAAAACCGATCTGCCTGACAGACGGATATACGAAAAGGTGCTCGTTATCGAGCATTTGACAGAACAACTTTAACACTTCAACAACAGACGACAATGAAGGTAAATGGAACCGCGCAGAAAATCTTTGTGAAGGGTACGCCCAACAAGGAGATTCAACATACAATGGATATATCCCTGTCGCTGAATGTGGCGGATATTCCATCAACCGACCGCGATTCTGGCGGTTACGAGGAGATCATTCACGGTTTGCGGTCGTACTCGGCTAAGGGAACCGGGCGCACAAACTACGCTACCACTGCCGGAAAGACTGGTATTGGTGATTTGGTGGATGCGTATCTTAACCGTGCTTTCCTGACGATCGTGTTTACTACGGCGCTCACTGGTGATTTGGCGTTCGAAGCTCAATTTATGCTCACTCAGTTTACGCCATTTTCTGCTGCTGCGGAAGGTGAAATGACCTATTCAGTGGATTTGAAAGGCAACGGCCCGATTACTAAAACTGTGATCGCGTAATGGCCCAACAGATTAACAAGCTGATCGGTTACTGCACGCTGACGCTGGAAAGTGGCGAAGTGATCCCGATGAAATTCGGGTTTGCTGCTATTACTGATTTCTGCGAACATTTTCAAATCAAGTCCTCCGAAATCTATACGAAGCTTTTTGATTTCGTGGATCAGGAAACGGAAGTTGAGCAGGATGGGCAGATGGTGAAAGTCACTGAGAAATTTCCTGTTGTCAAACAGCCTGGCAGATTCCTGCCGGCAGTCCTATGGTGCGGGGCCAACTACGTCAACCAGTTTGAAGGTGGCCCAGGATACCGCCTGATAGATGCCGCTAACTGGATTGATGAGATAGGCGGGCCCGGATCTGATCAGCTGAACAATGTGTATGTGGCTTTTTTCAAGGCTATCCGCAATGGCGGGTCGCCTCCGAAGGAATCTAACCTACCGCCTGAAATCAAGGAGCAGCAGAAAAAAAAAGAGAATCAGAGCGAAGAGAGCCACTGACAATGGATGAGCTCGGCCGAATTGCCGTCCGAGACTTGAATATTTCCTACATGGAGCTTTGCGACAGGACGCTTTTTGAGCTTTCTATCGAGCTGGAAGGGTACAATGGAAGATGGGAGGAGTCATGGCGCCATACCCGCCTTCTGGGTACCCTTCTTTACAATCCGACAGTTGCCAAGGAGGACCGGGTTGAGGTTTACCAGTTCATGCCACTCTCTGAGGATATGGACCGGATTGCATTAAATGAATTTTTCGATGGCATGATGGCTGAGAAGAGCCTGTCAAAATTCACTGAGTAAGATGGCTAACGAGAACGGACCTGAATTACAGGTAAAATATAGCGTTGCCGGGATGGATGAGGTCGAGCAGGCCAACCAGAAGGTAATTGAAAGCGCGAAGAAGACCGAGAGCCAGGTTAAGCAAACCGGTTCTACGTTTGAGAAGTATAAGGACATCATCGGCAAGGTTTCCGCTATTGCCGGTGGTGCGTTCGTTACGACCGCTCTGGCAATGGGTAAAGCCATCTACAATGCCAACGAGCAGGTAAGTGCACTGGATAAGAGCCTGCGGGTTGCAAGCGGCACCATGCAAAATTACGAGCGCAACCAAAAGGCGCTGCAAGATGTGGCCGACAAGTACCACAAGAGCATCTTCATGATTGCCGAGGGGTACAATACGCTTACCCGCGAGACCCGTGGGACGATCAATGAGGGGGCCAGGACACAACAGATGTTCGATGACCTCACTGTTTCCTCGGGTAAAATCGGCTACTCTCTCACTGATACGACGGATAGATTAGGCGGCTTTGTCGATAAGATGAAGCAGGGCACAGTCGATTCGACAAATCTATCCGACGAGCTCGATAAGCGCCTTTACGAGGCATTTGTAAAAGTGGCCCAGGGAATGAACCTGACGGCTGCTGAGCTTAATGCAGTTTTGAAGGAAAGCGATGATGCGGTTTCGACGGTGCTGCCAAAACTTACCGCTGAATTAAAGAATGCGCTCGGCGATGTGCCGCAGAATGACGCTAAGGACCTGGGCGACCGGATCGAATACGCGCATAGCAAGCTGACGCTGTTGCTGGATGGTTTGTTTGATACATCCGGTGGAAAAACAGCTTTGGCGACTGCTGCTGATGATGCTGGCGGGTTGCTGGACATTCTCAATAAAATCAACCGGGAGCATGGCATTATGGCCGCAGGCGGCGCGGCTATTTCAATGGCTGCGGTTAAAGCTTCCAGCGGGCTCTTTGGTGTTGACTATGAACTTGACCCGTTTGGATACAAGGGGCAGATTGATACTGAGAACCAGCGCAAAGTCCTTAATAAAGCCACTTCTTACGGTAATGGAATGCCGATTGGTTGGGCGCAGTCTGGCGCTCGTGGAGGCAAGATGCCTTCTGAATACGCGCAAGCTGATTTTGATATTTCCGCGGCTGCGGCACAGAACCGGGCTGAGGCTGAGGAAAAGGCTAATCAGAAGATTATTGCGGCGATGAAAAAAGCCGCTGCCGAGCGGAAGCGCGCACTTGATGAAATCACAAGGCAAGAGATTGCGGACTCTGATCAGCGGATCCGTGACGGTATAGCTGCTGCCGAGGAGGCGGTTCGGAAGCACTATGCAGAGCGCCCGAGTTCTAATATTTCCGGGCCGTTGATGAGCAATACGGGTACCGTCCGCAAGTTCAACGATGGTTCATTCACAAAGTCCCACGAGGAATTCAGCAGTCCTGTGTCAATGGGAGGCGATCTGAACTATGATCATATTACGGATCAGATCAACAAAATGACTCAGGCATGGTGGAGTAACAAACTTGCCCAAGACGCCGCATCCGATTCATCAAATGACCTATCTATTGCTACTCAGAATCTCGATGAGCAATTAAGCAAGGCAATTAATAGCATACTGACAAATGGCAGTGTTGAAGTGCTTTCTGGTCTCGCGGAGGGATTGGGGGAAATTGCGGCGGGCACGGGGGGCATAGAGGACGTAGGTGCAAAAGTAGCCGCAGCTTTTGGCGACATGATTCAGCAAATAGGCAAAGCATTAATAACCTACGGAATTCTGAAAGCAGGGCTTAAAGCGGCCTTAGAGGCTAGTATTACTACTCCTGGTGCGGCAGTAGCGGCAATTGCGATCGGGGCAGCGGCAGTAGCTGCGGGAGCGGCTCTAAAAGCAAGCGCAACCAAGAGCCAAAATCAAGGAATGTCCCGTATGTGGGATGGCGGCATTGCTGAGCCAATGGGTACCGACCGGATTCCTGTGATGCTTACCCCTGGTGAAATGGTTTTCCCGGTTCGTGAACAGCAGCAGCTTTCTGCGATGATCAAGCGGACCAATACCGGTTCGATCAATTCGCCTGCCGTGGGCGTGGGGGCATATAACCCAAATATGAAAGTTTCATTTGAAGGAGAGTTGAGAGGAACTACTATTCACCTGGCAAACAACCGGGCTGGATTGGAGGCGAACTATTATAGATAATGGCATACGGTGTAAGGTGGTATTCTTACTTTTCTGACCTGCGCGATGCGGGGGAGGGTAACTTTTTGGTTGAGGTTTTGGAGCGGGATTATGCGGGCACTTCCGTCCGCGTGAAATCTTATGGCGATCCTTGCGCTGTCGAGATGCAGGATTTTTCGGATCCCTTCGAGCCGGTCCGCTCATTGAAATATACTTTTAACTGGATTGCCGAGGATGGGATTGATTTTGATGTTACCCAACTGTATATCACTGATGACTTTAAATACAGGATCCGGCTTAGCAAGCTGGATGAGTCTGACAATGCAACTGTTCTTTTTCATGGGTATGTTTCCCCGATAAATGCCGAGCAGCCTTTTCTGCCAAAGCGTTACAGTGTTTCCTTCTCCGGCACATGTGGCTTACCGTTGCTACGTGACAGTTACTATCTGGATGCGTTCGGTTCGTTCGTGGAAGGAGAGCTTTCGCTGATCAAGATTATTGCAAACTGCCTTTCTACGACTGAGCTTGAATTGCCTATCCATACAACTATTAATTTGTATGAGCAGGGCATGTCACTGGGTAGTAGCCCGCTTTCACAGGCAATAATCGATGCAGACGGCCTTCGGGGGATGAAGGCTTATGATGTTCTATCTCAAACATTGAGCAGCCTACGTGCTTTTGTTGTACAGACTAATGGCGCGTGGGAGATTATACGCGTGAAAGAGCAGGCGTCATATTCGGGCAAGGTTTGGAAATTCAATGCCAGCGGCGACCCGATCGGCAGTGAGATGCGGGTTCAGGCTGCGGCATTTGGAAGAGAGGAATATACGCCCGATGTGCCGCGTGTTTCCCCTACCCGTAAGACCGTGAAGCAGAGCATTGCCATGCGGAATAGTGTTGTGACAGCAACAGTAAATCCGGGAATTCCAGTTAACCGCCTTTCAAACGGAACGTTTTCCGGACCTGTGTTCGGAACTGTGCCGGGCTGGAATAATCATATTGGTTCTGTTGACTGGCAACGTGGAGGCGCCGGACGTCCGGATGATCCATACCGTATAGAATTTACCGAGCATATCGAGTTTGACCCGAAAAAAAAGAAGCGTGCCTTTAAGCCGTTTGTTTATTTCGATTCGGGTCCTATTGAGTTGAACCTGGGTGATTTCGATATCCCGACAGATTACCGTAAGCCGACCAAAATTGTGCTTCGTGGGGCTTTCAAAGCACTCAATGCACTGTCATGCACCTTCATGCTGTCAATCAATGAGACAGAGCGCGAATTCAATGATTATCTGGACGATAACGGGGACTGGTTTTACTCCAAGAAAGAGGACCGAACTTACAGTGTCAGGTCCAGTCAATCGCAATACGACCCTGAATCAAAGAGTTATCACGACCTTGAATTGCAGGAATTCGAGATTGAGAGCAAGAAAATCACCAACTACCTTGACCGTCCGGAAGGGGCGATAGTAGTATTACGCTTACGGATATTCCCGGGCATTCAGGGACCCGGTTACAACGGAGGCAATGTTTTCCTTTCATTGGAAGACTTAATGTTGTACGTGGTTGAGGATACCGTTTACGAGGGGCAGCATAAATATCAGATCGATACTAAATCGAAAATCAGAAACCCGAACCCTGCTGATTTTCAGATGAGTATTGCTGATAAAATCGACATTACCACGCCTGAGCAGAGCAGGGAGGTTAACCGGGTAATGACTGGTTATATGACGCTTCCAGGCGGCGCACTTACCCAGGCATGGAGTGGACTGGTGAACGGCGCGGTAGACCCGACCGATTCGATAACAGAGCCCATCCAGAAAAAGGCACTACGCGAAACCGTGAGGCTTTTGTGTGGAAGAAGAGATATTTATGAAGGTGTGTTCAAGGGATACGGTTTGCTTCCAATCCATTCGGTTTATAGTGGCTACGATGAGCCGGTTAACCCTACTACCTTCTTTACGATCACTCAGTGGAAGTGGAAGCCGAAGGAAATGGAGTATACGATTAAGCTCAGTGAGCTTAACTTTGAGGCGCTGCCGGATGAGGATATTTATCTGACTGACGACAACGGCGGGTTTAACCGGATGTACCGCGGCTCTTCGTCTTCCTCCGGTGCTGGCGGTCCGGCTAATACCAAGGTCGAGGAAATCGTTCTTGATGATATCGAGCCATTTGAATACGAAATCCTTGTAGAGGATGAGGATTACCGCGTGCTTGATTTCGCGCCGCTGATCATGTCCTCGCATACGCCTAATACTTTGGAAGCTCAGCTGTTGTCGTGGCCGGCGTGGATCAGTGAGATTTTCATTTACCGGGGCGAGGATCTGGAAGAGGAAGAGATTCCGGATGATGGTATTTTACAGGTGCAGTGGATTGGCAAGCCTACTACTTCGGGCCCTCATTTTATTTTGATGGAATTGGTTGGGCCTGATGGAGAGGATTTGATGCTGAAAATCCCGATAGAAGTCGAGCCTTCGGAGGATTTCATTGAAAGCTGGCCTCCCAAGTTCCTGCCGTTCCCTAATTTGATTTTTGTCAAGGGTAAGCAGCAGACGAAGCATTTGCAGCTTGCTGACTACCTTGACCCATATGGGGACCACACAGGCAAGGGTTTGTTGTACCGGGTACTTGACCGGCCTTCATGGGTTTCCAATCAGACGATTGTTTTCAATGATCTGGCGGTTACCGGCAAACCTACCCAGGTTGGTATTGATAAAATGCTCATTGAGGTTTACGATGCTATCGACCGTACGATGTTGATACAGGTGAACCTGCAAGTGGTTGAGCCGACTTTGATTAAATACTTTCTGCGCGACCTATCGACAGGCGCGCCGGTGGTTGTCGGGGAGATCGTTCAGGGTTCTGGCTTTGAGAAACCGGAAAGCGCGTTTGATATTTTGGTTCAGGTTACCGGGGCTCATCAGGGATGGTATTCGCGCCTTGTGGGTATGGGGCTGGATATTAAGCCGACCGCCGACCCGTACGACCTTGTGAGTAGCGATGGCAGCGCAACGTATACTATTGGTAGTTATCTGCCTTCCCAGGTTGGTTTTTACGATATCACGGCGGCTACCTACCGGGTTGAAGGAGAGCCGGATAATCTGGTACTGGATACGCGGGAAGAGATCCGGTTTACGCTCTTTGATGAGGCATATCTTGCCAAGGCGCAGTTTGAGCTATGGGATGCGGATAGCGACACGCTATTGGGCCCGATCAATCCGGACGGCTCTTCCATGTTCGACGCAAAGGGCGCGGTCGAGGTCAAGATGATCATCGACGGGGTGCTGCATGATCTGGCTACCGCGATTTTGACCTCGGGCGGCTCGGATGTACATATCAACGTTTACACGCAGGATCCGGCTGTTGAGGATGTTACCTATGAGCTGTTTGGCGGAGCGGGGCAGGTCCTGGCTCCTGCGCTGTATGATCTGCTTTTGACGCTTGAACATGAGAGCGCTGAGCAGTATGACCGCTCTATCAGTTTTTCCATTAACAAGCGCAACCCGCAGCCCACGGCAGTCGGCTTAAAGTTGGGCACCCGCCCGGCCAATACGACGAATTTCAACCTGATTACCGAGCTTGCGCCATCGGGCAATTCCATTACGCCGATGCCGGCCAACTGGACGGTATTGAACGATGGCACGTCTGAACCTTTCAACAGGGAGACAAAGCGGCTATTCGAGCTGAAAAACGGTGGGCTAGTTCAGCAGGATATTGCTTTGTACACGCGTTTACCTCAGTTTCGGGAATACGCCGAGGCTGTAACCACTTCGGATTACTACCTGTTTGACAACCTTGATTCAACTGAAATCGGCAAAGTACACCACTTCCCGAGCACGTTCCGCGTGATCTATGAGCGGTTCTTGGATGATGAAATGGTGGCCCAATACCAGGCAGATTTCTCGTTTGGTCCTGTCGTTGATATCGATGACGCACCAGTTGAGGAGCCGGGCGGCGGGCTGGTCGACTATGTGGCTGATGATGAGTCATTGGAGCAGGAAGATGCAGATGGAGTCCGGACATTCAGCATCAAGGCCAAGGGAGTGACTTTTGTTGAAATGCTGGACATCCCTACCCTTTCGCTGATCGGTAGGCTTACAGCGGGAACGGGGCAACCTTACGCGGTTCCTGTGCTGAATGGCGCTTCTGCTGCGGCTGCTTCGGATACTACGATAGGAACGACGCTGTGGGTTAAGAATCAGTTGGGCACTACTACCGGACCTGGTCTTGCCGACCGGCTTGCCAAGTACGCGACGAATACCACCTTGACATACAGTATACTGGAAGAGGATGGCATTAACCTGGTTGCCCAAGGCGGTCAGTTCCTTGCGAACGTGGCCGTTAATTCCAACGTGCGCGGCTTTGGTTTGCAGACGGGAGGCGGTAACCGGTGGACGTTTGGTAAAATCGGCGCGACGGATGACTTTGCATGGTGGAGGTTTAGCGATGCTGGCGCGGTGCTCGGTACGCCGATATTCATCGAGCGGGCTACCGGCAAAGTGACCCTTGAAACGCAGCTGACAATTCTGGGCAGCGTCCTTCCACCGCTCGTAGTGAATTCAACTGCATGGGTTGAAAAGCTGAACGTCGATTTGTTGGATGATCATCACGGATCCTATTACCTGGATTGGGATAACTTCACAAACTATAAATCTGTTATAGCGGGCAACGGTTTGACGGACGGGGGGGTGCTGGACGAAAGCGTGACTATCAACATGGGCACGCCTTCGACGATTACCAACGCCACTACCAATAGCGTAAGCGCGGATTCCCATACGCACGATATTGAGACAGCCAACCTGGTAGCGGGTTCAAATATCACCTTTTCTTCGCCGGGCACCAACGTTATTTTAGGCAGTACCAACATTACCATTAATGCCGTATCGATGCCTTGGACGGGTGTTACCGGCAAGCCTATTACCATTGCTGATTTCGGCATAGTAGACGGGGTTACTTTTGATTATCTGGATTTTCAGCTTTTGGGCAAGGAGGATAATTTTTCTAAGGGAACCTTGGTAGAGGGAGCCGGAATTGACCTTTCCGGCACCTTAACCGACAGGCTTGTGGGTTCTGGAAATGTAACAATATCGTTAGGTTCTGTTCCGTGGGCATCACTGACGGGGGTACCTACTGACATCGTACATGGTACAGGTATTTTTCCACAAGTTGCCGTGTGGGATGCGGGGGGCGGCTTGGTAGGTAGTGCCATTATGTTTGAAACCGGTACCCAAATCTCGGTTGTCGGCAATATGGTTGTAAATGGAGAATTCATAGCAGGAACGGGAACGCTTCCTGCCAGCGGTTCGTCGCCCGGAGTTTTATGGTATAACGATCCCGACAACCGGTACTATTTCTGGAATGGCACTGCGTGGAAGAAGATCGAAGTCTTGTGAGGTCAGGCATTCATATTTATATAGATAAAATCTATAATGATCTAATTTTAATAAGTATTTTTGATATAATTCATCAACTACTAAATCGATAATGAAGACCACTATTTCCATGAGCGAGTTGCTTGTGCTGAAATCTCAGTGTGAGGTAATCAGTTGCGAGGGGCTTTTCGGGTTCAACACTGATTTGAAAATATCCGCGCTTGGAGCCCGCGCGAGAAAGGCGATTGAATACACCATCGGCAAGGACCTGGACCGGATAGAAGGTAAGAAGAAACAGATTTTTGAAAGGCACCGGATCCCGTTCAATGGGAAACCCGAGACCGAGCAGGCCAACAGGGAATATAACCGGGCTGTTACTTCTGATCAGGAATATAAAGACCTGCTAGAAGAAGAACAGGATCTGTGGGCGAAGACTATGCCGGATTTCATCGTGACGCCGATAAAAGTCAAGGTTACTGATGAGCTGTCCGGCAAAGTGAAAGAGCGAACCAAGTCCATAACATGGCGCTCGATGAAGACCCACGTCGATGTTTACGGTGCAATCCTGAGCCTGGTCGATGAGGAAGAAGGATACTTTATTATCGAAGAATAAACAGATTTTTCAATGGCGAGCAGCAGCAACCAGCCGAATCAGCTACGGGACGTAAAGGTTTTCACTGAGAATCCTTGGGTGCGGGTAATACCGTTTCTCCCTGAGGTGGATATTACCGGGCCGGTAACCGCCGAAGTATGGGACAATAACGGGGTTAATATGCCGACCATTGTCCCTGTTGTCGACGTTGACGGCCAAACCGTTACCCTTAGTTTGACGGTCGAACAAAACAGGCTCCTGCCTGTCAAGGGAGCATATGTCAACCTTAAATTTGGAGACAGCTACGTCATTCAGCAAAAGCTTACACCTACCAAGATCGGGGCCATTCCCGAGGACGTGGTTGAAGAGTATGATACGCCCGGCCTGGGAGTTTTCCGGGTATCGTATTTCACTGACGTGACCAATGCGAAGCTCGCCGCGACCAGTGAGCGCCTGGCTTTGGAATATGCCGAGCGGGCGGAACGCGCAGCGGCGAGCGCCACGACGATGTACTACCAGTGGGGTACATGGAATGTGGCAACCGATACACCGGATTTACCAGCCAACCCGAATACATTGGTAGTGGATGGGAAATATCCTTATGTTGTTATTACCACACCTGGCAACCTGCCTATCAGCACGGTTCAGGACTACGTACTTGGGCAAGCGATTGATCAGGGGTTCCTATATGGGCAACCGTCAGGGAAATGGGCGTATGTATCTGCCGATTCAGCTGCTAACCAACAGTTTCAAAAGAACCACGTTAAGTTTCAGATCGGGCCATCAGAAAGTTTTGATATCACTCAGAACAACATAGATGCTACTGTTGAAATTGTAGCCACAGCAACCGTTTTTGATGAATTCTTTGGGTTTCGTGTTGTTCAGCCGACCACTATTACGGTTGCCAATAATCAGGTACTTGTACTTTCTGGTTCACCCAGCGCTTATACCTCTCCGGGATTACAAACCAAAGGTACAGGCGAAGAAATCTATTTGCGTGCCGTTACATTCAACTCCCTAAGTAATGTCCTGGATGGACTGGCAGAGATAGCATCTGTACAAAGCTTTGTCTGGAACCCGCGCTTTCCTTCGCTTCAATCCAGACTTTTCGAGAAAAATAACTCGCAGTTTGAAATCGGCCCTCCTGCTAACATTGTGATTACGGAAGGAGGTACTACCACTACGATTACCGTTTCGGGCGGCGTAACGGTGCGCGATGCGCTAAGTGGCTACCGAACCATTGCTAGCGGCCAGACCATTACAGTTGGTAACAATGAAACGGCGGTGCTCTCTGCTTCAAGCAGCAGCTATGTTGATCCACAGCTTTACAAGCGCGGTAACGGGGAGAGCCTTTATTTTTATAAGTTCTCGTTGCTTGCCCTGAATAGGCCTCTCAAAGGCTATGCCGTACTGGGCAATGTATCTAGCTTCAAGTGGACTACCAAGTGGGCGTTCATGACAGACAAGACCCCTGTAACTTCCCTGCAGACCCGCGCCACAACGCTGGAATCATTCCAGGCCCGCAGGCCGGAAGCGTACCTGGGGGAAAGGAGTAAAGTAAAAATTGGGACTATTGACGGCGGTACTACCTATAAGGTAGAGATACTTTCCAGTATGGCTATTAGGGATGAAAAGTCAGGATATTGGTCAATCCCTGCACAGTCAATCACCCTTACTAACAATCAAGTACTTTGCCTGGCACAAAATGCCTATCCTGCGGCATATGTACCCCCAGGGCTTGACACAAAGGGCACGGGCGGTACTATCAATTTGTACAAGTACAACCTAAACGATCTTTCGTCAAAGTATCCGGGAACTATCATTCTTGGTAATCTTGTGAGCGGCGTTTGGATAGGTCAGCACCCGTCTTTTATGGGAGACTACATTGACCGTATGACAGATTTGCAGGCGAAGGGCTTGGTACCTCAAATCACCAGCGCAATTAATGCACAGGCGCAAGAGTACCTAGCACCAATTGCAAAGCTGATGCGTGTGAAGGATCGGGATGTTGTAATAAGGTGGATCAATGGCTCGATCGATACGGATTTTTACTGTACTCAACGTCCTGACTGGCTTTATCGTTTCCCATGCACCAGCGATTATAGCTTCATTTCTCACGTAGCAGACGAGATTATGAAGCATTGGTCGATGCAGAAGCTTCGCCTTCCCGGCTCAATGCTGGAAGGCTATGGTGGCGCGACTCCTATGTTTACCGAATCCGCCACAACTGCAACGGACAAATACTATGATCCTGATTGGGATTTGGTTTATGCCTCTCCCCCGGCACAGACCGCACAGCGTATCCTGACCCGAAAACTGGAAGGGGCGGTCGTTTCACTTTCTTACCCATTCCCTAACGGCGAACAATCCAGTCATTTCATGCACCGAACTGGTAGCACGCACTCGGATGAGATACGCATTAAAATTGGGGATGGTTCATCAGGCAATAACGGAAAGATTCAGGTACTTGACGAAACGGACGACACATGGAAAGAGGCCAACGGACACTTGTGGAGTCAACAGGCATCCGCAACAGTGCATGCGGCATGGGGTACGGCCACGGGCTTGAAAGAGTCGATCGTTCAGAAACGGTTGAAGATGAGACGTACGCCTGGGCAAACGGTATTTCTGACTTACACGGTCACTCATACAACCGAGGACGGCAAACCTCTTTGCTATAACGGGGTTTCCTATTCTAGCAAGTTGTATCAGTGCATTTTTGTAAATGAATCCAAAGGCTCCCACGGCATCAATGAATTGAAAGCGTATACGTGGCGCAATGCCTATTGGAAAGAGCATTTGCTTTGGTACGGGGCAAACACGATCAACATGCTGGCGGTATATACAGCAAGTTTTGACCCGGTCGATTTCGGGCAGGTGTTTGTCGATTTCGTGAACGAGTTAAAGAGCAATGTATACACCCGGACAGAGGGCAGTTTCACGGAAACATTTTCGCCGAAAGTGATAATGACAGTAGATTTCTGTTCGCGGGCACAGCAGCCATTTAGCACGACCGACACGACTCCCTATAACGTCTTCACCGACTACGGAACGGCGTCATTACGGGATTTTATCGACATGATGGTGCAAATGGTTTCCGAGCAGTGTGAGATTCCTGTTTCCAATGCGTTCCCTGTGTTCCTTGAAATGCTCGACCGGTGGGCGTCCGCGACAGGAGATACCCGGTATCGAATCGCTCATCAATATTCCGGGGCGACAAGTAACAGCTTCACCACAGACACAACCCATAATAATGATTTGGGCAACCGGATTAAAATAGGCGCGCATTCAAGCTATGTAAATGCATTAAGATAATGGATACACTACAAGACAAGAAAACGCTCGAAGCTGTTTTGAAGCTTCACGAGCTGACGCTCGAAGACCCAAGTCTGCTTCCAGAACAGGTTAAGTGGTTGGAGGATGAAATCAAGCAAGTAAAAACCAAACTGAAAAAAGCCAAATGACCAACGAACTGATATTTACCTCGGAAAGCGGAAGACAGTATAGGCTTACACTGGCCGACGTATGGGTGAAGCTTTCATCCTGGATACAGGTGGTTGATATCACTGACGGGGAAGGCGCAGAGCCGCAGCACATCAACATCATCGATGAGGACCAGCGGGATTTCCGGGATGGTACCGGCTTTGATGAGTTCCTTGAAAGCAACCCAGCGATGGAGACGCTTCTTGCGGGTGCCCTGCAAAATGCCGCTGAGCAGTTACCATAGTACGAATACCATTTTCATCAACAACTAAAAATAATAAATGAAAAACCTGCTCATTGCGGTACTGCTGGCTTGCTGCCAGGCTGTCTCCGCGCAGTCGATTGATCAGATCATCGACTCGAAGATTAGAAGCGCTGAGGCACGGCAAAAAGCCTATGTTGACAGCCTGTTTAAAGTAAAGGCACCGGAAGAACCGAAACCAGAGGAACCGAAGTTAGACAGCTGCAAGCGCGGCCCGATACCTGAACGTATTTTCAACATCACTCAGAGCGGCGCTACCATTGTATTTGACGGGGATGGTGTATTCGGATGGAATTATTCTATCTACCAAGGAGAATTGAAGAAAGCGGGCGGCAATTCGGGCGATAAGGATCTGGAAAGCAATACCGTTCCGATCACATTCTCGCTCGAATCTGGCGACTATACTTTGAAGCTCACGGGTAAGACCTGTAAGAGCAAAGTGTATAGCAAGTCGTTTACGGTTCCAAGGCCGACCGGCGAGAATGGGAATCCGGGACAGCCGAACGGCCCGCCAGTCATCGATAAAGACGCCAAGTACGAATTCATATTGGGCACCACTGGCGGCGGGTTCGATCCTGACGCTAGGTACGGCATTAAGGAAGGTAGTCTGGAATCGGAGGATAAAGAAAGCTGGCTGGAAAGGATTAATGCATTTAAATACGATTGGGGGTGGGGGATTACCGGAATTGCGCTGTGGATTCATTGGGATGGATATGAGCCCCAAAAAGGCAAGTATCAGACAGAAGCGTTAAAAAGAACCATTCAATTTTGCCGAGAGCGCGGATTATCGCTGAGTATTGCCTTCCTAGCTAAGCGGAAGAGAAACGATGGATTCATCCGGGAGGAAGAAATCGTAAAATTCTCCAATGGTGAGCTTTACATGGAAGGCCCCAGGGATCAACCCAACGTCGGAGTTTGGGCGGGATATGGATGCGACCGGGTAAACAAGCTTATGGAGGGCGCTATCAAGGATATCGCCGCCACGCTAGCAACCTACGAAAAGGCAGGCTACATGAGCCTTTTCGGGGGGCATACAGGCGAGCTGGTAAACCATGTTAGTAACTTCAATGGTATATGGACTGCCGGGGATTTTTCGGATGACAACCTTTCGGAATTTAACGAGTTTGTTAAACGTCGTGGTCTCGCGAATCCTGGCCGCCCTCCAATGATAGAGGGGCCTGGTATTGATTGGCCTCACCCTGACTTTAATAACCCATTGGGGCTTGAATTTGCTAGGTTCCAGACCTACAACATAGCTAAACAATATACCTTCTTTGTTAAAGCGGTAAAGTCCGTTTCTAATCTTCCATGTATTTATCCTTACGCGGCGGCTTCAAACAGGCAACTCAGGTCAACGGCCAATGCACCAATCCGATATATCGCTGGGGCTGGCGATGGCGCGTATGGATCGGAAGGTGACGGGGTATCGGATTTTGTCGCAAAATTCAGATGCAACTCTGTCAATTTGGGTAATTTCCCCAATGGTATAAGCGCGGCAGAGGTCGATCCTAGTGATACAAGCCACGAAAGAGAAACGACCGGACGTGATCCGAGTTATGGGAAAGCCAATCCTGATTACAATGCTGTTAAACAGGCCTTGGAGCAATTGTATGCTCATGGTCTGCGTTTCGGGCATACCGCAATGGCCTTTTCGGTTCGGGAGATACTCAATTGGGGGCCAACGCTTAAAGACCTGCATGTAAGCTGGATAGGCAAACCATATCTGAGACCACAGATAGATGACTCCAATACCGTATCGGTCGAGGTTACTCAGAAAGTTCGTAACAGTCAGGACTTAATGGAGGGAATCAACCCTTACGAGAAGTACACCAAATACACACATAACGATTATTGGGGCGGTGTAAGCCCGGAGGTAGGTGACGGCGGCGGCCCGGCTCCGCAACCGTCAAAGGACTATTCGCCGGTTAAATCGATCCTGGAAGGCAATGCGGCCAAATACAATTGGAGCTACGTATTTGAACTGAAATCACCTACTGGCACGCTCTACTCGCTGCAAGTGGGGCAGTACAACAAGGATTCCAGGTTGAAGGTAATGTCGCACTCGAAGTTCACAACGGGTGTTATCATCTCCTACCTGATTGACAAAGGACTCCTCTCTCTGGATACTCGCGTTGGCGATGTGATCAAATCGTGGGATCTGCCAGATCGCGCCGGGATCACGATCCGGCAGATAATGGGCCACCTGTCTGGCATACCCGATAATACGGATAACGAAGGGAAGAAGTCACTCGAATTTTACGTCGATGAACTGGCTAAGAAACCCGGATTTACTAAGCCCGGTGAGAAATTTATCTATTCGACATCCTCTTATCAAGTGGTTGCTAGGATGGCCGAGATCGTCACTGGCAAAAAGTGGAAAGACCTATTCGAGGAAATCCTGCGCGCTCCCTGCGAAATGGGCAGCGCGCAGTACAATCCATATCAGGAAGGACCTCCGGCGCAAGATCCAGACAATCCGCTTGCTGGCTACGGCCTGATATGCTCGGAAAGCGAGTGGATGAACTTTATTTCCATGATCCGGGACGGTGGGGTTTTCAAAGGCCGACGCGTGCTATCCGAGAATGTTTTCAATATCCTGAAAACGAAATGCTCACCCGGTTGGAGCGATTGGTGTGTGGGCGTAATGTTCACAGATGGGCAGTATATCAGCGAGGCCGCATCTGGCGTCGGCACGTTCATCCTGCCATTCAAATACGCCGGGACGATCTTCACGCAATCCACTCATGCGGATACATATTGGCCGAATCGGTGGGTGCGAGATAAGGTACTGGAAATCTATCAGCAATAGCTATGAAAATCGATATACATAGGGTAGTCGCAGTATTCGCAGTTATGACACTGGTCGGGGCGGTTTTGTGGTGGATATCGTGGCGTAAGAGAGATACTGAGATCCTGACCAAAAAAAAGCTAATGGATAGTGTCAACCTACATGTTCAACAGGCCGAAAACCATGCAGACATCGCAAGAAAATATCTCGAAGAGGCTGAAAAATACGCGAAGGTGTACAATGATACTCTCATTGATTCTACTGAGCGCACCCGCCTGGGCGCAGAAATCTGGGCTAACGCCGTCCGAAAAGCAGACAGCATACGCAAACGCTCTCCTTGATAGTGCCTACCGGTACGAACTATTAAAGCCCACTTTTATCAGTTTAAGATCAGCCTATGAATACCAAGGAAAGGAAGTCTCAGAATTACGAAACGCATTGCGGTTGTCAGGCTTGCAGATTGAGCTGCAAAAACAAAGTCTTGATGCCGCGCGCCGCCAGGAAAGCAAAGTTGCAAAAACCCGTTTCTGGAAAGGTTTCCGGATAGGTTTGAGTATCGGCGTGGCTGGTGGTTTATTGATAGGCTTGAAAATTTGAATAGCTCATGGAAGAATTATTTAAACGGTTAGGAGTCCCCCCGGAAATGTGGATTGTGTCATTTTTTTCCGCAACGCTATTTACGCTGTACCGGATCTATGAAACCGAAGTCGCGCCCTCGAAGAGGAAGGTTATCTCGATGCTGATCATGGGTTTGGTAAGCGCCTTGATTGTTCCGGGTGTTGTCCTGCATTGGCTCGGTGTAACAAATCCGTCGATCGCCGCGATGATCACAGGTACAGTAGTTTACAGCTTCGAACAAGTGATACACGCGTTCCGTGGGAAGCTTCTCAAAAAAATTGACAACGAAAATGGAAATCCTGCTTAATGTGGTGACGATAGCAGTTTGCTTGTTCATCCTGGTACTGACACTTGTTTCACATAAGACGCTTAACAGGCGCAGAACCGATACCCTAGGGCGGAAGCTTTACAGGTATCTGGTTGTTTTGTTCTGCGCTGCTGGCATTTGGTACGGGCCTCAGGCTGCAACTTTCATATTCCTTTTTGCTGCGCTGCTTACTGAGCGCCTGATTGTGTATAAGGGATGCCGCGCGAAAAAGGATTGGCTCGGGAGATTACTTTTTAAAATCGGGTGGTAATGAAAACACAGGCGCAGCTGATTGCCAAATTTGGCGATCCGTATAAAGACAGGCTCGGCTTTGAAAGGAAGTGGATGAAGCTTTGGATTGTTCCGGCAGACATCCGCGAAGCAATCCCGGCGATGCCCGCGAAAATCTATCTGAACAAGCTCATTCAGGTGCCGCTGGAAAGAACCCTACGGGAACTGATTGAACTCGGCCTGCACGTCGAAATCGTGAGTTGTGACGGTGTATTCAATATCAGAACGAAACGCGGCAGCTCTGGAATATCTCTGCATTCGTGGGGTATCGCCATAGATTTGAACGCCGCGCTCAATCCGTTCCGCGGAAAGGTTACCTGGTCCGCGGAATTCTTACAGGTGTGGCGAGATATCGGGTGGATATGCGGGGCTGATTGGTCAGCAGCGTCAAAGGACGGCATGCACTTTCAATGGGAAAACTTTTAATTAATCGACGATGAACAACTTACCACGCAACATGCGCCGGCATACGGTATTCCGGGATAATCCGTATACGCATACTGTTGTTTTCCCTGATAGCTACCCGCTACCGGCAACGGATAAGATCAAGATGCAGGTAAGGCGCGACAGAAGTATCATTGTCGGCATCGATCCAGAAATCTCAGTTACCGGAAAACGGGTTACGTACACATACAGCCCAGCGTTACTCGCAAAATTACCGCAGATTGTTGATCAGTATTTGGTTTTGGATGGCGACACGATCTTAGGCGGGCAACTCGGGGTATTGATTGGGTACGGCGAGCAAGAGGAATCAGAAACGCACGTGACGATAGCTGACGGCGAGGTAACCGTGGTTGAGGTAATGGGCTTAGAACTTGTTGAGGCGCAAGTCGATATTGCTACTCAAAAAGCTGCGCAAACCGCTGAGGATGCTGTGCAGACTGCCGGCGACCGGGCGGCTACTGCGGCAGATCGGATTCAGACCGGTCAGGATGCAAATACAGCAACGGAAAAGGCGGGAGAGGCTGCAAATAGCGCATCGATCGCCGTCGATGCTATGAACGTCGCCATTGAGAATTCGCCAGAGCGAATTGACGTCGCGACATACGCAGCAGCAGTGCCGTACTTCTCAGGATCCCGGGCGAGAGAAATTTACGTAGCGGCCGACGAAGCATATTATGAAGGCGAAGATTCGTGGTACAGGTATGTTCCGGGCAAGGGGGAAGCATTGTTAGGTATGGACTTTAACTACAAAGCGTAATGGCACTAAATACGAATGATAGGCAAATTGCCGGGGTTCTAGATGACGGCACCAATGAAGGCGTTATAAGGGCCAAGATCGTAACCGGCGATTTGGTGAAAATCCCAATGGCGTCGCTCGACTACTCAACAGTTTTGTCAGGCACCGGTGCGGCGATCACTGATCTTTACAATATTTTTACCAATGGCGATGGTACCGGGCAGATTGTGAATATGTCTACTGTTGCTGGACTTACTAACGGGTGCGCTTTAAGGACTACGATTTTCGGCCGCGTCGTTGGTATCCGGTACCGACGAAACTCGCAAACCCCTCCCTTCTCTGTCTGGATTGATGGTGTGCCGCGTGATATTCCAACTATCAGCCTTGCGCCTCGATTCACTAACGTTGCAGGTCCCGCTGATCGCGAAGGACTTTTTATTATTGCCGATGACCTACCCGACACGGCGCACAGCGTTGAAGTGATACTATTTCCCGATGCAACTGTGGCGAAAACTCTAATACTTTACGGTTTTTTGGGCGAGGCGCGCGCGGGGTATGCACCGGCTACCCGTCTTGATGTGGCGTTTGCGCAGGGAGTGCTTACAAATGTTTCGGCACCTATTTCTTTTTCAGCCAGTGTTCGCGGGTTTAAATCAGTCTTTTACCAAAACACTGATCTAGCGAATCCGCACCGGGTAACTTTGAGAAACAACAGCCTTGTCGTGTGGTCTGAAATGATACCAGCGGATAAAACAATAAGGGTCGTGGTATCTGAAATAGGCACGGCGCTAAGCGGTAATAGCACGACTTGGAGCCATTTTGCCGACGCCGGATCAGTTATTAATTATTCATGTTTTGGAAACGGATAAAATGAGAAAGCAACAAACTAATCCCGCTCGAAAAAACATCTATCCCATTTTAGCGATAGGTCACAGCCAATCCGATCCGCGCGCCATTTACGGCGTGTCGCCAGGGCGAATGTGGTATTCGCTTTTGTCTGAACAATTGAACCGGTTGGGCGCGTTGACTTTTCCGCGAGTATTCGCTATTTCAGGGCAAACCGCAGCGCAGTTCTTGGGCCGATCGGATGTATTTTTTATGTACGAAAGACCTGCAATAATTTGTATTGACGGCGATGTGAATGGACCGGCCGACACGGAAACAGGGACGGCGCAGGCGGGTGCATCCAACACAATAACTCTTCGCGCTGCGGCAACAACAGTATTGAACTCGTTTGTGGGTAGCGTTATTTCCATTACGTCAGGAACAGGATCCGGGCAAAGCAAAACGATCACCGGGTATTCAGGAACAGGCCAGATTGCGACAGTAGATAGCAATTGGTCGGTAAACCCGAACAACACATCAGTATATTCGATCGCCGCACCTACCCAGGCTGCAATGCAGGCTACTCAGCAAGCGCTTATTAAAGTTGCTAAATATGCGGTTGTAGGGTATGGCGCGGGTCTCGGCCTGGGAGTTTCGCTTTGGAATCAATCTCAACTACCAGCAAACGGCTTCCCTGGGCAGCGGTTTGTGATCATGCAGGACAATCATACAAGTTCGGGAGCGGCCAAAACATTGTCGACGCAGCACGATAATGTGGCCGGGAATAACTCGGCAAGTCCTATCCAATCTGTTTGGGAATATCGAAATCCGCAGGCCGGTGTATCTGGCTGGGCTCGGGTTGCTGTCAACACAACGCCTGTATTCTCTGAGGGTGTTTCCAAGGTAGTGATCTCGGGCAGCAATTACCTGAATTATTCAACCGGTGGCGACAACTGGAATCCAAACACGTTAGGCGGGAATCAGTACGCTCCTTATGTTTCGGTTCGAGCGGCAAGTCAGGCGGCCGCAGCGGCAGAGGGGGTCGTTTACTGCGATGACTACGATTACTATGCAAAACTTATTTGGGGAGGTATTTACGAAGGGCAAACAGTTTCCGTTGAGACGACGCAAGGGTCAAACTCCTGGCATTATACAGCTGGTAATCAACATCACAATCAGTACGGCCATGAAGTGAAGTCTCGGGCGATGCTTTTCAAGATAATGAGCCAATCGGGATGGGTCTCCGATTTGAGCAAATAGCCATTCGATTTAGTTCAGGTGTTGTACATAAAAAAGGGGCTTATGGCCCCTGATTTATAGAATTTGGTTTTGATAGTATCTGAATTATTGATACTATTGGAGTCAAATTTAACTTCATCATCACTATGGAAAAAGACTTTGGACATCATGGCCCACACATTGTTCAAATTCGCCGGTTTACTCCGGAGAACACGGATTATTGGGAGAACGTTGCCGGCATCAATGAGCAGACCAACGAGCTGATCATGGCAAAGCCGGAGGATAGGCTGACGATGACGGAGGCCACGGCACTACTTAGAAAGCTGAACCCGACCGGATTTGCTGCGATCTACCGCGTGGTTCATTGGCATTGGCCTGAACAGCGGGCGTAATTTTGAGCCAGGGTTTACGAATCCTGGCTTTCTTGTTTCTTTGATTTTGGGATAAGGGCGCTCATGTATTCCATTGCCTCTTCTACTTCAAATGCCCCGAAATATTGCTCGGTGGTTTTAACCGATGAGTGGGTCATTGCTCCGGAAATGAACGCCATCGGCGCGCCAGACCTGAGCAGGGTAGTAGCAAAAGAGTGCCGCGCCTCGTACGTGCGCAATTTCGCTTCGAATCCAAGTGCGTCAGCTATCTTCGCCAAGTGTTTATTTGTTCTCCAAATAACTTGTTTTACGGTCCTCATTTGCCGGTCGAGTGTCATGCTGTCATCCAGAAACGGAAACAGGTAGGCCGACGGGTTTTTGTCCTCGTTGCCCCATCGATCAATTATAGCCAATGATTCTGGTAAAAGTGGCACGCGGGTTGTTTTTACATTTTGGCGATTCGAATCTTTGGTCTTTTCCCGGATAAATTCCAGGTGCGCGCCGCCCAATTTGATACTCGATCGTCTCAGGTGGCAAATATCCATGAAGTTCATTCCATTACAGAGGTAGGAGAACACCCAGAGGTCGCGGGCCATTTCTTGCGACTCAGATTTACATTCGAAGTGGAAGATCGCCGATATCGCATCTTGGTTGAGTGCCTTCTTTGTATTCCTCGCTGCCGGAATGATGTATCCTCGTTTCCCAAATGGGTACAAATCGCGATCAAGAATGCCCGCCTCAATGGCTTCATTGAATACAGTTCTTGCATTGCGCAGATTCATTGAAATGGTAGTGATGGAGGCGGGTGTTTCCGGCTTATCTTTGGCCTTCGGAGCCTTGCCAAACCTTAGCATCCATTTTTCGTAGTCCCGCAGGAAAGCTTTGGTAACTATATGCATTGGAACTTTCGGTGCCTTCGCATTTGTGATCTTTTTATAGATCGCAAATCGCTCAAAGCTTCGCGCCGCAGTTTTGGAAATATTTCCGCTCGATATGTCTCCTTGTTCAGTGAACCTTGATGCCCTGTCCCTCAGTGCCTCTAAAAGGTCAGTCGAGTAAACGATCTTTTCTTCTGGCTGGTAGCTCCCGATTACAGTTTGGGCAAACAGGTCGAAGCTGAAAAACGCGTCCAACTTTGCAAGGGATTTCCGGGCTCGCTCGGTTATGGAATCTTTTTTTATTCCAGACGGTTCGTCGATATATTCAGTGCCGTAAACCTGGTTCCACAAGTTTCTAAGGCTATCATCCTTGATCCGGCCTGAAAGTCCGTTCTTGTTTGTTTTTAGGAAGTCCACCTGACCATCTGTTAGTACAAGTCCAGAGGCGTAAAGGCGCTGTTTTCCCTCGAAATAGACGGACCATTTAACCTGATACCGGCCTTCGGGCATGTTTCGTTTGTCAAAATAAATTGAGAAGGAAGGTCTTTTCATATAATGCGACACTATCAATGAAACTAACAGTGTAAATATAGTCATTCAAACACTACTGAAAACTAACAGGAGTTAAACAAATAGTGCAATTGATTGATATGCAGTGATATTGGTCAATAGAAATAAGCAGAAATATTGCCAAAATTAATCACTTTGACGCCTTCTAAGCAGTAGGTCTTGTGTTCGAATCACAACGGGATCACTTGAAAATCAAGCACTTGCGAATCTTTCGTGAGTGCTTTTTTATGCAATATTCAATCGCTCAGCCGAGTAGAGAATCAGCCCCCATTACCCTCAAACCGTTCTTCTACGAATTTTTCGAGCGTTCTTAGATTTTCCAGTGCCGATCCCATCGTATTGTTGAAATAGACATAAACAGTCTTTCCCTCATTGATCCAATCGGAGATATAACCGGCGTATTCGAAAAGCAGACCTTGATCGTAGCTTCCCTTGTAATTTCCTCCCGGCCCGTGAAAGCGCAGATAGAGGTACGGGGCGTCCAACATGGGTTGGGGCGACACACTGCCCGACTTGTCATGAAATACCATGGCAGCACCATGTGCATTCAGTAGTTCGTAGGTCTGCTCGTTATACCAGGAAGCATCCCTGAATTCGACTGCTATCGGCCAACGGCGTTGGTTGGTTTTATGTATAACGGATAGCAATGTTTCGACTTTCCCGAACATTACCCGCTTGACTGAGGCCGGAAACTGCACAAGAATGCACCCTTGTTTGTCGTGGGCTCCTTCGATAACCTCGAAGAATTTTTCAAGATCAGACTCCGCGAATTGAAGCAACTTACTGTGGGTAATCTGCTTCCACAATTTGAATGTAAACCGGAAATGGTCGTCCGTGGAATTGCTCCACTGCGCCACTGTGGATGCTTTCGGGAGTTTGTAGAAAATAGAATTGATTTCGATAGAGTTAAAAAGCGCGCCGTAAATGCGCAGCCGGCTCCATCCTTCGTAAGCAGGCGGATAGGCCTGGCTGTTTTTGTAGGGCAGCACTAAGCCACTGGTTCCAAGGTATAATTGCTGATTTGTCATATCCCAGGTGAAACGGATCTATTTGCCGGTTTCCATGTGGGGCGCATCCACGGGTTTTGACTCCGGGGAGCCTTTTTGTCTCAGGAAAATAGACAATACCACAATGGATGCCACGGACAAAAATTCACTTTGCCAGTTTTGAAAAGTTTCGAACCAGAAGTCCGGCTCTCCCAGAAATGCGACTAAGTCCTTCTGCGGTTGCCCATGGAGCGCTTGTTCTTCATTAAAATCGATAAAGCTGCCGTAAAGGTGACCAAGCCAACTGAGCAGGAACATCAAAACAAAAGCGATGGAAAGGGAATGTTCGTAAACACGCAGCCGCCACCCGCCGCGTTTCACCGGTCCGGGCGCGTCCTTCCTGCCAGGGTCTGGTTCCCGGTCGACCTCCTCCGGTTTGACGAGGTCTTTGGACTCCGCCGACCCGATTTGCCGAAGTGAAATAGTCAGAATGACGTAAAGCGCCATTTGGAGGAACTCGCTTTGGAAGTTCTCGAATGTCGCGGAGAAAAAGTGACCGCTGGTAAGGTATTGCCCTAATCCGAGCGTCGAACTACCGAGTTCTTCCAACTCCTGATTGTGCTGTTTCCATCCAAAAAAAACCTGCGCCACCAGCGCCATCAGAAATAGTGATATGAAGACGATAGACAGGCTATTGCGATAAAAAAAGTGGTCGGTTTTGTTTGTTTGCATGGCTGATCCGGGTTGGAAATCGCCTGATATCCATACGAAAACCGTGCCATAGAAATTCGGTCGCGTTACGGAAAAGGCGCCGCGCCTGGATGATTTTGATACGAATTATCATATCATTTACCGCTACATAATTAGATCGTAGTAGTAATAGTTACAGCAATTATATTCGGCCAACATAACTATTTGTTTTGTATTGAACCAGTTATCAACTATCTGTATCAAACAATTGCCGATGAAAAACCGCTACAAATTGCTCTTCGTTTCTCTATTTGCTTTTTGTCTATTGTTTTACAAAAAGATCCACGAAACGCTCACATTCAAAAAATCAGCCACGACTGTAATGCTGGCAGAAATGCCAGGTAAAGATGAAGCCTTATTACCCGACAGTGCGCTATCCGGCATCCGGGAGGTAATTGCTAGCCGCGAGTATCACGTAACTTTCGACGAACAAGCCGGCGTTTTTCAAAGCCCTAACCGCAAACAGAACTTGCGGGCTACTTATGCGCCCGGCTTGTTGACGGTAAAAAAGCGAGTGGATTCGACCCATTCGGATTTTACATTGAGACTCCTCAATCAAGGAATTTTTGGCGACGGTAAACTGCTTTACGCGGTATCGCAGAATAGCCGTGTAAACAGTTCCGCAAACAAAGTAGTCATTGATCACGGTCCATTTTCGGAGGAGTTTATTAATAATGAAGATGGTGTCCGTCAAAATTTTATTATTGAAAGTGCTCCTGCCGGACTGAAATCATTAGCCGTTAAGCTGGAAGTAAAGGGAGCAGAGGTTTTGGATAACGAAGAAAACGAACTTCGCTTTATAACCAAAGTTATTAACGGGAAAGAGTCCCGGGAGCTCACCTACAACGGACTGAAATGCTGGGACGCGAACGGGCAGATCCTGGACGCGACATTGGCATATCAAAACAATCGGATCGAGATTACAGCCGACGTCGAAAACGCCACATTCCCGGTAACAATCGACCCGATCGTGGGAGGTGGACCGGCTAATGCCAATAAAAGACTTGAAATCCATCAAAGTAATGCATGGCTGGGCTACTCGGTATCCAGCGCAGGCGACGTCAATGGCGATGGGTACAGCGATGTGATCGTGGGAGCACCCAAATACGATAACGGGCAGATCGACGAAGGTGCGGCATTTGTGTTTCCCGGAACGGCCGGTGGGCTGAGCCTTGCGGCGACCGTACTGCAAAGCAATCAGGTCAATGCGCAGGCAGGTATGTCGGTGTCCAGTGCCGGTGATGTTAATAAGGACGGATACAGCGATGTGCTTGTGGGTGCGCCTTATTACGATGCCGGGCAAACCGACGAAGGCGTCGTGTTGGTATACCTTGGTAGTGCGGCTGGTCTAAATACGAACCCTACCCAGATACTGGAAATCAATCAGAGTGCTGCCAACCTGGGTATTTCAGTGGCTATGGCCGGGGATGTCAACGGCGACGGGCATAGCGATATCCTGGCCGGCGCACATCAGTACGACAATGGCCAAAACAATGAGGGTGCAGCTTTCCTCTATTATGGCAATGCAGCGGGCGTCGGGGGAAATCCCGTGGCGCTGGAAGCGAACCAGGCCAATGCGATGATGGGCTATGCCATATCGTCGGCCGGAGATGTTAATGCCGACGGTTTCAGCGACGTGCTGGTAGGTGCTAGGTTGTACACCAACGGAGAACTCTACGAAGGAGCGGTTTTCGTATATAAAGGAAGCGCGGCAGGTATTATCACGGCAAATCCTTTCAAAGTGGAAGCCAATCAGATCGATGCAAGGTTGGGACATTCCGTTGCTACGGTGGGTGATGTCAATGGAGACGGTTTTTCCGATGTACTGCTGGGTGCGTATCAATATAAGCTGAGCCAGGTCAACGAGGGGGCAGCCTTCCTGTATTTTGGTTCTACTTTGGGAGAAACAATCGGGGACAAGAGAACGCTCGTAGGTTATCAGAAAGAAGGACAGTTCGGATGGGCCGTGGCGGGTGCTGGCGATTTGAATGGAGATGGGTACGGTGATTTTGTGATCGGTGCCAGGTATTACGATATAACCAAGAGCAATGAGGGTGCAGTATTTATGTATTATGGTAACCCTACGAAGAACTTTCCGGTCAGAAATGCGGTCTTTTCGGGCGAACAGGGCGAAGCATGGATGGGTACTGCCCTGGCTTCGGCAGGGGATGTCAATGGCGATGGATATAGCGATCTGATCATTGGTGCATATGCTTACGACAATGGCCAAACCGATGAAGGCACGGCGCTGGTCTACCATGGTGGGGGCCTGGTTGGTCATCTGACGGCCAAAACCATGGTAGCCGACTCGGTCGCTGCACGGCGGTTCGGATCGGCAGTGGCTAACGCCGGGGATATCAATGCCGATGGCTTCGACGACGTCATCATCAGTGCTCCGGGGGCTGATCCGCTCACCCCAGGCCGGACCTGCGTTATTTACGGATCGACCGAGGGGATTAAACCGCCGTGGTACAATGCCCCGCACAAATTAACGACGGTAATATTCGGTCGCGCAGTATCTGGCGCCGGAGATGTGAACGGGGATGGTTACGCAGACGTCGTGATAGGAAATCCGAGTTATGGCAATGTGCCTAATGGCGGTGAGGTGAGGATCTACTTTGGTACCGCAACGGGAATTGATACCGTTAATTTCCAGGTGTTGTACGAGCCACTGGGAGGTACGAAGTTTGGAACCTCCGTAAGTGGCGCGGGAGATCTCAACGGGGATAATTATGCAGACATAGTGGTAGGAGCGCCCAAATACAAAGTGGTCAATGACACACGGGGTGCTGCATACGTTTACTATGGCTCGTCAACCGGGGTGGGGACTGTCCCGAAAGTCCTACCTGGGAAAAATAGCAATGCAAGTATGGGTACCTCCGTCGCCGGCCTGGGAGATACCAATGGCGACGGGTACGACGACCTGATCGTCGGTGCGCCGACGACCAATACCGGTGCCGTTGAAGGTGGCGCGGCCTGGATCTATTATGGCTCTTCAACCGGTGTTGACAATTCGAGTACTTTTTTCAAGAACGATAATGCTTATGTGCATTTCGGGATGTCGGTTGCTGCTGCGGGTGATGTAAACGGGGATGGTTTCAACGACGCGGTAATTGGTATTCCCGAGCATGGATTGTCTAAACAAGGTTCGGTAGCGGTGTATCTTGGGGCATCGGCCGGCTTTACGGAAGCAAACAAACGATTTTACCCCGGTAACTGGGCAAATGCTGCATTTGGCATTTCTGTATCCGGTGCTGGCGATGTCAACGGCGACGGTTACAGCGATATTATCGTGGGCGAAAACAAACTATCCCACCTGACGGCGCAGAGAGGTGGCTTTACGGTGATTCCGGGAGTGCCGGCTGGTGGCATAGTCCCCCCGAACTGGGAAGTAATGGGTGATGCGATCCTGGATCAGATGGGCACATCAGTGTCGGGGGCAGGCGATGTAAACGGAGATGGCTTTTCGGATGTCATCGTGGGCATTCCGGGGCGCGACGGCATCAACCAGGATGTAGGAACCGTACATATTTTTGACGGGGGCGCGGAATATCAGGACCCGATTTGGTTCAATATTTTGCAAGGTAAACCGGGCAGGGTCAGACTGTACAATGCAGACATGGTTACACCTTATGCGCCAAATGCTTCTCAACCTAATTTTGCGGCTGGTCTTAAAAGCCGGTCGTTCCTGGGGAGGAACAAAGGTAAGCTGGTATGGGAAACCAAAAGTAACGGGCAGCCTTTTTCCAGTAATCCCAATACACCGATCAGCAATAGTGTACAGTCGACTGGCTCGCAGCCTGTATTCACAGATCTTACCGCGGCAGGAACAGAGCTGAAAGCGCTTGTGACTAAATTAAATCCCGAAACAAAACTAAGGGCGCGCGTCAGATATGAACCTGCGCTCGCCCTGACAGGCCAGGTATACGGGCCATGGCGCTATGTGCAGGTGTATGTAGAAGGAAAAAGCGTATCTCCGGCACCTGCCGAAGATATTACTTCCAGACTGGCCTTGAAGCCGGAATTTGCAGAAGGGGCCGAGGAACGCTTATCAATATTCCCGAATCCCGCGAGCGAGAGGCTCTTCATCCATTCCAGCTCCCCAAATACAATCAAAGGCGTGAAAATGATCTCGGCAAGCGGAGCGGTAGTCTACCAGGGAGTTGGTACGCAGACCGAAATCGACCTGAAGGGCCTTGCGCCGGGAATGTACATTCTGGTGTCCAAGTACGCCGACGGTTCGCAGGGATCTCATAAAGTGATGGTCAAAAAGTGATGTGCGATTTTTTGGGTTTGTAATTCTGTCCAGAGCGCCGGGGGAACCCTGGCGCTCTGGCATAAACGATGCTCCATTCAAATGCGGGGCGCAGCATACCTGCCAGCGCCGAACCAGCTGCGGGCCATTCCTGCGGCCAGGCTTCCGCGCTTACTTTTTTTGTCCCGAGGATGTAACAAAGCAAGTATGGCGGTTGTTGAGTCCTGAAACAGATGGCTGACATCAATTAGCCTGAGCATTGACTATTTGAAATGAAACAAATTCTTGACAATCCTGCCTGGCATGCGCTACGTACACACAACCGTGCGCTTGGGCATGTACAGGATGGATCGGCATACTTTCTACCGGAAGTTTCGCCGTTCGCGGCGGTGGAGGGACCTGCGCTGGAAGGGCTGCCGGCGCTGTATGAGGCTATTCCCTTTGATCATAATATCATATTCGTCAGTAACGAAAACGTGGCAATTCCCCATCCGTGGGAGCTTCTTGCAGTGGTACCGGGCTATCAGATGCTCTACCACGGCCTGGCGGGTCCAGTGTCGGACGGTCCGCCAGTTGTCCCGCTCACAACGGCGCATGTCCCGGAAATGATTGCATTGACAAGTCTTACCGCTCCCGGGCCATTCTCGACGGAAACTATCCGTTTTGGTCATTACGAAGGAATTTTCGACGATGGACGGCTTGTTGCCATGGCCGGACAGCGCATGCATCCAGAGGGCCACGCGGAAATCAGCGCTGTCTGCACCCATCCCAATCACCTGGGAAAAGGTTATGCGCGACATTTGCTGCTCCGGCAGGTAAACCGCATTCAACAGAACGGTGAACAGCCTTTCCTGCATGTGAAGGCGGATAACAAGCGGGCGATAGGCGTATACGAGTCGCTGGGTTTTACGATTCGGACGGAGATCTTCTTTTATGTATTGAAACGATGAGCTTTTAAACAAAGCGACTCTGAGCTTTTCAACAAAGTTGCGGCGCACGTAGCAGGCTACTTTTGTATTGTACTTAAAACACAAAGACAATGACAAAGGTATGGTTTATTACAGGTAGCTCCCGCGGACTGGGACGTAACCTCACAGAAGCAGTTTTGAAAAGCGGAGATAAAGTAGTTGCTACCGCTCGGAATATTGGCCAGTTGGAAACCCTGGTTACCGAATTTGGAGACCAGATTTACCCGGTAGCGCTCGATGTAACCGACTACGAACAGGTTTATCATGTTGTGGCCAACGCTGTTGCCCATTTCGGACGTATCGATGTACTGGTGAACAATGCAGGTTTCGGCGTCATCGGAGCCGCTGAGGCATACACCGAGGAGCAGGTACGCAGCCAGTTGGAAACAAACCTTTATGCGCCGATCGAAATCACGCGCGCCGTATTGCCTTATATGCGTAAGCAGAAAAGCGGCCGCATTTTGGAGATCAGCTCGATAGGCGGCCGGGTTGGTAATGCGGGACTTACGATGTATCAGGCCGCCAAGTTTGGTTTGGCCGGCTTCACCGAGGCATTGGCCAAGGAAGTCGCGCCGCTGGGGATTTATGTTACCAGCGTGGAGCCGGGCGGTTTCCGCACCGATTGGGCGGGCGCCTCCATGACCTATGCCCGCGAGATCGAGGGTTACGAGATGGTGAGCCAGCGTACCGATTATTTTAAATCGGGCAAATTTGTGCCGGTAGGTGACCCCGAAAAGGCCGCGGAGGTGATGGTAGCATTAGCAGCGCATCCTGCACCGCCCGTTCACCTTGTACTTGGCAGCGAGGCGATTGGTATTTTGAAAATAGCTGACCAGGCCCGGAAGGCTGAAATGGAAGCGTGGGAGCACGTGAGCCTTTCGACCGACCACCGCGAATCGGAGGATTTTCTGGAAACTTCGATGGGCAAATGGTACACCGGCGGCAAAACGGACGCATAATTCCTAAATTTGTTTATGGCCGATTTGAAATCCAATAAACAGACATCTCCCATCGCGTATTCGTGTTATTTCACCCGGAACCGCGAGGGAGAGCAGTTTGCGCCCGAGCACGTATTCAGTTACCAGATCTCCGGTACGCTCACGATCAATAACGGCGACGATGAGTATGTTTTTAAAGAAGGGGATTGCCGGTTTATACGACGTAATCAATTGATCAAATTCATCAAGCAGCCGCCGGCAAACGGCGTTTTTAAATCCATTTCGGTGTACCTGGAACAGGAAACGCTGAGAAATTTTGCCATGGAACATGGTTACCAGGCCGATCATGGGCGAAGCCAGGAAGCCGGGTCCATTATCGCTTTGAAAGGAGGAAGTCTGGTAAAGGGTTTTATGGATTCGCTGATGCCGTACAGTGAGGACGACCAACTGATAGATGCGGACTTACAGGCATTGAAAGTGCGGGAAGCCATTATGATCCTGCTTCGCTCATCACCGGTGATGAAAGACATATTGTTCGATTTCAGCGAGCCGGGCAAGATCGATCTGGAAGCGTTTATGAACAAAAACTTCCATTTTAATGTGCAGATGAGCCGTTTTGCTTACCTGACGGGACGCAGTCTGGCCACATTCAAACGGGACTTCGAACATATATTCCACACCTCACCCAGCCGCTGGTTACAGCAAAGGCGGTTGCAGGAGGCACATTACCTGATCAAGGAGAAAGGCCGGGCAGCTTCCGATGTATATCTTGAAATCGGTTTCGAAGACCTTTCACATTTCTCATTTGCTTTCAAAAAAATGTTTGGTGTGCCGCCTTCCAGGCTTGCCGGTTGATATAAAGCCCTGTAACCACACGATTACAGGGCTTTGTTCTGAGAGCCCAGCAGTAAAGTTACAGGACTGAATATCAGGATAGTGGCTCCGGTCGGGGAGGGGATCCGGCTGGGCGTGAATATTCGTCCGGCAGCGGGATAAACTCGTGATCATCGGCAGGCGGGAGCTGAATGCGGCCCTGTCTCCAATCTTCCTTTGCTTGTTCGATACGTTCTTTCCGTGAAGACACAAAGTTCCACCAAATAAACCGTTCACCCAGCGGTTCGCCGCCCAGGAGCATTAAGGTAGTGTTTTCCCTCGCTTTGACAGTGGGTTCTGCATTTTTATTGAAAACCAGCATCTGACCCGGCTGGTAGAAATAGCCGCCGGTTTCCACAGATCCTTTCACTACATAGATAGCCCGCTCTGAATAGCCATCGGGAATACGGAAGGTGGCTCCTGCTTCCAGTACCACATGGAGGTAGAATAGGGGAGAAAGTGTTTGCACACCGTTGGATAGTCCAAATGCATCACCTGCAATGAGCCGCATCCACACTCCTCGGTCGGTGAATACCGGCAGTTCATTTTTGGCATAATTTCTGAACGAGGGCGCGGCCTCCTCGTCTTTTTCTGGCAGGGCCACCCAGGTCTGGATCATTTCAAGGCCGCCAGCCAGAGCCGCAGGATCTTCGAACCGTTCCGAATGGGCAATTCCGCTGCCGGCTGTCATCCAGTTGACTTCGCCCGGACGGATGATCTGCTGCACGCCTGTGCTATCGCGGTGGGTGACCTGACCGTCAAATAGATAGCTGACCGTGGAAAGCCCGATATGCGGGTGCGGGAGCACATCCAGCGACGACGGATTGGCCGGAACCGCACCCAAAGGCCCCGCGTGGTCCATAAATATAAACGGCCCGACCATTCGCCGGAGACGGAAAGGAAGGATCCGTTTCACTACCACCGACTCGCTGATAGCCGCCTTTCTGGCTTCAATTACAATATCCAGCATGGGAGTTTTTTTGACTAAATATAGGTAAAGACCGTGACGTGTGGATAGCCATTTACTGTGGTCTGGTCAGTCGAAGATCGTGGTTTGGCGGTATGGCGCTTCCAGTTCGAGCAGCAGAGCCTTGTTTTCCAGCCCGCCGCCGAAGCCTACCAGTTTCCCACTTGCGCCCACCATGCGATGGCAGGGAGCGATAATAGGGATTGGGTTTTTATTGGCCGCTCCGCCCACAGCCCGCACGGATTCAGGGTTGCCGATTTGACGGGCGATGTCGCCATACGACCGTGTTTCACCAAATGGAATGATGAGTAATGCTGCCCAAACCTGTTTTTGAAAATCGCTGCCAATGAAGTCGAGTGGTAGCGAAAACGTTTTGCGCTTTCTGGCGAAGTATTCGTTCAATTGTTTCTCCGTTTCCAGCAATAATGGATGGTCTGGCTTTTCGATGCCCCGCTCGATGCTGGATTTTTCCCCATCTCCGTAATCCCAGAGTACGGCTCTCAGGCCATTGTCTGTGGCAATCAGCGTAAGGTCGCCGGTTGGGGAAGCCATTCTTTTAAAAAAAGTATCCATGATCTCGTTGCGTGTTGTCTTCAGGCAACAAAAAAATGGATTTTATTGGTTCGGAAAGTGCTGACAGATTTAGAATCTTAGGAGTGTATCAGCAATGCGGATTTTTAAAGCGCTTTTTTAAGGTCGTAATTGAAATCCACAAAACGGCGGCACCTCCGTAGCCGGTATAAAACTTATCCATTTCTAATATTGCTTCTGGTTTACAAAAGTCCATAAACACACGAAGGACCAACCTGCACCCGCTGGTCATCGATACAATCTGAAATCCCGTGCTTATCAGATCAGGCAGATTGGTTTGAACAAAACGGTTTTGATACCAGAAGGTAAGCAGGTACGAAACACTTCCCAATCCAGCCAATGCAAAGATGATCTTGGGAGCCAGAACATCCCTGATAATTGAGTTTAGTACATCGATCAATTGCTACTGACCTTTGCTGATTAGAGCCTTATTGCTTTTGTACTCAGAGCAAAGCGCAATGAAGATGCCAAATGCTCCACCAGCCAGTGCACCCGAAATGTTGGCGATGCTGGCACCAATCACGGCGCCGCCCATAGACGTGGAGATCAATGACGGAATCAGGGTAGCCCATTGATTTCCGTCGCATTGTTTTTTAATTGTAGGGATGGAGGACTGCATAGCTAGTGTGGTTTATGAAAATCTGTCATAGTTGTCACAAAACTAAAAAAAATCTCGCGGTAATTGCTATATCATCATCCCGCAAATTTTAAGTAACTCATTGTAGTACTTGTTTTTATAATGAAATATTTACAGGTTACCAAACGGTCATCACAGCAAATGCGACACCCGTTCAAAGCCGGATGTCGCACTTGCTGTGATGTATGCGGACTAAACCAAAGTCGCGTTTAAAACGATTTCAAAACTGAATGCCTGGCTGACAGGACAGGTTTTTTCGGCTCCTTTGGCGATGAGCTGGAATTCTTCCTCCGAAATGCCGGGCACTTTCGCTTGTAATGTTAGCTCGGATTTTGTGATTTTACCATTATCCAGTGTGACAACCGACTGTGTTTCCAGTGAGTCGACAGTGTATCCGGCCTGGCTCAGGTCGAGATCCAGTTTCATGGTGAAACAACCTGCATGGGCTGCGGCAAGCAGTTCTTCGGGGTTAGTGCCGATGCCGTCGGCAAAGCGGCTGTTGAATGAGTATTGTGTTTTGTTCAGGACGGTGCTTCCGGTCGTGATGTGTCCTGCGCCTGTTTTGATGTCACCATTCCATACGGCTGTTGCTTTGCGTTTCATGATATTCAGAGTTTAAAATAAAAAATGATTTAAAATAAAATGTACTATTTGGTACAGAATTAGGTAAAAAAAATTAATGCAGGATATTTAGGTTCATCCGTACCAGCTCTGCAAGCTTGTGCTGGTCGGTTTCCATTCTACGGGTTACATTGAGGCCATTCCACAGATTAACCAGATACGTGCCCAGTGCAGCGGCCAGCTCCTGGGTTTCAAGCAATCCCAGATCCTTGCCTTTTTGAACCGCTTCCGTGAATATTTCCTCCAGCAGATGCAGATACTTCGCTGCGATTATTTTCAAGCCTGAATCGTCGGCGGATACCTGTATCAATGCATTACCAAAGTAGCAGCCTTTGTTACCGACCGGGGAGTCATTCCCTGTGAGCGACAAAAAGAAATCCCTGATAAACTGCACGGGGTTTTCGCAGGTTGCAAGCGCGTCCCGAATCGCTTTGAAGTTCAGTTCGACGACCCGTTCCATCGACTTCCTGAACAACTCTTCCTTCCCGCCTTTAAATGCAAAATAAAAACTGCCTTTGCCGATTCCCATCGCGTGAAGCAGGTCGTCGGCGGTGGCGTTGGCATATCCCTTTTCCCAAAAGACCTCCACCGCCTTGTCCAGGATCGCTGTTTCGTCATAAATTTTGGGTCTGCCTGCCATTGTTCTTTTTATTTGATGTTACAAAGGTATAATACTTTACTAATTGGTACAAAATAAAAGCGAAAATATTTTCGGAAAATTTTCGAAGAGTGGGCCGGATGGGTAGGAGAACGGCAGATTTGCTATCCCGGCTATCGGGAGTTAGCTTTGTGGATTGTCAGTTCATGCTAAAATCACTTTCACTACACTTGAAAGTTCCCCTAAAACAATGGATCACCCTGGGCTTTACACTCCTGATGCTTGTTAAAGCGTGGGTTATCCCTTTGGTTTACCTTGATTATGAGCTGCGTAAGGAGTACATCATTGCCAACCTCTGTGTGAACCGCGACAATCCGATCGTAGTCTGCGAGGGTAAATGCTACCTGGCCGAAAAGGTGGTTGAAGCCAAGAAACAGGAGGAGCGCCGGGCGGAACAAACCTATATGGCAAACCTGCTTTTCCAGGTGATGGACACGGGCAAACCATTCATTTTCCAATCGCCTGAGCATTTCGAAACGCGTTTGGCGATTACATTCGGCTACGTTTCGCCGTTCCTTCCGGGCGCGGTTGCTTCGGAGATTTTCCATCCCCCGCTGGGCTAAACTGCCATTTTTTAGCCTGATTCAAATCTATTCGGATTTGAATGCAGTGTATTCCAAACGCGCTGCCTGGGCAGCGCCCTCAATTCCATTTCTTTTATTTCAAAAATCAGTATGATCATGCATACCCGAAGATTAATCGTCGGTTTGCTGGTAGCGGCGTTGCTGCCTGCCTGCGAAGACCGTAAACTGCCCTACCTGGGCGAGCCCGAGGCCGTTACCAAAACCGTTGAAGGTAAAACCACCAGGGAAATGAGCTACCCTTCGATTCCCGCCTTTTCGTTTATAAACCAGGATAACCAGCCGGTAACCGAGCTGGATTTTAAAGACAAAATCTATGTCGCCGATTTCTTCTTCACTACCTGTCCGACGATTTGCCCTGTTATGAAAAAGAACATGCTTAAAGTCTACGACGAAGTGAAGGACAACCCGACTGTGCGTATTCTATCGCATACCATCGACCCGGAACATGATACGCCCGCTGTGCTCAAAACTTACTCGAATGACCTCGGCGTAAGTAATACGACATGGCAGTTTGTGACGGGCGATCGCGGGAAGATCTACGAAATAGGGCAGAAGCATTATCTTATTACCGCAGCCGAAGATGCCAAATCGCCGGGCGGTTTCCTGCATAGCGGGCATTTCGTGCTGCTCGACAAGGATCGTCATATCCGTGGCATGTACGACGGCACCACCGACGAGGGTACCTATGAGCTCATCCGTGATATCCGGACATTACTCAAAGAATATGAGTAGAGAAATTGATCTCCGCAGGAACCAGGAGGCCATTTTTCACGTAGCTTTAAGCGACTCTTAAATCGCTAAACTTAAACCGTTATGTCAAAGAAAATTCTGTTACTGGCAGGGGATTACGTCGAAGATTATGAAGCAATGGTACCCTACCAGGCATTGCTCTCCGTTGGATTCGAGGTCGACACCCTGGCACCCGACCGCAAAAAAGGCGACACCGTTCCGACAGCTGTTCATGACTTCGTAGGTGATCAGACTTACAAGGAGACCCAAGGGCACCGTTTCGCGATTACCGCCGATTTTGACGGTATTAATCCAGCCGACTACGACGGATTGTACATCGCGGGCGGTCGCGCACCGGAGTACACGCGCCTTAACAAACGCGTACTCGAAATCACCCGGCATTTCTTCGAAGCAAACAAACCGGTAGCCGCAATCTGCCATGGAATCCAGATATTGACCGCTGCGAAAGTATTGCAGGGCCGGACACTGACGGCCTACGTGGCGGTAGGGCCGGACATCGAGCTGGCTGGCGGTACATGGAAGAACATTCCGGCCGATCAGGCCGTGGTGGATGGCAACCTGGTTACCTCCCCGGCATGGCCCGGTCACCCGGCAATTCTGAAAGAGTTTTACAAATTGCTGGGGGTGCAGATCAGCGGCTTTTAAGGAAGTTGTATTTGAAACAAACATGGCCGGACTTGCGAATCGTGCAGGTCCGGCCATGTTGTTTTGCATTAAAATGAATTAGAATTTAAACGACACGCCGGCATTGACAGAGTAATCGGCAAAGGCGGCGTCACCGCGTACAAATGTGCCCGATTTGTCGGAATACTCCTTGTCGGTTACGCTTTGCGTGCGGTTTCTGACGAATGCGACCGGTACAGTCGCGAAGAAGCTGAATTTCTCGCCCGAAAAAGTGATACCGGGCTCCGCGCTCCACACATAGCCGGGCCGACGAAAATCGCCGCTGCCGCCTACGAGGTCATGGACCGGAATACCTTCCAGACGGGCGCCGACAGCTACTGCCCAGCCTTTTAGAACAGGATTAAGGGAATAACTGAAACCACCGCGCGCCATGTACTGGTCAGGCACGCTCATGATGGCCTCGTTGGCCAGGCGCGGCGATAGGGTTTCGCGGTAGGTGCGCACACCGTTCTGCTCGCGTGGATTGACGAGGTAATAAAAGTTGCCGTACACGCCGAAGTTATGGAAGATGTTATAAAATGTATTCAACTCCACAGTAACACCCGTGCCGCCGTCGCCGAGTTGAATAGACTGGTCGACGGTGCGGAGTTCTTTCGTGCCATTCGGGCCGACATTGTACCAGTAATCCTGGTAATTATAATCGCCGGTAGCTAATTTGATGCCCAGACCCAGCTGGATATTTCCACGATAGCTCTTTTTAGGATCGAAAAGCCAGTGATAGGCGGCAATACGCAGGTCGCCTATGCCGAAGGAGTGCATGCTATGGCGCTGGTTGAATTTGTTGGCGCCATTCACCAGACCATGCTCGTAGAGCGAAGAACGTGCATTTGAGATGATCGGCAGGTCGACCATCAATGACCAGCGGTCATTGAGAATGCGCATGATATTGATGTCAACCGAGGCCGTGTGGTTAATGACCTCCGTGTGCTGTATCAAGCGTTCCTTGTTTTCAGTTTTACCGGAAAAATGGCGGAAGGATTTGAAATAGCGACCGCTGGCGCTTACTACCCATTGAGCGTGGTCGTTGCTGTCGGCATGGGCGATCATACAGGCGCTCCCCGTGCCCCGAATGGCCACGCAGCCTTGCGAAAATGAACGTTGAGTAGCGCAAAGCGTCAATAACAATGCGGTTAGTAGATGTAATTGTTTTTTCATATTTGAATTGGTGAATTTTCCTGACAGGTAAAATAAAGGCAAAAAAATGAGAATATCGTACAATGCTTCCGGTAAAAAGGAAAATGAAGCTCCGGGTTGGTCTTCCAGTCAAATAGCTCTATTTTTGCAGTATAATTTCAAATATCATGTCTGATAGCCGACTTCTTTTCTGCATTTCGCCTCCTCCGGTAGCCTGAACGGCTTAATAACCGGAATCTATTGGTACTTCCCATTTCTTCGGGAGGCAGTGATGCTATTACCATTGTTCATGAGGGTTGTTAAGCCTTGGCCCTTTGCGGGTTCCGCTTAACGGGTTTGCGTTGTTTTCACAGCGCCCAATGTCCATTTCATACCTTTTGAACAAATCTTACAATGAAACAAGCTTTTGTTAAACTGCATATAGCTATTGTGCTTGCCGGATTTACCGGCATTTTCGGAAAACTGATCACGGTAAATGAGGGCCTGCTGTCGTGGTACCGCATTTGGCTGGCGGGCATTCTGATGCTGCTTATCCTGACTGCTACCAGAAAGCTCGAACGCGTATCATTCCGCGACTTTGCCCGCATTTCGCTGACCGGCCTGTTTCTCGGGTTGCATTGGATTTTCTTTTACGGCAGTATCAAGTATTCCAATATTTCGGTTGGGGTGGTGTGCTTCTCGCTGGCCGGTTTCTTTACGGCTATTTTTTCGCCGGTGATCAACCGGAAGCCATTCGTGATTTCGGAACTGCTGCTCAGCCTGCTCACACTTCTGGGTATTGCCTTGATTTTCAGTTTCGACTCGCGGTACCGCACCGGTATCACACTCGGGGTGATTTCGTCGGCGCTCGGATCGCTTTATATGATCACCAATGAGCGGCTCGCGCATTCGTTCAAAAGCGAAACCGCTACGATGTATGCGATGATTGGCGGGGCCGTTGCGTTAACCCCGCTCATGCCGCTGTATTTTTACTTTTTTCCCGTCGAGACACTGGTGCCTTCATGGTCGGACGCGGGCTACCTTTTATTGCTGGCGTTTTTCTGCACCGTAGTCTTGTATATATTGCAAACCCAGGTACTGCGTCGTATTTCGGCATTCACGGTCAATCTAAGCCTGAACCTGGAACCGGTTTACACGATCATACTGGCTATTCTCTTTTATCACGAGAACAGGGAGCTTCGTTGGTCATTCTACCTCGGTTTAGCATTGATCATTCTATCTGTGGTATTGCAAATGCAGCACGTAATGCGGGCGCATAAGAGCGCCGGGCCGGCTGTGGCGGGTAGCCGCTAACCGAAACATCGGGGCACCAGGCCTAACGGTGCCCCGAATGCCGCAGTTCGCTATCGATCACCTCCCGTAGTTGGTTGAGCTGGTCCTGGTAGCCGGCCAATTTAAACCCGCGGTATGTCAATGCTTCCGGAATATCCTTTTTCAGATCCAGTGCTGTCTGTCGCCGGTTTAAAGCGATTTGCTGCATTTGCAGATATTCTGCCAGGTACTCCTGTTCTGATTGGCCAGGCGTAGGGACCAGCAATGCTTTTTTTTCATAAACAACCAGGTCCATCAGCGTGGAATAGCCGCTTCTACAAATCACTAGCTGCGCATCGGAGAGCGCTTCGGCAAGGTCGTGGGCGTTTGCGTGCGTTGCGTAGGTGATATGCGCAGGCAGATCCGCGCGCGGCATGCCTGATGGATCGCCGGCCACGAAATGAAAACGGTATTCAGTGGCAGACGCGGCTTGCTGTAACAACTTTTCTTCCAAAATGCCGCGCATGGGCTCGGGCCCTGAAAGCAAGACCAATATGCTGTTTTTTTGAACCTGGGCAGGTTTGAAGGAAAGACTCAGTTGGGATAACAGCCCCGCATAGCGAGCATTCGAAGGGATATGAGGCGGATGAGATAGCCTGCCCGCGAGCCCGCCATTTTCTTTCATATCCACGATCCAGCATTCATCGAATTTTTCGAGAATACGGTAATGCAGCTTTCGCACCAGCCAGTCGGCACCCATTCCAAAACCGGTGATGATATTGAGCTGGTGGGTTATGATCACCGATCTCAACCCTTTTATTTTCAACCCGTAACGGTTGTCGGAAATAACCAGGTCAAACTGGTGCCTGGCTTGCGTTTCACGGAGCCATTCCCGTTCGCGACGGATCGCGCCCAGAATTTTGGGGATTTGCGCCAGGATTTTAGCAACAAAAGCTTCGCCGCCACGACTATACGTGATCCCGTAGCCGACAAGAGGCAACTGCGGCAAATCAGGAAAATTCTCTTTTAGCAGCAATGCAGGCGCACCCGACGCGGCAATGGTTACCTCACACCCTTTGTCAAGAAGGTACCGGATGACCGGGATGCAGCGTGTGGCATGTCCTAGTCCCCAGTCCAGCGGCGCTATCAGTATACGAAATGGCAGGGTGGATTTGATTTTTGGTTAACAAGGTAAAAATAGTAACTCCGCCGCTATTTTGAACCAAGGAATGAGAGTACACGATCAGTAACCTCTTTTAGCAAAGGGGTATGGACGGGTTTTTGCAGGTAGTCCATCACATTGCCGGAGCTCATCGCCCGGTCATAGTCTTCCAGGTCGGTTGAAGAACTCATCATGCAAATCGATATGGGCCGGGGAACTTCGGGTTTTAATTTTTCGTATTCGTTCAGAAACTGCCAGCCATCCAGAATAGGCATATTAATGTCGAGCAATATCAGTTGAGGGAGTTTCAGAGCGTCTTCACGGTTGCGGGAAAGATAATCGAGTGCATCCCGGCCATTCTCGAAAAATATAATCTCCCGGGTTATTTTGGCCTTTTCAATGATTCGTTTTAGCAGGTAAGTGAAGATTTTGTCGTCGTCAATTACGCAGAGGATTTCAAGCATTTTCGTTGAAAGTAATTTTAAATGTAATACCCGCGTCGACCTTACTGAAAACCTGAATGTTCCCGCCCTGGGCTTCTATTTGATTTTTTATCAAAAATAAACCAACTCCGTGAGCATCTTTGTGTTTATGGAAAGTTTTATACAGACCGAAGATTTTGTCGGCATGTAAAGACAGGTCTATGCCTTTGCCTTCGTCGCTGTATTCCAGTACTTTAAGGCCCGCCTCATTGCGATAGAACCGAAGTTTGATCACCGGATGCTGGCCTTCTTTCCTGTATTTGATACCGTTGGAAATCAGGTTCATTAAAATGCTTTCCAGGTAGATTCGGGGAAAAACGATTTCATTTTCCTGAAAATCCAATTGAACCTGTGCCTGGCTTGTGTGAAGGCTTTCATCGAGCACACCAAGCACCTGCTGTGTTATTTCTCTGATGTTCAACCTTTCACCTTCCAATTGGTTGTCGCGGATCTTGATGACCTGCGAAAGGTCGTCGAGCGTTCCGTTCAGGTGTTTCGATACCGTTTTGATTTTTTGGAAAAGCTCCTCATTATCCTTGGTTAGGGTCGATTCATCGACAAAATCCGCAAGCAGCGCGATGTTGCTCGAATGATTCCGTAGGTTGTGAGATAAAATATGGGTGAAGCTTTGCAACTGGCTATTCTTTTGTGCCATCTGATCGATGGATTTTATCAGTTTGAGTTCCAGGGTTTTATATCGGTCGATATCCATAATGATGCCTCTGATCCTGGTTACCTGGCCCGTCGCATTGAGCAGCGGCGTAGCGGAAAACCGGACCCATTTGCGGTTGCCGGATGGCGTGATGAGCTGCAATTCGTGGTCCCAGGGCCGCCCGAGTTCGATCGACTCTGTCAGCGCGGCCCGGACAATGAGCTGATAGGGCTCCGGGAAAAAGGCTAGCAGATCGGTTTCATCATGGATATTTTCCTCGTTGGTTTCCAGGATGGTACCCGAGGTGGCCGTCCATCTGAACTGATCTGTCGCCGGGTCGTATTCCCAGCCGCCCAGTTTGCCGACATTGCCTGCCGCCGTCAGCAGGAATTCACTTTCTGCGAGCTTCTCTTCTACAACCGCCCGCTCGTCGATTTCCCGTTTCAGGTCAGACACGGATCTGAGCAGCAGTACATTCGGGAAAATTTTAAACAGGTAATAAACGGTCGCCAGCGATATGACGGCCGTGGCGAACCTGATCAGCGCACTGAGGCGGTAGACAGGTAACCAGAAGACGAGCGCGTCGATCAAATGCGTGGCGCCGCAAAAAAGAATGAATGCGACGAAAAGCCAGATCGTTCTCGGAAAGGGGAAGTCCTTTCTTTGCCGGATGAACCGGATGAGGAAAATGGGTATCAGGAAATAGGCTGTCCAGATGAGGATATCGGAAATAATGTATAGCCAGCCATGAAAATCAGACCAGGAACCGCAGTACCACCGCGCCGGCCATTCGGACGTGCTGAAAAGCCCGCGGAAGAATTCCTGTATCTGCTCCGGCAGCGCTGCATGGTTTATTTTCAACGGCGATGCGCCCGTACGGCAGAGCGGAATACTGTCGTTTGAAATAGCATGCAGGTGTGCAGTTTCCGGGGCCATGAATAATTAAGTAGTGGGGGGTGCAATTCGAATATTAATGATAAATCTCATGCCAAACAACCACCAGTATTTTTTCTAAACTAGCCTATCCGGTGCCGTAAAAATACTATTCTATGGAATTTGTAAAAATAGTTTTAATGTAGCGGCCGGGGTGTAGATAGTCCGTCGTCAAGTGGATTTTGGGCAGTCAATAGTTCTGACATCGAGCGCTGAATTAACCTTCGATTGTATATTGGCAGATGCCTTTACCAGCAAAAAAATCAGGTTGCAGACCAATGCAGGTTGTAACCAACGCTTGTGCTATTTATCCTTTCCCGGGAAAAAGACGATTAGAATAAATATTTTGGAATGTAGAAAAAGTTCAATCGCTGTTGATGCCCCGTGGCTTACTTTTTAACTAACTTAGCGGGCAGCCGCAATTGAAACGAACGGCTTTTTTGCTATGACTATTCAACTCCATCAACAGAACGAAACCACGATTGCCGAGGTTATTTCCGATAAAGTTTTGATCCAGACACCCGACGACGGATTGCAGGTCATGGTAGATCTGTACTACCAGGGTTACGGTGAGATGATCCTGCATGAGCCCAACATCACTCCGGAGTTTTTCGATCTCAAAACGGGCATAGCGGGCGAAATTCTACAGAAGTTTGCCACATACCGCGTCCGGCTCGCCATTGTCGGTGACTTTGCGCGATACGAGAGCAAGAGCCTGCGTGATTTCATTTTCGAAAGCAATAAGGGCAGGCAGATCAACTTTCTGCCGACGGTCGAAGAGGCGGTCGGGAAACTGTCAAAATAATAAAGGATGGAAATAGATGAAATCCTCGAATGTTTCCACCCGCTGCCGCCCCAGTCCCGAGCGGCTTTGAAAGCATATATCACCGAAGTGCAATTCCCCAAAGGTCACACGCTCATCCGTGCGGGCAGGGTGGAAAAGACATTGTATTTCATTCGCAGTGGTATTGTCCGCGCCTATTCCGACGGTGCGCGTGGGGATGTCACATTCTGGTTTGGGAAAGAAGGGGACCTGGTGGTTTCGATGAAAAGCTACGTTTCGGGACAGCCGGGTTACGAGCACATCGAAACGCTGGAAGCCTGCGACTTGTACCAAATGAGAGCGCAGGACCTGGAAGGGCTTTTCGCGGGCGATATTCACATTGCCAACTGGGGCCGCAAGCTGATCGGGCAGGAACTGATCAAAACCGAGGAGCGGCTTATTTCGATGCAGTTCAAAACGGCCCAGGAAAGGTATCTCGATTTAATGTCTGCCGCACCCGATTTGCTTCAACGCGTGCAATTGTGCCACATTGCCTCCTTTCTGGGAATTACACAGGTAAGCCTAAGCAGGATACGCGCAGAGATCAGGTAGCAGCCCGTTTTTATCATTTGTAAAATTTTTTGTGGATCCTGAGCAGGACCTTTGTATCAAAAAACAAAGTGTTATGAACTGGATTATTTTAATCGTCGCCGGCCTGTTCGAGGTCGGATTCGCCTCTTGTTTGGGAAAAGTTCGTGAAACAAGCGGGAACGAAATGTATTTGTGGTTTACAGGATTTGTCATTTCCCTGGTTGCCAGCATGGTATTGCTGCTCAAAGCGACCCAAACGTTGCCGATCGGCACGGCTTATGCAGTTTGGACGGGAATAGGCGCAGTGGGTACAGTGCTTGTGGGGATACTGGTATTCAAAGATCCGGTTAGTTTCTGGCGAGTATTCTTTATAACCACCCTGATCCTCTCTATCGCAGGCTTGAAAGCGGTTTCACAGCATTAGGCGGTGTCCCCCGGGCACACTATTTTGGTTAACTCCGAACCAAAATCTACTGCTCATAATGGAAGATTACACGAATGTATTGATACACGCAGCCCGCGTAGGGAACGTGGAAGTGATCCGCGAACTGCTTAGCCGGGGTGTCGACGTAAATGTCCGGGATGAAAAGGGCTATACGCCGTTGCTGATAGCTTGTTATAACAACCGCCCTGAGGCTGCGGAGCTTCTGCTGGAATCGGGGGCGGACGTAAACGCGGGCGACCATGGGGGGAACACGGCGCTGATGGGTGCAGCTTTCAAGGGACTTCCCGAGATTGCCTCCCTGCTGATCCGCTACGGCGCGGACCTGAACAGCCAGCACGGAAACGGTGGCACTGCGTTAATGTTCGCGACGATGTTTGGTCGCAACGAAATGGTGAAACTGCTGCTGGAAAGTGGGGCGGATGCGGGTTTGCTGGATGTAAGAGGCCAGTCCGCGTTCGACCTGGCCGTGCAGCAGGGGAATGAGGAAGCGATCACCTTACTTACATAAAAAGAATCCCCTGCCGCTGGCTAAGTCGCGGCAAGGGGATTTCTTTTTGAGATTAAGCAGGAATTTTCCTTGGTTTTTCCCGCTCCCAGAACCTGTGCTGCGCGATGGCCGTGACGAATTGTCTGGCTAATTTGGCCGGGTCGTCGCTGATGACGATCCCATCGAGTAATACCGATTCATCCGAGAAAACAGCGGGGATTTTCCTTGCAAAATAGGTCGATTCGATCACCTGCATCGCCCCGGCGTCCGCCGCAATGGCCTTGCAATGCTTGAATGCCTCGTTCAGGAAATGGACAGCGTCGGCATCAGCCTCCACAGTCGCTACGCTGTTGGTGCCAGCCGGCACATACACCGCATCGTAAAGCACGGACGCGGCCGTCAGAAAACTGTGGTGTACATGGATTTCCTCATCGGTTGTAGACAAAATGAAGTTCTGCCTTGGCGCGATCACCTCTACTATGGCACCTTCTGCTTCCAACGCGGCTTTAACGGTATTCAACGAGTTACTGTCTACACCGTCAGCAGCGAGGAATGCTATTTTCCGGGTTTTAATGCTGTCTTTCGGGCTGTTGGCCGTACTCAACGCCGCTGAGGCCGTGAGCGATCCTTCCAGGATCACCGGGTCATAATCGGCCGGGTCGGCGTCAGCGGGAATGCTGCGGTTTACAGGTAGTTCAGGGTCCTCGGGAACCGGAAGGCGGAGCGCGAATGCCACTGCCGCAGCCAGCCCCTTATCAATCATCGAAAGGATCCCAAGCATCCTGCTGCGTACGTCATTGGATTGCACTTTCCCCAGTTCAAAGCTGAGCGCGTCGATGAGGTGGTTTTTCTCGGGGTCTGACTGGCTGTTGAAAAACAGTTTTGCCTGGCTGAAATGATCCAGGAAACTTTTGCTTCTGGCCCTTATTTTCCGCGCGTCAATTTTTTCGGAGTAGGAGGTAAACCCGCCTTCCGATGCTTTCGCCTGCAACGGATAATTATCTCCCAGCGAATTAGGCCCATAGCTGACCTTGCCGCGATTGATAGTCTGCCGCATGTAGCCGTCGCGCTGGTTGTTGTGCACCGGGACAATTGGCCTGTTAATAGGTATTTCCTGGAAATTAGGGCCTCCGAGGCGGATCAGCTGGGTGTCGGTGTAGGAAAACAACCTGCCTTGCAGCAATGGGTCGTTGGTAAAATCGATGCCGGGTACCACATGCCCGATATGAAACGCCGCTTGCTCGGTTTCGGCAAAGAAGTTCTCGGGATTGCGGTTAAGCGTCATTTTCCCGATCTTGATAACCGGTACCAGCTCCTCGGGAATAAGTTTGGTCGGGTCCAGCAGGTCGAATTCAAATTTAAATTCATCCTCTTCCGGCACAATCTGCAAGCCCAGTTCCCACTCAGCGAAGTTTCCGCTTTCGATGGCATCCCAAAGGTCGCGACGGTGGAAATCAGGGTCTTTCCCCGAGATATTTTGGGCCTCGTCCCAGGCCACCGAATGCACCCCCAGTAATGGTTTCCAATGGAATTTTACAAAATGGCTGACGCCCTCGGCGTTCACCAGCCTGAAGGTGTGCACGCCGAAGCCTTCCATCATACGGTAGCTGCGCGGAATGGCACGGTCGCTCATCAGCCACATGATCATATGTGCCGATTCGGGCATGACCGATATGAAATCCCAAAACGTATCATGTGCGGAAGCCGCCTGCGGGATTTCGTTGTCTGGTTCGGGTTTTACAGCGTGAACCAGATCGGGGAACTTGATGGCATCCTGGATAAAAAATACCGGCATGTTGTTTCCGACAAGGTCGAAGTTACCTTCCTGCGTATAAAACTTGACAGCGAATCCCCGTACGTCGCGGGCGAGGTCGGTTGAGCCCCTTGAACCCGCAACGGTTGAAAACCGGACAAAAACCGGCGTTTCGATGGAGGCATCATTGAGGAATTGCGCCTTGGTATATTGTGGGAGCGGCTCGTAGAGTTTGAAAACCCCGTGGGCACCCGAACCCCGGGCATGTACGACCCGCTCGGGTATACGTTCGTGATCAAAATGTGTTATTTTTTCGCGCAGAATGAAGTCTTCCAGCAACGAGGCGCCCCGGTCGCCCGCTTTAAGGGAATTCTGGTCGTCGTTGACGCGGACGCCCGTATTGGTATTCATCAGCTCGCCTGTCGAGTCTTCCATATGCTGGGCCAGGCTCCTGATCTTGTCGTTCTCCGGCTGGTCAACCGCCGGATTTTGTTGCGCTTTTCTTTTCGCCATAGTTGTTGATGATTAATTAAGCCTCCTGTGCGGCCTGGTATGCAATGTCATTTTCGGCGATGGAAGCCAACAGTTCGTCGCTCGCCTGTTCTTCGGCAAGTGTTTCTGCCAGGATACCGGCTACTTCTTCCAGCCCCAGCGTGGTTGCCAGCTGTATCAGGCCCAGGTAGGATGCAATCTCATAATGCTCTACTTTTTGTGATGAAAGGATTATACCCACATCTCGTGTGGCAGTTCCTGCATCGGTACTTTCGATCACGCCTTCCCCTTCCTTGGTAAGCCCCTCCATTGCATCGCATTTCTTAGCGATGGCTTTCTGTTCGAGAAGTGTAAAGATTTGTTCGAGCCGCGACACGTGTTCTACGGTTTGCGCAAGGTGTTGTTCGATGGCGCTGACCAGCTTTTTGGCGCTGGCGGCCTGGCTCATTTTGGGTAATGCCTTTACCAAATGGTTTTCGGCCCAGTAAATGTCCCGCAGGCAATCCAGAAACAATTCGTACAGGGCAGGTTCGGCGGTCGCCGATGTTTTTGTCTTGAATTTAGGTTCCGAGTTTGTTTCCCTTTTCATAGTTGCATGGTTTAAAAATCGGAGGCTGTCAGCAAAACGTGTTCCAGCATATTTTCAGACTGGTATACAAGTTGCTTTTTATCGGTTTGAAAGGGAAGCATGGTTGCTGAACCTCTCTCCGACCAACACAATGCCAGGATGTTATACATGATGAAAACCTTGGTCTTTTCGCCGAAAGTTGCATTAGACGGTGTTCCCGCAGGTTTTTCCGGGCGCTTTAAAATGCTTCACCTCGAATCCGGCCAACTGTATGTTTACCGGGTCCACATTACGAAACAGAAGTATACGGGTACGCATGTCCCCGGAATGGGAAGTCCCGAAGAAGACCTTGCGTGGTGGCAACGAATGTATCATGCGCTTGTTTCATTTATAGGGTTGTACAACCGGGAATACGGGTACCTGCCTTCGGATCAGAATATTTACCATGATGGCCGTTTCTACACCGGTGAAAGCTTATTCGGGAAAAAAATAAGTTTTGTCGTCGAAGAGGCAATGCAGCGCGACCTGGCCGAGCGCGAAGTTGTATTGCAGGATTTTGCGGGTCACACACCGCCGGCAGAAGGAGTGGAGGAGCAATAAGCTATTGTGGATTTTTTTGTACAGACCTGAAACACATGAACCGAAGCAACGATATCGTTTTTGCCGACCGGAAAGATGCGGGAGAGCAGCTGGGTCGTTTTTTAACACGACGTTACAAACAAGCCGATCCGCTTGTGATGGGCATTGCCAGAGGAGGGGTAGAAGTGGCCTATTATGTCGCCAAATGCCTTGAAACTGACCTGAATATGGTTATTTCAAGAAAACTACCTGTGCCGGGGCATCCCGAGGTTGGTTTCGGTGCCATAGCGGAAGACCTGTCGGTATACGTGGCTTCCCGGTACCGGCGGTCGCTCAAACCGGAGACTATTGGGGAGATTATAGATGAGCAAACGGACGAGGTGAACCGCCGGATAAGCATGTACAAGCAATCGCAACCGCTCCCGGACATGCATGGGCGGACCGTCATTATTGTCGACGACGGCATTGCCACAGGGGTCACACTCGTGCCTGTGCTGCGCCTCTGCCGCAAACGGGGCGCCAGGCGGGTGATAGTGGCCGTTCCTGTGGCCGGCAATCACTATGACGCCCAGCTGAATGATGCCGATGCGCTCGAAATACTGGTTATGCCTGAATGGTTTTACGCGGTAGGGCAGGCGTATGCTTCTTTTCGCGATCTTACTGACGAAGAATTGCAGGCTATTGTCCGCAAGGGCGCTTACCTGCGGTCAGGGTGGGAACACGTGCGCAGTTTACACAACTAATGCAGGATCTGATCGGGGATGTCCGTAGCGGCCTGTCCCTGACCATCGATCCAGCGGCGGCACATGGTTACCAGGAAGGTATGCAGCTCTTCAAAATCGACCGGCTTGACAAAAAAGGAATTTGCCCCGGCTTGGTAACAGCGGTCGATGTCTTCCTGCCTGGCAGTACTGCTCAGGATCACAATGGGGATGGTTTTCCAGTCGGTTTCGGTGTTAGGAGGCGTCTGGCGCACGAGTTTGAGCAAATCAAAACCATTAATAGCCGGTAATTCCAGATCGATGATGATCAAGCCGGGCCGTCGTCCTTTGAACTGCTCGGCCGATTGAAGGACCATGTACTGATACAGTTCGTGCGCACCCTGGAAAAATCTGACACGATAGTCGGGCAGGAATTTGGTAAAAACACTCCTTGCGAGCTGACGAAATTCGCCGGAACCTTCAACAAGGTAGATCTCTTTGCTGCTCATGTATTTGCTGTCCAAAAGTGTGGTGTTTTAAAACCTCAAAAATGCATTCCGGCCCTATCCCAACTGGGCATTCAGGAAACAGGTATCGACAGTCCTGGCCAGCTTCATGAAATCTGCTTCATGTATCGGCTTTTCGAGAAATACATTGACGCCGCGCGCGTAGGCTTCGTGCACGAGCATGCGGTTTGAGGTCGTCGATAGCATTACAACCGGAATATGGCGGGAAGCATTGTTCAGTTTCAGGATGTCGAGCGTTTCCAGGCCGCTCAACCTGGGCATGTTCATATCCATGATGATCATCGCGGGGTCATCCGATACACGTTGATCGGCAATTAATTTGATGAGGTCCTCCCCCGAATCCAGCTCGATGATCTGTACATGGCTGATGACCTGTTCCACCGCAATGCGGATCAGCATGCGGTCGTCTTCATCGTCATCGGCAAGGTAAATGGTCTTCATTCGGTGCGATAATGGCTAATGAGATACTATAAGGATGGAAAGCAAATAAATCATGCCAGGATGAGCAGATGGCACAATTTTTACCGTCAGCTGGTCAAAAATCAAAAACGAACGAGGATGAAAACGGAAACTAATCAATCAGGATCTTTCTTTCAGATAACGGAGAGGGTTTGGGGAATTAAAGACGTGATGGTCAATGTGTACCTCATTGCCAATCCGGACAAATCGTGGGTGCTCGTCGACGCGGGGCTCAAGAGTACTTTTGCCAGGATCAAAACTGCGGCCGCGGAGATTTTCGGCGAGGGTATACCGCCCGTCGCGGTGGTCCTGACGCACGGACATTTTGATCATGTCGGTTCACTGGAAGCCATCATCCGTGAATGGAATGTGCCAGTCTATACCCATTTGCTGGAAATGCCCTATCTGACTGGCAGATCGGACTATCCGCCAGCGGATTCGAGTGTGGGGGGCGGGCTGCTGTCACTGGTTTCAGGGTTGTATCCTAATGACCCTGTCGACCTGATTGACGCCGTCAAATCGCTGCCGCTCGATGGCCACATACCTTTCCTGCCTGAATGGAGGTACATCCATACGCCCGGGCATGCCCCCGGACACATAAGCCTCTGGCGTGAGCAGGACCGGGTGCTCATCGCCGGTGATGCGTTCGTGACAACGAAACAGGAATCGGTTTTCAGCGTACTCACGCAGCGGAAAGTGATTTCCGGGCCGCCCAAATATTTCACATATGATTGGTACCAGGCCGATAAATCGGTTAATGCGCTTGCCGACCTATCACCTGAAATCGTCGCGACGGGTCATGGGAAGCCCATGGCAGGCCGGGAAATGCGTCAGCAACTGATGGATTTGGCCCTTAATTTCGCCGACCGGGCTGTTCCACGTTATGGCCGGTATGTTGCCGAGCCTGCGGTGACTAATCGCGATGGCATCGTGTCGCTACCGAAAACACCGGCCAGGCCTGGGGCGGTTTGGGCATTGGTCAGCAGCGTGGCGGTGATCGCATTGGGATGTGTGTATTTTTCGCGGCAGCGCTCACGGAGGGAGCTACTCTCACTCCCCAATTTTTCATAATGTTGTCAGCAATCCCTGAGTAATTGTATCTAACTAAGTAGTTGGATTTGAGTAGTATTTGTGACATGTATCCTGGGCGATCACTGGCAGTCCGGCTCGTGGTGCCGCGCGCCGCTTTCTGGAACAGTTTTTACGCAAACGCGCATTTTTTAACGATGTCGCAAAGCGAATGATGGAACGAGCACTACAAAATTCAGGATTATGAGTGATGCGAGGAACATGGTGAAATGTATTGCCAGGATCTGGCGGATGTACAAAAGGCAGGAATCGCTCTTCAGATCTGCGATGGCACTCGACCTGCCCAGCAGATTGAGAAGGATTTGCAGCAACGGCTATATGATGTCGCTGTTGTTCAAGAAAGATGTAGGGAGTATATATGAATCAGTTAAAAGCGTTCTCGATGACGGTGAGCTGTCGAGCATTACCCGCAGCGCCGACGAGCCAGGTGACCAGACTCCGGACCCGCATGGGTTACTATCCCAGATCAGCTCGCATTAGCAGATGATGCTGCAAGAATACCAGGCACTCTTGCCACATCTTGATCACGACAGCGACGCCGCGCGTGCATGCAGCGAGCATATCGAAAAGCTTTTGAACCTGAAAAGCTCGCTCATGAAAGAAGCCGGTAGCCTTCCCGATGAGCGCGAGAAAGATTTCTCATACGTGGCTTGAAACCCAAAACGTTTGAAACCGTATGGATGCATTCCGCAATCACTCAAATTGAGATTACATTCGTTTATGATAGCCTGTGAATTTGCGTTGAGAGGATCAGCGCTCATTCACAGGCTATTTTAATATAAGGAAAATCCGATCGGTTGTGCTACCTACCGCAGGCTCTTGATCGCCAGGGCTGCCGCCAATCCACCCAGCAGATACCAGGTGATGGTAAGAAGCTTGGTTTCGCCGGTTCTGGCAACCGTGCTTTCGTTCAGGCCCAGCGGCTTGGCCAGACCTATAGCCCCTAGGCCGGCCATAAGGCCATAACCCGCACCGCGGAGCAGGATGGTATCATCGTCACCTTTACCGATCATGGCATAATAACCCGCATTACTGGCGAGGTCGGCTACGAACGTGGAGGCGGTCAGGACTTCGCCGGTAGGGGCTTCCACACCGACGGCTTCGGCGGTTTTGGTAACGGCCTCCTCACCGAGCAGGTCAATACGCGGCGCTTTATCCGAAACGCGTTTGGCAACTTCGTGGACCAGGTTAAGCACGACCGCCCCGGTAATTCCGCCGAGAATGTTTCTGATCTCTGGTTTCATAAATGTTTGTTGTTTGAATAACGAACTGGATGCGCAATCCTGGGATTGCTTTTTAACGAGTTGCTACCCTGAAAAAACCGAACCAGCTGATCAGCGGGTTATTAGTTGATATTTTTCTACAAATGCAACCTGCGGCCCAGGGTTTGGCGGGCAAAGGTATGTGGCATGTTTATTTCCTCCGAAGAGCGGATTTCACAAAAACGCTATTGAAATGGAGGATAAAAACTACACAGGCGTGGTGCCCGCACAGGTACGCGGCGATGCGGTAACAGCCCAGGGCAGCCGCAGATTCGACAATGCTGCCGAGGCGATGGCTTTTTTTAGCCGGGCTGAAAACAGGTTGCTGGACGTCAACCATTGGCATGAGCTGGCCGGCGAAGTACTTGCCTACTTTACGCTCACGAATAGTAAGGGAGAGTCCCTAGCAGGGCAGGCAAGGGAAGGTTTGTTGCTAAAAATAGACATCCCTGGCCCGGGTTCTGAGGAGGGCTTCGATTGGGTGGTGATCGAGGAGTTGAAAAGGGTCGAATCGGTCGATTTGCAGAGTACCGCGCTGCGCGTTCGTCCGGTGCCCGCGCCGGGTTCGGGGGATGATGAACCCACCCATTTTTATGATGATAAATCCACCAGCACTTTCACGGTCACCCGGGAGGGTAATATCGTTACCGTGGCTGTTTACGACCGCAACATCGCACCCAACACGGAGTCGGATTCGCTGATCGCCAAAGTCAGGAACGCCATTACAGGTCTGGTAGGCGCCAAGGCGTTTTCGAAAATACAATGGCAGTCGCTGGTGGACGGCCTTTTGAACTAATGGTTGCCCAGGATAGTGTTATTGTAGGTCAAATTCCCCCTTTATTTGTCCTGAATAACCTCACGATCTCATAGGGCATCTATCTAATTTAGCACCGGTTCCAAATGGGTTCAATTAGATACAAATAATTATGAGAAAAATACTTGCTGCCATCAATATGACGATTGATGGCATTTGCGACCACACGAAAGGTGTTGCAGACGAGCAGATACATCAACATTACGAAGAGCTGATACGCAGCGGTGACACCATTCTGTACGGGAGGACGACCTTTGAGCTCATGAAGTTCTGGAAAACCCTGGTAGAGAACCCGACGGGCGATAATACGATGGACGATTTCGCAGTAGCGATGGAAAACATTACAAAGGTTGTTTTTTCCAGGACTTTGACCGACCCGGAATGGAAAAGCGCAACGATTGCCAGGCGGGAACTTAAAGAAGAGGTGCTGCACCTGAGGCAACAACCGGGTGGGACCATTCTGGTCGGCAGCCGGAGCATTATCGTTGCTTTGCTGAATTTTGGTTTAATTGACGAATTCCAGCTTACGATTCATCCTATGATAGCCGGACAGGGGTTGTCCATGTTTGAAAACGTCAATGAGATTAAAACGCTAAAACTTTTAAAGACAAAAACATTTGGCTGCGGTGCTGTAACGCTCTATTATGAGCCGTCAAAAATATAGCCTGGTCTGCAAGGTCAGGGGAGTTGTCTGAGTTAGGTTACAAACCCAATTTTTATTTTTAATTTCCGGCTAAGTATCTGATCATTCAAACTCAAACATCCAAATGAACATGAAAACAAGACGCTACGTTTTTCTGATGGTTATTGCAATTGGTGTGTTCTCGATGGCAGCGCGAAAAGCATTCACGGCCGGTGATCTGGTGGGTACCTGGAAATATCTGATCAGTGACGTTCCGCCTGAATATGAATCGGGACTTTTGGTTTTCGAACAAAAGGATGATAAGACGGTCGGATATGTGGAGGCCGCAGAAAAGAATGAGATGCAGGGGTTAACCGTCGATCAGGACAAAGTCACTTTCACGACAGAAAACCAGAACGGCGTATTCAAATATAGTTTTGTGCAAAAAGGCGACACGCTCACCGGAATGATAGGGTCGCAGTACGGGGACTTTCCCATTAAGGCAGTCAGACAGGCCAAGAAATGACTCTCAACGCCTGAGATTGCCGCCATACTATCTGACATCAGTATGATTAGCCTGTTGATACTCCAAGACCTGGTCCCCGGACCGGGTCTTTTTATTCCGGACCAGATCCAGCGTGAGATCCTTTGGTATATATAGATTATTTCACCTATTTTATAAAAACCATAATTATACTAATCTATTTCAACTAAATTCGAAATTAATGATCTGTAAATTTATTAAATCTTGAAATTTTCATGAATATGTGGCTAAATTAGGGAGACGATATTTGGTAGGATAAAAGATTTACTCAAAGATGGACACGCTCGATGAAACTGTTCTGCTGCAAGACATTGCTTTGGGAGACAGCAAGGCTTTCGATGAGGTATACCGGCACTACCATGGTGAAATAAGTCGCTACGTTCTCAAATTTGTTAAATCCACTGAGCAGACCGAGGACCTTTGCCAGGAGATATTTTTGAAAGTGTGGGAGAGACGCGAAACTTTGCCCAACCTGCAATCATTCCGGGCCTATCTTTTCACAGTATCGAAAAACCGCGTACTTGACTTTCTTCGCCGCGCTGCCACCGAGCGTTCGGTGCGTGAGGAGATCATTCGCGCATCCCTTCAACATGCTAATGATGTCGAGGAATCTCTGCAATCCGAAGAATACCGGCATTATATGCAAAAAGTACTACTCGAACTTTCCCCGCGCGACCGGGAAGTTTTTCGCCTCTGCCGCGAAATGGAGCATTCCTACGAGGAAGCAGCCGAAGTCCTGGGTATTTCCCGCAATGCCATTAAAAAACACATGGTAAAAGCGATCAAATTCATCAAATATTCTGCACACAAGAGCTTCGGATTGTCATTTAACTCACTGGTTATCTATGTGATGTTGGTTTGGTGATCGTTGTGCAGGTGTAGTCAGGGATTTGTCAAGTATGTCAGGTATTGTTATTTGTAGTCACGTATGGTCAGGTATGGACATATGTGGTCAGGTTATTATTGTCAGGTATGGTCATTTGTAGTTAGGTTTGGAATTTGTTGTCGGAGATTGTTTTTCGTACACACTCCCGACTACCCCTGTCAACCCCTAACAACCCATGCCCATACTCGACTACCCTTGACGACAAATGACAAAAAATTTTTAACAAGGAGGTACCCTAAAACCCGCCTCGCCCGTCTTCATCATAAATAGCCGGAGAAATGGAAGAAAAGAGATTCCTGGAAGAACTCGTCAAACGTTACGTTGCCAATTCGTTGAGCAGGGAAGAGTTGGATATTTTCTTTCGTTTGATGGCCGAAGGTAAGCTGAATGACGCACTGGCCTCAGAGCTCGACAAGGAAAGCAGAGCAGAAGCAGGGATTGTGAAACCATTGCAGACCAGGTCGTGGACGCCTGTTTTCCGGACATTGCGGATCGCGGCTTCTGTGCTGCTGGTACTTGGACTGTCGTTCTTTATGTGGAAACAGGATCCTTTCCGGCTATTTGGAAACACGGTTTCTGTCGTCACGGTGAAGGGTGAAAGAAAGGAAGTGAAACTGCCGGATGGTTCGACGGTATGGCTCAACGAATCGAGCAGAATGGAGTATCCGGCCCGTTTCGAGGGTAAAACGCGGAAAGTGACGCTGGTCGACGGCGAGGCATATTTCGATATCAAAAGGGATGAATTGAAACCCTTCTTTGTAGAAGCGTCCGGCACAACGACGCGGGTGCTGGGCACCGCATTTAATATCAGGTCATACCATTTTCTGAAAAGTATATTGGTTACCGTTACTCGTGGGAAGGTCGAAGTACAGAAGGCGGAAGGTCCCGGCGGGCCCGACAAAAAGATACTTTTGCCCAATGAACAGGTGTACTACGACATGAAGACCCGTGAGATCAGAAAGGTAAATGTGAATAGCGCCAATGCCGTGGCATGGAAGGAGGGCAGGCTGCTGTTCGACAATGAGAGCTTCGCTAATGTAATTGCTATTCTTGAAAACAAATTCGATGTAAAGATCCGGGCAGAGGAATCGATACGCCAATACCATATGTCTGCCGAATTTGCTTCAACCGACTCCCTCCCTCGCATACTCGACCTGCTATCGCTGGCCAACAACCTGGAATACCGCTTTGAAAACAACCAGATAACCCTTACCACCAAAAGAAGCCCCATTTGAACCCGGAGCCTATGTAATGAACGACAGCCTTTTAACGCAAAAAATCCGGCAAGCCGAAGCCCGCCGGAAGAATGATAGTGAAAATCAGAACGTAACGCCAATCACTGACTGATCTTGCTATCCGGAAGCTGGAATTAATGTTTCACGATTAACCCCAACTCATTCAAAGGTATGAAAAATTGTACCAGAAGTTTACTGTCCATACACAAATGGACACGCCTGACCGCGTTTTTCCTGCTTTTCGTGCTACTGCTGACAATACCTTCCGCCCAAGCGGGAAGTGAGGTTAAACAGAGCCTTCAGGAAGTGACGATCGACCTTACGCTTCACGACAGGAGCCTGAAAGAGGCATTCAACCTGATCAAGAAAAAGACCGGCTTTAAATTTGTATATAATGAAGAACTCGTGGCGCCCTACCGGGTCAATATCGACGTAAACCGTAAGCCCGTAGACCAGGTGCTCGACGAACTGCTGGGCCCGACACGGCTGGATTACCGCGAGCAAAGGGGTACAGTGGTCATCGTTGAAAAAGAGTCCAGAACAACCGGGCAGATCCAGAAAACAGAAATCCTGCTCGCATCGCTGGTCCGTCCGGCCGACCGCGAAATATCCGGTGTGGTGACAGATAACGAAAATGGCGAGGCATTGCCGGGTGTTGCCGTGCTCGTAAAGGGTACTTCAACCGGTACCATCACCGATATGAATGGTAAATACATCATCAAAGTATCCGACTCGGGTGCCCCTGTTCTTGTGTTCTCGTACGTAGGCTACGTGGCGCAGGAGGTGGCTGTTGGCGGGCAGTCGGCGATCAGCATTAAGCTGGCAAGCAGTACCAAGCAGCTCAGTGAACTGATGGTGGTAGGTTATGGCACGCAATCCAAGGAGGAATTTACGGGTTCTGCGGCGCGGGTTTCGGGAGATAAATTGAAAGATATGCCGGTACAAAGTTTCGATCAGGGGTTGGCCGGTCGCGCTACTGGCGTGAGCATCGGTCAGCCGAACGGCGTGCTGAACAACCCTCCCGTGATCCGTATCAGGGGTGTCAACTCGATCTCGCTCAGCTCGTTCCCATTGGTAGTGGTGGATGGCATTCCAATTAACACCGGGGATGTTGCTGCCAATACCACGGTGGCCAACAACCCGCTGGGCGACATTAACCCGGCTGATATCGAATCGATTGACGTGCTGAAAGATGCCGCATCGACTTCCATTTACGGTTCGCGCGCAGCAGCGGGCGTGCTCCTGATCACCACCAAAAGCGGTAAAACTGGCAAGGCGAAGGTGACCTACGAAGGCTGGACAGGTATGACCAAAGCGACCCGTCTTCCAAAAATGCTGGACGCGCAGCAATTTATGGATATTAAAAATGAGGGTGTGATGAATGCCAAGATTCTGGGCGGCAATGCGAACAACGATGCCGTAGCGTCGGCGCTTTTCTTTCCTATTATACAGGAAGACGGCTCTATTGTGAATACCAACTGGTACGACAAAGTGTATCAGACCGGCGTTTCCCAAAACCACAGCATCAGTGTTTCCGGGGGTTCGGAATCGACGAAATATTACTTTTCCACTAATTACAGCAACCAGAAAGGGATTCTGAAAACCAACCAGTTTACCCGCAAAGCAGCCCGTTTCAATATCGATCACAAGCTGAACCAGTGGCTGTCGTTTTCCGGAAATATCAACTACAATACCAGCCTGAATGCATCGCCCAACACGGGTTCGCTCAGCGGTAATGCTTTCGGGTTGGTGGGATCTGCGCGGCTGGCCTGGCTTTCGGCACCGAATGTGTACGCGGTGAACCCCGATGGCTCTTACAACCTGAGCTCCTCCAACACGCTGGGAATGGGCAACAATAAAGTGGCGAGCAATTTTTACAACCCCGTACCATTGCTGGACCTGAATAAGTACACCTCCGAAAACGACCGTATTATCGCCAACTTCGGGACAACTGTAAAGTTGTTCAAAGGTCTGCAATACAAAATGAGCTACGCGATGGACCGGCTGAAAGTCGAGAATGTAAGTTTCAACAGTCCCGTTCACGGTCCGGGAAACTCTTCCAACGGCAGCGCCACCAACAGCAGCAGGCTGATCAGCAACTGGAACTGGACAAACACATTGAACTACCAGACTACGATCGCAACCAAACATAACATTTCGTTGCTTGCTGGTTATGACGTTCAAAAGTTTGGAACATCAGGCTGGGGAGCGACCCGTACGCAGCTCTCGGATCCCTTTTTTGACGAGTTTCAGGGAAGTTACGGTCAAATCTCGCCGACCGCGAATGTGCTGACAGAAAGTGCATTAGTCTCTGTATTTTCCCGGTTTACCTATGATTTTGGCAAAAAATACTTTTTCACCCTCAACTACCGCCGCGACGGCAACTCAGCACTCGGCAGCGGGAAGAAGTACGGAAATTTCGGTGGGGTGTCAGGCGGATGGAGCATTTCCGAGGAAGAATTTTATAAGAATTCAAAACTGGCCGATATTATGAGCAGCGTGAAGCTGCGCGCAAGCTGGGGACGCGTGGGCAACTCGGGCGTGAGCGCATACGGTTCGCTCGCACTGTATGAATCGAATCTCTATGCAGCCGTGCCGACCTGGAATTTCAGCCAGGGGGGCAACCCCGATCTGGGCTGGGAAACGAGCAATCAGACGAACGTAGGCGCCGACGTGAGCTTCCTGAACGATCGCATTACCCTTGAAGCTACTTACTATGCCAATAGCGTTAATGGCTTGATCCTCAATGTGCCGCAGTCTCCTTCGAAGGGAATCCCGGGCGGCGCGATATTTATGAACATCGGATCGATGTACAACCACGGCATCGAGCTTGGCGTGAATGCGAACATTATCCGCAGAGGAAAGCTGAGCTGGAATGCAAGTCTGAACTTCACGCATAATAAAAACAAGGTCACCGAACTTTATGGGCAGGGAACCGAGCTGGTGGGTACCACATCCACGGCAGCGGAGGCGACCAACATTACCCGCGTTGGCTACTCGGTAGGGAGCTTGTATGGGGCCAAAACGGATGGTGTGAATCCCGAAAATGGCCAGCGCATCTTCATCAACAAGGCGGGCGAACGTGTGCAGTACAGCCACGTGGTGCCTGCGGGAGGCAGCCGCTGGACGTATCTGGACGGCTCTCCCGCACCTGCCATCGCGGTGGGGGATTACTATTTACTCGGCAATGCCCTGCCGACCTATTATGGTGGTTTTATCAATAATGTTAAATACGGCCAATGGGACCTGGGCGTAAACTTCACCTACTCGGGAGGGAACCTGGTCATGAATGGTACAAAGGCTACCTGGCGCGACCAGCGCTTCTGGAACAACACGACCGAAGTGCTCGATCGCTGGACCACGCCGGGGCAGGTAACCGACATTCCACGCGTCGTCTATGGCGATCTGCTTTCGAACGGCTCGTCGTGGCCGATATCGGAGAATGCCGAGAAAGGCGATTTTCTGCGGTTACAGTCGGTTTCGCTGGGTTATCGGGTTCCGGGCCCGATCCTGAGCAAGCTGGGGCTGAGCTCGGTGCGGCTGTATGCGCAGGTTTTCAATGCGTTTATCCTGACCAAATACACCGGTACCGATCCCGAGATTTCGGTCAATGGAAATTCCAATACGACGCCCGGGGTTGAGAAAAACTCCATTCCGCAAGGCCGCACATTCACATTTGGTTTAAACCTGGGTTTCTGATCATGAAAAATATTCTCAAAAACACTCCTATGAAGCCTGTGAATACCCTGCTGTTCCGGCTGGCCTGCTTGGCATTGCCTATGACGGCCCTGATGACCTCGTGCGATGAAAAGGAGCTGCTCAATCCGGTCCCGAACATCGCCTTGCAGGATGCCTACATTTTCGACACGCCGGCCCGCGTACTGGGGCAGGTGAATGGTTTGTACGGTGCAATGAAAGACCCTAACCTTTACGGCGGCCGTTACCTGATGCTGGCAGATATCCGCGGCGAGGAGTTTATCAACCGTACGCAGAATGTCTTTACCGGCTACGATGCTTGGAGCCACACCGTGACCTCCGGCTCCAACGACGCCTCTTCGGCCTGGGGAACTTCCTATACTGCCATTAATTCGGCGAACCTGCTGATCGATGGCCTGCCGAAGCATCCCGACGTCGTGGATGCAGCCACGGCAGCGCAGTATGTCGCGGAGGCGAAATTTGTCCGGGCATTCTGTTATTTCGGGCTGATTATCCGCTATGCACAGCCTTACGTGAAGGATAAAGGCGCCTCGCCGGGCATTCCTTTGCGCTTGCAGGGCGAGAGTACGCCGGCCAACAACGACCTTGCACGCAGCACGGTGGCGGAAGTGTATGCGCAAATCCTGAAAGACCTCGACGATGCAGAGGCCGGGTTGCCTGCCAGCTATTCAACTGCTTTGCTGAACACGACCCGCGCTCATAAGAATACGGCTATTGCCATGAAAACCAGGGTGTACCTGACGATGGGCGATTATGCCAAAACGGTTGCCGAAGCGAAGAAGATCGTCTCGGATGCGATGCCGTTCAGCGCTCCATCTGGCGTGAAACACCAGCTGCAACCCAACATTACCACCGTGTTTTTTACGGATTATACCACCGCCGAATCGATCTTCTCGATGCCGATGACCCCCCTGAACCTGGTAAGTGGCCAGAATTCTTTGGCCTATGAGTATAATCTCAATCTGGAATATAACCTGAACCCGACGGGGATCCTCGGAGAGCCCACCTGGCCGGCTACCGACGTCCGGAAAACTGCATTTACGAGAGTAGCGGGTGGGCTTACGTATTTGAAAAAATACAATCAGACCAACCCGACCACCGACTACGTGCCGCTGCTCCGCTATTCCGAAGTGCTGCTGAACTATGCCGAAGCCCTTGCCAAGACTGGTGATCTGGCCAAATCGGTGGACCTGCTGAAAGCCGTGCGGCTCCGCTCGGATGCTACTTACGCTTTCCCGGCGGCTGACATTGCCACGGCGGAGGCATTGGTAAAAACGATCTGGACCGAACGGCGCATCGAGTTCCTGGGAGAAGGCCTGCGCTCAAACGATCTTCTGCGTAACCTGCTCACGATCCCGGCCAAAGGCAGCGGCGGGCTTTCGGCGCCGGCCATTTCACCCTCGCAGCCCGAATACATCTTCCCGATCCCGAATGCGGAATTGTCAACTAATAAACTGATCTAGTACCGGGCTTCGACTGCGCTCAGCCTGACACAAGCACTGTCAGGCTGAGCGCAGTCGAAGCCCCGGTACTCTAACCGAAAATCCTATGAATAAATCTGCAAAAATACTCAGCTACCTCGCAGCCATCATGCTGCTCCCCAGCCTCGCAGGCGCGCAGGTAAAACTCACTCCCGCCAAAATCGACGCCCTTAAAACCGAACTGGCCAAGGACATTGACGGTCAGAAGAAATTCACCCAGGAAATGGTGGACATGATATTCAGCTTCGGAGAACTGGGTTTTCAGGAAGTCGAGACTTCGAAATACCTGACGGATATTCTCAAAAAGAACGGATTCACTGTCGAACAGGGTATTTCGGGTATTCCTACTGCCTGGACGGCTAAATGGGGTTCGGGCAAGCCGGTAATCGCGGTGGGGAGTGATATAGATTGTATTCCAAAAGCTTCGCAGAAGCCGGGCGTAGCTTATCACGACCCTATCATCGAAGGTGCACCGGGACATGGCGAAGGCCACAATTCCGGTCAGCCGTTGAATGTGACAGCCGTATTGGCATTGAAAAAGATCATGGAACGCGAAAAGATACCGGGTACCATTATGCTCTGGCCGGGTGTAGCCGAGGAGCAGCTCGCTACTAAGGCCTATTTCGTCCGTGACGGCTATTTTAAAGACGTGGATGCCTGCATTTTCACACATGTTAGCAGCAACCTGGGCACTTCCTATGGTGACACCGGAGGCAATGGCATGATCTCGGTCCGCTTCGATTTCGAAGGGCAGGCCTCCCACGCAGGCGGGGCACCTTGGCGCGGGAAGAGCGCATTGGATGCCGTGGAGCTGATGAATATCGGCTGGAATTACCACCGGGAGCACATGGAAACGACCCAGCGCTCGCACTATGTGATCACCGATGGTGGCGATCAGCCCAATGTGGTGCCTTCCAAGGCTTCGGTTTGGTATTATTTCCGCGAGCGCAGCTATCCGAAGATCACGCAGATGTATAAAGACGGAATCCGCATTGCAGAAGCCGCCGCCAAAATGACCGAAACCAAAATGACCTACGAAGTGCTGGGCAGCGCGTGGCCGGGACATATGAATCAGCCCATTGCCGAGACGATGTACGAAAATATCAAGAGCGTTGGCCTGCCGCAATGGAGCGAGGAAGATCAGAAGCTAGCCCGCGCATTGCAGAAAGAGGTTGATAGTCCTGCCATAGGTTTCGGAGGCGAGCGTGCCAACGACGGTTTGAGCACTTCATTAAGCCAATTGAGAAAACCGATGGCGACGGCGTCGGCAGGCGGGGGAGGGTCGGATGATATTGCCGATATTTCCTGGAATTTGCCGACAATTGTCCTGGGTTATCCTGCCAATATTCCGGGATTACCAGGTCATCATTGGGCCAACGCCATTGCCATGGCGACACCCATCGCGCACAAAGGCGTGACCGCGGGTGCGAAAGCGGAGGCGATGACGTTGCTGGACCTGTTTGTAAAACCCGAGATCCTGACCAATGCCTGGAAGTATTTCAACGAAGTGCAGACCAAGGACACCAAGTACACGGCCCTTATTTCTAAAACCGATAAGCCGGCTGTCCATCTCAATAAGAAGATCATGGAGGAGTTCCGGCCGGAGATGAAAAAATATTATTATGACCCTGCCAAATATCCGACCTATCTCGAACAGTTAGGGATTAAATACCCCACGGTCAGAGAGGAAAAAAGTTCAGGTACAGGGAAATAGGTTTTCACTTAAATGCTTCCAGACATGCTTTTACAAACAGATGGTTGGTTCCGGAGAATGAGGCATTGGGGAATGGGTTGCGCAGCAAGTGCAATGCTGGCTTTACCGGCGGACTCGTTGGCGCAGGTAAAAATGAACCCCGCTAAAATCGATGCGCTGAAAACGGAAATGGCCAAAGAGATCGACAGCCAGAAGAAGTTTACCCAGGAAATGGTCGACATGGTATTCAGCTTTGGCGAGTTGGGTTTCCAGGAGGTCGAAACTTCAAAGTACCTGACCGATATTTTAAAGAAAAATGGCTTTACCATCGAGCAGGGCATTGCCGGTATTCCTACCGCCTGGACGGCCAAATGGGGCTCGGGAAAGCCGGTAATTGCCGTAGGTAGTGATATTGACTGTATTCCAAAAGCGTCCCAAAAACCGGGCGTAGCTTACCATGATCCCATTATTGAAGGTGCACCTGGTCATGGGGAAGGGCATAATTCGGGTCAGCCGCTTAACATCACCGCGGTGCTTGCATTGAAAAAGATCATGGAACGTGAAAAAATACCTGGCACCATTATGCTTTGGCCGGGTGTGGCCGAGGAGCAGTTGGGCACCAAGGCCTACTATGTCCGCGATGGTTTTTTCAAAGGTGTCGATGCCTGTATTTTCACACATGTGGCTAACAACCTGTCGGTTTCGTATGGCGACGGCGGCAATAACGGAATGGTATCGGTGCAGTTCAACTTCGAAGGACAGGCCTCTCACGCGGGTGCTGCCCCCTGGAGAGGGAAGAGCGCGCTCGATGCAGTGGAGCTCATGAATATCGGCTGGAACTTCCACCGCGAGCACATGGAAACCACTCAGCGTTCGCATTACGTAATTAAAGACGGCGGCGACCAGCCTAACGTGGTGCCTTCCAAGGCGTCGGTGTGGTATTATTTCCGCGAGCGGACTTACCCTAAGATCACCCAGATGCTTAAAGACGGTATCCGCATCGCCGAGGGCGCGGCGCAGATGACTGAAACCAAAATGACCTACGAAGTGCTGGGCAGCGCCTGGCCGGGTCATTTCAACCAGGCCATTGCCGAGACGATGTATGAGAATATCAAGCGGGTGGGTTTGCCCAAATGGTCGGAGGAAGACCAGGTTCTGGCCAGAGCTGCACAGAAGGAAATGCAAAATCCCGAAGGCGGCGCACTTGAAACCAACGGACTGGCTACGACATTAAGCCAGCTATCCAAACCTTCGGCTACGCCTAATACCGGTGGTGGTGGCTCCGACGACATTGCCGACATTTCCTGGAATTTGCCCACTGTTGTACTGCGTTATCCGGCCAACATTCCCGGCCTTCCGGGCCACCACTGGGCGAATGCGATCGCTATGGCTACGCCCATTGCCCACAAAGGAGTTACCGCCGGCGCGAAAGTGGAGGCCATGACGTTGCTCGACCTGCTCGTAAAACCCGAAGTGCTGCGGTATGCCTGGGATTATTTCAACAATGTCCAGACCAAAGACGTCAAATACAAAGCCCTGATTTCAGCCACCGACAAGCCGGCCATTCATCTGAACGAAAAGATCATGTCAGAATTCCGGCCGGAAATGAAGAAATACTATTACGACCCGACCAAATATGCAACGTATCTCGAACAGCTTGGGATTAAGTATCCAACGGTGCGGGACGGCGGTAGTGCGGGCAAATAACGGGTTTGTTTTAGTCAGGAATGGTGAAGTATTGTAAAGAGTAGTCGGGCATTGTCAGGTGCAGTCAGGTGCAGTCAGGTGTGGTCAAGTATTTGTCAAGTGTAGTCAGGCATTGTCAAGAATAGTCAAGACTAGTGAGGCATTGTCAGGAGTAGTGTTTTGGTCAAGTATTTGTCAGGTATCGGCAGAGATGGCCAAGGAGGCGCAGATTTAGTCGGACGTTGTCAAATGTCATCAAGATCGTCGGGAATTGTTTACATACCGCCTGAGGCGATAAGCATTGAGGGGCCAGGCCAGCCACGGAGTGGCTCCCTGTTTGTAGCAAAAAAGATCCGCGTCGAATCGTCGGACTCCGTCAGGAGTCGCCTCGCAACCGGCAGCGCAGAATCAGGAGGCACCTACGGAGCCAGCGATTCCCGATTCAATGCATTGCTAAAAACAGAAAGCTCCTCCGGAGCTGCGTCTAAATTGACCAGACTATAAGAGAAGGCTCCTCGCGAGCAGACAATACTTGACCACATCTGACTACTCTTGACTATATCTGACAGTACTTAACCAGCCCTGACAACACCTGACCAAACCTGACAACACCTGACCAATCATGACCACACCCCACAAATCCCCATGCTGCAAACCACTTCCCTGACTAAAACCTTCGCGAATGGCGCCACCTTACGTTTCCCGGATTGGAACGTCGGCTCCGGCGAGCAGTGGCTCTTACTGGGCGAATCGGGAAGCGGGAAAACGACCTTGCTGCATATACTTGGTGGATTGCTGCGGCCTTCGCAAGGGCGTGTGGTGCTGGATATGAAGGATTTGTATGCTCTTTCTGCCCAGCAGCTCGACCGGTTTCGCGGGCGGCGTATTGGCATTGTTTTCCAACAACCGCATTTGATCCGAAGCATGACCGTGGAAGAGAATCTTGTACTCGCGCAACGTTTCGCAGGGTTTGGGAAGGATGTTTTGAGGATCAGGGAGGTGCTGAATGCATTGGATATGGACCATAAACGAGGCAGTTACCCGCAGCAACTGAGCCAGGGCCAGGCGCAGCGCGTGGGCATTGCACGGGCGCTCGTGAACCGGCCGGCATTGCTGCTGGCCGATGAGCCTACCAGCAGCCTGGACAACCGCAATGCCGATGCCGTGATTCGTCTGCTATCCGGGCTGGCGGCCTCCGAAGGTGCTACGCTGATTATTTCCACGCACGACGACCGGGTTAAAGAGGCTTTTTTCAAGGATTTTATAATCGATCTTTCCCATGAACGTATTTCTGATCAGTTGGAAAAATCTTAAAGCCAACCCGACCGCGCTTGCATTGAACCTGCTGCTGGTCGCATTCGGTACGGGAATGCTGGCCATGCTGCTTCTGGGTGTGAAGCAGGTGGGAGAGCGGCTGCGCGACAATGCAGCAGGTGTGGACCTCGTAGTGGGCGCGAAGGGTAGCCCGTTACAGTTGATCCTGAGCAGCATTTATTTTATTGACTTTCCAACCGGTAATATCAGCGAGAATGAGGCGCGACTGCTGGCAGCTAACCCGATGGTGAAAAAGGCGGTACCGCTTGCATTAGGAGATAACTACGCAGGTTTCCGCATTGTGGGCACCGATACGGGTTATGTAAGCCTGCGCGGCCTGGAATTGGCGACGGGCCATTTTTGGACGAAGGCATTTGAAGTCGTTATCGGCGCGGAAGTGGCGCGGGCGCAGGGCCTGAAAGCCGGCGACCGTATTTATGGTTCGCATGGGCTTTCGTCGGACGAGGATGTTCACCAGGATCATCCCTATACGATTACCGGTGTTTTGAAAAGGAAAGGAAATGTGGCCGATAACCTGGTGCTCACCGGCCTGGAAAGCATCTGGGAAATGCATGGCGCGGAGGATAAACGGGAAATCACTTCCATGCTCCTGCAATACCGGTCGAGAATGGCGATGGTGGCCATGCCCTCGATGATCAACCGCTCTACGACCATGCAGGCGGCTTCTCCGGCGAAGGAAAGCGCGCGGTTGTTTGCATTAATCGGCGTTGGCGTGGACGCGATACGCTGGTTCGCCATCGCATTGATGCTGCTGGCGGGCGTAAGCGTATTCGTAAGCCTTTACAATTCCCTGCGCGAACGCGTGTACGACCTCGCGGTCATGCGTGTGATGGGCGCATCGCGTGAGGTGATTTTTGCGATGATCCTGCTGGAAGGGGCTTTGCTAACCACATTCGGCTCACTAGCCGGAATCGTACTGGGGCACGGCGCACTGCATTGGATAGGTTACTGGCAGGACTCGCCGCAGGCGCGGCTGGACGCCCTCGTGTTTTTGCCCGAAGAAGCCTGGCTGTTCGGTGCCGGCCTGCTAATTGGGGTGGTGGCCGCACTATTGCCGGCCATCCAGGCCTACCGGAACGATATTTCTGAAACCATGTCGAAAGTTTGAAATGATTCTTACCAATAAATGGCTGTTGTTGATTTTCCTGCTGTCGGGATACGCCGGTATGGCCCAGCCGCCGGCGCATATCCCGCTGATGAACGACACATGGAAGCTCATCGCACAACGTACCTACAAGAAGAACGCCGATTTTAAGATGGTCCCGGCGTTTCCGGCCCGGCTGGAGGCGTTGCAGAACAAGACCGTCGAATTGCCTGGCTACATGATCCCGATCAATGCCGACCTGAACCACAGGGAGTTTATGCTCGCGGTGGTGCCGATGGACCAGTGCCCTTATTGCGGGCAGGGAGATATTCCATCGATGGTGGAGATCAAAATGGTGAAGGAAGTCGGGTATACCGACAAGCCTGTGAAGATCAGGGGTAAGCTGATGCTGAACAAAACCGGCGATTTCCGGTCGGAGGTGTTCCTGCTCCAGGCCGAGCAGGTAAAATAGTATTTAAATCATTCATCCATAACCCGAATCCTATGAAGTTGAGATTCTATGCATTGGCTGTTTTACTGGCAGCCGGTACCCTCAGTTTTGCGCAAAATCAGGGCGCAGCGTCCGGCCAGCGTAGTTCCACGCCTGGGGCAACGGCCCCCGCAACGAGCATTGCCTCCGCCACACAAGGCATGAAGAAGTACGAAGGCTTTTTTAATTTCTATTATGATGAAAAAACAGGAAGGGTGCTGCTCGAAGTGGATAAGCTCGACAAGGACTTTCTTTATTTCGCGTCACTTTCGGAAGGCGTAGGCAATGGCGGTCCCGAGCGAGGACAAGCGTCTTCGGCACTCGCCAAATTCATAAAAGTGGGCCCGAAGGTACTGCTGGTGGAGCCAGTAACCAATTACCGGGCTATTTCGCAGAATGTCGACGAGCAAAAAGCGGTGGAGAATGCATTCGCAAAATCGGTCATTTGGGGCTTTGCGCCGGTGGCTGTGGAGGGTGAAAAACTGCTCGTGGATCTCACACCGTTCATCATCCGCGACAGCCAGAACATCGCAGCCCGGCTAGGGGTGCGGCGCGTGAGCGGGCCCGTCAGTGTGCCGCAGCCAAGCAGCGGGGGAGGTACCTACCGGCTCGACGAATCCCGCTCGGTTGTTTACATGGAAAACACGAAAAACTTTCCTAAGAACACAGAATTCGAAGCGATGGTCACCTTTACCGGCGGCTCGCCGAATGTGAACCGTTTTGGAGGCGGAGGCAGCAGCCTAGCGCCCGACCCCGGCGCGGTAACGATCAATATGCACCAATCGTTTGTGGAGCTGCCCGACGGCGACTACAAGCCCCGGCGCTTCGATCCGAGATCCGCATTCGGGATGTTCAGCTATATGGATTTTTCTGCGCCGATGACCGAGCCCATCGTCAAGCGGTTCATTCGCAGGCACCGTCTGGAAAAGAAAAACCCGGGTAATGCGCCCAGTGAAGCCGTGGAACCCATTGTGTACTACATCGACCGCGGCGCTCCCGAACCCGTGAAAACCGCATTGATCGAGGGCGGCGCATATTGGAACGAAGCATTCGAGGCGGCCGGGTTCAAGAATGCTTTTCAGGTGAAAGAATTGCCGCAGGGGGCCGATCCGATGGACATCCGCTACAATGTCGTGAACTGGATCAACCGCACCGGTGCGCCGCGCGGCTTTTCGTCTGGTGCCTCGTATATCGATCCCAGGACAGGAGAAATCATCAAAGGCGTTGTAACGCTCGGTTCGGATCGCCACCGCCAGGATTACCTCATCGCCGAGGGCCTTTTGCAGCCTTATGAAGATGGTAAAAAGACCACCAATGCCATGCAGGAGCTCGCGTTGGCGCGTGTAAGGCAGCTTTCGGCCCACGAAATAGGGCATACGCTTGGTTTTAACCACAATTTTGCCGCCAGTCCGAAAGACCGTGGATCGGTGATGGATTATCCGTTTCCAAGATTTTCGCTGAAAGCGGACGGTACGGTCGATATTTCCGATTCTTATGCAAAAGGCATCGGCGCCTGGGACAAGCGCGCAGTGATGTGGGGCTATACCGAGTTTCCGAAGGGTGCCGACGAAGAGGCGGGGCTTGAAAAAATCATGCAGGAAACGCTCAAACAAGGCTTTTTGTATATCCCCGACATCGGTGGTAATGCGCACCCAACGTCGCACCAGTGGGACGACGGCGCTAATCCGATCGATCAGATGACCAATATTATGAAGGTCCGCAGGAAGGTTCTCGATAATTTTTCCGAAAAAGCCATTCAAAAAGGCGAGCCGATGGCGACGATCGAGGAAGTGCTGGTGCCGATTTATCTGCTCCATCGTTACCAGGTTGAAGCCGTGGCAAAGTCGGTGGGAGGGCTTTATTTTACCCATGCTGTCAAGAACGACGGCCAGGTAACAACCCGGATGGTCGAGCCGAAAGAACAATGGCGCGCGCTCGAATCGCTGCTCGGTACGATCACCCCCGAAGCGCTGGCATTGCCGGATGCGCTGATCAGCAAAATTCCGCCCCGCCCGAGTGGTTACCCGGCGAGCCTGGAAACCTTTACAGGTCACACAGGTCCGACATTCGACCCCATTGCGGCTGCCGAAACCGCGGCCGGTACCACGCTGTCCTACCTGCTTAATCCTGAGCGCGCCGCGCGCCTGATTGAGTACAATGCACGCGATGCCAAGCAACCTGGGCTGATGCCGGTAATCGACAAGCTTTTTGAGAAAACCTGGAAATCATCCCCATTGGACGGATACAAGGGCGAACTGCAAACTTTGGTTAACAACCTTTCGCTGAAATACCTGCTCATGCTTGCCGCCGACTCCAAGGCACCCGAAAATGTGCGTGGTGAAGCGTTGCTGAAAGTGGGAGAACTGAGCGACTGGCTGAAAGGGCAGCTTGCCACGGCAGCACCCAAGCAAAAGGCGAATATGTTGTTCGCATTGTCTCAAATCGACGAGTTTGGCAAGAACCCCATCAAGTTTGAACCCGGTTCGGTGCTCGACATGCCTCCGGGCGCGCCGATTATGGGGCATATGGACTTCATGGGATGTTCGCAAACGCATTCAGGCGAGAATTCGCAGTAGGATTTTATTCGGGTGCTATGAACGCTCACTTTTCCAACTCCCACTCCGCTGAGCTCTTTGGTTTCCGTTTTAAATTGTAATTCGAATCGAAATAGTAGACACTGCTTGCATCACAGCCTAGCCCAATAAGTGGTTTGTTGACGGTTGTACTTTTGCTTTGCGCAAAAGATTGGGATATTGTCGCAAGAAATACACTTGCTCCGAGCAAAACGGCTGTTAGTGAAATCGCCACTACGATGATTCTCTTGTTGGTCGAATCGAGGCTTTGAAATACTGAGTTCATGGGGTAGTGAATGAGTTGTCGAGAAGCGAGCAAGATAAGATGCATTAGTTAAGGATAAACCCGACCAATGTTACTATTGTATGAATTTTGGGAAAACCCGTAGGCCACAACAGCGCAGAACCTGGGCGTATTCCCGGTTTGTCCCTGGCTATCATTCCAATCAGCCGGATACCTATATACTCGTCTATCTGACCTCCGACGGCCTGGTCACGGATTGTGATCTCGTTGAAAGATAATAGCTATTTGAAGCGAATTATACAACAAATTGAAGCTATATTTATAATGGAAGAAATCAGTCTGTAACGAGTATGCCCGCCAGTACGTCTAACAGTAGCCCTATTAACACGCCTGTGGTGTTGTCCTACTTTTCGCAAAGCGGTGATCCGAACGATCCTTATCTGGATTTTTTACAGGACGAGTACCGCGTTATCACCGATTCGTGGGAAAAGTATCAGCAAACAGCCTCACCAAAAAGCATTAATGTGTTGTATCCCGCGCGTGGCGCAGCGGACCCCAGGCAGATCGACGACGATATCCGCGCATTCAAGCATCGGATCATCCTTTTTCATTTCAGTGGGCACGCTGGTTCGCAGCACTTGCTTTTCAAAGATGGCTCCGCTTACGCCAAAGGACTTGCCGGATTGCTCGGTGAAGCGCAAAACCTGAAAGTCGTCTTTTTGAACGGCTGCGCGACGCACGATCAGGTTAACCTCCTGTTTGAGAAAAACATAAAGGCCGTGATCGCTACCCGGGGAAAGGTCAATGACGGCGTTGCCAAAGACTTCTCGAAAAACTTTTATGAAGCCGTCTCTTCCACTGATTACACCATCCGGGAGGCATTTGAACACGCGGTCAACACCATGATCAAGGACGGACGAATCGCGCCGGAAACTTCGACGGCATTGAACAGCTGGCGTGGAATTGTCAAGGAAAGCAGCGACGATAAGGACCGGTGGGAGTTGTTTGTCAGGGAAGGTTTTTCGGAACTTGACAGCAAGGACTGGTGGAAAATAGGCGTCATCACACCGGGACGGAAAGAATTGATATCAGGCGGCTCATTCTGGGACCGTGGACAAATATGGCTTTCGGCACTGCTCTTCGCGCTTGGGTTGGCCATTATCGCATACGGGATTTTCTTTCAAGACGACATCAAGGTGGCCGGCATCGGTGTTGCTTCCTGCTGTGTTGGAATCTTTGGTTTTAAAAACCAGCAGCGTTACGTAACAGCCGAATTAAACCCCGAGCTGGTAGATGATTCCATGCGCAAAAAACTCCGACTCTTGTAATCCTCTCCAGACCCTATGAGCACTCTCCCAGAATTTGAACACGCGCAAAGCCGCCTGAGCCAGGAAATTACCTCCCTTAAAAAGCAAAGCGTACTGGCGCTGGCATTGGCCGTCGTTTTCATTATCTCGACCATTGTCCTGGTGATCCAGGTGAAGCATGCGAACAAACAACTTAAAGTTTCCGAAGACAGGCTTCAAATAATGAACGACAGCATTCAGGATCTTAATAAACAACTGAACACCTGGCGGGTTTCGCTGATCACCAAGGAGCCGGAGAAACCTAAGAAAGACATCAAACCATCCAGGCCGCATATTTCGGCAGGTCATGAGATTGCCGTACCCGTTGTGGTAGCCGAGCCGCCCAAACCCTTTCTTGGTCTGATCGTTTACATTCACGATCGCAAGGGTAGCCAGGTTTCGGATACACTGAAAGCAGCGCTGCTCGAAAAAGGCGCGATCGTCCCTTCCATCCAGCATATCGGGAATTCAGTCAGGTTTGGCAACGCGGTTAAATACTTTCATCCAAATGAAAGTCAGACTGCTGAAACCCTGAAAAGTCAGCTAGACGAAATTCTTGGCAGAAAGGCGATCCTGGCCAGGGTCCCGATCCGCTACCTGGCCAACGACAAGGTACCGATTGGCCAATTCGAAGTCTGGATCGATAAATGAACGATACCGATCAATGCTTGACAACCCGGTAAACACGTTCTTTACCCGATTCTTCAATCCGTAATAGGTACACGCCCGGAACAAACTTGGCGATGCTGAGACTTTCTTCTTGCCTTTGAAACTTCCCTTGCCAAACTGAAATCCCCCGGCTGTCGTACAACGTGACATTTCTGGGACGCGCGGTTTCAAAGGTGATTTGCAAATACTCTCTGGCCGGATTTGGCGCTACAATTACACGCGCATTCACAGCTCCGGGTTCCGCCGTAATGAGCGATACCATCACCGTAGAAGGAGCCAATACATTCCCGAGACCGCATTGGCCATACACAGTCAGCAGCTTGTAAACCTGGCCGGGTAAGGCCTGCCAAAGTATCACGGAATCGACGGCGCTGGCAGTATACATGGTTTGCTTGTCGTTGCCCAGGCCAATTTCGTATTGCCACGGGCCGCTTCCCGATAACAGCACGACAGCTGCCGGATCGCTGCCCTCCTTATAAGCAGCAAAGTCGGACGCAAATTTGGCAGTAGCTTTTTGTCCGGTAAACAATGCCGACCGGTAAGCACCACTGGCAGTACCCGCATCGGAAGCCACCACGCGAATGCGGTATTGTTTGCCTGCCGAAAGATCGAGCGGGAGCATTGCGCGCAATAGAGAAGCTTTTCCGGCAGTTGGGATCGATTTGAATGTCCTTCCAGTAGAGTCCGAAAGCTGAACGGTCAGCACATTGCCCGGTGTGAATAAGCCGATTTGCTCGAAGTAGACAAGAATCGAATCGCCCACGCAAAAACCAAAAGTGGGAGAGCCAAAGCTTGTTACGTTCACGGTACGCTCGCTGGGCGGATTTACTTCCACCGTCGCGCTGCCCGACCATTTCCCGACGCCACAGCTATTGGATACGGATGTAAAAGTATAAGTAGTCGTTTGTTCAGGCTTTACGCTAATGAACTCATTTCCGGAACCGCCGAAAAAAGTACCTTTTTTGCCGTCTGAAAGTTGATAGCTGACCGTTTCAGGGACGGTGTTGTCGGTCTGCACAAACAATAGTGTTTCCCCACCGCTGTTGATAACGGTGCTTCCGCTGATCGTCGCGTTCACCGGCCGGGTAATGTAAATACCGAATTCACTGCTCAGCTCCGACTCCCTGTAAGGGGCAGACTTCTTAATGAAAAGTTTACTCCTGTTGATCGTAGGTCGTCTTGCATTAGTAACGAAGGCACTTACGTGCCCTGCGATCAGTCGTTCTTTTACCGGCGAAACGGAACAGTGCATCGACGCCATACCAGATTGATATTTCAAAAGACCCGGTATCCGGGCCGAGGGATGACACGGAAAGGTCGTAACTGGCCTGGATAAGCATATTGCCATATGCCCATCCGGCGGTCCCAGTCAGTGCGTCGCGGCGGGTGTTGCCCCAGATCATCCCACGGTACCACATGCCCGCGACCAGTGGTGAAAATATCAGGTTAAAGCCAGCATCCAGTTGTCGCGAGCTTCCTTGCTTTCTTACCTGTATGCCCAAGTTCAGCGCGCTTTCCCGGCTCAGGTCACTGCCAAGATTATTGCCAAACAAAGCCGGAATGCCAATGGGGATTTTGGAGCCGAGCTGAACGTTGATCCGTTGATGGTCGATGCTGACAGGACTATTGACGCCCATATTGTGCCAGGCACCGCTGATCCAGTAAGATGCGTAGTCTTCATGCCTGGGCACGTATTCAAGAATGCCGCCGACCGATAGGGTAAACCGGTTTTGTTGGATGGCACTTCCGGAAAGTGGGTCCGGGCTGCCCAGAAAATCGGAGACATAGGTAAGGTCGGTCCCGTTCCACCGGTTCAATGCCCACGCAGCCTGTACGCCGCCGATCAGCCGAAGCTCCTTCTGGCCGTCGAGGTACACCAATTTCGATAACTGGCTGGAGAGCTGATCACTTTTCAGCGCATTGCCGCGTTGGTCGTGAAGCACCTGGACTCCCAGGCCAATTTGCTGGTCTTCGGCATAAGTGTCGAACGAGAATGCGGCAGTTTGAAATGCCGTGCCCACGGTTGCCCATTGATTACGATAGTTGGCGATCAGGCGGGGAGTTCCCGCATCTCCGGCAAGTGCAGGATTGGCGTAAATGGGGTTTGCGTAAAATTGTGAAAATTGTGGTGACTGTGCCCGGACCGAACTACACAGGAAACAAATCACGGCGGGAAAAAGCAGAATTCTTTTCATAAATGTTAGCGGGCCAGGTAAATGTTCCCCCGTAGTTTTCCGGATTTTTTTTGGTCAACATAGAGCACGTCGGCTTCGTAAACGTACATATCTGCGGGCATCGCCTTGCCACCGAAAGTCCCGTCCCAGGATTCGCCCGCTTGCTGGCTGCCAGGTTGGACATCTTTCATTTCAAAGACAATTTCTCCCCAGCGATTGCGGATCCGCAGAAGACCGATCCTGCTGATCCCCGCCCCGAACAATGTATAGCGGTCGCCGATGCCGTCGCCGTTAGGGGTAAATGCCTGAGGGACATCCACCTGGCATTCCCGTACTACAAATGCCGCCGCGCGTTCGGTTGAATCCATGCAGACCCCGCCCTTTATCGTCACCAGTTTTACATCGTATATGCCGGGTTCGAAGGGAAGGGCAGGCACTCTCGCTTCGGCAGTCCGGCCATCGCTGAAATACCATAAGTATCGGTCAGCAGGTTCGGAATGATTGAGCAAGACTACCGGGCCGGGTGCGCAGAACAGTGAGTCGCCGACGAAGCCAAAATCGGCTTTGGCAGGGGAAACGATGGTTACCGCAGCTTTTTTAGCGACCACCTTGCAAGCCTGTGTGTTTCGGAATAGGCTCAAAGTCACCTGGTAGGTTCCTTCACCCGGATAAAGATGTTCGGGGGAATGGCTGAGCGAATCAAGCGGGCTCCCATCTCCGAAATCCCACACAAACCCTAATTCAGGAGGCGACTGGTTGACAAACTTGACGGAGGAATTATTGCAAGCCAGGGAGGGATTTTCAAAGGTTCCGGCGGGTGATTCGCTCGTTCTGATAGTCAATTGAGTAGAGTCGGAGCCGCAATCCGTGTAGGCTATAAGCGTCACTTTGTACTCGCTTTTGCTTTTGGAAAATGCGTGCGTCGGATTAGCGGTGGTGGCAATGGTTCCATCGCCAAACCGCCATAACCAGCGGACAGGCTTGGGAACCGAAGCGTCCTTGAATTGCACAACTTCACCCGGGCATACTTCCGATTTGGAAATGGTATACAATGCTTTCACCGTGCTAGGGTATACACGAATGGCCACCGAGTCATTGTCCGCTCCGCATTCGCCGGAGACCTTCAACCTGACTATGTATGTGCTGGCGCTGTCTTTCGCCGAAAATTGGTGAGACAGTGTATCGGCGGCGGATGGCAACGTGGTGCCATCGCCAAACGACCACACCGACGTTTTTTTGTCGTGGCCCGTGGACCGATTGGAAAATAGGAGAGAAGCGGGGGTGCACCTGAGCATTGTGGAATCGACGCCGATCTCGGCACGCGTGCCCGGCCGGACGGTGACCTCTTTAACATCGGTCTGCTCCCCGCAGGCATTGTCAGCCGCTACGCTGATTTCATATACGGAATCTTTTCTGCTCGTATTATCAAATACGCTGCCTGGAAGCTGGAATCCTTTAAAAACAGTCTGGCCATTTACTTTCCAAACATATTCGATGCCAGGCTCGGCATCGCCATTTACCTTGAAGGACACCTTTAAAGGAGCGCAGCCGGCTGTTACGTTTGGTATAAAACTGATTTTCGCAGGCGGACGCGTAATCGTAACTTCCCGTGTAAGCGTGTCGGCACAAGTACCTGCGCGTGCGATAAGGGTTATGGTTTGTTTACCGGGAGACAATTGCAATCCTGGATTCGCCTCGTTGGCAACGACTACATGATTGACCAGCCACACATACGCTTCCGCGCGCGACGACGTATTGACCGGGTTAAAGGCCTGTCCAGCGCAGCCATCCTGAATTGAAAAGTCCGCTTTGGGGCTACCAATAGTTACCTTTGCCTGCGCTTCTGCCTTGCAACCGGTCTTGCTTGCGACGCTGTACCGTATGTCAAACTCATTGCCGGATAATCCTGTGGTAAACAGGGTGTCTCCTTTGATGCAACCCGAACAGGAAGCCGTTGCCCATTGGCCGCCTGCCGGGGTTCCTGAAAGTTTGATCCAGGCTGTGCCTTCGCATATGGACTTGTTATCAGCGGTGGCCTGAATACCTTCAACAGACACCTTCACAGATGTGGTCATCACGCATTTACCTGTGCCGCGGGTGTAGGTGATATTGAAAGTACCGGGAGTTTTGGGGACAAAGAAATTCTGTCCGTTAACGGTTTCAAGGGCCTCTCCGCTCCATTCACCGCCCGGTAGATTGGCGGTAAGCAAAATGCGCCCGGAACTTGTACAGACGAGGGTATCCTTGGGAATGGACACAATTTTTACAGGTTGGGCCGGTGAAACGTTGAATGTATCACTTGCCGTTTGCGTACCACAGGCATTCTGGACTTTGGCGACGACAATATAAGGCACGGACGCAAATTTCACAGAAATCTCCTGCCCGGCCGGGAATGAGGTGCCATTCATTGTATAAACTGCCCCAGGGATAGGATTAGTAACTCTGTAGGCTATTTCTTCGCAGACATCCGGCTGCGGGGTAATGGACGGCGCTGTGGTACTAATTACCTTGTATTTTCGGGTGATCTTCCTGTTGCCGCAACTGTTGTTTACGGTTAGCGTAATCGTATACTCTTTGGCCTCTTCCAGTTTGATCTTGATGGCCGCACCGTTGATACTAGTATTGCCCTGAAAACTGTACTTTCCCCCATCAATGTCCCAAGCGTAGCCAGACTCATCCTGTGAGATACTCCCGTCGAGGTCGATAACCCCGCCGCCGGATAGGCACACCACCGTGTCTTTTTCAATTATCGACACGCCCGAAACTTTAAAGTCCGCAACAGGTGGTTTGGCGAGTTTAAACTCAGTCTCCGCGGTACTGGAACCACAAACTTTGGAAGTGGCTGTCAATTTGACCTTATAGGTTTTTGCCGGGTCTGTAAAAGTAAGATACGGGTAGGTGTCAGTGCTTGTTCTGCCGTCGCTGAATTCCCATAGAAAGTCGACATCGTAAGTGGGGCAGCTTTCGTTCCTGATCGTCACGGCAGCGCCTGCGCAAGCGGCGTCGATCACCGGCCTGGCCTCCGGCCTTTTCTTAAATATCAGCAAATAACCCTTGTTATCATTTCCGCAGCTTACGGCGCGAATGTTGAAGTTGTATTCAATTTCGGCATCACTACAATTCTTGGCGAATTGTCTAAGGTCATAAACATGTGTGGCTTTCTTTTCGGCGGTCAGCGTGATGCGCTCCGTTTTGCCGTCGCCCCACCTGATTTCATATTCTTTCGTGTCACAAAAGCCAGGTTTAAGGTTAAGACAAAGTTCATAGGTTGAGTCGCTGGGGGTTACGCAAAGCTCACCAGTGCCGGTACAGAACTGAAAGTCGACGGGTATTTGCGCATGCGCAGAAAGGGCCAGGCATAGGCACAGAAAGGTAAGTAGAATGTATTTCAATGCAATTTCATTTTGATAACACAGAAAGACGGAAGGTTGGAATCAAAAGATTCGGCATTAAAGATAGCAGTCCGGGACAAATAAGTCACCAAGCTTTGACTGTCTGTAACTTCATAGGAGCCGAACCAAAAACACTTGCTGCAATTGTCGAAACGGACTTTCGACAATTGCAGTTTTTCAAGGATTTAAATGAAAAAAGCTCCTTAGCGAAAGCTAGGGAGCTTTTGTGCCCGCAACCGAACAAATGCCGAACGAAATGCTAGCTGATTTAGAGAAAATAGTTTCTTTAACTACGTCATCATTCAATCAATAGTACAACTACTATGCGATCTTGAAGCGGTGACTGGCCTGACCGTTATTTCAATGCATAGGTGTGGTAACCGCCATCAGCAACCACCTCCGTA